>NZ_JBLLNL010000001.1:0-696796 GCF_048158365.1 Denitraticella aggregata | reverse complement strand
GGCGGTCGACAAGCTCGAAAATCAAAACCCCTCGAGAATCACCCAGTCGAGCCACTCACGAAGATCCCGTCACCGCATGCGCAATCGCTCCACGCGAGGCGCCCCAGAGGCCCGAACACTACGAACCACGAGCTAAGCAAGGACCACCGACGCAAACTTTCGCTTGCCAATCTGCAAGACGACCGTCTGGCCGCTGTGCAGGACCAGACCCCGGTCCTCGACACGCTCCCCGTTGAGTCGGACGGCACCCTGACTCAACATCCGGATTGCCTCGGACGTACTGGATGTCAGACCTGCCTGCCTCAGGACCTGAACAAGCGCCATTCCGTCGGTACCCACCGGCACTCGGACCTCCGGCAGATCGTCCGGCAGGACTCCTCTACGAAAACGCGCTTCGAACTCTTCGAGCGCCTCCTTTGCAGCGACAGCGCCATGGAAACGCCCCACCAGTTCCTGCGCAAGCATGACCTTTGCGTCCCGGGGGTTGAGCCCCTCCCCGACCCGATCCTTCAGGCTCGCGATCTCGCTCATCGGCCGGAACGACAAAAGCTCGAAGTATCGCCACATCAGATCGTCCGAGATCGACATCAGCTTGCCGAAGATCTCCCGCGGGGGTTCCGCGATCCCGATGTAATTGCCGAGCGACTTCGACATCTTGTTGACGCCATCGAGCCCCTCGAGCAGCGGCATCGTCAACACGCACTGGGAAGGCTGACCGTAGTGCCGCTGCAACTCGCGCCCGACCAACAGGTTGAATTTCTGGTCCGTGCCGCCAAGTTCCACATCGGCGTGCATCGCCACCGAATCGTAGCCCTGGCAGAGGGGATAAAGGAACTCATGAATCGCTATCGGCTGGTTCGCCCCGTAGCGCTTCGAAAAGTCATCACGCTCGAGCATGCGGGCGACCGTATGGTGCGATGCGAGCCTGATCATCCCCGCCGAGCCGAGCGCCTCCATCCACCTGGAGTTGAAACAGATCTCGGTCCTGTCCGGATCGAGTATCTTGAATACCTGGTCTTCATAGGTGCGCGCATTCTCCTCTATCTGCTCTCGCGACAGAGGCGGACGGGTGCTGTTCTTGCCTGACGGATCCCCGATCAAGCCGGTGAAGTCGCCGATCAGGAACATGACCCTGTGTCCGAGCTCCTGAAAGTGTCTGAGCTTGTTGATCAGGACCGTGTGACCGAGATGAAGATCCGGAGCCGTCGGATCGAAGCCGGCCTTGACCCTCAGCGGCCGACCGGAAGCCAGGCGCTCGACCAGTTCGGATTCGAGCAACAGTTCCTCCGCACCACGCTTGATCAGATCGAGCGCAGATTTAAGTTCCATAAAACCCTCCATCCTCTACGGCCTTGCACAAAACTTTGTTAGACTCGTAAAAATTTTTTTTGCCAACTAAATCACACGCGGACTCAAAATACATGCAGGCACAAAATCCCCGGATTCTAGCCGAAGCACGACGCGATTACCCATCCATGCGCAGAGTGGCGATTATCGGCAGCGTCTTCACGGTCTCACTGCTTGGCGTCGTCGCGGCCACGGCGGTGGTACCGGGTCAGGAGACCGTGTCGTTCTCACCCGAGTTGATCATCGAACGGCTCGGTAGTCCCGAGTTGAAACTCGTTGCGCACAGCGAACTGCCTTATGTATTCGACGAGCGGATTCATCCCGGCGACACGATACAGGCGATCTTCAGAAGACTCGGTATCAACGATTCGGAGGTTTTGTCGTTCCTGATGACCGACAAGGACGCTCGCACGGTACTTACCCAATTGCGCGCAGGACGGTCTGTCGTTGCGACAGTCGAACCCGATGGATCGATCCGCTCGCTGAACATCCCGATCGGTCGCGGCGCCGAACGCTTCATCGTCGAACGTACGCCAGCCGGCATCGAAGTGACCGGACGCGATGTCGCGAGTGTGGACACAATCGTCGAAATGCGGTCGGGCACGATCACTCACTCGCTGTTCGGCGCGACTGACGCTGCCGGAGTTCCCGATAGCGTCGCGAGCCGCTTCGCCGAGATATTCGGGACTCAGATCGATTTCTCGCGAGACCTTCGCGAAGGCGACCGTTTCAGCGTCGTCTACGAAACGGTCTACGACAATGGCGTCCCGCTCCGGGCTGGCCGAATCCTGGCGGCCGAATTCGTGAACCAGGGCAAGAAACACACCGTGGTGATGTACCGCGAAAGTGACGGAAACGAAGCGTACTACACCCCCGACGGGCGTGGTCTGAATCAGGCTTTCCTGCGCTATCCGCTCGAGTTCACGCGCATTTCATCGAGCTTCGGGCGACGCATGCACCCGATTCACCGCAGTTGGCGCAGTCATAACGGCACTGATTTCGCCGCGCCATCGGGCACACCGATCATGGCGTCCTCGGATGGGCGAGTGAACTTCGTCGGAAGCCAAAAAGGCTATGGCAACACAATCATCATCCAGCACAAGGACAATTACTCGACGCTGTACGCGCACCTGAAAGGATTCTCAGGCGGCCTAGCAAAGGGGCAACGCATACGCCAAGGCCAGGTCATCGGCTATGTCGGCATGACAGGATGGGCCACCGGACCCCACCTGCATTATGAAATCCGGGTGAACAACAAACCACACGACCCGATGCAGATCGCGCTACCTGCGGTTCAACCGCTGGACAAGAAGGAACTCGAAACCTTCAAGGCCGAGACAGGGACGATGCTGGAACGGTTGGCACTGCTCAACTACCAGTCTGAAGATCGCGTCGCCAGCGCTAACTAAGCGCATTGACCGTTCCGAGAGCAGGTAAAAAGGGGAGCAACTGCTCCCCTTTTCGATGCTACCCGAGTCAGAACGTCGCTGTCATGCAGAGAAAGATGAACCGCATCCGCAGGTGCTGGTGGCATTCGGATTCCGAATCACAAACTGCGAGCCCTCCAAACCTTCCGAGTAGTCGATCTCCGCGCCGACAAGGTACTGGTAACTCATCGGATCGACCAGAAGCGTCACGCCGTTCTTTTCGAGCGCCGTATCATCTTCGCTCACCTCTTCATCGAAGGTGAAACCATACTGAAATCCCGAACAACCGCCGCCGGTCACGAAGACGCGCAGCTTGAGCGAGGGGTTCCCTTCCTCGTCGATCAACTCCTTGACCTTGCTTGCCGCACTGTCGGTAAAGACGAGCAACTCCGGGGTATCAACTGCTGTATTCATTTTCTTTCCTCTCTGGGGAAGCCAGGGATGCTCTGCTGAGCAAGCTGGCAGTCATGCGTCAAATATCTCTTGTCGTAGAACTATGGCCAGTTGACATCGTATGAACGACAAGCGTTCATTCTCAGGGACTGACCGGCACAATGTCCAGTCCCGTCGCTTCCGGTAGCCCAAACATGATGTTCATGTTCTGCACGGCCTGGCCCGCCGCCCCCTTGACCAGATTATCGATGACCGACAGCACGACCACGACGTCTCCACCCTGTGGTCGATGGACCGCTATCCGGCACACATTACTGGATCGAACCGAACGGGTTTCGGGATGCGTACCAGCCGGCATGACATCCACGAACGCCTCGTTGCGATAACGCTCCTCGAATATTGACTGGAGATCGACGTCACGCTTCAATCGCCCATACAGAGTGGCGTGAATTCCACGAATCATCGGTACGAGATGCGGCACAAACGTCAGCCCGACCGGTTCGCCTGCGACGGCAGCGAGACCCTGACGGATCTCAGGAAGATGTCGATGTCCCGACACACCATAGGCCTTGAAACTGTCGCCAGCTTCGGCAAACAAAGTATGCACTTCGGCCTTACGGCCCGCGCCGGAAACCCCCGATTTGGCATCCGCGATCAGACTGGAGACGTCGACCAGGCCAGCCTCGACAAGTGGCAGGAAGCCCAGTTGCACTGCCGTCGGATAGCAACCCGGATTGGCCAGCACTCGAGCCTGGCGAATCCTGTCGCGATTGACTTCTGGAAGGCCATATACAGCCTCATCGACCAGTTCGGGGGCGGCATGCTCCATTCCATACCACTTCTGCCATTCTTCAATGTCTCGGATTCGAAAGTCGGCGGCCAGATCGATGACGCGTACGCCAGCGTCGACCAGTGCGCTCGCCTGCTGCATGGCGATGCCGTTGGGCGTTGCAAAATAGACCAGATCACAGGCCTCCAGATGCGCCTGCTGAGGCGTGACGAAGGCCAGGTCGACCCATCCGCGCAGGCTCGGAAACATGCTGGCCACCGGGGTGCCCGCATCCCCTCGCGAAGTGATCGCGGTCAGTTCCACTCCCGGATGCCGCGCCAGCAGTCTGAGCAATTCGACCCCGGTGTAACCGGTTCCACCCACCACGCCAACCTTGATCATCATTCGTTCCTCCCCAGCAGCCGAAAGTCACCTTCGGATTATCGCATCGTCGTTCGCTCGACAGCCATCCCAAATGGGAAAGGAAACTCTCCGTCTGGCGAGAACACACTTCTCACGATCAAGACTTGTTTCCCACAGTCGGCGCCCAGGCGGGGGCTGCATTTCACCTGGTTCGCCGTGAGCGACGTCCGGCGGACATTGTCCCCGCGGGAGCGCACCCCTTGCCGGGCGCACCATGAAAAAACCGCCCGAAGGCGGCTCTTGAACCCACGCGCCGAAGCTTAGCGCTTGGAGAACTGCTTGCGACGACGCGCCTTGCGCAATCCGACCTTCTTACGTTCTACCGCACGCGCATCACGCGTCACGAAGCCGGCCTTGCGCAACGCACCCTTCAGTTCCTCATCGTAGTCGATCAAAGCACGAGTGATGCCGTGCCTGACCGCACCGGCCTGACCAGATTCTCCACCGCCCACGACGTTCACCATGATATCGAACCGGTTCTCGTTCTCCGTCAGCACCAACGGCTGGCGAACGATCATCCGCCCCGTCTCCCGGGAGAAAAACTCGTCGACCGGCTTTCCATTGACGACGATATTGCCAGAGCCCGGCTTGATGAAGACACGGGCGACTGCGGTCTTGCGGCGACCGGTACCGTAGTTGTAACTAACAGCCATTATCATCGGGCTCCTGTCAGATCTCGAGAACTTTGGGCTGCTGCGCGCTGTGCGGATGCGCGGCACCCGCATAGCACTTCAGCTTTTTCAGCATGGCGTAGCCAAGCGGCCCCTTCGGCAACATGCCTTTGACCGCCTTCTCGAGAACCCGCCCGGGAAAACGCTGCTGCAGCTTGGTAAAGTTTGTTTCATAGATGCCACCGGGATACCCCGTGTGACGATAATATTTCTTGTCGGTGGCCTTGTTGCCGGTCACGCGAATTTTCTCGACATTGACCACAACGATGTAATCGCCGGTATCGACGTGGGGCGTGTAAATGGTCTTGTGTTTGCCGCGCAGACGACGAGCCACCTCGGCGGCGAGCCGGCCAAGCACCTTGTCCGACGCATCGACAACAAACCAGTCGCGTGTGACTTCATGCGGCTTGGCAGAAAACGTTTTCATTCGAATCCTCGATCTTGTCCGGCCTCGCGTAACGGCCAAATAAACGGAAAGCTCGTGATATTAATGGAAAAAAGCGTCCACTGTCAAACATTGGAGGCAGATCGCGAGTTTAAAAAAAAAACGCAGCCCAGGAAGGACTGCGTTAAATCCACACCAAAGGAGGAGGGTGGAGGAGACACCGTGTGGATCGAGGCTTACAACCGATCGCGATGGAAATGATTATCAGGAAACGGAGCGAACAGATCAAGTATTTTTTTGTGCATCGCACTACAATTGTTTTGATCAAATCATAAAACAGATTAATATATGCTTAAACTATTGTTTAACATATACTTTTTGAAATTCATAACTCAGTTCAGACAACCCTTTCAATAACGTGGAATATTCCCAGACGTCATTCTCATTGCGACGCATCACCGCATTCACGCGGTGCATGCCCAAACCCGACGCGGGGCGGATCCGATAGAATTACTGATCAACCCAGAGACAATGCCCACTTCGAGGCACTTCTTGATGAAGGACGAACATGGAATGCACGGTGAAATGGACGGACGGCATGAGCTTCATCGCCGAAACGGGATCGGGCCATCTCGTGCCGATGGATGGCGCTCCAGAGGCAGGCGGGCGGAATCTGGCACCTCGCCCGATGGAGCTCATGCTCGCAGGTGCTGGCGGGTGCAGCGCCTTTGATGTGGTGCTTATTCTGAAACGCGGCCGTCAGGACGTCCGCGACTGTGAAGTGAAGGTTTCTGCAGAGCGTGCTGAAACCGACCCAAAGGTGTTCACCCGAATCCGTTTTGATTACGTCGTTCGCGGCAAGGCCTTGAGGCCAGAAGCAGTCGAACGAGCAGTCCATCTGTCTGCCGAAAAGTATTGCTCCGCTTCCATCATGCTGGCCAAGACCGCCGAAATCACCCATGACTGGGAGATTGTGGAATCCGACTGAACCCTGACCTCAGGCGTCTGGTCGCAGGGAACCCTGCACCAACCCCAAGACCAGCCCGATCCCTTCAAACTCGATAGGAAACGCTGGTCATGACACGGGATGCGAACTTCATCCCGACCTTGATCGGAGCCGGAAGATCCCTGCCGCCAAGGTGGATCGCGGTATCGGCATGTCGCGCCTCGTCCTCCTTCATCTGCTCCAATATGGCACGGGAGCGCGCATCCTCCGTTGGAATGCGATCGAGATGGCCCTTGAGGTGCGCTTCGACCTGTCGTTCAGTCTCGGCCAGAAACCCGAGATTCCACCGATCACCAAGCTTGCCCGCAAGCATGCCGATCGTCAGCGAACCGAGATACCAGACCGGATTGAGCAGGCTCTTGCGTCCACCCAGTTCCGCAATGCGCTTTTCCGTCCATGCAAGATGTTCGGTCTCTTCGCGCGATGCCTGTTCGAGTTCATGCCGGACTGATGCATCCTTGCAGGTCAGCGCCTGCCCCTGATAAAGGGCCTGCGCACAGATCTCACCGACGTGGTTGACCCGCATCAGGGCTGCCACCTCCTCACGCTGCACGTCCTCCATAGGCATGTCCGCCAGCTCGTTGCCTGGCTGAGCACGCATAGAGGACGCCGGTGCAAACACCGTCCGCAGGGCTCGGTCGAACTCAATGATCGCTTTGTCCATCTACCCCTCACACATGCCGGGAGGTTCCGTCGCCGCCCACCACGCATCACACGCGACAGGCGCATGCGATGGTCAGGGCGTCAAACGACGCCCCCCCGCGCGAAGCCTTCGCAGGGCCGCGTCCGTCGAACGCGGCGCCGACGGGCCGTCACAGAAATAGTCGAATGCCAATGCCGCCTGGGGTCGATTGCGCTGATCGGCGGAAATATGCTCCCACGACGACCGGCGCGCTGGCACCCACTCACCGTCCGCACGCCCGAGCGCGTAGATGCGTCGCTCTGCGCTTTCACAGCGGATTCCCTCGAAGCTCACGTTGTGGGCTCCACCCGCAGCACGGATGACCAGCACATAACGAATCACCCCATCCTCCCCTACAGCGAGACTGCTCTCGTCAAGGAAGAAACGGTTCGAAGACGTAGCGCTTACAAAAAACTGCCTCAACGTCGCTTCAGACGGCGGCGGTGGCAGGACGTGCTCGCTCTCGCGCCAGTTGGGATCGGGCCCTGAAAACAATCCCTGCGCCGACGCCGCTGAGGAGATGGCCAGCGTTAGCGCATACAGCAAGAGGAACGATGTCTTGAGCAACATGTGCAAGTCAGAAGCCTCCATCCCCACCCTGCCCCGTTTCCGAAACGGGAATGCTGCCATCGCCAAACCAAGGCGACGAAGGCTGGCAGATATCAGACGATATCGGCAACCAGCTCGGCCAGCGTCTCCGGCGGCAGGGTATCGATATGCATAGGATACTCCTTGTGATCGCAGCCGACCTTCATTTGTGCGCCCGACTTCAGCGCACGACACATCTCGGGGGTGAGTTCGAAGCGCAGAAAGTGCACCGCCGAAGTCTTGTCTTCGGTGGTGCGCTCCAGATCCTCGTCCGCGATCGCATAGACCCGCTTCTGACCCTCGACCTCGACGAAGATCCGATGCTCGATGCCGCGCATGCGCGCCAGCGCGGCCCGCCGCTCGGACTCCGCGGTGTACTCGATCATCATCGTGACCTTGAAATTACTGCCATCGGGCACCAGCGGATTGTAGGCGTCGAGCTCTTCCTGTATGCCCTCGGCCTCGAAGATACGCTCCACGCGCAGCATCTCCTGCACCTGGTAGCGCATCAGCTCTTCATTCTCGAAGATCAAGGTCACATGCTCGCCCAAATGAACAGTACGGCGCTTTCGCAAATCGATGATCCGTTCGCGGATCTGCGGCCGCGATTTATGATAGCTTTCCAGCGAAAGCAGGGAGTCGGTCGTGATCTTTGCCATCATCTTCAATCCTTCGATCCGGTTCTTTCAGAGTCCGTAGGCCTTGGCCAACAGCGACAACGGATGGCGCATCTCGGCCTGCTTCATGCCGGCCTCCTCCATCCCCTGAGCGATGTGATGCCCCGCCAGTTGGCAGTCCGAACTGATGTAGTCGGGCTCTGCTTCACCCATGGCCCTGAACACAGGACGACCGATCTTGATGGCGGTCGCGTGAAATTCCTTCTTCACACCCCATGTTCCCGAGTGGCCCGAGCAACGCTCGACGACCTTGACCTCGGTATCCGGGACAAGGGACAGGGCCTCGGCGGTTTTCTTGCCGACGTTCTGCACACGCGAGTGACACGGCACGTGGTACCCGATCTTTCCAAGCGGCTGCTTGAAGTCGGTCTTGAGCAAGCCATCCTTGTTCCTGGCCACGAAGTACTCGAACGGATCCCACATGGCCTCCTTCACCGCCTGCGTATCGGCGCAATCCGGGAACATCAGGGGCAACTCCTGCTTGAACGTCAGCGTACAAGATGGAATCGGCGTCAGGATCGCGTAGCCGTCACGCGCGAGCTTCGCGAGCTGTGGAACATTCAACTCCTTGTTAGCCGCCACTGCATCGAGGTCGCCGAGTTCGAGCTTCGGCATGCCGCAACAGGCCTCCTTCTCTACCAGCACGAACGGAATATCGTTGTGGCGCAGGATGTTCAGCAAGTCCTGCCCGATACCAGGTTCGTTGTAATTGATGTAACAGGTCGCATAAACAGCCACCTTGCCCGGCGTGCGCTCGCCGTCCACCACTTGCTTCGCATCCGACTGCCCGGCGATCGAGCGGAACTTCCTGGTCGCGTACTCGGGGATCCACGCCTTCTTGTCCACGCCCAGCGCAGACTCCATTACGCCGCGCATCGCCTTGGTCTTGTTGACCGCATTGACGACCGGGGTAACGATCGGAATACCCGCGAACTTTCCGAGCCTGTCGGTGGACGACAGCAGCTTGTCGCGGAACGTCGTCTCGCCCTTTCTGTGCTTCACAGCCTTGGCCCTGAGCATCAGGTGGGGGAAATCGAGATTCCACGGATGAGGCGGAACATAGGGACACTTGGTCATGTAACAAACGTCGCACAAGTAGCACTGATCGACGACTTTCCAGTAGTCCTTCTTGGCCACGCCTTCGACTTCACCCTCTTCCGTCGCATCGACCAGGTCGAAAAGCACGGGGAAGGAATTGCACAGACTCAGGCATCGCCTGCATCCATGACAGATGTCGAAGACGCGCTCGAGCTCCTGATTCAGTTTCTCCTCGTTGTAGAACTCGGGATTCTTCCAATCGAGAGGATGCCGGGTAGGTGCTTCAAGGTTCCCTTCGCGAACGCTCATGGACGCTCCTGCCTATGTTGGTGTGCATTTCAAGGGAAGACCGCAATGCTCCAGATGCGATGCTCCAGATGCGATGCGGCAGAACAGCCCCGGTCAGGGGCAAGCCCTGGCCAGGGCGACGCGATACGGGTCAGTCGACCAGCGCGTCCAGGGCTTTTTGATAACGATTGGCGTGCGAACGCTCGGCCTTGGCCAAGGTTTCAAACCAGTCGGCGATCTCGTCGAACCCTTCCTCGCGGGCAGTCTTCGCCATACCCGGATACATGTCGGTATATTCGTGGGTTTCGCCCGCCACTGCAGACATCAGGTTGTCGCGGGTAGCACCGATCTTCATACCCGTTGCCGGGTCACCCGAGGCCTCGAGAAACTCGAGATGACCGTGAGCGTGGCCGGTTTCACCTTCGGCAGTGGAGCGGAAGAGCGCTGCGACGTCGTTTTGACCTTCGATATCGGCCTTGTTCGCGAAATACAGATAACGACGGTTCGCCTGGGATTCTCCGGCGAACGCTTCCTTCAGACAGGATTCAGTCTTGGAACCTTTGAGTTGAGGCATGTTTCTCTCCTGTTGCGCGAAATGGTGAGTAGGACCGGGATAAGGCACGCTTAAACGGACCGCACCCAGCCGATACACTTTAGCCTAGCAGGAGCGGTGAATGAAAATTGCGTTTCGCTAATGCCATCATAGACAGTTCTTATCGAACGCTCCGGCGATCACAGTGCTAGGCAATGAGACCCGCACGCACCGGAGGCGCTCAGGTCTGAATCTGACGGACCGCTTCAAGCTTCCGATAGGCATCGGGCGGATCCGGCGGCCGGAGGCGGAACAGCACCGAAGACAACTCGGAAAGCGCTTGCTGATAGACCTGCCGCTTGAACTCGATGACCGCATCGAGCGGCACCCAGTACTCACTCCAGCGCCATGCATCGAATTCCGGATGTTTGCAGGCGCGCAGACAAACGTCGGTGTCACGTCCGACCAGGCGCAACAGAAACCAGATCTGCTTTTGCCCCTTGTACGTGTTCCGCCATTCACGACGTATCCAGTGCCTGGGTACGTCATAGCGCAGCCACCCGCGCGTGCGACCGAGAATCTTGACATGCTCAGGACGGAGCCCTACTTCCTCGAACAATTCCCGGTACATCGCCTGCTGAGGCGACTCGCCATGCTTGATGCCACCTTGCGGGAATTGCCACGAATGCTCACGAATCCGCTTGCCCCAGAATACCTCGTTGCGTGCATTGACCAGAATGATGCCGACGTTCGGGCGATAGCCTTCACGATCGAGCATGATTGAACCCTTGATTCAAAAAATTAGGTGAATTTTTCCACACTTACGTGCCCTTGGAAAGGCCGGACGGTCGGCGGGTTCCCCGCCATCGTCCACTTGTGACGCTTCCGGGTACGGCGACTTGTCGGAATGTGTACGATCCGACACACCATCGGGCCCCTGCAGCGCACTCGGAACGCATTGACCGTGCCGGCACTGCTAAAATGGAGCCCCATCCATTCAGCCTCGCACGGACGTCCAGCATGCTCGCCAGCCGCTTCTTCATTTCCACCCTCAAGGAAGCCCCCTCGGACGCGGAGGTCGTCAGCCAGAAGCTCATGCTGAGGGCAGGGCTGATCCGCAAGGTCGCCGCCGGAATCTACACCTGGATGCCGATGGGGGTGCGCGCGCTGCGCAAGGTCGAGGCCATCGTGCGGGAGGAAATGAACCGCGCGGGCGCGATCGAGTTGCTGATGCCCGCCGTCCAACCCGCCGAGCTATGGCAGGAATCTCAGCGATGGGAGGCGTATGGACCGGAACTGCTGCGGTTCAAGGACCGTCACGATCGCGATTTCGTGATGGGTCCGACCCATGAGGAAGTGATCACCGATGTCGCGCGGCGGGAACTGCGCAGCTATCGGCAACTTCCGAAGCATTTCTATCAGATCCAGACAAAGTTCCGCGACGAGATTCGTCCTCGCTTCGGCGTGATGCGCGGACGCGAGTTCACGATGAAGGACGGGTATTCCTTCCATGCGTCGTTCGCCGATCTGGAGCGTGAATACCGCAACATGTACGACACCTACCACAGGATCTTCACGCGGCTAGGGCTGGCTTTCCGCGCAGTCGCCGCGGACACCGGATCGATCGGCGGCACCGGTTCGCATGAATTTCACGTCATCGCGGAAACCGGTGAAGACGATATCGCCTGGTGCCCCGAATCCGACTACGCGGCCAACGTCGAGTTGGCAGAGGCCGCCGGGCCGGGCCGGGCTCGACCCAACCCGTCCCGCAGTCTCGAGAAGATTCACACGCCCGGGGTCAAGACCATCGCCGAGCTGGTCGATTTCCTGAGGATACCGGCGGAAACCACGGTCAAGGCGATCGTGGTCGAGAGCGACGAGGAGTCGGGCGGCGAGCCGGTATTGATGATGGTACGCGGGGATCACGAACTCAACCCGATCAAGGCGCAGAAAATCGAGGGCATCCGCAATCCGCTGACCTTTGCGAGCCAGGAAGCGATCCAGCAGGCGTTCGGCGCGAACCCGGGTTCGCTCGGTCCGATCGGGTTCAAGGGGCGCGTGATCATCGACCGTAGCGTGGCCGCGACCGCCGACTTCGTGGTTGGCGCCAACGATGACGAGTGGCACTACCTCGGCGCGAACATCGGCCGCGATTTCGAACAGCCCGAGGTCGCAGACCTGCGCAACGTCGTCGCCGGCGACCCGTCGCCCGACGGCAAGGGTACGCTCGAGATCTGTCGCGGCATCGAGGTCGGACACATCTTCCAGCTGCGCACCAAGTATTCGGAAGCGATGAACTGCAAGTTCCTGGACGAGAACGGGCGCGAGCAGTTCATGGAGATGGGGTGCTACGGCATCGGCGTGACCCGCATCCTCGGGGCTGCGATCGAACAGAACCACGACGCACGCGGCATCATCTGGCCACGTGCGATCGCTCCCTTCGAAGTCGTCATCTGCCCGGTCGGCTGGAGCAAGTCCGACGCGGTCAGGGCGGAAGCCACCCGCATCCATGCAGCGCTGATCGACGCCGGCATCGACGCGATTCTCGATGATCGCAACGAACGGCCCGGCGTGATGTTCGCCGAGTGGGAACTGATCGGCGTACCCCATCGGCTCGTGATCGGCGACCGCGGTCTCAAGGACGGCCTGATCGAATACCAGGGGCGGCGCGACATTGAGGCCTTGTCGGTCCCGGCTAGCCAGGTCATCCAGTTCCTGTGCGATCGCATCGCCACCTCCTGAGCGCTCGCCATCCATGGCCCCGGCCACCCACAAGAGACTGATCCGCACCTTTGGACGAAAGACCTTGCGGACCTTGGCGCTGGGCCTGGTCTGCACCAGCGCCATCGCGGGGCCACAACAATACGAGCCGATGTCGGCAAGCGTGCGTGCATCGCTGCACGCCGCGGTCAGTGATCACGGCGTCCGGGCGGCGTCCGCCCGACGCTCGCCGGAACTGCAGCACTGGCTCGACGCGATGTCCAAGCAGCTCGCCCGCTGGATTCCGGATGCGCGCTATCGCGAGGAGCTGCTGCTGACAATCGATTATGAGGCTACGCGTGCCGGACTCGACCCACAGTGGATTCTCGGCGTAATCCAGGTCGAAAGCGCTTTCCGCAAATATGCGGTTTCCAGCGCTGGTGCGCGCGGCTACATGCAGGTCATGCCGTTCTGGGTCGACGTGATCGGCCGCCCGGAGGACAACCTGTTCCACCTGCGCACCAACCTTCGCTATGGTTGCACCATCCTGCGCCACTACCTCGACATAGAGAAGGGAGACCTTTTCCGTGCGCTCGGGCGCTACAACGGTAGCCTGGGCCGGCCCGCTTATCCCAATCTTGTGCGCGATGCATGGGCCAGCAACTGGAACTACACCCCGCTGCAGCTTGCATCCGAGGATGCATCCGTCGGGGCGAACTGAGGCCGTCCGCAGAGACCGAGCCCGACGACGGGCTGCAAGGTCGCGCAAGCACCTGAATGCGTCATGCTTCTCGAAAGACCAGACTCGAGGCATCGCGGCTGAACGGCAGAGCGAGCGTCGCCCCGGTACCCGACGCCCTCAAGCGCGTCATGGTGACCCTACTGCGCTGACCCATGCGGGATTCCCTTCAGGGGCGTCGACGGAACCAGGCCTACGCGACCGTATCGGCAGTCTTGATGCTGCTGATCGATGACACTGGTTCGGACGTCTGCGCCTCCCTGGCCTTGGGCGGCGTGCTGTCCAGCGCACGGATATCGCCCGAAATCTGACCGCCTTCCTCGATGAAGATCTTGCCGTACCGGATCTTGCCACTGACCCGTCCGGTCGCATGGATGATGAGCTGACTGCGGGCGGTCAGTTCGCCGTCGAACTGACCGTGGATCTCGGCCACATCGATACCCACCGTGCCCGCGAAGGATCCGTTTTCGGCGATCCTCAACACACGGCTGTCCATTGTCGCCTCGACCCGACCCTCGACGACCAGCGTATCGCAATCGAGAATCTCGGCGCCTTTCAGTTTCACGTTGGGGCCGACGATCAGTCGGCTCTCGCTGACCTCGCCGCTGTCGACCGCCTTGCTGCTGTGGTCGGCCTTCTGCGCGCTGGCGACACTGCTCACCGCGGACGAGAAAACCCCTGCGCCACTGGGAGCCGAAGGCTCTCGCAGCGTGCCGACCGAATCACTCTGCGCCGAGGACGCGCCGGTCGACTGCCCGCCGGAGAATGTGCGGCCGCTCCGAACCGCCTGAGGTTCGGTAGCTTTCGGAAAAAGGTTGGGCTTGTTGAACATGGGATCTCCTTGGAAGTTTCCGGTTGAGGCGTGCGATCAAGCAGCACCCGGCTCATCGCCGAATGCAATGGCGGAAAATTCATTCGAATCATGTAATTGACTGAGACCCGGGGCAGGCATGCACTGCACGGTCAGCTCAAGGTGGCAAGTTCGAACGAATCTCGATAGTGTAATCCCGCGCGCGGCGAGCACCACCCGCGGGAAAGATCTTCTTACACACACCGGCCGAGCGGCGCGGGTCAGCCCGTGCCACCGACGGTCAGTCCATCGATCCGCAAGGTCGGTTGGCCGACACCGACCGGTACGCTCTGACCGTCCTTACCGCACGTGCCCACGCCTGGATCGAGCGCCATATCGTTGCCGATCATCGACACCCGGGTCAGCGCATCCGGACCGTTTCCGATCAACGTGGCCCCCTTGACCGGACGGGTCACCTGCCCGTCCTCGATCAGGTACGCTTCCGAGGTCGAGAACACGAACTTGCCTGACGTGATGTCTACCTGACCGCCCCCGAAGTTGACAGCGAACAGGCCCTTCTTGACCGATCGCAGAATTTCCTCCGGGTCGCGATCGCCATTGAGCATGTAGGTATTTGTCATGCGCGGCATCGGCAGGTGCGCGTAGGACTCGCGCCGCCCGTTGCCGGTTGGCGCTACGCTCATCAGGCGCGCATTCATGACGTCCTGCATGTAGCCAGTCAGCACGCCGTCCTCGATCAGCACGGTGCGTTCGGTACGGTTACCCTCGTCATCGATGCTCAAAGAGCCGCGCCGGTCCGGCAGCGTACCGTCGTCCACCACGGTGACGCCCTTGGCCGCAACCTGCTGCCCGATCCGACCGGAGAATGCGGAGCTGCCCTTCCGATTGAAGTCACCCTCCAGACCGTGTCCGATCGCCTCGTGCAACAGGATTCCGGGCCATCCCGGCCCTAGCACGACGGTCATCGTACCGGCCGGCGCCGGGCCCGCTCCGAGATTGGTGCGCGCCTGGTGGACCGCCGCGCGCGCATATTCCTGCAGGCGCTCATCGGAGAACCAGGCGTAGTCGAAACGTCCGCCGCCCCCAGCACTGCCCTGCTCACGACGACCGCCTTCTTCCATGATGACCGTCACCGAGACCCGCACCAGGGGCCGGACGTCTGCCGCCATATGCCCGTCATTGCGCACGACCATGACCACCTCCCAGGAGCCGGCCACATGGGCCATCACCTGGGACACCCTTCCATCCTCGGCGCGCGCCATTGCCTCGACGCGTTCCAGCAGGCGCACCTTCGCGGTATCGTCGAGCGAACCGAGCGGATCATCGGCGCGATAGAGCTGTGGTGCGCGCTGGCCCCGGGTGAGGGCTGCCGCACGACCGTTGCCGCCGTCGTCGGCGATCGCCCGAGTCGCCTGGGCCGCAGCCGTCAGCGCCGGCAGCGAGATGTCGTCCGAATAGGCAAATGCCGTCTTCTCGCCGCTGATCGCCCTCACACCGACGCCCTGCTCGATGCTGAAGCTGCCCGACTTCACGATGCCTTCCTCGAGACTCCAGGCCTCCGAGCGGTGATATTGAAAGTACAGATCCGCGTAGTCGAGCCGATGGCTCATCAGCGTGCCGAAGACCCGGTCGATGCCCGACTGATCCAGTCCGTGCGGACTGAGGAGATGGCTCTGTGCAACATCAAGGGGATTGCTGATCGATATGCTCATTGTTCATCCGGTTGAATCGTGAAAAGGTCTGACAGCCTCAGCGTCCAAACGATCGCCGACACCGACTTGCGCGCCGACACGATGGGTGCGATCAGAACTGGAGGCAGCGGTGCCGCAACGCGGGCAGGCTGGCCCGGATCGCGTCGAGACGATCGGCGTCGATATCACCCGACACCGTTCCGGGTCCCTCTGCAAGGCAGTCCAACACCTCGCCCCAGGGGCCCACGATCATCGTATGGCCCCAGGTCACCCGCCCCGACGGATGTCTCCCGCCCTGGGCCGGCGCCATCACGTAGCATTGATTCTCGATCGCACGCGCACGCAGCAGGACCTCCCAGTGAGCCTTGCCTGTCGTCCAGGTAAAGGCCGCCGGCACCAGGATCAGATCGACCTCTCCCATGCTTCTGTAGAGTTCCGGAAAGCGCAGGTCATAACACACCGACAGCCCGACGCGCCCGACCGGTGAGTCGAACACCGTGACGCGACTCCCCGCCTCGATCGTGGCGGACTCGTCATAACGCTCCTCACCCTTCTGGAAACCGAACAGGTGAATCTTGTCGTAGCGCGCGACACATTCGCCGGCGTCGTCATAGACGAGCGTGGTGTTGCGGACCTTGTCCGGCTCATCGGCAACCAGCGGTATCGTTCCGCCGACAATCCAAACCCGGTGACGCTGCGCTGCTTCGCGCAGAAAGGCCTGCAACGGGCCATCACCATCGCGCTCCCGGATCGCCACCTTGGCACGCTCATCGGCACTGATCAGCGCGAAATATTCCGGCAAAGCAATCAGGCGCGCCCCCGCATCGGCCGCGTCGGCAATCAGCATCCCGGCACGGCGCAAGTTGTCCGCGACATCCGGCCCGGACACGGTCTGAACCGCGGCGATGCGCCGATCTGCGGCGGAGGGTCGAACGATCTCGTTCAAGTCATGACTCCCAAGGAACATCATTCTGCCGGCTGCGCAGCGCCGGAGATTTTCTCGACCTTCGGATTGCTCCACGCGCCGGTGATTGCGTAGCTGAACGCGAACATCCGTTCGATCGGATCGCTGAGCATCCTTTGCGCCAGCAGCGCAACCACGCCGGCCACCGGATTGATCAGACCGGCCGCAGCACCGATCGCGACCGACTCGGACAGCGTGGGCTGAACGATGACGCGAAGGTCCTGGGTCTCCTCCGCCACGTTGGCGCTTCCTGTCACCCAGACCTTGGCGGCCGGACCGCTGATCTGCAGATCCTCCGTGCGCATCACGCCCGAATCCATCGAAATGCTACCGGAAATGAGATCGAAGGCGAACCCTTCGCTGAACACGTCCCGAAAATCCAGCGTCAGACGGCGCGGCAAGGACTGCAGGCTCAGGATGCCGAGGAGACGACCCACACCGGGCTCGAGTTTGCGGAACTGCCCCTTGCTCGCCTTCAACTCGATCGCGCCCGACAGCGAAGGATAGTCGATGCGCAGCGGCGTGCCACCCCAGGCGGCGCTGCCCTCCATGCTGGCGACGCCTCCGTCGATCACCGCGGGATACCCGAGCCGATCCAACAATGCCCCCGCATCGTCGGTCGCGAGCGCGAACGACAACTCGGTCCATGGCGTGGCTCCGGGTCGCCACCAGCCGGCGCCGCGCAACTGCCCCTGCTCGGCAGAGAGCGTCAGCGCATGCAACCTCCACAGCGCGCCCTCGTTGCTCGCATTCAGCTCGAGCCGCCCCAGATCCATGCCGCCCAGCGAGAACTGGTCGGCAATGATGTCGAGCGACGGTAACCGCCGAAGCGGTTCGGCGGCCGCGCGATCCCGCTCGGATGACGGCTGCGGCTTCTCGTCGCCGCCGATCTCCAGACGTTCGAAGCGGGCCTGAAGCGCTCCGCCGCCTCTGTCATCCCAGACGAAGTCGCCCTGAGCCCGCCTGCTCGACATTCGACCTCGCATACCCACCTCGTCGGCCGTCGCCGCAAGCGTGAAAGCATGCAGTTCCATATCGAAAACCTTGAGCCGCGCAATCTCGACATCGACCGCCCCGATCAGGCCGGCACCCGGGAGCGGCGCATCCGCCTCGTCGACCGACGCATCCGCATCGATCAGGTCCCGCCATGTATCCAGATCGAACTCGTCGAGCTTCGCGGACAGCATCAGGCCGCGTTCGGCCAGTTGAAGCGGCGCGAACAGACTCACTCCGCCACGCACGGAGGCCGCGCCGGATTCCAGCCGCCGCCGGAAGATGTCGAGCGCTCCCCGCCCCTGCAAGTCCGCTCGAAGCTGCGCGACCGCGCCGCGCTCGGTCAGATCGAGCGACAACGCCAGTGGCCACGCTTCGGTGGCGCGCTTGTTGAATGGAGCGGGGAGACTGGATGCGATACCGTCGAGCCCGCTTGCGACCCGCACGGTCACGGCATCCCTGAGAAGCTCGATGCTCGCGCTCCAGGCGGTGGAGCCGGACAGATGGGACAGCACCGGCCAGTCGTGTTGCTCGCGCAGCGCGCGCATGGCGATGCCGCCCGCGACCTCGAACCGGATGCCGCCTTCCGCACGGGTCGTCGCGTTCAGTCGCAGCGGCTCGCCCAGCGCACGCGCACTCGCGTCGCCGATGGTCAGCGAGTTTTCCGTAAATGACACCCGGCCTCGAGCGTCGGTGAGTGGCGGAAAACCCTCCATCAGCTCGAACCGGTTGCCGCTGAAGCGATACTCGCCCTTGACCGTGGCGTTCAGGATCTCGCTTAGCGGCAGCACCAGGGTCAGGTCGAGATCACCGCTTCCGGCTGCCCGAATGTGGTCGGTGAAGCCGCCGAGATAGGTGTGCAACGGACTTTCGGCGATGAATGCAAGAAAATCCGGGGTCGCACCCTGCGCTCGACCGGTGAGAGTCATGACCCCACCCTCCGGCGCACCGAGTCTCGGCACTTCGGCGATCACGTCCAGCAGTTCCACCCCCAGTATCCGGCCGCTGTCAGCCGACATGCGCATGCCCGACCCTTCGAAGCGGATCTCGCCGTTGATCCCCTCGATGGCCGGCCACAGCTCGCCGTAGCGCAGCGAGGCGTCACCGACGCGTACCGTCACCAGAAACTGCCCGCCCCGGCCCTCCTCGAACGGAAAATCCGCCAGGTTCCCGCGCAAACGCAGCCGCGCGTCCGGCACGGCACCAGCAATCAGCGCATTCCGCAGCCATTCGCGCGCACGGGCGTTCACCTGAAGGGGCATGTATCGCCACACTGCCGCCCCATCGGCGCGGGTCAGGCGCGCCGCGATGTCGATCTCGCCGCGCCCGCCGCCGACCGTCCGGTAGGTGCCTGAGCCGGAGCCGGCAGCATCCGGGTTCTCGAAGCGCAGTCCATCGAGCGAGAACGCCCACTCGGATTCATGCCGTGTCCAGCCACCGTCGGCCTGCAACGTCGAAAAACGCATCACCGGCTCCGGCAACACGCGCGGCATCTCTATCGCAGCATCGCGACTGTCGAGGCGAAAGCGGCCACTGACCTGGTCACCGTTCAACTCGCCCGATATCCGGTCGACACCCGGAATCGTCCCGGAAGGGCGCCATGCGATGCCGTCGAACTGCGTCCGAACCTTCCATTGTGGCCAATGCCCGTCCAGGTCTCGCCATTCCAGGTGCAATTCAGTCAGTGTCCCGGCCGGTCGGAGCGCTTCGATCCGACTTCGTGCGGTTTCAGCCAGTGGATAATGGGCAATCCATCCCGCCAGCACGTCCAGGTCGACTCTATTCACACTCAGACTGCCGCTCGCCAAAGGCCGATCGGCCCCCGACACTGCATTGAGCTCGAGCGTGAGCGGTACCAGCCGGATCGACTCGCCAGCGCGGATCTCGAGCTCGGACGTCGCCAGCTCGAAGCCATCCGATCGCGGACGATAGGCAATCCGTCCGCGCAACACTTCGAAAGCGAGCTCAGGGCGCTCGTCATCGAGGCGCAACAGGCCATCGACCATGGCGAGCTCGGTATCGATCGACATCAGTCGGCCAGCGTCGACATCGAGCCACGCGTGCAAGGACCCGAAGGCACCCTGCAGCACGGGCGGGGAAAACCATGGACGCAGTCCGGCCAGGTCGACGTCGTCGATCGCGACATGCACCTGGCCGGTCCAGTCGCTCGGATCGGAAGCGATCCCGCCGACGAGATCACCACGAATCTCGAGCTTTCCACCGATCTCGATCGGGGGTCGGGTGCGCACAGCGAAACGATGACGTCCGCCGACCGAGGTCAATCGCAGGTCGACTGAATCCAGTTCGAGGGCTGGTGCCCCGCGCAAGGCGTCCGTCCAGCGCACGCTTGCGTTCCAGATCATGACTTCGCGATGGCTCAATGCCCATCCGACAAAACCCGAACCCGCTGCCCCGGATCCGACCGGAACCCCGGCAACGAAGATTCGGCCATCGGCGTCCCGTCGCAGTCCGAGATGCGGGGCATCGACGACAAACTGATGGAAGCGGATCTGACCACTCAACAGCGATGACCACGACAAGACCGCATCGACACGCTCGAGTCTGAATTCGGTCGCCCCCTGCGCATCGAGCACGCTCAGACCCGACACATGAAAGCGTGGACGCAGGCCCTGCCAGTCCGCCGACAACGACTCGATGCCGACCGACATACCGATCGCACGTCCGAGCGCGCGTTCGATCTGAGGCCGATAGTCATGCACACCGGGGATGAAGACCTCCCGAATCACCAACAGCAGCAAGCCTGCCAGGAAAAAGGCCAGCACGAACACGTTCATCAGCATGCCGGTCCATCTCGAGGGCATGCGGCGCGGCGCGGCTGCGTCTGGATCAGACGGGAACGGTGGGTCGGTTGTCATCTTCAACATTGTAAGGCGGACCGTCGATCACACCGGGCGGCCCCGCCTTCGCTACAATCGATCGCATGGCTGCTCGGGGTCACCCGGATGCCCACACATCGGGTCGATCATTCTAGCAACGAACCGGAATCACGCTTCCATGTCCTTCGACATCTCCCTCCTTCCTGCCCCGGTGCAGCATGCGGCCGGCCTGTCGCGGTTCCTTTCCCGCATGCTGCAGAGCCGAGCCTGGCTGCCGCAAACGCTCGCTGCCTCGGTCGATCGCACGCTCGACACCGACGCAATGCAGGCCTTCCTCGCCGAGCGCAGGCTATGTGAGGACAATCTCGCCCCGGCCCTGCGCGATCTGCGCACGTGGGTGCTGTGTCATCTCGCGTGCCGGGATCTGAACGATGTCGCCGACCTGGCCGAGGTGACCGAGTCCATGACCTGCCTCGCCGAGGTCGCGGTCCGTTCGGCACACGATATCCTGCGCGAGTCGTTGGTCCTGCGCTATGGCGAACCGCTGTCACCGGCGGGTTGGGTGCAGGAGTTGCTGATTATCGGCATGGGCAAGCTTGGCGGACGCGAGCTGAACGTCTCCTCCGACATCGACCTGATCTTCGTCTATCCGGAGGACGGCGATACCGGGGGCAAGAAGATCATCAGCAACTTCGAGTTCTTCGAACGACTCGGAAAGCGCATCATCAAGACCTTGTCCGAGGTCACCGAGCACGGCCAGGTCTTTCGCGTGGACATGCGGCTACGCCCGAACGGGGATTCGGGCTCCCTGGTCTGCTCCTTCGACACGCTCGAGAACTATTTCATCACGCAGGGGCGGGAATGGGAGCGTTACGCCTGGATCAAGGCCAGGGTACTGAACGGCGAGCGCTACCAGGAACTCGAGGACATCGCCCGCCCGTTCGTGTTCCGCAAGTATCTGGACTTTGGCGCGTTCAACGCGATGCGTGACCTCCACAGCCAGATCCGTCGCGAAGTCGCGCGCCGGGACCGAGCCCACAACGTCAAGCTCGGGCCGGGCGGCATCCGCGAGATCGAGTTCATCGCCCAGGTCTTCCAGTTGATACGGGGCGGCCGGGATCGCGAACTGCAGATTCGCCCCACCCTCAAGGTTCTGAACGAACTGGCGTCACGCGGCATCCTGACCCCTTCAGCGGTGAAGGAGTTGTCGGAAGCCTATGTGTTCCTGCGCCGTCTGGAGCACCGTCTGCAGTATCTCGACGATGCGCAGACCCACGACCTTCCGGAAACGAGCGAGGATCGCCGCCTCATCGCCGCGGCGACCGGCCACAACGACTACGATGCACTGTGCGCCGAACTGGACGCGCACAGGAGAGCGGTCAGTCACCATTTCGACGACGTCTTCAGCGATCCGAGCGACGAGGACCACGCCCTCGATTCGGTGTGGACGTCTGCCGAGCACGGTGATCAGATCGACCCGATCCTGGCGCGGCTCGGTTATAAAGATCCTCAGGCAGTCGCCCGCCGACTGGCCGCCATCCACGAGAGTCCGCGTTACCAGCAGTTGCCGCCGCGCAACCGCAGCCGCCTCGATGCGCTGATGCCCCGCGTGGTCGAGGCCGCTGCCGCCACCCCGATGCCGGACGACACGCTGTCTCGCTGCCTGAGCCTGCTCGAGACGATCACCCGCCGCGGCGCCTACCTGGCCTTGTTGCAGCAGTACCCGAATGCGCTGAGGCGCGTCGCCGACCTGATGAGCGCATCCAGCTGGGCAGCGGATTATCTGACCCGTCACCCGATCCTGATGGATGAACTCCTGGACGATCGCAACCTGGAAGCGGAGCCGGACTGGGAGACGCTGGAGGCGGAGCTCCGCGCGGCGCTCGATGCGATCGAGCCGGACATGGAACACCAGATGGACATGATGCGCGAGCAGCACCATGCGCAGGTTTTCCGTCTGCTGACCCAGGACATCGCCGGCAAGCTGACGGTGGAGCGGCTGGCCGACCATTTGTCGGCCCTTGCCGATCTGATTCTCGAACTGACGCTGCCGCCGGTATGGCGCAAGATCCGCAAGCGTCATCGCGACGATCCGTGCTTCGCGGTGATCGCGTACGGCAAGCTCGGCGGCAAGGAGCTCGGCTACGCGTCGGACCTGGATATCGTGTTCCTGTTCGACGACGCCGCGCCGGAGGCGATCGAGGTCTATTCGCGCTTCGCACAACGCATCAATACCTGGCTGTCCACCCGCACCGCCGCCGGCATTCTGTTCGAAACCGATCTGCGTCTGCGACCCAACGGCAATTCCGGTCTGCTGGTCACCTCGCTCGAGGCCTTCCGCGCCTACCAGCTCGAATCCGCCTGGGTCTGGGAACACCAGGCCCTGACCCGTGCCCGCTTCGCCGCCGGGGACAAGACGCTGGGTGCCGCCTTCGAACGCATCCGCTGCGAGGTGATGCGCCAGCCCCGGAACCTCGACACGCTGAGAGCCGAGGTGCTCACCATGCGGCGCAAGATGCGCGATGCGCATGCCAACAAGAATGCGCGCTTCGAACTCAAACACGATGCCGGCGGACTGATCGATGTCGAGTTTCTGATCCAGTATCTCGTGCTCGGCCATTCGCATGCACATCCGGAACTGACGGCCAACCTCGGAAACATCGCGCTGCTGCGCATCGCGGGCGAACTGGGTCTGATCCCGACCGACCTTGCGGCAAGCTGCGGTGACAGCTATCGCCTGTTGCGTCGCCTGCAGCACCGCCAGCGCCTCAACGGCCAGGCGTCGAGCGTCGCACCGGCAGAGACCGCGTCGGCCCGCGAACCTGTGATCACACTGTGGAAGAAAGTCATGGGAGAGGATCAGTCCGCGGCGAAGGGCGAATGAACCAATTCGATGCAAGACTAAGCCGGTGGCACAGGCTAGAATGAAAGCCCAGCACTCTTGATGAGCATTCCATGGTCTTGCCACTCCCTCGCAACGGTAATCGATAGGCATATGGCCCAGGAAATCGAACTCAAGCTCGGCCTGGCGCGCAGATCCCTGCCTGCGCTGCGCCGGCATCCCATCGTGCAGGCCGCGACCAAACTCGGCAACGCGGCAACCCTGGAAAACACCTATTACGACACCTCGGACCTCAGGCTCAGGGAGCGCAAGATTGCGCTGCGCACCCGTCGCCATGGGCGTCAGTGGTTGCAGACGGTCAAATGTGCGGCCGAATCCACCGCCGGTCTGTCCCAACGACCGGAGTGGGAACAGTCCTTTTCCGGGAGCTTCGATTTCTCGGCGATCGACCGGACGGATGTACGCAAGCGGCTGACGCAACTGCACGACGATCTCGTGCCGGTGTTCTCGACGCGCTTCCGTCGCGAAACCCGACTGTACGCGCCGGACCCGAAGGTGCGCATCCTGATGATGATCGATACCGGGGAGATCGTCTGCGGCGAGCATGTCGAACCCATCTGCGAGCTGGAGCTCGAACTCGAGCAGGGCAAGCCGATCGACCTTTTGCTGCTCGCGTGTCGCCTCGCAGCCGACCTGCCCCTGATACCCAACGACGTCAGCAAGGCCGAGCGAGGCTATGCACTGCACCTGGGGCTGACACCCCGGCCGCTGCGGGCGGCACCGTCCGACATTCGCCCGGACCAGAGCCCGGTTGAGGCGTTTCAGGCGCTCGCCTCCTCCTGTGTCCGGCAATGGCAGGCCAATGCGAGCGGCGCAGTGGGCAGCCTGGACCCGGAGTTCATCCACCAGTTGCGGGTCTCCCAGCGTCGGCTGCGCTCACTGATCCGCCTGTTCTCCCCCGCATTGCCGGAGGCGTTCGTGACCGACTGGAGCGATCGGCTGCGCGATAACGCCAACAGCTTCGGTGATGCCCGCGACCTCGACGTGCTGTACGAGGAGGTTCTTTCACCGGTTGCGGGAAGCAATCCCGAAGAGGATTCCGCGCTTGCGCGACTGCAGGGCCTCGTCCATGCGGCCCGCGATCGCGCGCGCGGCGAGGCCCTGCAGAGCCTCGATCCGGCCGCGCAGGGCCGGCTGCTGATCGGCTTCATCGCCGCACTGTATGCCTTGCCGACCAACAACCTGATCGGCGCGGCCGACCTGCGCGTTTTCGCCAGGCTGCAGATGTCACGTCTGCAAAAAAAGATCCGGCGACGTTTCGAGGCCGCCCAGGATCTGGTGCCCGCCAAGCTGCATGCACTCAGGATCGCGCTCAAGCAGCTTCGCTACGGCATGGAGTTTTTCGGGCCGCTGATGCCGGCCAAGAAGGCGGCGCGCTTCCTGCGGTCGCTCACCCGCGCGCAAAATGCGCTCGGCTTCATCAACGACGTAGACGTCGCCCGCAATCGACTCGCCGACTATGCGGCCGACGACCAGGAACTGCGCGCGGCTGCTGCATTCGTCTGCGGTTGGCACGGGCCCCGATACGCAAAACTTTGCCGTCAGTCCATTCGCGACCTGGAGCCGCTTATGAAGGGCCACGCCCCATGGAACGCGAAACCTACGTGACGGTCTTCCTCAATCCGGGCCGTCACATGACTGCAACATCCGACATCGATACTCGCGGGTTCGATCGACTGGAATGATTGATGCTATGGATTTACTGTTGTGGCGCCATGCCGAAGCGGTCGAGGGTTCGCCCGACCATGGTCGTGAGCTGACCCTGCGCGGCCACCGGCAGGCCGAATGCATGGGCGCCTGGTTGCGAAAGAAACAGCCCAAACGACTCAAGGTACTGGTCAGTCCGACGGTTCGGACCCGCCAGACGGCCAGCGCCTTCACGGAAGATTTCGAGATCGTCAGTGCGCTCGGCCCTGAGGGCAGCGTTGCCGACATTCTGGCGGCAAGCGGATGGCCGGACTCCAGCGGCGCATGCCTCATCGTCGGGCATCAACCCACGCTCGGTCGGCTTGCGTCACTGTTGCTTTCCGGAGCGGAAGCGGACTGGACGGTCAAGAAGGGCGCGCTGTGGTGGTTCTCGAACCGGGTGCGCAACGGAGAAACGCAAACCGTGCTGCGCGCAATGCTCCCGCACGATCTGGTGTGATCGGCGATTCAATGCTCCGAACCGGCGGGCACTTTTCGACCGACCGGACAGTCAATCGGATTGAGCCGGGGAAGGAACTGTCGCATATCGGACGATCCTCCCCCGATATACAATGAGGGCCGAACGACGAGAACCGACAGATGAAGCGCTTCCTGCCCACCCGAGACAGCATCAAGCAAAATCGCCTGCTGAGGTGGCTCGGGCCGCGCATTCACGATCCGGTTCTTTGGCACATCAACCGTAACTCGGTGGCGAAGGGTGTGGCGATCGGTGCGTTCTTCGGCCTCATGGTTCCGATCGCGCAGATTCCGGCTGCTGCGATCGCTGCGCTGATCCTGCGCGGCAACCTGTGGATCGCCGCGATCGCGACGCTGATCAGCAATCCGTTCACCTATGGCCCGATCTATATTTTCGCGTATCGGCTCGGCAGCACCATCCTGCCGCCGGCGGTCGCGAGCGGCGCAGTCCCCGCAGAGGACCACGCGACGACCACGCTGCAGTGGCTGATCGACGCGATACACTGGTTGACCGGTATCGGCCGGCCCCTCGTTCTGGGCATGTTGATCATGGCGGTGACAGCCGCGGTGGTCGGTTACTTCGGCATGCTGCTGATATGGCGGATCAAGGTGATCATCAAGCGCCGCCGCCAGCGCAGCGAGCGCAGTGCCCGGATCGCGGTGGGTCGCGCGTCCGACATCTACTGATCCCCCTCCGCGGGTCGGTGCTCAGGCACCTCCATCCCCCGCCTTTGCCTGCGTTTCCGTCCATGTCGGCCAAGGGGGCTTTTTTGCCGTGCACAACAAGCGTATCCTTGGTCCCCTCAACAGAGCCGGGAGTGGTCTTGAGTACCTCGCTCACGCGCGGAAAGGCGAGGACACAACCGAACGATCATGAAGAAGCCCATAGCCAATGGCACCATCCGCAGCATTGCGGGCGTCAAGCGTGTCCATTACGATGGATACTGGATCAAGGCATACGAGGCTCCGCAGGATTCGCTGAAAGCCAAGCGTCGGCTGATCGAGGCTCTGACCAGGCGCCTGTTCAACCATGTCGAACATGGCATCAACATCCCGGGCAAACGCCTGAAGGAAGCGCGCCAGGCCTTCGAGGAGGAACTCGACCCGGAGCGTCGTCGCGTCAAGGGCGCGATGCTCGCCGGTGCGCTTTTCAATCGGGCGACCGACATCTTCACCAAGCTGGTCGACCTGCAGGAAGAAGGTGTCGAGGTCGAACAGGACAGCGCCCTGATGCGCGAATGCGGGCAATGTCTGCAGGAGTCGCTGAATCTCGGAAAACTGGTCCGCCACATCAGCGGTGACGAAGGGATCGACGAACTCTGGGGCGAACCCTTCCGCGCCTTCTCCATTCCGATCGAATCCTTCTACGAGAGCCGATACATCAAGATCGCGCAGACACTAAGGGACATCGATCGCATCGCCGCAGTGATGATCGCAACTTTTTCTAATAACCCATTGTTCCCCGGCGTCGAGACAAAGGTGCGCGAGTTTGCCGAGTCGGCCAAAATCAAGTGCGAGACGCTGCGAACCGACCCGAACATCTTCGACATATGGACCGACTTCGCGGTCGCTTCCGAGCACCTTGCCGCATTCACGCCGCATCTGGTGATCGCGCCCACACCGGAAACGTTACAACTCGCGACCGACGGCATGCAGTTGATCAATCAGGGTCGGGAACTCGTCGGCTACATGACCCGTGCGCGCGTGACAATGCCCAAGAGTACGCGCGAATTCACCGAACGTTGCGAGCACTACGCCGAACTGAGCCTGACGCGCCTGAAGACGCTGTCGGCCGCCTGAACGTCCGTGGGACCGCCGAGGCGGGCCCGCCCCCACACCCTTTCGTCCAGGGCTGCCGAGCCCGAGCGGTGACACGCGCATCGAGCGCGCACCCTCGACTCAGACGATGACGCCGCCGCCCAGACACACGTTGGATTCATACACGACGACGCTTTGACCGGGCGTCACAGCCCATTGCGGCTGGGCGAAGACAATCTCTGCCCGCTCCGCGTCGACCGCATCGATCTCGCACGGCATGTCCGGACTGCGATAGCGCGGCTTGGCCGTATAGACCCAGTGTGTGTGCGGATCGCGGCCGGCGATCCAGTTCAACTGCGTCGCGACCAACCGGTCCCGCAGCAGCGCCGGATGGTCATGTCCCTGCACGACATACAGGCGGTTCGCCGCAACGTCCTTGCCCGCTACATACCAGGCCTCGTGTTCTCCGGCCTCGTCCTGCCGCCCTTTGATGCCGCCGATGTGCAGGCCCTTGCGCTGGCCGATGGTGTGGTACATGAGCCCCTGGTGCTCTCCGATGACGCGATCGTCGTCCAGACAGCGGATCTCGCCCGGCGTCGTCGGCAGATATCGCATCAGGAACTCCCGGAACGGGCGCTCGCCGATGAAACAGATGCCGGTGGAGTCCTTCTTCTCCGCGACATGCAGACCCGCTTCGGCCGCGATTCGGCGCACGTCCCGCTTGTAGAGTCCACCGAGCGGGAACAGCGTCTTCGCCAGTTGGGCCTGATTCAGCCTATACAAAAAATAGCTCTGATCCTTAGTTCCGTCCTCGGCCTTGAGCAACTGAAACTCGGCACGACCATCATTGACCCATTCGCGCACCCGCGCATAGTGCCCGGTGGCAATACGTTCGGCTCCGAGTTGCATCGCGTGGTCCAGAAAGCAGCGAAACTTGATCTCCGAGTTGCACAATATGTCCGGATTGGGCGTGCGGCCCGACTGATACTCGGCCAGGAAGTCGGCAAACACCCGATCCTTGTACTCCTGCGAAAAATTGACGACCTCGAGGTCGATGCCGATCACGTCGCAGACCGAAGCCACGTCGACCAGGTCCTGGCGGGTCGAACAATACGCATCGTCGTCGTCGTCTTCCCAATTCTTCATGAACAAGCCCGTGACCCGATAACCCTGCTGCTTCAGCAACAAGGCCGTCACCGAAGAATCCACGCCGCCCGACATGCCGACCACGACCTTCATTCCCGCACCAGCGGCATCAATAGACATTCGGCCCTCCCCCTCTCAACCACTCGGCCAGCGGCAAGACGATCGCAGGCTCACCATGATCGACGAACCAGCTGTCCACTGCGAAACGCGCAGCGTCGCGCGGTGGGGTTTCCGCAGTACCGCCAGCAGGCCGTGGTAAATCGTCGAGCACGTCTTCACAGTCACACAGAGCCAGCAGTATCGGCACATGATCCGGCACCATGCCGGGCGAGTGCGTCGACGCGAGCAGGTCGGCCTCGAGTTCTTCGATGACCGCCGAAAAATGCTGAAAGATCAAACGCTGGCGCCGCGCCGGATCGCGCACGCGATGAAAACGCAGCCAGGCACGCTCCTCGATCAGGTTCAAAAAACGACTCGTCGTCGTCGAATGATCGATGCAATCCATCCGTCCGGCCACCCCGGCGTCGAGCAGGTTGCCTGCACGATCGGCATGGATAGGCGACTGCGCACCGGCAGCGCGATACAGCTCACCCAAGACCCGCGCGAGTGCCTCACGCTCGGCCGCCGCATCCGATGACGATCCGAGCAGCATTTTCACCTTCGACATCGTGCCTTCATCGAACAGCACCTCCGCCTCGGACAGGCAACCATAATCGAAACACACCTCGACGCGTGCGGGCAACACCGACGCCACGGCGGCGGACGACAGCATCGTCAGCCAGCAGCACAGCAGGACCTTGCGGAGACCCCGCCTCATGCCGTGAAGTCCCTGACCAGGTCGAGCGGAAAACGGCGGCCCGAAATCCAGTCCGCGCAGCATTGCAGCACCAGCGGGCTTCGGTGGCGGGCGACACTTGCCCGCAGGTCATCGAAGGACATCCATAATGCGCGCACGATGCCGTCGTCGAGGCGGTGCAAGCCTGCTGCGGGGTCGGCTGTTCCACCGAACGCGAATCGCAGGTAGGTCAGATCCCCCTGAGGCCTGGGCCATCGATAGACACCGACCACACACGACGGGACAAATTGGTGCGCCGTCTCCTCCATCGTCTCGCGCACGGCGGCATCGACCAGCGACTCTCCCAGCTCGAGATGCCCGGCAGGCTGATTGAGGCGCACACCCTCCGCCGTCTCCTCCTCGACGACGAGGAAGCGGCCTTCCCGCTCCACGATGGCCGCAACGGTAACGTTCGGCTTGAAGCTTCTGTCCATCACACTCCTCGGTGCGCACGCGCCGCGCATGGCCCTGCCACCTACGCCGGCAATCCGCACGATCGGAAAAGAACGGATTCTATCCCGACAGGCCGGTCGTCCGCGACCTTCCGTGCAGGCACAGCTCCACACCGCGCCGGTGCGCGGTGGGCCGCTCGGTCCGCGCACGCAAACGAGCGCTGCCCGTGAGCGGGGCACCCTCGCGCAAGCGTTCATCGGGCGCGACCGCCGAAACGGCACCCCATCGTTATTTCAGTCCTTATATAACCACCAACTGTTTGATGACAGGGGCGCAAAAAAGTAATATTGAGCAGTTTTGTACTGCTGGCCCAAAACGCACTTTAGCGAATGCTTGAGTCAATCGGGAGGCTGACCAGGGTATTCCGCCGATTGCGCGAACGACGAGCCGGCTTTCGTCAACCAGGATCGAGACCTCTATGCACATAAAGATCAAGAAAGGCCTGGATCTGCCGATCGGCGGAAAACCCGAGCAACGCGTACATGTTGCTCGCGCTGTCAGGCACGTGGCGCTCCTGGGCGTTGATCATGTCGATCTCAAGCCCACCATGCTCATCGCCGAAGGCGACAGGGTCAAGACGGGGCAGGTGCTCTTCGAGCATAAGAAGCTACCCGGGGTCTGCTTCACCGCACCTGGAGCGGGCGAGATCATCGCCATCAATCGCGGCGCGCGCCGGATGCTGCAGTCGGTCGTGATTCGCCTGGACGACACCGAGGACCAGGAGGTCTTTGCGTCCTACCCGGCCGACAGGCTCGATAGCCTCACCAACGAACAGGTCGTGGACAACCTGCTCAAGTCGGGCTTGTGGACTGCATTGCGCACCCGTCCATTCGGCAAGCTGCCCGATCCGACCACCCGACCGGCCGCAATCTTCGTCACTGCGATCGACACCAATCCGCTCGCCGCCGACCCGGCCCCGATCATCGAGGCGGAGGGCGAGGCGTTCGCTCAGGGGATCACGGTGCTCTCCCGTCTGACCGAGGGCAACGTCTGGGTGTGCAAGGCAGCAGACGCCCAGTTGCCGGATGCGAAGATGTCGGCCAGGGCGCAGGTCGCAAGTTTCGACGGACCGCATCCGGCCGGCCTGCCCAGTACACACATCCACTTCCTCGATCCGGTGAACGCCCACAAGACGGTGTGGCACCTGAACTATCAGGACGTGATCGCGATCGGCAAGCTGTTCACCACCGGCCACGTCCCGACCGAACGCATCGTTGCGCTCGGCGGCCCCCAGGTCAAGGAGCCGCGGCTGTTGCGCACCCGGCTCGGCGCCTGCATCGAGGAACTCCTGGAAGGCGAACTCGTCGAGGGCGACAATCGGGCCATCTCCGGGCCGGTCTGGTCCGGTCGTCGCGCCGCGGGCTGGTCGTCCTACCTGGGCCGACACCATCTGCAGATCAGCGTGCTCAAGGAAGGCAACCAGCGCGAGGTGCTCGGCTGGCTCAACCCGGCCGGCGCGACCAAGTTCTCGTTCCTGAACGTGATGCTGTCCAGTTTCAAACGCCAGGCCGCGGAACCGATCGCCTTCACCACCTCTCAGAACGGTAGTCCGCGCGCAATGGTTCCGGTCGGCACGTTCGAGGACGTCATGCCGCTCGACATCCTGCCCACGCAGTTGCTTCGCTACCTGCTGGTCGGTGACACCGACATGGCTCAGAAGCTCGGCTGCCTGGAGCTTGATGAAGAAGATGTCGCACTGTGCTCCTTCGTCTGCGTCGGCAAGTACGACTACGCGCCCGTGCTCCGCAAGAATCTAAACCAGATTGAGAGGGAAGGCTGATGTCCGCGATTCGACGCTATCTCGACAGTATCGAGCCGCAGTTCCACAAGGGCGGCCGGTTCGAAAAGTATTACGCAGTGTACGAGATGGTGGATACCTTTATGTATTCACCGCCGGACACGACCCGCACCGCACCCCATGTGCGCGACGGCATCGACCTCAAGCGAATGATGAGCTACGTGGTCGTCGCCCTGATCCCGTGCATTCTGTGGAGCTGGTTCAACAGCGGCTATCAGGCCAACCTGGCACTGGCCGAACTCGGGGTGACGCGCGGCGACTGGCGCGGCGGCCTGTTGTCCATGCTCGGCATCGGTTTCAACCCGGGCAACATCTTCGCCAACATGGTGCATGGCTTCCTGCTGTTCCTGCCCATATACCTGACCACGCTGATCGTTGGAGGCCTTTGGGAGGTCCTGTTCGCGACGGTGCGAAATCACGAAGTCAACGAGGGCTTCCTGGTCACGTCGATGCTGTTCACGCTGACCCTGCCGCCCGAGATGCCGTTGTGGATGGTCGCGGTCGGGATCAGCTTCGGGGTGGTGATCGGCAAGGAGGTTTTCGGCGGCACCGGCAAGAACTTCCTCAATCCGGCGCTGACCGGGCGGGCCTTTCTGTATTTCGCCTATCCTACCGAGATCTCCGGCGACCAGGTCTGGGTCGCGGTCGACGGGTACTCCCATGCCACCCCGCTCGGTCTCGGCGAGACCGGCGGCATGGCGGCGATCGCGGACAGCGGGTTGAGCTGGTTCCAGGCGTTCGTTGGACTGATGCCGGGTTCGCTCGGCGAGACCTCGACGCTGATGATTCTGATCGGCGCGGCGTTCCTGCTCTACACCCGCATCGCCTCCTGGCGGATCATGCTCGGGGTGGTACTAGGCGTGATCGGTACGTCGCTGCTGTTCAATCTGCTCGCAACCGATGCGCGGCCGATGATGGCGATGCCGTTCCACTGGCACTTCGTCGTCGGCGGACTGGCCTTCGGTCTGGTGTTCATGGCGACCGATCCGGTGTCGGCTTCGATGACGAACGCGGGGAGACTGGCCTTCGGCATCCTGATCGGCTTCATGACCGTGCTGATTCGCGCGATCAATCCTGCCTTCCCGGAGGGCATCATGCTGGCGATCCTGTTCGCCAACCTGTTCGCACCGCTCATCGACTATGTCGTCATCCAGAACAACATCCGACGGAGGGAGCGCCGCCATGTCAGCGCCTGACCAGCAATCCGCCAGCAATCCGCTGGCGTCCATCCTCGCCCTGCCGAACGACAGCCCGAAGAAGACCGTCTTCATGGCGCTCGCCGTCTGTCTGTCATGTTCGGTCGTTGTTGCCTCGGCCGCGGTCGGCTTGCGCCCGCTTCAGGTCGCGAACCAGGAAGCCGACAAGATCCGCAACATCGTGGCAGTGGCCGGCGTGCAGCGCCCCGGACAGACCGTGCAGGAGGCGTTCCAGAGCGTCGAGGCGTTGATGATCCGTCTCGCCGATGGCACCGAGACCGATGCCCATCCGGTCAGCGGCTTCAGCATCGAGGCCGCGAGCAAGGACCCCTCGATGTCCCGTGCGCTGAGCCGGGCCGAGGATCGTGCGAACATCAAGCGCCGGCCGGAATTCATGCCGGTGTACAAGGTGCGCGGAACCGACGGCGACATCGAGACGCTGATCCTGCCGGTTCATGGTGCGGGCCTGTGGTCCACGCTTTACGGCTTTCTCGCGCTCGAAGGCGACCTGCGCACCATTCAGGGCCTCAAGTTCTACCAACACGCCGAAACCCCCGGCCTGGGCGGCGAGGTAGACAACCCCAACTGGCGCAATCTTTGGCGCGGCAAGGTCGCGTTCAACGATGCAGGTGAACCGTCGATCGAGCTGATCAAGGGCACGGTGGACGCGAGCACGCCCAACGCCGAGCACCGTATCGACGGACTCGCCGGTGCGACGCTGACCGGGCGCGGCGTCGAGAATCTCATCAACTTCTGGCTTGGCGATCAGGGCTACGGCCCCTTCCTAGCCCGCCTGCGCAACGAGAGGGGATAAGCCATGGCCAACGCCACCAAGGACCTAGTCTACAAGCCGATTGCGGACAACAACCCGATCATCCTGCAGGTGCTCGGGATCTGCTCGGCGCTCGCAGTGACGACCAAGATGTCGACAGCGCTGACGATGGCCATCGCACTGACGGCCGTGCTGTGCGCATCGAACGTGCTGATCAGTATCATCCGCAACCACATCCCTGCCAGCATCCGGATCATCATTCAGATCACGATCATCGCGTCGCTGGTGATTCTGGTCGATCAATTGCTGAAGGCCTTCGCATTTGGCCTGTCCAAGGAACTGTCGGTCTTCGTCGGACTGATCATCACCAACTGCATCGTTCTCGGGCGCGCGGAAGCCTTCGCACTGAAGAACCCCCCGCTGCCCAGTTTCTGGGACGGTCTCGGCAACGGTCTCGGCTACAGCGCCATCCTGCTGCTCGTCGGCTTCATCCGGGAGTTGTTCGGCTCGGGATCCCTGTTCGGCCTGCAGATCCTGACCCTTGCCAAGGACGGTGGATGGTACGTACCCAATGGCATGCTGCTGCTGCCACCAAGCGCGTTCTTCATCATCGGCCTGATCATATGGGGCGTCCGCGCCTGGAAACCCGCCCAGGTCGAGAAGCCCGACTTCGAGATTCAGGCGGCCCACCGCCCGGAGGTGTCTTAAATGGCCAACTATTTCAACCTGTTTATCAGCGCGGTCTTCGTAGAGAACCTCGCGCTCGCGTTCTTTCTCGGGATGTGCACCTTTCTGGCCATCTCCAAGCAGGTCAGTGCGGCCTTCGGACTGGGCGTAGCGGTGGTCTTCATCCAGACCCTCACCGTTCCGGTAAACCACCTGATCTATTACTACCTGCTGCGTGACGGCGCGCTCGCGTGGGCCGGCCTCCCGGAAGTCAACCTGAGCTTCCTCGGCCTCATCAGCTATATCGGCGTCATTGCTGCCCTCGTGCAGATCCTTGAGATGTTCCTCGACAAGTACGTACCCGCGCTGTACAACGCGCTCGGCGTGTACATGCCGCTGATCACCGTGAACTGCGCGATTCTCGGAGGCACGCTGTTCATGGTCGAACGCGACTACAATCTGGGCGAGAGCATCACCTACGGCATCGGCACCGGCGTCGGCTGGGCGCTCGCGATCACCGCCCTGGCTGGTATCCGGGAGAAACTCAAGTACTCCGACATTCCAGCCGGCCTGCAGGGGCTGGGCATCACGTTCATCGCAACCGGTCTGATGTCGCTCGGCTTCATGGCCTTCTCCGGTATCCAGCTCTGACGCGACGAGGTATCCATCCATGACTGAAATCATCCTAGGTGTGTTCTTCTTCGCGGCGATCGTGCTGCTGCTGGTGTTCGTGATCCTCAGCGCGCGTACCAAGCTGGTCGCGACCGGCAACGTGAAGATCAACGTCAATAACGAAAAAACCATCGAAGTACCGGTCGGCGGCAAACTGCTGAATGCGCTCGCGGGCGCGCAGCTCTTCGTCGGGTCGGCCTGCGGCGGAGGCGGCACCTGCGCACAGTGCCGAGTCAAGGTTTTCGAGGGTGGTGGCGCGATCCTCCCGACCGAAACCGGCCACATCAACAAGCGCCAGGCCCGCGAAGGCGAGCGCCTCGCCTGCCAGGTCGCGGTCAAGCAGGACATGAAGATCGAGGTCCCGGAAGAGGTCTTCGGCGTGAAGAAGTGGGAGTGCACGGTGCGCTCCAACGACAACGTGGCAACCTTCATCAAGGAACTGGTGCTGGAGTTGCCCGAAGGGGAGCATGTCGATTTCCGGGCCGGCGGCTACATCCAGATCGAGTGTCCGCCACATGTGGTCGACTTCAAGGACTTCGACATCCAGGAGCGCTTCCACGAGGACTGGGACCGGTTCAATGTGTGGCAATACACGTCGAAGGTCACCGAGGACACGGTGCGCGCCTACTCGATGGCCAACTATCCGGAAGAGCGCGGCATCATCATGCTGAACGTGCGGATCGCGACGCCGCCGCCGCGCGCCGAAGGCGTGCCTCCAGGCAAGATGTCCTCCTATATCTTCGGACTGAAGCCAGGGGACAAGGTCACGATTTCCGGCCCGTTCGGCGAATTCTTCGCCCGCGATACCGACGCCGAGATGGTCTTCATCGGCGGCGGGGCGGGCATGGCGCCGATGCGCTCGCACATCTTCGACCAGCTGGGCCGGATCAAGACAAAGCGCAAGATTTCGTTCTGGTACGGGGCGCGCTCGAAGCGCGAGATGTTCTATGTCGAGGACTTCGACACGCTCGCCGCCGAGAACGAAAACTTCGAATGGCACGTCGCACTGTCGGATCCGTTGTCGGAGGATGACTGGAAGGGCTACACCGGGTTCATCCACAACGTCCTGTATGAAAACTATCTCAAGGACCATCCGGCCCCGGAGGATTGCGAGTACTACATGTGCGGACCCCCGATGATGAACGCCGCGGTCATTCAGATGCTGCTGGATCTCGGTGTCGAGCGCGAGAACATCATGCTCGACGATTTCGGCGGATAACCGTCCTTGCGGCCCGGCGTTCGCGTCGTACCGGCACCAACCGTGGAGGTTTCATGGGTACATTCCTCGTCACATTCCTCGTAATGAGTCTTGCGATCGTTGGCATGGCCGTCGGGGTGATCATGAATCGCAAGCCCATCGCCGGCAGTTGCGGCGGAATGGACAAACTCGGCATCGAATGCGAAGCAGGTTGTGACAAACCCTGCCCGAAGCGCCTCGCGCGACAACACGCTGAACAACACTGATAACGGCACAAGGGGAGATGATGCTTCATTCTCTGCTCGTCAAGGACTACATGTCCGGAGATCCGCTCGCGTTCGCACCGGAAATGGATGTGCTTGATGCGATCCATCAACTGCTCAAGCATGAGATGACCGGTGCGCCGGTCATCGACCACCTTGGCAAGGTCGTCGGCTTTCTGTCGGAGAAGGATTGCCTGAAGGTCGCGCTGAGTGCGTCGTACTACAAGGAACGCGGCGGTCGTGTCAGCGAATTCATGACCACCAACGTGATCACGCTGGAGGGCGACGCGTCGCTGACCGAGGCCGCAGAGCTGTTCGTGGCGCAACACTTCCGCTGCTATCCCGTAGTCAGCGAAAGCAAGCTGATCGGGCAACTGTCGCGCAGGAACATCCTGAAGGCGCTCGAAAAGCTCTGGTGATCCGGAGCGACCCCGCATGCACGAAGGGACAGGGGCACCTGTCCCTTCGTGCTTTCCGGCGGAGATGCCCTCGCGGCTGCAATTTCGCGCCCCTGGTCGGGGCAAGCCCGCACCGCGGCGCGAAGTTTGCGCTAAAATCGCGGATCGTCCTGCGCCTCGATCGGCGCACGCATACCAACAACACCGCTGGAGATTTTCACCATGTCCATGGCTGACCGCGACGGTTTGATCTGGTACGACGGCAAACTCGTGCCATGGCGCGATGCGACCACGCATGTGCTGACGCACTCTCTGCACTACGGTCTCGCCGTCTTCGAAGGTGTCCGTGCATACAACACGGTCAAGGGCACCGCGATCTTCCGGCTCGCCGAACATACACAGCGCCTGATCAACTCGGGCAAGATCTACATGATGGACATCCCGTACAGCAGGGATGAACTCATGGAGGCCCAGCTCGAAGTGGTGCGGGCCAACAAGCTCGAGTCCTGCTACATCCGGCCGATCGCCTTCTATGGTTCCGAGAAGATGGGCATCTCGACACGCGGCTCGACAGTGCACGTCTCGATCGCCGCCTGGCCGTGGGGTGCATATCTGGGCGAAGAGGGTCTGGAAAAGGGGATCCGCGTCAAGACCTCGTCCTATGCGCGCCATCATGTGAATGTCACGATGCCGCGCGCCAAGGTCGCCAGTACCTACGCGAACTCGATTCTGGCCAACCTCGAAGTCACCGCCGAGGGCTACGATGAAGCCCTGTTGCTTGACACCCAGGGTTTCGTCGCCGAAGGCGCGGGCGAGAACCTGTTCGTTATCAAGGACGGCAAGATCTACGAACCCGAGATCGCGTCTGCGCTGACCGGGATCACCCGCGACTCGGTCTTCCGGATCGCTGCCGAAATGGACCTGCAGGTGCAGTCCAGGCGACTGACCCGCGACGACATCTATATCGCCGACGAGGCCTTCTTCACCGGAACCGCGGCCGAGGTGACCCCGATTCGCGAACTCGACAACCGGGTCATCGGCACCGGCAGGCGTGGTCCGATCACGCAGAAGATCCAGTCACGCTTCTTCGAGGTCGTCAACGGGCGCGCACCCGAGTACGAGAGCTGGCTGGCGTTCGTTTGAGGAGTCGATCATGAATGAAACGCGCAACAAATCTGTCACGGTATCGATCAAGGATCTTCCGCTCGCGTGTCCGCGCCCGAATGCGCCGCTCTGGGCTCAGCATCCACGCGTCTTTCTCGATGTCGTCAAGGAAGGCGAGGTGGTGTGCCCGTACTGCAGTGCGCGTTACGTGTTCACAGGCGATCACCCCAAGGGGCATCACTGAAACCCACGGCCACGCGCGTTTTTCCTGGCAATGCCCATTCCACCGTGACATCCGGCAGACCCACCTTCAACTCGGCTGCGGAAGTGGAAAGCGCCTTCTACGAGGCGCTTGAGCGCTCTGACCTCGATGCGATGATGAACCTCTGGTCCGAGGACGAGGAAGTCGTGTGCATTCATCCCGACGGGCCGCGATGGGTCGGGCTGAATGCGATCCGTGAGTCCTGGCGAAGGCTGTTCACAGGTGGCGCGCGGCTGATCGTGCGCACCTCGCATCAGGTCATCAGCAACAGCATGCTGCTGACCGTGCATAACGTGCTGGAGCATGTCGCGATCGAAGGCGACGATCAGTTCCATCCGCCCATGATCGCGACCAACGCCTATGTTCGCGGTCCGACCGGATGGCGCATGGTCCTGCATCATGCCTCCCCGGCGTCCGAAGCGCTCGCCATGGGCAGCGCCAGCGGCAACCCGCGAATGATGCATTGAGCGCCGGGCACCCCGCGAACCTTGCCGGGCTAGAACCCGCCTTCCATGCTCCACTCTGGCTGCCCGGCGGACACGCACAGACCATCTTTCCGCTGACCCGCCGTGGGGCACCGCCGCCCTACCGGCGCGAGCGTCTCGAAACGCCGGATGGCGACTTCATCGATCTGGACTGGCTTGTCGGCATCCATCTTCCGGAAGCACCGCTGGTGGTACTGTTCCATGGACTAGAGGGATCAAGTCGTTCCCACTACGCACGCAGCCTGATGCGCGCCATCGCGCGACGAGGCTGGCGTGGCGTCGTACCCCACTTTCGGGGCTGCTCGGGCGAACCCAATCGGCTGGCCCGAGCCTACCATTCCGGGGACAGTGACGAGATCGACTGGATTCTGCGGGCACTGAAACCGGCCGCAGGCTCAGCCCCGCTGTTCGCGGCCGGCGTGTCACTGGGCGGCAACGCATTGCTGAAGTGGCTCGGGGAGCGTGAGCGCGATGCAGGCGCCGTCGTGGCCGGTGGCGCGGCGATCTGCCCACCGCTGGATCTGACCTTGTCCGGGCATGCACTCGAACGCGGGTTCAACCGGATCTACACGCTGAACTTCCTGCAGACCCTGCGTCGCAAGGCGCTCGACAAGCTGGCACGCGATCCAGCGCTGTTCGATCCGGCACGGCTGCGCGCAGCGACCACGCTGCGGCAGTTCGACGACGTCTACACGGGTCCGGTTCATGGCTTCACCGGCGTTCGCGACTACTGGACCCGCGCCTCCAGCAAACCCTGGCTCAAAGGCATCACGACGCCGACCCTGCTGCTCAATGCGCGCAACGATCCCTTCGTCCCGCCCGACGCACTCCCGGCCCCTGCCGAACTGTCGGGCCAGGTCGTCTTCGAATGCCCGCTGGCCGGCGGCCATGTCGGTTTCCTGTCGGGACCCTGGCCGGGCCATATCGACTGGATGCCGCAGCGCGTGCTGGAATTCTTCGATCGGCTTCACAAAGCCTGAGGCTGACGGCATGACGCTCGTGACGGACTGAGATGTGGTGCCCATGCCCATGCGATAATCGCGCTTCACTCATCAACCTGCCGCACGCCGACATGACCACATTCAGCCCCGTTCCCGCTCCCGAGATCTTCAAGGCCTACGATATCCGCGGCATCGTCGACAAGACGCTGACCGAAGATGCGGTCAGAGCGATCGGGCGGGCGATCGGTTCCGAGGCGGCGCGCCGCGGACAATCGACGATCGCGGTCGGGCGTGACGGTCGACTGTCGGGACCATCGCTTGCCGCGGCCCTGGCCGACGGGATCCGTGCCGCCGGAATAGACGTGATCGACATCGGTTGTGCGCCGACACCGCTGACCTATTTCGCCGCATTCCATCTCGACACGCATTCGTGCGTCAGCGTCACCGGCAGTCACAACCCGCCGGACTACAACGGGCTGAAGATGGTTCTCGGCGGCGAAACCCTGTATGGCGAAATGATCCAGGATCTGCGCCGGCGCATCACCGACAATGACTTCAGCACCGGGCAAGGTGCGCTCCGATCCACATCGGTCAAGGAAGCCTATCTTTCACGGGTGACTTCGGACGTGCGGCTGGCGCGCCCGATCAAGGTGGTCATCGACTGTGGCAACGGTGTGGCCGGAGCGGTCGCACCCGAACTGCTGCGCGCGCTCGGCTGCGAAGTCGTCGAACTGTTCTGCGACGTCGACGGCACGTTTCCGAATCACCACCCAGACCCGTCCAAACCCGAGAATCTTCAGGACCTCATCAGGACGCTGCGTGACACGGATGCCGAACTCGGTCTCGCGTTCGACGGCGACGGTGATCGCCTCGGGGTCGTGACCCGGGACGGCGAGATCATCTACCCGGACCGCCAGTTGATGCTCTTCGCCGCCGACGTGCTGACCAGGGTGCCGGGCGGCGAGATCATCTATGACGTCAAATGTACCCGCAAGCTGGCCGACTGGATCCGGGCCCATGGAGGCAAGCCAACCATGTGGAACACCGGTCACGCGCTGGTCAAGGCCAAGCTGAAGGAGACCGGGGCGCCGCTCGCCGGAGAGATGAGTGGCCATGTGTTCTTCAAGGAGCGCTGGTTCGGTTTCGACGACGCGCTCTACACCGCCGGCCGGCTGCTCGAGATCCTGTCCCGCCATCCCGATCCATCTGCGGTCCTGAAGGCTCTGCCGAATTCGATCAGCACACCCGAACTGAACATCGCGATGCGCGAAGGCGAGCCCTTCGAACTGGTGAAGCGCCTGCGTGAATCAGCCGACTTCGGCGCACCGGACGAGATAATCACGATCGACGGCGTACGGGTGGAGTATCCGGACGGCTTCGGCCTGGCACGGGCCTCGAACACGACCCCGGTGGTCGTGCTGCGCTTCGAGGCCGACGACGTGCAGGCCCTGGGCCGGATCCAGAATCAGTTCCGCGTCGCCATCGAACGCGTCTGGCCAGGGCTCGCGCTGTCCTTCTGACCGCGCACGTTCAGAGGCGCGCGGCCACCCAATCGCCGACGCTGGCAAGCGCCGCGGGCAGCTTGGACGGGTCGGTGCCCCCGGCCTGGGCCATATCCGGACGGCCGCCGCCCTTGCCACCGACCTGCTGCGCGACCATGTTCACCAGCTCGCCGGCCTTGATCCGCGCGGTCATGTCGGGTGTGACGCCCGCGATCAGGGTCACCTTGCCCTCCCTGACCGACGCGAGCACGATCGCCGCGCTTCCGAGCTTATCCCTGAGCTTGTCCATGGTCTCGCGCATCGCCGGCACGTCGGCGCCTTCCAGCGTCGTCGCGAGCACCTTGCAGCCATTGATCTCTCGTGCCCCGGCCACGAGGTCGTCACCCTGGCTGCTGGCCAATCTGGATTTCAAGCGCGCCAGTTCCTTTTCGAGCGCACGCACGTTCTCCAGCATTCCTGTCACCCGTTCGGCCAGGTCGTCCGGCTGCACCTTCAGCAGCGCCGATACGCCCTGCACCCGTCGCTCCTGCTCCTGCACATAGCGCAGCGCGTTGGCCCCGGTGACCGCCTCGACCCGACGCACGCCCGCCGCCACACCGCCTTCGGTCACGATCTTGAACAAGCCGATATCGCCGGTGCGCCCGACATGCGTTCCACCGCACAGTTCGACCGACGAGCCGATGCTGAGGACCCGTACCTCGTCGCCATATTTCTCGCCGAACAACATCATCGCGCCGGTCTTCTGCGCGGCTTCGAGCGACATCGCCTCGGCCCGGGTTTCGGCGTTGTCGAGGATCTCGCGATTGACCAGTTCCTCGACTTCCCGGATCTCCTCGGCGGTCATCGGTGCGTGATGCGTGAAATCGAAGCGGGTCTTGTCCGGATCGACCAGCGAACCCTTCTGCTGCACGTGCGCCCCCAGCACCTCGCGCAAGGCCTTGTGCATCAGGTGCGTGACCGAATGGTTGCGGGCGGTGGCGTCTCGCGCGGCGGCGTCCACGCGGGCGCCCACGCCCTGCCCGACCGACAGGCTGCCGGTCCGGACGATGCCGTGATGGCCGAATACGGTCGCCTGGATCTTCTGCGTGTCCTCGACCGCAAAGATCCCTGCGCTGCCGCGCAGCTCACCGCGGTCGCCGACCTGGCCGCCCGATTCCGCGTAGAACGGGGTGTGATCGAGCACGATGACGCCGAGGTCGCCCTCGTCGAGCTGATTGACCGGCGTGCCATCCTTGTACAGCGCCAGAACGCTGGCGCGCGTCTCCAGCGTCGCATAACCCTCGAAGGCCGTTTCGGGCCCACCATAATCCAGGCTGGCCGCCATCCGGAACCTGCCGGCTGCCCGCGCCTGCTCACGCTGCCGGCTCATCGCCGCATCGAAGGCAGCCGAGTCGACCGTCACGCCCCGCTCCCGGCACACGTCGGCGGTCAGATCGAGCGGGAAACCGAAGGTGTCATGCAGCTTGAAGGCGGTCTCGCCGCTGAAGCGCTCTTCTCCACGCTTGTGCATGGCGGCGAGCTCGGCCTCGAGGATGTCCATGCCGTTGTCGATGGTCGCCAGGAAGCGCTCCTCCTCCTGCCTCAGCACCGCGACGATGCGCGTCTGGTCGGTCTTGAGCTGCGGATAGGCTTCGCCCATCTCGGCCGCGAGATCGGGCACCAGGCGGTGGAAGAACGCGCCGCGTGCGCCCAGCTTCCAGCCGTGCCGGATGGCGCGTCGAATGATCCGGCGCAGCACGTAACCCCGACCCTCGTTGCCCGGAATGACGCCGTCCGCGATCAGGAAACAACAGGCCCGGATATGATCGGCGATCACCTTGAGGCTGGGACTGGCCGGGTCCGCACACCCGGTCTCGCGCGCGGCCGCGCCGATCAGACTCCGGAACAGATCGATCTCGTAGTTCGCATGAACGTGCTGCAGCACTGCCGAGATGCGCTCCAGACCCATGCCGGTGTCGACGCTGGGCTTGGGCAGCGGATGCATGACGCCGTGCTCGTCGCGGTTGAATTGCATGAAAACCACGTTCCAGATCTCGATGTAGCGGTCGCCGTCCTCCTCAGGCGACCCCGGCGGCCCGCCCCAGATCTCGGGACCGTGATCGTAGAAGATCTCGGTGCAGGGCCCGCAAGGACCGGTCTCGCCCATCATCCAGAAATTGTCCGACGCGTAGCGCGCACCCTTGTTGTCGCCGATGCGGATGACCCGCTCGCTCGACACCCCCATGTCGCGCGTCCAGATGTCGTAGGCCTCGTCGTCTTCCGAATAGACGGTGACCCACAGCTTGCTCTTGGGAAGTTTGTAGACGTCGGTCAGCAGTTCCCACGCGTAGCCGATCGCGTCGCGTTTGAAATAGTCGCCGAACGAGAAATTGCCGAGCATCTCGAAGAAGGTGTGATGACGCGCGGTGTAACCGACGTTCTCGAGGTCGTTGTGCTTGCCGCCGGCGCGAACGCACTTCTGCGACGTGGTCGCGCGGGTGTAGGGCCGTTTGTCGAAACCGAGGAACACATCCTTGAACTGGTTCATGCCGGCATTGGTGAACAGCAGCGTCGGATCGTCCTGCGGCACCAGCGAACTGGACGAGACGATCTGGTGTCCCTTGGAGGCGAAGTAGTCGAGGAACTTTTTGCGGATTTCGGCGCTTTTCATGGATACTCTGACTGTGCGAAGACGAGGAAACCGGCCCAACCGGCGAGTCAGCAAGTTTATCATGCGCCCCTCCGCCGATTACGAACCGGCTCGGCGCGAAACCCGAGATCAAAGGAAGGCTTGAATGGGACACCGACTGTCGAAGATCTACACCCGCACCGGCGACGCCGGCACCACCGGACTGGGCGACGGCAAGCGTGTGTCCAAGAACAGCCTGCGCATCCACAGTCTGGGTGACGTCGACGAATTGAACGCGGTGATCGGTTTGCTGTTGTGCGAGGAACTGCCCGACGACGTTCGCACGCTGCTGACCGACGTGCAGCACGACCTGTTCGACCTCGGCGGTGAAGTCTGCATCCCCGGCATGAGCATGATCACCGGCAAGCAGGTCGACAAACTGGAGCACGAACTCGATCGCCTCAACGACGACCTCGAACCCCTCAAGGACTTCATCCTGCCCGGCGGCACGCGCCCGGCCGCGCTGGCTCATCAGGCGCGCACGGTGTGCCGCCGTGCCGAGCGCATGCTGGTCGCCCTGACCCAGGAGGAGGCGATCAACGACGGGCCCAGACAGTATCTCAATCGCCTGTCGGACCTGCTGTTCGTGCTCGGCCGAGTACTGAATCGCGCCGGCGGGCGCGGCGACGTGCTGTGGCAGAAGGGCAAGAACGCCTGATCCCCGAAGCCCGGATACGGGGTATCCACAATTGCCGCCCAGCCCCGGGCGGCCTAGTCTTGCATCCAACAGGTTTTCGGATGCAACGACAATCCGCATCGAGCCCCGGCAGGCAGGTCACCGGCATAGTCCGATCGCCCCGACCCGGGCGGGGGCAACAAGCCGAGTCTTGCCTCCCGGCCTTGGTCGGTGCGATCGTCACGACCGAAATACCGGCGCATCGAATCGGCTGACTTCGTTGATCAGATGCGCGCCGAATGGGTTGCGCGGCATGCACATGCGAGCATGTCCGCGTGGTTCATCCTTGCGATTCCATCGCTTGCACTAGTACTTAGACAACACAAGGAGACAGCAATGAAAGGACTCGTCAAAACGTTGGTGGCGGTCGCCACCGGGGTCGCCGTGGTCAGCGGCGCGGCCGTCGCGCAGGATCGCACTGGCTGGCCGCGCGACCTCACCGTCGGCACCGCAAGTCAGGGGGGCACCTACTTCGTGTACGGCAACGGCGTCGCCAGCTTCATCGGCGAATCCCTCGGCCTCAACTCCAGCGGCGAAGTCACCGGCGGTCCGGTGCAGAACGTGACGCTCGTGCAGATGAAGGAGCACGGGATCGGACTGGTCACCATGGGCCCGATGTATGAAGCCTGGAACGGCAGGAGTGATCTCGCTCCGGGCCTGCCGCACACCGATGTGCGCGCACTGTTTCCAATGTACCAGACGCCGTTCCAGTGTGTCTCCATGGCCAACTCTGGCATCAAGTCGGTGAGCGATCTTGGCGGCAAGCGTGTCAGCGTCGGCCCTGCAGGTGGCACCCCGGGCACCTACTGGCCGCGCTTCATGGAAACCCTCGGCGTCCAGGCGCGTCAGTCGAATACCGGCGCGGCCGACGCCGCCAGCCAGCTCAAGGATGGCCTCCTCGACGCCTTCTGCTTCGCCGCCGGCATACCCATCTCCGCGTTCAGCCAGTTGGCAGCCGAAGCCAACGTGGTGATGTTCGGCTTCAACGACCAGGAGCTTCCGGTCATCCTGGAAAAGCACCCGGAAGTGTCCGCCCTGACCATCCGGGCCGGCACCTACGCGGGCCATGACTACGACCAGAACACCGTGGCCATGTGGAATTTCGCCGTCGCCCACAAGGACATGCCGGACAGTCTGGCCTACGAGGTCACCAAGCTGGTGATGGATAACCACGAGCGGATGATGCAGGTGCACAGCGCCGCGCGTGAAACCCTGCCCGAAAACGTGGACAAGAACAGTTTCCTGCCCTTCCACGCCGGTGCCGTGCGTTACTACGAGGAGACAGGTGTGACCATCCCGGCAAGCCTCAGGGACTGAGCACCACGCGCACTTGAAATCGACGGGCCAGACACCACGGCAGCACCGGTGCTCTGGCCCTTTTTATAAGCAAATCGAGAACAGCACCGGGAGGCACCCCAATGACCAGCCAGACACCCCGAACGGCGACGACCGCCGCCGCGGACGGCATTGATTTAGAGATAGTCGAGAAGGACAACATCGCCGCCGGCGTCGATGCCGAGGTCGTCGTTTCCAACCAGCGGGTGTTCACCGGCAAACCTGGGCTGATCTTTGCCACATTCTGCATTCTCTACACCGCCTTTCACATCGGGGTCATGAACCTCTATCCCCTGGAGACATGGGTCTATCGTCTGACGCACGTGGCTGCGGGCCTGGCGCTCGGCTTCATCTTCTTCTCGGCCAAAGCCTTTCCCGCCGAACCTGCGGGCAGGCAGTCCGTCACCCCGCTCGAGTGGCTTCTGCTGGTACCGGCCGCAGTGCTGATCGTCACCGCGCTGGGGCAGATCTTTCTCGCCATCGTCACCGGTGATCTCGTTCAGACCGGTGCCCCGAAGGAAAAGATGTTGATGACCTTCGGATATCCGCTCATTGCCGGAACCGTGCTCGCACTGCTGGCCTCGTGGATCTCGCCGACCCGAAACCGTGGCGGTGTCGCGACGCCCGATGTCCTGCTCGCGCTCGCCGCTATCACGGTCGGCGCCTACATCATCGCCCACGCGGAATTTCTGCGTATTCGCGCCCAGGTATTTCCGCACGTCAACGATATGTACGCATCAGTCGCCGGCATTGTGCTGATTCTGGAGATGACACGGCGTCTGGCGGGCCTGGCGCTCGTTGCGATCGTCGCCGTGTTCATCGCCTACGGTTTCGTCGGTCCATGGCTGCCCGGGGTGCTGGAGCATCGGGGCTATGCGCCGGCGCGCTTCTTCGCCTTCTTATACACGGACAACGGTGTGCTCGGGCCGACCACCGCGATCTCCTCGACCTACATCATTCTCTTCATCACGTTCGCAGCCTTCCTGCAGGCGAGCCGCGTCGGCGAATACTTCGTCAATTTCGCGTTTGCCGCAGCCGGCGGCGCGCGCGGCGGTCCCGCCAAGGTGGCCGTGTTCTCATCCGCGCTGATGGGCACCATCAACGGCACCTCGGCAGGCAACGTGGTCTCGACCGGCTCCCTGACCATTCCGTTGATGAAGAAGGTGGGCTACAAGCCCCAGACCGCGGCCTCGATCGAGGCGGCCGCATCGTCGGGCGGGCAGATCCTGCCGCCGATCATGGGGGCCGGCGCGTTCATCATGGCCGAGATCACCGGCATCGCCTATGCCGACATCGTGATTGCCGCCATCATTCCAGCAGCACTGTACTTCCTGTCGATCTACTTCATGGTCGACAAGGAAGCGCTCAAGAAGGGCATGCGCGGCCTGCCGCGGGAGGAACTGCCCGAGTTCTCCAAGCTCGCCCGTCAGGTCTTCCTGTTCATTCCGATCTTCACGCTGATCGGCGCCCTGTTCCTCGGCTACTCGGTGATTCGTGCCGGCACGCTGTCGATGGCGGCGGCTGCCGTGGTGAGCTGGTTTACGCCGTTCCGGATGGGTATCAAGGAGATCCTTTACGCTTTCGAGATCGCGGCCCGCATGTCGCTGCAGCTCGTGGCCGTATGCGCCGCGGCGGGGGTCATCGTCGGCGTGATCGCGCTGACCGGTATCGGCACCCGATTCTCGTCGATGCTGCTGGAACTCGCGGGGCAAAGCCAGTTGATCGCACTGTTCTTCGCGATGTGCGTATCGATCATCCTCGGCATGGGCATGCCGACCACCGCAGCCTACGCCGTGGCGGCCAGCGTCATCGCGCCAGGCCTGATCCAGTTGGGCATCGAGCCGCTGATCGCACACTTCTTCATCTTCTATTACGCGGTGATGTCGGCAATCACCCCCCCGGTGGCGCTGGCGGCCTATGCCGGCGCGGCCATCGCGCAGTCGGATCCGATGAAGACCAGCGTCGAGAGCTTCAAGATCGGACTGGCGGCCTTCGTCGTGCCGTTCATGTTCTTCTACTCGGCGCCGCTGCTGATGCAGGGCGAGTGGCACCAGAACCTGCACGCCTTCGTGACCGCAGCCTTCGGCATCTACCTGCTGGCGTCCGGCATTCAGGGCTGGTTCTTCGGCGTGGTCGGCTTCGTTCTGCGCATCGTGCTCATTCTCGCCGCGCTGGCCATGATCGCGGGTGGTGTGATGACGGACGTGATCGGTCTTGCTGCAGCGGGGCTGGTCTTCGTGATCCAGCAAAAGCTCCTCACTCCGAGAAACGCAGCCAGGGGACTCGACTAGACGGCACCGGGCATACGGTAAAACCGGGTCGCATCGCTCGGGACAACGCCCCCGGGACGCCGCGCCATGGATACCAGGCTCGCGCGCCTGGCCGAATCAGAACGCAAGGAGAATCGAATGTATAAGCACGTGTTCATCGCCATCGACGACAGCCGTACCTCGCAGAAAGCGCTGGACGAGGCAATCGCGGTCGCCAAGGCTCACGAGGCGGTGCTCGAGATCGCGCACGCGATCGACGAGCAACTGGTCCACGTCTTTCATGCCGGAGGGGTCTCGACCACCAGCGCCAAGCAACTAAAGCACGTGCTCGAGACGGGCGGTCAGGACGTGCTGAGCAAGGCCGTGAAGAAGGCGCAGACTGCCGGCGTGAACGCCAAAACCCACCTGCTAAAGGGGCACGGGGAGCACACCGACGATCTGATCGCCGATGCGGTCAGGAAGTCGGGTGCGGATCTCCTCGTGGTCGGTTCACACGGGCGCCGTGGCGTGCGTCGACTGCTGCTGGGTAGCGTGGCCGAGAACCTGGTGCGAAAGGTCGGGGTGTCGGTGCTGGTCGTGCGTGGCCATGATGACGAGGCCGATACGAAGACATGAGTGCCTGCGCGCGAGCCCTGATCGTACGGGGCCTCCGTCATGCGGCCCTGACCTTGGCGCTGGGCCTGGGTATCGCGACGTCTGTGGCGGCCCAGGTGCAGCGGCTCGCCCTGTCGGGCGGACCCGACGGTAGTGTCCCGCAATTCGTCGGCGACGGACTGTCCACGCTGTTGTCGCGCAAAATCGAGGGGATCGGGGTTTCCTACGCTGCGTCGGCCGGTTCAATGGAAAACCTGCGTCGTGTCGGCAACGCCGGCGCAGACTTCGGCATCGTCTATGCAGGCGACCTGTACCGGAGCATGCAGGATCCAGCCGATGAAATCACGCAAACGACCCGGAACGTTCAGGTGATTTCGTCGCTTTACGGCATGCCCGCGCATCTGGTGGTACGCGCCGACTCAGGCATCACCCGCGTTGACCAGTTGGCAGGCCGACGCGTCGTCGTGGGTGCGGCCGGATCTGCAGTCGCGGCCTCGGCGCAGCATTTCTTCGACAGCCTGGGCATCTGGCAAAAGATAAACGCTCAGTTCATCCCGCCCGGGCAAGGCGTTGCCGCGCTGCTGGAAGGCCGCGCCGAGGCGCTGTGGATCGTCGCCGAGCTGCACAACACCCCTGTCACGCAGGCAGGCCTGAGCGGCCAGTTCAGCATGCTGCCGCTGCTCGACGCCGCGAGACAGGGCGCGCTGCTGACCGAGCATCCGTACTACGTTCCGGTCACGATCGCCGCCTCGACCTATCCCGGCATCGACTACGACGTGACGACCTTCCAGGACTCGGCGCTGTGGGTCGCCGGCGCGCATGTCGGCCAAGACCTGACCTACCAGGCGGTCGCGGAGGTGTATTCCAGCAACGGTCTGGAATTCATGCATTCGGTCTCGGCCGCCCTCCAGACCATGATACCGGCCAACGCACTGACCGGCGTCATCTCTCCGCTGCACCAGGGTGCCCGGCTGTTCTGGGAAGAACAAGGCCTGATCCCGAGCGAGGCGAAGCGTTGATGCCAGAGCCGCCAGCCGAACGGTTCGAAGGCCGTGGTGTATGGCCGCTGCTGCTGCCGCGAGCGCTTACTCCAGCGCCGCTGCGCGCGCGACCCGGCGCGCCCGCACACCCTCGGCCAGCTTGTCTAGCACACTGACGCTGTCGTCCCAGCCAATGCATGCATCGGTGATGCTCTTGCCGTACTCCAGTTCCTTGCCCGGAACCAGATCCTGGCGGCCTTCCTTCAGGTAAGACTCGACCATGACGCCGACGATACGATCCTCGCCGCCGGCCATCTGGGCGGCGACGTTCTCGGCAACCTCGATCTGAAGCATGTGCTGCTTGCGGCTGTTGGCATGCGAGCAGTCGATCATGATCTTGGGCGGCACGCCGGCGGCTGCCAGATCACGGCAGGCGGCCTCGACGCTGTCGGCGTCGAAGTTCGTCGACTTACCGCCGCGCAGGATCACATGGCAATCCTCGTTGCCACGCGTCGTCACGATTGCGGAATGCCCCGCCTTGGTGACCGACAGAAAATGATGCGGCGCCTGCGCCGCCTTGATCGCATCGACTGCGATCCGCACGTTGCCATCGGTCCCGTTCTTGAACCCGACCGGACAGGACAAACCCGACGCGAGTTCGCGATGAACCTGGCTTTCGGTGGTGCGGGCACCGATCGCCCCCCATGAGATCAGATCCCCGATGTACTGCGGCGTGATCATGTCCAGGAATTCGGTGCCGGCCGGCAGTCCGAGTTCATTGATCTCCCAGAGCAGCTTGCGTGCGAGTCTGACCCCCTCGTTGATCTTGAAGCTGTTGTCCAGGTAAGGATCGTTGATCAGGCCCTTCCAGCCGACCGTGGTGCGCGGCTTCTCGAAATACACACGCATGACGATCAGCAGGTCGTCCTCGAGCCGATCGGCCTCCGCCTTGAGACGGCGCGCATATTCGAGCGCGGCATCGGCATCATGAATGGAGCAGGGTCCGATGATGACCAGCAGACGATCATCCGCGCCGAACAGAATGCGGTGGATCGCCTGACGGGTCTGATAGGCGACTTCGGCTGCGGCCTGCGACGCGGGGAATTCCCGCAGCACGTGGGCTGGCGGGATCAATTCCTTGATCTCCTGGATACGGACGTCGTCGATGTGAATCTTTACCGATGCGGACATAATGCGACTCTGCTCAATCGTTTTTCAAGCTCTCAAGTTTAGCGCATTCGACGCGCCGGCAGTCGGTGCGGAAACCAAGCGGCGATCGCATGGTCGCATTGCTGTATTCACAACAGCGCAGCGACAACGAGCGCCACGCCACCCCAACCCCGCCCGTCAGGACCTCACCATGCTGATCAAGCGCCCCGCAGACATCGCTCCCTCCGAGATCACGCCCCGCGAGCTGTTCGCCGACCGCCGTCGCTTTCTGAGGGATGCAGGCATCGGCACGCTCGCCGGCGTGGCCGGAATGGGCGGATTCGCCAACCTGGCGTTCGCGTCGCCGCAAGGACTCGGACCCCTCACCCCCAGCCCGTTCAGGACCGACGAAGACAAGACCAAGCTGGATTCGATCACCTCGTACATCAACTTCTACGAATTCGGCACCGACAAGTCGGATCCGTTGCAGCACGCACACAAGATGAAGGTGCGGCCGTGGACCGTGTCGGTCGAAGGTCTGGTCGGAAAACCCCGCACTTTCGACATCGACGACCTGCTCAAACTCGCGCCGCTCGAGGAACGGATTTACCGCCTGCGCTGTGTCGAGGCGTGGTCCATGGTCATTCCGTGGGTCGGTTTCCCGCTCGCGTCCCTGCTGAAGACGGTCGACCCGCTCGGCAGTGCGAAGTATGTCGAGTTCGTCACCCACTACGACCCGGAGATCATGCTCAGACGCCCGGTCATCGACTGGCCCTACACGGAGGGCTTGCGCCTGGACGAGGCGATGCATCCATTGACGCTGCTGTCGGTCGGACTGTACGGCGAGGTGCTGCCCAATCAGAACGGCGCCCCGATCCGCCTGGTGGTGCCCTGGAAGTACGGCTTCAAGAGCATCAAGTCAATCGTCACGATCCGGCTGACCGAGCATGAACCGGCGACCGCGTGGAACAAGGCCGCACCGCAGGAGTACGGCTTCTACTCCAACGTGAATCCGGATGTGCGCCACCCGCGCTGGAGCCAGGCGACCGAACGGCGCATCGGCGAATTTCGTCGCCGCGACACGCTGATGTTCAACGGCTATGCCGATCAGGTGGCGCACCTGTATCAGGGCATGGATCTGAAGAAATTCTACTGAGCCCACCCCACATGGATCTTCGCAGTCCGAGTGCGGGCCAGATCGCCGCGCTCAAATCCGCCCTCTTCGCCCTGTGCACCTTGCCGGCGGTGCTGCTCGCGTTCGGTTGGTTCGACCAGACGCTGGGCGCCAATCCAATCGAAACGGTGACGCACACCACCGGGGAATGGACGCTGCGATTCCTGCTGATCACGCTCGCGGTCACCCCGTTGCGGCGACTGACCGGCTTGCACTGGCTGTTGCGCATGCGCCGCATGCTCGGACTTTTCGTGTTCGCCTACGCCTGCCTGCACTTCAGCGCCTATGTCTGGCTGGACCTTTATTTCGACTGGAACGCGATCGCACTGGACATCCTCGAGCGGCCTTTCGTCACAGTCGGCTTTGCCGCTTTCGTGCTGCTGATCCCACTGGCGGCCACCTCGAACAAGGTGGCGATCCGGCGCATGGGCGGACGCCGATGGCAGAACCTGCATCGATCCGTCTACGGCATCGCGATTCTCGCGATCGTGCACTACTGGTGGCTGGTCAAGGCGGATCTGCTGCAGCCGGCGATCTACGCGGGCCTGCTGGCAGCGCTGCTCGGGGCGCGCGCATGGTGGCGGGAAGTCGAACGGCGACGCCAGCTATCGCAGACGCCGGCCGTGCCGGCATTCAAGGGCAAGGTCATCCGCATCGTGCCAAAGTAGTCCAACCCGGACAGCCCGACGGATCGGAGCCCGAGTCACCGCGCGTTCATCCGAAAAGCGTCCCTGCCATCGATCGGATGAAGCGCTCGGGACCACTGCGATGATGCGCCCCACCCTGCCGGCAGACCGCGAACCGATCAGGTCGTCCTCGGTCGCAGCGCGTGCTTGGGCCGGAAGACCTTGATCACCGACTCGTCGGTCTCGACATACGGACCGCCGATCAGGTCGATGCAATACGGGATCGCGGCGAAGATCCCGACATGGCGCACCCGGCCGTCGGCGTCGCGCACGCCTTCGAGCGTCTCGCGGATGGACTTCGGCTGCCCCGGCAGATTCACGATCAGGCTGCTGCCCCGCACCACCGCGACCTGGCGGGACAGAATCGCGGTCGGAACGAAATTGAGGCTGATCCGCCGCATCTCCTCGCCGAATCCCGGCATTTCCCTGTGCCCGACCGCCAGCGTCGCCTCCGGGGTCAGGTCGCGCGGCGCCGGTCCGGTTCCGCCGGTGGTCAGGATCAGCGAGCAGCCCGCGTCGTCCGCCAGCTCGATCAGCGTGCGCTCGATCAGCGGCCGGTCGTCCGGGATCAGTCGCAATTCGGCGCGCCACGGCGACGTCAGCGCCTTGCCCAGCCAGTCCTGCAAGGCCGGGATGCCTTGATCCTCATAGGTTCCATCGGACGCACGGTCACTGATGGATACCAGGCCGATCGTGATCTCTTCGCTCATTGCTGCTCCTCGTGATCATCCGCCGCTGCACCGCCGTCTGCGCCCTCATCCAGCGTACGCAACACCCTGAACAACTCCCGGTACGCGCGCGGTGGCTTCTGAACTTCGCGCTCCTTCAGCGCATTGCGCCGCAGGACCCGCAGATGCTGCAGATCGGCATCCGGCCAGACCTCCGCGATCCGGCCGATCACCGTCTCGTCTTCGAGAAACTCGTTGCGCAGCCGTTCCAGGCGATGCTGGCGTGCGATCTCTGAACGGGACAGCCCCTTGAAGACATCGAGCTGCGCCTGGATCGGCTCCGGATCGATGTGACGCATCAAGCGCCCGATGTACTGCATCTGGCGCCGCCGTGCTTCGTGCTTGGTGAAACGCTTCGCATCCTTGACCGCGAGCAGCAGATCGTCCGGAATCGGAACCTTCGCGAGCTGGTCCGCGGACAACGCCACCAGCGCCTCACCCAGGTCCTGCAGTCTGTGCATGTCGCGCTTGCGGCTGCTCTTGCTCGGGCCGCGCCAGACTTCCTCGTCAGGCTGCGGCGCATCCTGGTCGGACACATCGGGTCGGTCGATCATCGGCTTAGGGGTCATGGGTTCGGGTTAAGATTATAACCTTTCGTCCACAAGCACTCGCCCATGTCCGATCAAGGCTTTTCATTCACGTCCGACCGACTCCGCGAGATTGCGGTCGAGGTCCTGGAGCATGCGCGCGCCGTCGGCGCCAGCGCATGCGAAACCGATGTATCCGAGGGTTTCGGTCAGACCGCCTCGGTGCGCAAGGGCGAAGTCGATACCATCGAGTACAACCGCGACAAGGGCGTCGGCGTCACCGTCTACCTGGGTCAGCAACGCGGTCATGCGAGCACGTCGGACTTTTCGCCGCAGGCGCTGCGCAACACCGTCGAAGCCGCACTGTCCATCGCGCGATTCACGGCGTCAGACCCCTGTGCCGGCCTGCCGGATCCCGGACTGCTCGCGCGCGACTGCCCGGATCTCGACCTCCACCACCCGTGGCCGCTACCGATCGAAGACGCGATCGCGATGGCGCGCGAATGCGAACGGGCGGCCTACGCCGTCAGCCCACGGATCACCAACTCCGAGGGTGCGAGCGTGTCCACGCAACAATCCCACTTCATCTCGGCCAACAGCGCGGGATTCATCGGCGGATACGCCAGTTCCCGTCACGGCGTGTCGTGCTCGGTGATCGCCGGCGAAGGCGACGAAATGCAGCGCGAATACTGGCACGACTCGCGTCGTGACGCTCGGGACCTTTTGTCGGTGGACACGATCGGTCGCCGAGCCGGCGAACGGGCACTGGCGCGTCTGGGCGCACGCCAGATCGACACCTGCGAGGTACCGGTGCTTTTCGAAGCGCCGATTGCGGTGACGCTGCTCGGCAACTTCGTGCATGCGGTGAGCGGCGGCGCACTGTATCGCAAGTCGTCCTTTCTGCTCGACAGCCTCGGGCAGCAGGTGTTCTCGCCGGTGATCACGATCCGCGAACGTCCGCACGAAAGAAAGGCCTTCGGGGCCAGTCCGTTCGACGATGAAGGCGTCGCCACCCATGCACGGGACGTCGTCGTCGACGGCGTGTTGCAGGGTTATTTCCTGTCGAGCTATTCGGCGCGCAAGCTCGGCATGCAGACCACCGGCAATGCCGGCGGCTCCCACAACATGGTCGTCGAACCGGGCGAACTCGACCTCGAGGGTCTGATCCGGAAGATGGATCGCGGCCTGCTGGTGACCGAACTGCTCGGTCACGGCGTGAATTACGTGACCGGCGACTACTCGCGCGGCGCGGCCGGCTTCTGGGTCGAGAACGGGCGCATCCAGCATCCGGTCGAGGAGATCACGATCGCCGGCAACCTGCGCGACATGTTCCGCGACATCGTCGCCGTAGGCAACGATGCGCTGCCGCGCAGCGCCAAGCACTGCGGTTCGGTGTTGATCGAGCGGATGAAGATCGCGGGTAGTTGAGCCCCCGGTGTCGATGCCCCGTCAGTCGTCGCCCGCACGGCAGTCGAGTCGCCCCCGAAGATGGCGCGTCGAGCCGCGCGTCGCAAGGCGACTGAGCGGCCATCCCGGACAGGCGCCGTCCGACCGTATCGACCCGGATCATTAGGGTTTTCCGCGCTTCCATGCTTCGCGCCAGTCCCTATAATCGGCGGGTATTTCAAACATCCACATCGAGGAGAGGAGTGAAGACACATGGATAGGAGATCGTTCATCAAACGGGCCGGCGCAGCGGGCGCCGGTGTCGCCGCAGCGACGGTCGCCGCGCCGGCGATCGCGCAACGCAAGACGACCTGGCGCATGGTGACCACCTGGCCACGCAACTTCCCCGGCCTCGGCGTCGGCGCGCAGCGTCTGGCCGACCGAATCACCGCGGCCACCAATGGCGAGCTGACCATACAGGTGTTCTCGGCCGGCGAGATGGTTCCCGCGCTGCAATCGATCGACGCTGTCATCGACGGCAGCGCCGAGATGATGCATGGGGCCGCCTATTACTGGCAAAACAAGAGCGTCGGCCTGTCGTTCTTCACCGGCGTGCCGTTCGGCATGACCAGCCGCGAGCTCGCCGCGTGGGTGCGCTACCTCGGCGGCCAGGAGGCGTGGGACGAGATCTACGACCAGTTCGGCCTGCAGGGCTTTCTGTCCGGCGACACCGGCACCCAGGCCGGTGGCTGGTTCCAGAACGAACTGAAAGGCATCGAGGACATCCAGGGCATGCGCTTCCGCACGCCGGGCCTCGGCGGTCAGGTGTGGCAGAAGATGGGCGCTTCGGTGACCAACCTCGCCGGTGGCGAGATCTTCCAGGCGCTGCAGTCCGGTGCGCTGGATGCGGCCGAATTCGTCGGCCCGTACAACGACCTGGCGCTCGGCTTTCACCAGGTCCGCAAGCACTACTACACCTCCAGCTTCATCGAGCCGGGTCTGGCCACGGAACTCGTTGTGGACAAGGCCAAGTTCCAGGCGCTGCCGGCCAATATCCAGGCCATCGTGCGTGACGTGTGCCAGGCGGAATATGATCAGGTCGCATCCGACTTCTATGCGAACGACCCGCGCGCGCTCGCGACGCTGATCAATAATCACGGCGTGATCACCCACCCACACTTCCCGGACAGCATTCTGGAGGCCGGCGCCAAGGCCTCCATGGAACTGCTGGCCCAGATTCGCGAAACGGGTGACGTACTGACCAAGAAGACGGCCGAAAGCTTCGTGTCGGCCCTCAACCTGCTGCGCGAACGTACCGAAGGAACCGACATGGGGTTCCTGGAAGCGCGTGAGAAACACTTCAAGCTCAGCTGATCTCGACCGCCCGAAGAAACCGGAGGCACGCCTCCGGTTTTTTTATGCGCAGAAGAAACGGAGCGCATGACGCGCTCCGCAGCACCCGGCCCGAGTGACAGGCCCTAGGAGGCTGTCGGACTTGAGGCTGATCTACTGCGCCGGTGGGAGAAGCGGTCCATATCTGCCCGATTTTTCGTTGCATAGAACCACTATGCGCCTCAAAATCGACCAGATCTGTCCTCGCTTTCCCACCCGGCTCGTGACGATCGCTCAAGTCCGACAGCCTCCTAGCAGCTCAGCGGCTCAGCACGCTGGGCAGCCAGGTCACGATCTCGGGGAAGATGAACAGCAGCGCGATCGCAACGACCTGCAGGACCACGAACGGTATCGCCCCACGATAGATCATGCCGGTGGACACGCTGTTGGGTGCCACGCCGCGCAGATAGAACAGCGAGAATCCGAACGGCGGCGTCAGGAAGCTCGTCTGCAGGTTCACGCCGACCATCACGCCCACCCACACCGGATCCAGCCCCAGCGTGAGCAGAATCGGCGCGGTGATCGGGATCACGATGAAGATGATCTCGAAGGTATCGAGGATGAAGCCCAGCACGAACATGATCAGCATCACGACGATCATCGCGCCGATCGCGCCCCCCGGCAGGCCGGACAGGAACTCATGCACCAGGTTGTCGCCACCCATCTGGCGGAACACCAGCGCGAACACCGATGCGCCGAACAGGATGATGAAGATCATCGACGTGATCGACGCGGTCGAGATCACCGCTTCGCGCAGCACCGTGAAGGACAGTCTCCAGCGCAGCGCGGCCAGCACGATCGCTCCGACCGCACCGACCGAAGCGGCTTCGGTCGGCGTCGCGATGCCGCCCAGAATGGAGCCGAGCACCGCGACGATCAGCAGCAGCGGCGGCACCAGCGCGGTGAACACCTCCTTCATGAGGCCACGCCGTTCCGCCTCCGGCACCGGTGTCGCGGGGCAGGACTTGGGGTCGATCAGGGTCTTGATGAAGACCCACATCAGATACAGCACGACCAGCATGAAGCCCGGCAGAAAGGCCCCCGCGAAGAGATCACCGACCGACACCGGGGTCGGTGCGAAATTGCCCTTCGCCATCTGCACCTGGGCGTTGATGCCGCCCAGCATGTCGCCCATGAAGATGAGCACGGTCGAGGGCGGAATGATCTGTCCCAGCGTACCGGACGCGCAGATCACGCCGCTCGCGAGCTTGGGATCGTAACCGGCCCGCATCATCGCCGGCAGCGAGATCAAGCCCATCGTGACCACGGTGGCGCCCACCACTCCGGTGGAAGCGGCGAGCAGCGCACCGACGATGATGACGGAGTAACCGAGGCCGCCGCGCATGTTGCCGAACAGTTTGCCCATCGTCAGCAGCAGTTGTTCGGCGATCTTGGAGCGCTCCAGCATCACGCCCATGAAGATGAACAACGGCACCGCGACCAGCACCTCGTTGGTCATGTAGCCGACGTAACGACCGGCGAGCGCCGCGAAGTTCGACGGATCGAAGACTTCGAAGTGGTATCCGACCAGCGCGAACAGCAGGGACGTGCCGGCCAGCGTGAACGCCACCGGGAAACCCAGCATCAGCATGCCTATGACGCCGAAGAACATCAGGCCGGCGAGGATTTCACCGATCAGAACGGGATCCATCCTTGCTCACTCCTTGTCGTATTGGTAGCCGAAGTCGGCCGGCACCAGATCCTCGCGATTCGCGATGATCAGGATAGAGCGGATCAACACGGCCAGCCCCTGCAGGGCCATGAGCGCGGTGAATACCAGCAGGAAGCTCTTCAGGATGAACAGCCCGGGCATGCCGCCGATATTCGCGGAGCCCTCCATGAAACGCCACGAACGCTGGACATACGGCAGGCTGTAGATCGTCAGGATGTACGTGAACGGCAGCAGGAACAGGCACACGCCGAGCAGATCGGCAATCGCCTTGCGCCGAATCGAGGCCGGCCGGTAGAAGATGTCCACCCGCACATGCTGATTGCGAAACAGCGCGAAGCCCGCAACCGCGGTGAACATCGCGCCATTGAGCCAGACGTAGAGGTCCTGCATCCACAGCCGCGTGCTCCCGAACACATAGCGCTCCACGACGACCGCAAAACACACGAGCACGATCGCCAGCGACAACCATGAAAACAGGTTCCCGACCAGCTTGTTCAGCGCGTTGATCGCACGCATGACAAACGCAAGAAGCTTGAACACGATCACCCCACCCGGTATTCGTCGCCCGCAATCGACCGCTTGCCAAGGCAGCGACACTGCCCGATACGACGCTTGACGCCCTTCACATGTGCGCCGATTCTATCTCAGAACCGAGACCCGAGAAGGACGGGAAAACCCGCAATCCGACGCCTTGAAACCGGAGGAACCGATGCTGATGACCCGGCTCTGTCTCGTTCGCCACGGCGAGACCGCCTGGAACGCCGAGCGACGCCTGCAGGGGCATGTCGACGTCCCGCTCAATGAGACCGGGCTGGAGCAGGCATGCGCGACCGCCGATGCGCTGGCCACACATGCGTTCAGCGCGCTCTATTGCAGCGACCTCGCGCGGGCGCGGCAGACTGCCCAGGCGACCGCGATTCGGATCGGGCTCACCCCGACAACGCTGACCGGCCTGCGCGAACGTCACTACGGCGTGTTCCAGGGACTGACCTACGACGAGGCGGCCAACCGCTTTCCGCAGGCCTATGCGCGCTTTCAGCGGCGCGACATCGACTTCGCCATTCCCGAGGGTGGTGAGAGTCTGAGTGCCTTCAGCCGGCGCGTGTCGGCCGCGCTCGACGACATCGCACGACGACACGCAGGCGAACCGATACTGATCGTCACCCACGGCGGCGTGCTCGATGTCGCGCATCGCATCGCCACCGGCAAACCCCTGGACACGCCACGCGACTTCGAGATCCCGAACGCTGCGCTGAACTGGATCGAACACCGCGACGGCATCTGGAAACTCATCGCATGGGCCGAGCGTAGCCATCTGGTGGGTAGTCGCGACGAATTGCCGCACGGATGAGACGACTGGATCAGGCTTGAATGGCCGCCTTCCCCGCTTGCTGTCGTACAGCCGCATTCCGCGCGAAATAGCCCACGTGATAAGATTCTGCCTTTATATCCATCGCTTCGAGTGCCGCACATGTTCGCTTCGCAAGACACCATCGCCAAGGTCGACCCCGAGCTCTGGGCCGCAATCACCGCCGAAAACCGTCGCCAGGAGGATCACATCGAACTGATCGCCTCGGAGAACTACGTGTCACGGGCGGTGATGGAGGCCCAAGGCTCGCAACTGACCAACAAATATGCGGAAGGCTACCCCGGGAAGCGCTACTACGGCGGATGCGAATACGTGGATGTCGCCGAGCAGCTCGCGATCGATCGCGTCAAGCAGTTGTTCGGCGCCGAGGCTGCGAACGTGCAGCCGAACTCGGGTTCGCAGGCCAACCAGGCCGTGCTGATGGCCTTCGCGAAGCCGGGCGACACGCTGTTGGGCATGAGTCTGGCCGAAGGCGGGCACCTGACCCACGGCATGAAGCTGAACATGTCCGGCAAATGGTTCAATGCGGTCGCCTACGGACTGAACGACAAGGAAGAGATCGATTACGACGCGATGGAGGCGCTGGCCCACGAACACAAGCCGCGCATCATCATCGCCGGCGCATCGGCCTATTCGCTGCGCATCGATTTCGAACGCTTCGCCAAGGTCGCCCGGGACGTCGGCGCAATCTTCTGGGTCGACATGGCGCACTACGCCGGTCTGATCGCGGCCGGCTACTACCCGAACCCGGTGCCGCACGCGGACGTGGTCACCTCGACCACGCACAAGACCTTGCGCGGACCTCGCGGTGGCATCATCCTGATGAAGGCCGAACACGAGAAGGCGATCAATTCGGCGATCTTCCCGGGGCTGCAGGGGGGTCCGCTGATGCATGTCATCGCCGCGAAGGCGGTCGCGTTCAAGGAGGCGGCCGAACCCGGCTTCCGCAATTACCAGGAGCAGGTCATCGCCAATGCGCGCGTGATGGCGCGGGTGCTGTCCGAGGAGCGCGGCATGCGCATCGTGTCCGGCCGCACCGAAAGCCATGTCTTCCTGGTCGACCTGCGCGCGAAGCACATCACCGGCAAGGATGCCGAAGCCCTGCTCGGCAGGGCGCATATCACCGTCAACAAGAACGCGATCCCGAACGACCCGGAAAAGCCCTTCGTGACGTCCGGCATCCGCATCGGCTCCCCGGCCATGACGACGCGCGGATTCACCGAGATCGAAGCCGAGCAGGTCGCGCACCTGATCGCCGATGTGCTCGACACGCCGAACGACGAGGCCGTGCTCGACCGGGTCCGGAGCAAGGTTGCGGCCTTGTGCGCACGCCTTCCGGTGTATGGTGACTGACCCGACATTCACGCTCCATGACGGCGGACCGCGAAGGCCGCAGGTCCGGCAGACCGATGCAGGCCTGGCGGCTTATCTCCGACCATGAAATGTCCGTTCTGCTCGGACCCGAACACCCAGGTCACCGATACGCGTGAAAACGAGGAAGGCGACGTCGTCAGACGTCGTCGTCGCTGCATGCGCTGCGACAAGCGTTTCACGACCTATGAGCGCGTCGACCTGAAGATGCCGCACGTGGTCAAGCGCAACGGCAATCGAAGCGAGTTCGATCACGACAAGCTCGCCGGGAGCATGAAGCTCGCGCTGCGCAAGCGCCCGGTGACGCTCGAAGCGGTGGAAGCCGCGATCGGTCGGATCGAGGCCAGACTGCTGTCGCTGGGAGAGGCCGAGATTCCGAGCGAGAAGATCGGCGAGTTGGTCATGCGCGAACTGAAGCAGCTCGACAAGGTCGCCTACATCCGTTTTGCGTCGGTCTATCGCAACTTCGCCGACGTCGACGAGTTCTCCGAAGTCATCCGTGAGGTGCAGGCCCGCCCTCGACGGGGACGCCCGCCGAAGAAAACCGAAGCACCGCCGGAAGATGACCTTTTCGGCCGCTGATCATGCTGCGATGGCACGCGCACTCAGGCTCGCCGAGCGCGGCCTCGATACCACCACGCCCAATCCGCGGGTCGGTTGCGTGCTGGTCAGCAACGGCGTCATCGTCGGCGAAGGATGGCATCGACGCGCAGGCGAACCGCATGCCGAGACGATCGCGCTGTCCGCAGCCGGCGATTCGGCGCGTGACGCCACGGCCTATGTCACGCTGGAACCCTGTTCTCATTTTGGACGGACGCCACCCTGCTCCGACGCGCTGGTTTCGGCGGGAGTGACACGGGTCGTGTGCGCGATGCACGACCCGAACCCGCTGGTATCCGGGCGCGGCCTCGAGCGTCTGCGCGCGAGCGGCATCCGTACCGAGGTCGGACTCCTGGAAGCCGAGGCGCGCGAACTCAATATCGGCTTCGTGTCACGCATGACCCGCGGGACACCATGGCTGCGCCTGAAGGCGGCGACCACGCTGGATGGCAAGACGGCGCTCAACAACGGCGTCAGCCAGTGGATCACCGGTCCGGCCGCACGCCGGGACGGCCATCGCTGGCGTGCGCGCGCCTGCGCGATCCTGACCGGAATCGGCACGGTCAGGGAAGATGACCCCAGCCTGACGGTGCGCGGCATCGACTGCGAGCGGCAACCGATGCGGGTGTTGATCGACGCCCGGCTGGAGGTGCCGCTGTCCGCGAAGATACTGGCTGATGGACACTGTCTGGTCGCCTGCGCGGGGGGTGACGCGGAGCGCGTCGCAGCACTCGAGGATCTGGGGGTTCAGATCGTGATGCTGCCCAATCCAGCCGGCAAGGTCGCGCTTCCCGAACTGATGAAGGAGCTTGGTCGACGCGGATTCAACGAAGTTCACGCCGAGGCCGGCTTCAAGCTGAATGGATCCCTGCTCCGGGAAGGCTGCGTGGATGAACTGTTGCTGTACATGGCCCCGATGCTGTGCGGGGACGACGCACAGGGGCTCTTCAATCTGGCCGCGATGACCGGCCTGGATCAGGCAACCCGACTCGACATCCGGGATGTGCGCAGCATCGGCCCGGACATCCGGATCGTCGCACGACCGCAGACCTGTCCGAGCGCCTAGGAGGCTGTCGGACTTGAGGCTGATCTACTGCGCCGGTGGGAGAAGCGGTCCATATCTGCCCGATTTTTCGTTGCATAGAACCACTATGCGCCTCAAAATCGACCAGTTCTGTCCTCGCTTTCCCACCCGGCTCGTGACGATCGCTCAAGTCCGACAGCCTCCTAGCGTCCGCCGCAGACGGTGCAGTCTGGATCACGCCCCAGCACGATGCTCCGCCATTCCATCGCGAGGCCATCGAGCAGCAGCAGGCGCCCATCCAGGGTCGTACCGCAGCCGACGATGAGCTTGAGGGCTTCGGCGGCCTGAGTCGTGCCGATGATGCCGGTCAGCGGCGCAAACACGCCCATCACCGCGCATCGCACTTCGTCGACTTCCTGACCTTCCGGAAAAAGGCAGTGATAGCACGGACTGTCGGATTGCCTGAGGTCGAACACCGACACCTGACCATCGAATCGAATGGCCGCGCCCGACACGAGCGGCTTGCGATGCATGACGCAGGCACGGTTGATCGCGTGCCGGGTATCGAAATTGTCGGTACAGTCGAGCACCACGTCGGCCAGTGCCACGTGCTCTTCGAGCGCAGCCGCCTCCAGTCTCAACGCGACGGTTTCGACCCGGATGTGAGGATTCAGTCGCAGCAGGGTTTCCCGACCGGAAACGACCTTGAGCTTGCCGACATTGTCCTCGGAGTGCAGGATCTGGCGCTGCAGATTGGTCAGGTCCACGGTGTCGCCATCACACAGGACCAGCGTGCCGACACCGGCCGCGGCGAGATAAAGCGCCGCCGGAGAGCCCAGGCCACCGGCGCCAACCACCAGCATGCGGGCACCGATGATTGCATCCTGACCCTCGATGCCGATCTCGGGCAGCAGGATATGCCTGCTGTAACGCAGAAGCTGTTCGTCGTTCATGCGCAGCTCATCGTAGACACGGCACACACCTCGGCACAACCGGCACAAGGCCGCTATTTGTATTCACGCAATTCCGGTGGCGTGTCGTCATGATCCCCATGCGGATGCTGATCATAGACCTTGATGTAGACCTCGTTGGACTTCTTGATCAGCCGCTCGGGCGACTCCAGGTTATGACGCTGGGTCTCCTCACAGAAATACACCAGTGCCCTCACCAGCTTGGAATAGAGGGCATTGTCGAGGTGAAAGCCGGCTTCGCGCAGTGCGTTCTCCAGGCCTTCGAGCGAGTAATCGAGCACCGAATAACGCACATTCAGCGACCGTTCACGATCACCCTCGCCGACCACCAGCCCCTTCAGCATCCGCAGGGACTGTAGCGCCTGGGCGGTCTGACCCGGCGGCAAGGTCGCAAAGCGGATCACGCGCTCCTTGATCAGGCCCGCACCCACGACCGGATGATTGTGATTCCGTCCGGCCAGTTTGTATGCGGTTTCCCGGCGCATCGCCCAATCCCCTTCGGCAAAGCTCTCAGTTGCTATTCTGGACGATCTCCTCACCCTTGAGAAGCTTGATCGCCCGAGCCAGCTGGTAGTCATCCGCGCCGCCCAGTTCGAAGCGCGGTGTCGGCGCCGCCGACTCGCCATCGTCGTCGACCGGTGCGGTCTCACCTTGCTCGCTCGTCGCCTTGACTTGGGCCTCCTCATCCGTGCCGTTGCCCAAGTGGCCTTGCAGATCCGCCTCGCGTACCCGTCGAGCGGAACCGTTCTCGCTTTCTTCGACCACGTGGTCCGGTTCGATGCCCTTGGCCTGGATAGACCGACCACTCGGCGTGTAATAGCGTGCCGTGGTGAGCTTGATCGCCGTATTGTTGTTCAGCGGCAGGATGGTCTGCACCGAGCCCTTGCCGAAAGTCTGCGTACCCATGACGACCGCTCTATCATGGTCCTGCAGCGCACCCGCCACGATCTCGCTCGCCGACGCGGACCCGGCATTGACCAAAACCACCATCGGCACCTCACGCGCCGCGGCCGGCAGCTTGCGCAGGAAATCGCCCCGCCTGCCGCGAACATAGTCCTCCGGCGCAGCGCGATATTCACGACGGGCGTCCGGCGTCCGGCCATCGGTGGAGACCACCAGCGTGTCGCGCGGCAAAAAGGCTGCAGCGACGCCGACCGCACCATGGAGCAGACCACCCGGATCATTGCGCAGATCCAGCACCAGACCCTTCAGCGGGCCCTGCACGACCAGCCTGTTCAAGTGCTCGACCACCGCCTCGGCCGTATTTTCCTGGAACTGCGCCACACGCAGATAACCGAAGCCCGGTTCGATGATCTTCGAGCGTACGCTTTGCACGCGAATGACCTCACGCGTGATCCTGACCTCGAGCGGCGCGCTTTCGCCCTCGCGCACGACGGTCAGCAGAATGCTCGTGCTGGGCTTTCCGCGCATGCGCTTGACCGCATCGGCAAGGCTCATGCCCTTGACCGGCGTGTCGTCGAGCTTGATGATCAGGTCACCGGCCTTGATGCCGGCCCGAAACGCGGGGGTATCCTCGATCGGCGAGACCACCTTGACGAAACCGTCCTCCATGCCGACCTCGATGCCGAGCCCACCGAACTCGCCCTGAGTCCCCTCGCGCAGCTCCCGAAAGGCCTCGACGTTCAGATAAGCCGAATGCGGGTCGAGCCCGCTGAGCATGCCGCTGATCGCATGGTTGATGAGCTTGCCATCCTCGACCGGCTCCACGTATCCCTGCTTGATCGCATTGAACACGTCCGCGAATGCGCGCAGTTCTTCGACCGGCAACGGAGCGACGGCGGATCGGTCGGCGCTGGCCGAGAAATTGAGACTGATCAGCACGCCGGCGAGCAGGCCGGTCAGGATCAGACTGAGTTTTTGTAGCTTGCTGCGCATGACGACTCCATCCTCTTGTGGGCGAGCGGCAGATGACCGATCGCTACCTTGCACCAATCCATTTCATCGGGTCCATCGGCTCACCCTTGTGCCTGACTTCGAAGTATAAACCCGATTCCTGACCACCTCCGCTCGCCCCGACACTGGCGATCGGCGTACCTCCGGAGATCCTGTCGCCGACGACTTTCAGCAGCGCGTCGTTGTTCCCATAGATGGTGAGGTAGTCGTCGCCATGATCGACGATGATCAGATTGCCGTAACCCCTCATCCAGTCGGAGAAGACGATCTCTCCGGCTGCGACCGCGACGACGTCCTCACCACCGCCCGCACGAATGAAAATGCCCCGCCACCGGGTACCTCCTTCCGCCCTTGGAGCACCGAAGCGTCCAATGAGTTCGCCCCTGACTGGAAATCCCATCGTTCCGCGCAACTGAGAGAAGCGAACACCGGTCGGCGTCGGTCCCGCGAGCTGCCGCGCCTCACGGACCGCGGCTGCCGGGCGGCTTGCCTCCGGGCGGCTGCGTGGCGCCGACATCGCCGATGCATCAGGCCGGTCTCCCGCCGCGGCGCGCGCGCGCGCCGCGCGTTCGCTCGCCTGCCTCGCCAGCACCTCGACCAGGCTGGCGAGCCGCTGCTCGTTCTCGCGCAGACCACGCACCTCCTCCCGCTGTCCGGCCAACTGCGCTGCGAGTTGCTCCACTGCGACCGCTCTGGCTGCGCGCGTGCGGTCGAGCGCCCCCTGACGCGCAAGCTGCTCGGCTTTGAGCTTCACCAGCTCGTCACGGCGCTGGGCAATCGACGCGGCAAGCGCCCGCTGCGCCGCGAGATCGGTCCGCAAACCCTCGATCAGTTCGAGCCGGGCGCGTCCGAGATGCTCCAGGTAGCGTGCGTTCCTGGCCAGCTGATTGGGGTCGCCGCCCGCCAGCAACGGCGCCATGTCCCGCCCGCCATGAATGTAATGGCGCCGCAGCCAGCCGGCGAGTTCGGCCTGCCGCTCTGCGATCCGCGCCTCGACGGCGACTTTCTCGGCCTCCCGATCGATCAGATTCCGCTCCGCCGCAGCCAGTTCGTCGGTCAGCTCGCGCAGTCGGCGGTTGGCCGCGGAGACCGCCCGCTCGGCGCGGGCCAGACGTTCGGCAGCCGCGCTGCGACTCGATTCGGTCTCGCCGATCGCCTTTTCCAGCTCCGCGATGCGACGCTGCATCGCCTCGAGATCGGCCCGCCCGGTGACCACATCGGGATCGGCCGAAGCGGACTGAAGACCGCCGAGACACAGCAGCGCGACGAGGGTGACACGCACACCCCGGAAACCTCGAATACTGGCCCGTCTCACCGGATATCGTCAGGTGTGCGCCTTGCCCTGGCCGGCGACCGCCGCCTCGGCTGCACGAATGGTCTCTTCATCTGCCAGGTAATAGCTGCGGACCGGCCTGAGATCGGCATCCAGTTCATACACCAGCGGCTGCCCGGTCGGAATGTTCAGCCCGACGATGTCCGCGTCGGAAATGCCGTCGAGATACTTGATCAGCGCCCGCAGGCTGTTGCCGTGCGCCGCGATGAGGATGCGTCGGCCTTCGAGGATGCGCGGCATGATCTCGGTTTCCCAGTACGGCACGAAACGCGCAACGGTGTCCCTCAGGCATTCGGTCCGGGGGAATCGCCCCTTGGGTAGTGACGCGTAACGCGGGTCGTCGTACGCCAGTCTTTCATCGCCGTCGGCAAGCGCCGGTGGTGGCGTGTCGTAGGAACGGCGCCAGATCAACACCTGGTCGTCGCCATACTTGGCCGCAGTCTCGGCCTTGTTCAGACCCTGCAGCGCGCCATAATGGCGCTCGTTCAGCCGCCACGAGTGCCGCACCGGCAACCACAGCGCATCGAGTTCCTCGAGCACGATGTTCAGCGTCTTGTTCGCGCGCTTGAGCACCGACGTGTACGCGAGGTCAAAAACAAAGCCCTTGTCCTTCAGCAACTGACCGGCCTGCCGTGCTTCCTGCACGCCCTTTTCGGTCAGATCGACATCGGTCCAGCCGGTGAATCGATTGTCCTTGTTCCACGTGGACTCGCCATGGCGAAGCAAAACGATCTTGTACATGAGCTCTCGGAATGAAATGATGGCAAAGGATGTTGAGGCGCATCGCTGCGCCAGCCGCAGCATTACGGCGATCGAGTCCCGTCTGCCTCGATTCGCCGGGCTATCGACCGGTACTGACGAATCTCGCGCTTCATCGCGCCGCGATATTTTATACTACTCCCTTTGCCTTGATGCCCGGTCTGGATAGGTAGCGACAGAATCGACCGATCCGGACACCTGTTCATCCGACGCAGAAGGCGAAACAACGAGGTGTCAACGCATCGTGGATAACAACGCAATCATCGACCTGATGGACAAGCACGAGCACATCGAGACGGCGGCTCGGGCGCTCAAATCCATCGCTCATCCGCTGCGACTGAAGATCCTGTGCGTACTGGGCGAGGATGAAGTGTGCGTGCAGGACATCGTCGATGCGGTCGGCACCTCGCAAAGCAATATCTCGCAGCATCTCGCGATCCTTCGCGACAAGGGTGTCCTGCAGACCCGCAAGGATGCCAATCGCGTCTATTACCGGGTCGGCGACCAGCGGACACTTCAGCTAATCGTGCTGATGCGCGAGGTCTTCTGCGGCATTCCGCATACCGACAACAATCATCACTGAAACTCGACGACGGTCACAACGGAGCATCACGACGTGGAATTCTTGCAGGCCAACTGGTATTGGGCAGCCCTCGCCGCGGTGAGCGGCGGCTGGCTGCTCGTCGAAATGATCCGCAGCGCAGGAGACAAGTCCCAGCTCTCCGCTGTCGAGGCGACCTTGTTGATCAACCGTGAGGACGCGGTGGTGATCGATGTGCGTGACCAGGGCGAATACACGCAGGGGCATATCCCGAACGCGCGCCATATCCCGCTTTCCGAACTTCCGAAGCGCACCGCCGAGCTCGAAAAGCTCAAAGAACGTCCGCTCATCCTGTGCTGCGCAAGCGGCATGCGCTCGGCGTCGGCGGCGTCCAAGCTCAGGAAGGAGGGATTCGACAAGATGTTCAACCTGCGCGGCGGCATGCTCGAATGGGAGAAGGCCGGGCAGCCGGTGAGCCGCAAGAAGAAGGAGAAAGAGAAATCAAAATGAACAGTCCCCCTGTCCGCATGTATGCCACAGCGGTGTGCCCATACTGCATCCGCGCCGAACAGCTGTTGCAGCGCAAGGGCGTGGTCGATCTCGAGAAGATTCGGGTCGACCTCGATCCTGAACAACGCGACCAGATGATGAGGGTCAGCGGTCGCCGGACCGTTCCACAGATCTTCATCGGCGACTTCCATGTGGGCGGCTGTGATGACCTGTTTGCCCTCGAACGCAGCGGCAAGCTCGATGCCTTGCTGAACCCGTGACGAACCGACTCACCCATTCACATTCACACCCACCTCAGGCCGAACAATGACTGAACAAACTCAACCCGTATTCTCGATCGAAAAACTCTACGTAAAGGACTTGTCGCTGGAAGTGCCGAACGGCCCCAAAGTCTTTCTGGAGCGTGAGAACCCGCAGGTGAACGTACAGTTGCGCACCGATGCGAACACGATCGAAGAAGGCATTTTCGAAGTGACGCTGACGGTCACGGTGTCGGCCAAGCTGCCCAGCGACAAGACCCTGTTCATGATCGAAGTGGCCCAGTCCGGCATCTTCCAGATCCGTAACGTGCCGCAAGGCGATCTGGAGCCGGTCATGATGATCGGCTGCCCGAACATCCTGTTCCCCTACGCCCGCGAAGCGGTCTCGGATGCCGTCACCCGTGCCGGATTCCAGCCGGTCATTCTGGCTCCGGTCAATTTCGAGGCCTTGTACCAGGCTCAGAAGCAGAAACGTGACGCAGCTCAGGCCGATGCTTCGGGCGAGATCAAGATCCAGTGATATCGAGATGAAAACGCTACTGCGCACCGCCCTGCTTGCCGCCATGACGGTCCTGCCCGTCGCGGCGGCATACGCGATCGAGTTCCGCTCGGTCGGCGTACCCTCGATTCTGTACGACACGCCATCCGATCAGGGAAAGCGGATGTTCATCATCGCACCCGGCACGCCGGTCGAAGTGGTGGTGGAACTCGACGCCTGGACCAAGGTTCGGGCGCCCGGTGGTGCGATCACGTGGATCGAGCGGCGCGCGCTCACTCAGAAACGGACCGTGCTGGTCACGTCGGACAGCGCCATCGTTCGTACCGCCCCGCAAGCGGGTGCCCCGGCCGCGTTCGAGGCCGCGCGCGATCTGGTGCTGGAACTCGTCACGGCGCCGGTGGCGGGCTGGGTGGAGGTCCGTCACCGGGACGGGACCACCGGTTTCGTGCGCATCACCGAGGTCTGGGGTCTGTGAACCCATGCGGATAGCGGTCTTCGGCGCCGGTGCCTGGGGAACCGCCCTCGCGGTCGCTTTCGCGCGCGCCCACGAGGTCACCTTGTGGAGCCACAGATCGAAGCAGGCCCAGGCACTCGCGACGGTGCGCGTCAATGCGCGCTATCTGCCGGGGGTCGTGTTTCCTGAAAAACTGACCGTCAGCGCCGATTTCGACCAAACCGCCATCGGCGCCGACCTCCACCTGGTGGTAACGCCGCTTGCAGGTTTGCACGAGACGGTCAGCGCATTGTATGCGCGCGCGCCCGGCACCCCGTTGCTATGGGCATGCAAGGGCCTGGAGGCCGGAACCGGCCGTCTGCCCCACGAGATCGTCTTCAGCATCGTCGGGCAGGATGCCCCCTGCGGCGTGCTGACCGGCCCGAGCTTTGCGGCCGAGGTCGGCGCGGGGCAACCCACCGCGGTCACGCTCGCAGCTTTGGACCAGGATTTTGCCGCGCACTGGGTCCAGGTCCTGCATCAGCCGAGATTCAGGATCTATGCGAACAACGATCTGATCGGCGCAGAGATCGGCGGTGGACTGAAGAACGTCATTGCGATCGCGGCCGGTGTCTCGGACGGCCTGGGTTTCGGTCTCAACGCCCGCGCCGCGCTGATCACGCGCGGTCTGGCCGAGATCACGCGGCTGGGGGTCGCGCTCGGCGCACGCGCGGAGACGCTGATGGGGCTGGCCGGCATGGGCGATCTGATCCTGACCTGCACCGGCGACCTGTCGCGCAATCGTCGCGTCGGACTGGCGCTGGCGCAGGGCAAACCGCTCGCTGACATTCTACGCGACCTCGGCCATGTGGCCGAAGGGGTGCCGACGACCCGGGCCGCGGTCCGACTCTCCTCTGCGCAAGGGGTCGAGATGCCGATCAGCGAGGCGATCGACGCGCTGCTGCACAGCGAGCACATCGGCCCGCGCGATGCGGTCGAACTGCTGCTGGCGCGCGAACCGCGCCACGAGTAGATCAGCCTCGTCCGTCGTGCGGAGGAATCCGGGGCGTTCAGGGGCCCCGTCGCCCCACGTAAAGGCAGGAAGTCGCCCAGACCAACTGCGCTACTTAAGCGCTCAGGTCCCGCCCCGAAATCCCGTCTGTCGCCAGGCCTCGAAGACGACGACCGCTACCGTGTTGGCAAGATTCATGCTTCGGTTGGACGGCAGCATCGGCAATCTCAGCACCTGGTCCGACGGCAGCGAATCGAGCAGTTCCTGCGGCAGCCCCCGCGTCTCCGGTCCGAACACGAAAGTGTCGCCCGGCTCGAAGACGGGCTCATCGTATCGAACCTTGCCGCGGGTGCTGAGCGCGAACACCCGATTCCCCGTCACGGCTGCCATGCATGCGTCCCAGTCCTCATGAACACTGACCTGGGCGAGATCGTGATAATCGAGGCCGGCGCGCGTGAGCTGGCGATCGGTCAGGTCGAAACCGAGCGGTCGGACGAGATGAAGACGCACCCCGGTATTCGCCGCAAGGCGAATCGCATTGCCGGTATTGGGCGGAATCTCGGGCTGGTACAGAACGATGTTGAACATGTCACACGGGAGCCGGGGTTCGGGCGACGACCAGATTCTCGACTCGGGCCGCACCGTGCCGCTTAAGGCATGTGGCCAGCGCTTCGAGGCTTGCACCCGTGGTCATCACGTCGTCGACGACTGCGACATGACGGCCATGCAGTCCGACGCGGCACGCAAAGGCGCCTCGCATGTTGGTCCTTCTGTCGCTCAATGGCAAGTCGGCCTGGGCTGCCGTATCGACCACCCGTTCCACGACGAAGCCCTCGGGCGACCTGCCGTAGCGACGAGCAAGAGGCCGGGCGATCTCCATGGCCTGGTTGAAACCGCGCTGGCGCAGCCTCGCCGGATGCAGCGGCATGGGCAGGATAAGGTCCGGCGCGGGCGAAAGTGGAAACTCGGCCAGCATCGCGCCAAAATGCCCCGCAAGCGCAAGCCGGCCCCGGTACTTCAGGGCCTGCACGAGACGGTCGACCGGAAAGCGATACAGATACAGCGCGTGCGTCGCATCGAAAGGTGGCGGTTTGCGCAGGCAGGCGCCGCATACGTTGGCGTGCGCGCTGGGTAGCGCGCACACCGGGCAGCAGTCGGCCGGCTGGTAAGGCATGGCGACCGCACATGCGGCGCACACCGGCGATCCCGCATCCGACTGACCGCACACCAGGCAATGCTGCGGGATCAAATGCTGGAGGATACGATCGAAGCGATTGTGCATCCGTCACTCCCGTGAGTTTGACAAGGCCGCAGGCGATCACCGAACATGCCGGACCGCCGACACGACACACATTTTATGCCATACGCTTGTACCTACATGTCCGATGCGGGTTCGATGATCCGAAACATCCCCTTTTGCAAGGGCGAGAGGTCCGACACATGACCGGCACTGCCGAATTCGCGCTCGATCGCGACCTGGTTCGACGGCGTTTCAGCCGCGCGGCTAAGACCTATGACGACAGCGCAGTGCTGGCGCGCGAGATCGCGCGTCGCATGGACGAACGGCTGGACTACATACGGATCGACCCCCGGTGCATCCTCGACATCGGCTGCGGCACCGGCGCCGACCTGGCTCGCCTGGGCGAGCGCTATCCGACGGCCGCCCGATACGGCATCGATTTCGCGCTACCGATCCTCCCGCGCCCGGACCCGAGCCCAGGCCTGCTCGGACGTCTGCTGCGTGCCGAGCGCAACGGGCCGCGATGGCTGGGCGGCGATGCGACGGCCTTGCCGCTCGCACGTGGCAGCGTGTCGCTGGCCTGGTCGAACCTGATGCTGAACTGGCTGACCGACCCCTTGCCAGCACTCGCGGAGATCCACCGGATCCTCGAAGTCGGCGGTCTGATGATGTTTTCCACGCTCGGGCCGGACACGCTCAAGGAGTTGCGCGAGGTGCTGCCGGACCGGTGCGGCGACCGGGTGCATCGTTTCATCGACATGCACGACATCGGTGACGCACTGGTGAAGGCCGGCTTCTCCGATCCGGTCATGGACATGGAAGTGATCACGATGACCTATCCGAGCATCGATCGCCTGCTCGCGGATCTCAAACAGTCCGGCTGCACGAACGCATGCACCGGCCGACCAAGAGGCCTGTCCGGCCGTGCCGGCTGGGCTCGGGCGCAGCAGGCACTCGAATCCGGCCGCCAGCAGGGCGGCATTCCGGTCACCTTCGAGGTGGTGCAGGGGCACGCCTGGAAGGCCGCACCGAAAACCACCGAAGACGGCCGCGCGGTGGTGCGTTTCATGGATCGGCCGGGGGGCCCCCGATGAGTCCACAGGGACCCACCACCTGGCTCTTCGATCTCGACAACACGCTGCACAACGCCAGCGCGCACATCTTTCCGCACATCAACCGCAGCATGACCGCCTATCTCGTGCAGCATCTCGCGCTCGACGAGGCCGAAGCGAATGCATTGCGGCTGCACTACTGGAAGCGCTACGGGGCCACGCTGCTCGGGCTGGTCAGACACCATGGCACCGACCCGTGCCACTTCCTGCAGGAGACCCATCGTTTCGAGCGACTGCATTCGATGATGGTGTTCGACCGTGCGCTGCGCACGATGCTGAAACGGCTTCCCGGTCGCAAGATCGTGTTCTCGAACGGTCCGCAGCGCTATGCGCGAGAGGTGATCGAAGTGATGGGCATTGCCCCCTACCTGACCGACGTCTATGGTATCGAGCAAATGCGCTTTCACCCCAAGCCCGGCATACAGGCCTACCGATACCTGCTGCGCGACCACCGCCTGAACCCGAGGCAATGCATTCTGGTCGAGGATTCCCGCGAGAACCTGCGCACGGCCAAACGCCTCGGCATGAAGACAGTGCTGGTCGGACGCGGCTCGGGCCAGCCCGCCTATGTCGATCTGAAGCTGGATTCCATTCTCGACCTGAGGCGGGCGCTGAGCCGACTGGGGCCCTGAGCGCTACGCTCCGGATTCAGCGGCCGTTTTTCAGCCAGCGCGCGGCATCGAGTGCGAAGTAGGTCAGGATGCCGTCGGCTCCGGCGCGCCTGAACGCCAGCAGCGCCTCCATCACGCAGGCCTCTTCGGCCAGCCAGCCCTGCGCGATCGCGGCCTTCAGCATCGCATACTCGCCACTGACCTGGTACACGTAGGTCGGGACCTGCAATTCGGACTTCACGCGGCGCACGATGTCCAGATACGGCATGCCCGGCTTCACCATGAACATGTCTGCCCCCTCGGCGATGTCGAGCGCCACCTCGCGGATGGCCTCGTCGCTGTTGGAGGGATCCATCTGGTAGGTGTATTTATTGCCCTTGCCGAGATTGCCTGCCGACCCCACCGCATCGCGGAAGGGACCGTAGAAGCTGGATGCGTACTTGGCCGAATAGGCCAGGATGCGCGTGTGGATGCGACCGTTCGCATCCAGTTCGGCCCGAATACGCCCCACCCTGCCGTCCATCATATCGGACGGCGCAACGACATCCGCACCGGCCTGCGCGTGGCACAGCGCCTGTTTGGCCAGCGCCTCCAGCGTCTCGTCGTTGAGCACGTAGCCGGATGGATCGTCCGGCGCGATCAGCCCGTCCTGCCCATGGCTGGTGTAGGGGTCGAGGGCGACGTCGGTGATCACGCCAAGTTCCGGAAAGCGCGCCTTCAGGCCCTGAACCACGCGCGGCACCAACCCTTCGGGATTCCAGGCCTCTTCTGCGCCGGGCGTCTTGTCCGCGACATCGATGACCGGGAACAGCGCCATCGCCGGCACACCGAGTTCGAGCATTTCCTCGGCCACCGCATACAAACGGTCGAGCGTGACCCGATTCACGCCAGGCATGGACGGCACCGCCTCGGTGCGGGACGCGCCATCGAGCACGAACACCGGGTAGATCAAATCGTCGCTGGACAGTCGGGATTCACGCATCAATCGACGCGAAAAGTCGTCGCGTCTCATACGTCGCATCCGGGTCGTGGGAAAATGGCCGGGGGCTCGCATAGTCTTGCATTCCTCGATTCAGGTTACGGATCGGATCGACCGATCGCAGGCTTACAAATCGTTGTAACTGGAGCACGGCACTCGGGAACTTCGAACGCCCTGCAAAATCTCAATGTTCGGATGAGCCAAGCCATCCCCCGCTTTCCCTCCCTGAGCGGGTGCCTTCATGATGAGGCGTTTGACCCCGGGTCTTCTTCCCCTTTGACCCGGGGTCTTTCTTTTTCCGTGACGGATCCGGCGACCTCCTCGACCATGGCGGATTGTGCAGCAACGTCTCCCAGGCCCAACCAGCCCGCCACGACCTGCTCGACTTCGTCGGCACCGATCCTCTTCAGGCTGGAGAACAGTTGAACGCTGACCTGCGAACCCATGTCGGCGAGCTCGCGCTGAACGAAGGCCCTGGCCGCACTGGCCTGGTTGCGCGAAAGCTTGTCGCACTTGGTCAGCAGGATGTGCATCGGGCGCCCAGACGGTGCGAACCATCCGATCATCTGACGGTCCAGCGGTGTGAGCGGATGACGCGAATCCATGATGAGCACCAGGCCGATCAGGTTCTCACGGCTGCGCAGGTAGGTCTCGAGCAGATTCTGCCACTGACGACGAATGCTCTCCGGAACCTTTGCATAACCATAGCCGGGCAGATCGACCAGTGCGGCGCCGGAGTTGAGCCGAAAGAAATTGATCAGCTGCGTGCGTCCGGGGGTCTTGGATACGAACGCGAGCCGGGTGTGCCCGGCAAGCGTATTGATCGCACTCGACTTCCCGGCATTCGATCGCCCCGCAAACGCGATTTCCGCTCCTTTGGGCGGCGGCAGCCCGGAGGGCTTGGCAATGGAAATCTCGAATTGTGCGTTGCGAAAAATGGGCATTGAGGCCTTGTGCTGGACGGCATCCAGAAGGAGAAAAAGCCTGATTGCATCGCGCAAAAACAGCTTCTTATTATAGAATAGCAACTTTGAGACAACCGCTCACGGCTTTTCCGAGGACACTATGATCAAGCGTTCCCTGCTGATTTCGCTGCTGCTGGTTGCTGGCAACCTTCAGGCCCAGGCTGCCACCGACGCCAAACAGACCGTCGAGACGGTTTGCGCGGCCTGCCATGGCCTGGACGGCAATAGCGTGCTACCAGAAAACCCGAAACTCGCTGGTCAGATTCCCGAGTACCTGTACAAGCAGATGCGCGACTATTCGTCCATCGATGGTGCGCCGCCCGCTCGCGAGAACGCGATCATGAACGCGATGATCGCAAGCCTCGATGACGACGCCAAGCGCGAGGTCGCAGCCTATTTCGCGTCTCAGGAACTCAAGCCCGAGGCGGCCAGGAATCTCGACACCCTCGAACTGGGTCAGAGCATCTGGCGCAGTGGCATCATGGCCAAGGGCTTACCCGCATGCGCCGCCTGTCATGGCCCCGCCGGCGCCGGCCTGCCAGCCCAATATCCGCGTATCGCGGGTCAGTACGCAGAATACACGCTGCTTCAGTTGCAGCACTTTAGGGAGGGGGTTCGCGCCAACGACCCGGCAGAGATGATGCGCTCGATCGCACTGAAGATGACCGACGCCGAGATGCGCGCAGTCGCCGACTACGCGGCTGGCTTGCGCTGACCGATCGCAGGTCTGAAAAGGGTGGCCTGGCCACCCTTTTTTCGTCCGCGCTCGCCGCTACGGCGTCGGATCAACGTCGCGCCAAGGCGGTCAGGTGCGCTAGTTCCTGGACCGAGAACCCGGCAGCCAGCCTCGCCGCATCGTGCATCGGGGGTTGAGGTCTGGGTGCATCGAAGCTGTCGATCAGGTCCAGATAGGTCTGCTCGGGCTCGAGGCCCCGCTCGGCACACAGCCGCTTGAACCATCGATCACCGAGTGCGACATGACCGACTTCATCACGCAAAATGATGTCGAGCACGGCGACACTTTCCGTGTCCCCGATCTTTCGGAGTTTGGCGATGATCGGCGGCGTCGCGTCCAGGCCTCGCGCTTCCAGCACCCGCGGAACCAGGGCCATCCGTGCGAGCGGATCGCCCGCCGTCTTGCAGGCCATCTGCCACAGGCCGTTGTGCGCGACGAAATCGCCATAGTCGAAGCCAAGTGCGCGCAACCGGTCTCGTACCAGGCCGAAATGCATCGCCTCCTCCGCTGCGACCTGCAACCATCCCTGATGAAACTCGGCGGGAAAAGAGCGAAAGCGCATCACGCAGTCCAGCGCCAGATTGATCGCGTTGAACTCGATATGCGCGATCGCATGGAGCAAGGCTGCATGCCCCTCCGGCGTGGTCACCCGCCTTCTGGGCACCCGTTGTGGATCCACCAACTCGGGGCACCGGGGCCGACCGGGTTTCGACACGGGGTCGGGATCATCCACGCCCTGCTCACTCACGCAACGCCCGGTGCGCCAGTCGTCCAGCACACGCAGCACTGCCGCGCACTTGTGGTCGGGATCATCGATCAGGAGCGCCGCTGCTGCGCGCCGATGCACCGATACAGAAGAACTCATCGCACCCATCCGTGCAGAAACCGCAATTCGATGCTGGCGCCCAGCGGCATGTCCGTGCCCATCTGCACGCGTGTCGCAACACGCCCCGAAGTCTATCAGGTCGGACACATACGCGACCAAGCGCCTTCGCACCTCGGCAGGCAGGGCTCCGTCCGGCGGATATAATTCCGCTTGCAGCCGACCCAAGGGGTTGGCGCTCGAGACACACTCGGACGTCCCGACAGCCACGTCAGGGGTGAATCGTCCGGTTGGATCCTGGATAATGACGGCATTCGAGACCGACTCACGTTGGCCTGGCACACACCGAAATCAGGACTGCAAATGAAGAGCACGCCCTCGCCCGATCGACCCACGACCTCGTCGAATCTCACCGTTGCCGAGGCGCGACACAGCATCCTGTCGCAACTTGCACCGGTCGCAGGCTGGGAGTGTGTCCCGGTCCGGCAGGCACTCGACCGCTTCCTCGCCGAGGATGTGATCGCACCGTGCAATGTTCCGGCTCACGACAATTCGGCGATGGACGGCTATGCGGTGCGCTTCGACGATCTGTCGGTCGACATCGACACATCGCTGACCGTCGTCGGGACAGCCTTCGCAGGCAAGCCGTTTTCCGGTCTCATCGGCACAGGCCAGGCAGTCCGAATCATGACCGGCGCCGCAATTCCACAGGGCGCCGACACGATCGTAGTGCAGGAGATCACGCGCAGCGACGGCAGACAGGTGATCGTTCCGCCGGGGCAGAGACGCGGGCAAAATCTGCGCCGTGCAGGCGAGGACCTCGCGCTGGACGGTGTCGCCATCCCGGCCGGGCGCCGTTGCGGTCCCGCTGAACTCGGTCTGATCGCGTCACTCGGCATCGCCGAAGTGACGGTCAGACGTCGGCTGCGCGTGGCGTTCTTCTCGTCCGGTGACGAGATCGCGTCGATCGGCAAGCCGCTTGCGCCGGGTCAGATCTACGACAGCAATCGCTACACGCTGTTCGGAGCGCTGACACGACTCGGCTGCGAGATCATCGACATGGGCGTGATCCGCGACGACCCCGCCGCGCTCGAAGCGGGCTTCCGCTCCGCAGCCGATTGCGCCGACGTGATCCTGACCAGCGGCGGCGTATCGGTCGGTGAGGCGGACTTCGTCCGGGAACTCGTCAACCGGCTCGGTCGGGTCGATTTCTGGAAGATCGACATCAAGCCCGGAAGGCCGATGGCGTTCGGCCGGATCGGCGATGCGTGGATGTTCGGCCTGCCCGGCAATCCGGTGGCCGTGCTGGTCACGTTCTATCAGTTCGTGCAGGACGCGCTGCTGAAGCTAGGTGGGGCAGACCCGGTCCCGGAACCCGCCCTTTTTCGCGTACCCTGCATCGATGCGATCGCCAAGCGCCCCGGGCGCCGTGAATTCCTGCGGGGCCGGCTCATCGAGGACGACAGGCAACGCAGGGTCACGGTGGCTGGCGCCCAGGGTTCGGGTATTCTCAAATCGATGTCCGACGCGAACTGCTTCATCGTGCTGCCGGAGTCCTGCGGCGACGTCGAGGCAGGCGCATCGGTCGACGTGCAGATGTTCGACGGCCTCGTATAGCCAAACCCCCAACCCTCTCTGGAAGACATGCGCATGACGCAGGATGAACTCAAGAAGGCCGCCGCGATGGTCGCCCTCGAGTATGTCGAGGACGAATCAGTCGTCGGTGTCGGCACCGGCTCGACGGTCAATCATTTCATCGACGGACTCGGGCAGATCCGCGACCGGATCGCCGGTGCCGTTTCCAGCTCGGAGGAGAGCACCGCCCGTCTGGCCGCGCTCGGCATCCCGGTCATCGACCTGAACGACGTGACCAACCTACCGGTCTATGTCGATGGTGCGGACGAGATCGATGATGGATTCAACATGATCAAGGGCGGCGGCGGCGCGCTGACCCGTGAGAAGATCGTCGCCGAGATCGCCACCCGGTTCATCTGCATCTGTGACGCCAGCAAGCGCGTAAGCTTTCTCGGGCGTTATCCGCTGCCGGTCGAGGTCATCCCGATGGCGCGCGCGCTGGTCGAGCGGGAACTCCGCAGGCTGGGCGGCGAACCGGTCCTGCGGGCGAACTTCATGACCGACAACGGCAACCTGATCCTGGATGTACACGGACTCCGCATCACGGCACCGGCCGAGCTGGAGAGCGAGATCAACCAGATCCCGGGCGTCGTCACCAACGGCCTGTTCGCCCGTCGTGGCGCAGACCTGTTGCTGCTCGCCAGCGAGAGCGGTGTCGAACGCCTCGTCGCGCAACACAATGTCTGACCGCTCGTCGGTTTCGTGAGCACGCAGTCTGCGTGACCGAAACATTGACGTAACAATCCGCTGATAGCCTCGTGTCGTTGGCGCCAAAGGTAAATGAATCATGAAGAAACACACATTCGAACAGTTCGACGTGGAGCTCGAATCCCTGCAGAAGCGCGTGCTGATGCTCGGTGAGGTCGTGTGCCAGCAGGTGCTCAGAGCAATGGACGGCTTGGCCAACAACGACATCGATCTGATCGAGGATGTGATCAAGACCGACAAGGCGATCAATCGAGAGGAGGTCGCACTCGACGAACAGTGCATCGAGATGATCGCGCGCCACGCGCCGACCGCGAACGATCTTCGGCTGATCATGAGCGTGATGCAGATGGGCACCGATCTCGAGCGGGTCGGCGACGAGGCCAAGAAGATCGCAAAGGCGGCCCGCCTGATCGTGGAGTCCGAATCCGCATTCGTACCCAAGGTCGAGTTGCACTATGTCTCCGAGATGGCGGTCGGCATGCTCAGGAGCGCACTCGATGCCTTCGTACGCCGGGATCCCACCGCATCGGCACAGATATTGCGCCAGGACAAGGAAGTGGACGCGATCTTCAAGGGCATCGTACGCCAGCTGGCGACCTTCATGATGGAGGATCCGCGCCTGATCACGCGCTCGCTCGATGTGCTGTTCATCGCGAAGTCCATCGAACGGGTCGGCGATCATGCCACCAACGTGGCCGAGCTAGTCGTCTACATGGTCAAGGGTCGCGACGTTCGCCATGACAGCATCGAAGACGTGGAAAGACAGGCGCGAGGGCAGTGATTTCGCGGCCCGAACGCGTCGGAAACGATTCATGACTGAATCGGCATCCCCTGGCTGACAGCCCGATCACGGGCCGCTCAAGCAAAACGCCCGAGTATTGTCGGGCGTTTTGCTTCTGGTCTCTGGCGATTCGCCCCGGTCAGCTCGACGGCGGCACGTAGCCCCCAACCTGGTCCGCCCCCTCGCCGAAGAAATGCTTCTCCATCTGCTCGGCCAGATACTTGCGCGCACGTGCATCCATCAGATTCAGACGGTTTTCGTTGATCAGCATGGTCTGGTACTTGACCCACTGCTGCCACGCTTCTTTCGAGACATTCTCGAAAATCCGCTTGCCGAGTGCACCCGGTACCGGCGGCAGGTCCAGCCCTTCCGCCTCCCGTCCCAGTTTCACGCAATTGACGATACGTGCCATGTCTTCAGTCCTCTCTGCGGTTGTACGCCTGATTCTTCGAGTGCGACATTCTAGCCGATTCATCCGAGCCCTTCGGCGCGATCGTCCAGCGATTGCGCCCCGAGGCCTTGGATCGATACATCGCTTCGTCGGCTGCCGCGATCAGGGATTCGGCCGTGGTCGCATGGCCCGGATAGAGCGCAATGCCGAGGCTCGCGGTAAGCTTGACCGGACTCCCGTCGAAGTTGAACTGCAGGGCCGCGACACCCTCGACGATACGTTTCGCCAGTTCGAACAGGCCCGCCACATCGGCATCCGGCACCAGCACCGCGAATTCGTCCCCCCCGAGCCGGAAGAAGGTTTCGTTGCGCCGGATGATGCCACCGACCTCGCGGCTCATCCTGACCAGGACCTCGTCCCCGGCCTGATGCCCGAACTCGTCGTTGATCGGCTTGAATCCGTCCAGATCGAAGATCAACAGGCCCACCGAATACTCCCGGCGCTCGGCATCCGCGAGCACACGATTGAGGTCCTCGTGGAAACGCCGCCGGTTGTAAAGGTCGGTCAGCGGGTCGCGCTCGGCCAGTTCGACCAGGCGTTCCGCGGTGCGCCGTTGCTCGGTCACGTCCTCGTAGATCCAGACCCGACCGATGCCGCGCGTGCCCGGCGACCCCTCGACCACCGCCGACAGGTCGGTGACGAGACGACCATCCTTGAACCGGATCTCGCGCGAGGATTGGCCGGCCCCGTCGGCGATCACGTTCTGTATGCTTCGGAAATAGATCTCGGGTTCCTCGAGCAGCGTGGCCACCCGGTTCTGAAGCACCACGTCGCGCATGCCGATCAGGTTCTCATCCGGCGGGAAGCCCCAGATGTCGAGCATCGCGCGATTGTAGTAGAGCACCCGATGATCCCGATCCATGAACAGGATGCCGAGTCGAATCACGTTCAACAATGCGGTCAACCGCTTCCGTTCATCGTTGCTGCGCGACAGGTAATGTTCGCGCAGGGCCTGTGAACGGCGCAACTCGGCCACGGTTTCCAGCAGCTTGTACTCGGTTTCCTTGCGTGTCTGTACGTTCTCGGCCGACAGCCTCAGTCCAACCGGTCGACCGTCCCGTTCGACGCGGCGCCAGCGACAGGCCACCCAACAGATTCCTCCGCCGGCGCCACGCAGACGCATCTCGAACGACTCGGTCTCGCCCTGCTCGGCAACGCGCTTCACCACACCACGGCAAAACCCCAGGTCCGAATCGTAGGCGAGTAACGTGAGCGGATCGTCTGCCGCCAGGCAGTCGGCACGAGAAATGCCCGTCACGTCCTCGACCGACGGACTGATCCACACCAGGCGCGAGTCGGGATCGAACAAGGCCTCGATGCCGTACACGCCTTCGGCGATTTCACGCAGCAGGTCCGCCTGCCGCACCGCGGCGTCGATGCGTTCCAGCATCGCGGCCGAAGCCATCTCGGCGCCAGGCCGATCAACCGCCACAATCGCGTCCAGCCGGTCGAGCCGACGCGACAGCACATGTTCGCCCCGTTCGCGTGTGCAAGTACGGCCGTTGACATGCGCATGGGTCATCAACGTGACTGGCAGCCCGACCAGCAACGTCATCGCGAGCAAGAGCACCCACCATGCCCCGCCTCCCACCGCGACCGCGACCGCTGCCGCAACGAACGTGCCTCCCCCCACGCCAAGCCCGGCCATCACCGACAGAACGAGCGCCCGCCTGCTCCGGCCATGCGCATCCGAAACATGCGCGCCGTCGGAGCGTTCGAGCGGAGATCGATCCGGCGGGTCGCTCATAGGGCCTTCACGAACACCTTGGAGCGACGCTGGTAGTTGTACAGCTCTCGCTTCTGGCGCGGAAGTGCATCCAGCCCGATCTCCGTAAAACCGCGCTCCCTGAACCAGTGCGCGGTCCGGGTCGTCAGCACGAACAAGCGCTCCATGCGCTGCATGCGGGCACGCTGCTCGATGCGTTTGAGCAGGTGGTCCCCGAGCCCGACGCGCCGATATTCCGGCGTGACCGCGAGGCATGCGAGCTCGGCTGCACGCTCGTCACTGAAGGGATAGAGCGCCGCGCAGCCGACCAGCACGCCGTCATGCTCGACCAGTGTGAAGCGTTCGATTTCCTGCTCCAGCAGTTCCCGACCACGGCGCACCAGTGTACCGTCGAGTTCCATCGGCGTGATCAGCGCGACCAACGCGCCCACATCCTCGAACGACGCCTCCCGGAAGCGGAACAGCGGGTCCCGAGACACGACCGTGCCGACCCCGGAATGGGTGAAGAACTCGAGCAACAGCCCGCCGTCCTTGTCGTGATCGATCAGATGCGCCCGCGCGACGCCGCGCCGCACCGCCCTGACGGCGCACGGCAGATAGAGGTGCAGATCCTCGGTCAGACCCTGGCCGGCTTCGAACATGCGTTCCGCTTCGTCGGCGGTGACCGAATCGATCAGATGTCCGGCCTCATCGAGCAGACCGGGAGCATCGCACAGGTAGATCAGTTTCTCTGCTCGCAGCGAGATCGCTACTGCCTCGGCAACCTCCTCCACGCTGAGGTTGAAAATCTCGCCGGCGGGCGAGACCCCGAGTGGCGAGATCAGCACGACGTTGTGCTGGTCGAGATCGGCATTGATCTCGTCCGCGATGATCTTGCGCACCGCGCCGGTGAACTGGAAGTCGACGCCATCGACCACGCCGACCGGACGGGCCGTGATGAAATTGCCCCCCGTGACCCGCATGTAGCTGCCAGCCATCGGCGTATTCGGCAGGCCCTGCGACAGCAGGGCCTCGACCTCAAGCCGGGTCACCGCCATCGCGGCCTTCACGCATTCCAGCCCGGCCGCGTCGGTGACTCTTAGACCGTTGTGATAGCGTGGTTCCAACCCGCGACGGGCCATCTCGGCCTCGATCTGCGGGCGCGCGCCATGCACCAGAACCAGGCGAATACCGAGCGCGACGAGCAGGTTGCAGTCGTAGGCCAGGCGCTGGGCGCGGTCACCGCCCGCGACCTCTCCGCCGAATCCGATGACAAAGGTCTTGCCGCGAAACGCATGGACATAGGGCGCCGCGCCTCTAACCCAGGCGACGAACTGCGCAGTTGAATCGATTTCAGTGTGCGGCATGCTGAAGGGCCAGAAAGCGCTGGGTCATCGGAACGATCCAATTCTAGCGGAATGACGCGCGCTTGAGCGCCAGGCTGCAGCCTACACGCCCGGTGCGACGCGACAGGCGTCGACTCAGCGTCCGAAAGCGGCCTCGAGCCGCTCGCACACGGTACGCAGGACCTTGATGCGGGCGAAATACTTGTCGCCCGCCTCGACCACCGTCCACGGCGAGGCTTCGGTGCTGGTCCGGTCGATCATGTCGCATACCGCACGCTCGTAGTCGTCCCATTTCTCGCGATTGCGCCAATCCTCGTCGGTCAGTTTGAAGCGCTTGTGCGGTTCCACCTCTCGCGCCTGAAAGCGGGCGAGCTGTTCATCCTTGTCGATCGCGAGCCAGAACTTCACGACGATGACACCGTCGTTGGTCAGTTCATCCTCGAAATCGTTGATCTCGGCATAGGCGCGCATCCATTCTGCCTCAGAACAGAAACGCTCCACCCGCTCCACCAGGACGCGCCCATACCACGAGCGGTCGAAGATCGCGGCACGCCCCCGTCGCGGAATCTGACGCCAGAAACGCCACAGATAGGGCTTGGCGAGTTCCTCGTCGGTCGGCGCGGCGATCGGTATGACGCGGTAGCGCCGAATGTCCATCGCGGCGGTCACGCGCCGGATCGCCCCGCCCTTGCCGGCCGCATCCACGCCTTCGAACACCAGCACCAGCGAACGGTTGGCGAAGGCCTGGTCGCGGGTCAGCAGCGCCAGACGTCCCTGCAGCACCTCCAGCAGTTCCGAATAGTCCTTCTTCGGAAGCGGCTGATTCAGGTCCAGCGTGCTCAGATAGTTGCGTTCGTCCAGCTGTGTCGGAAGCGGCGGTGCGGTCTGACGCGGCGCCCAGTGATGCGTGACCGCATCGAGGCGGCGGCGCATCGAGTCGAGCAGGGTCCGGCCCACCAGAAGCGCCCTGAACCGCGGGTCCGTTCCATCGACGATGATCCACGGCGCCTCGCCGCTGCTGGTCCTGCGCAGCGCATGCTCGGCCGCATCGCGATAGCGGTCGTACAGCTTGTAATAGCGCCAGTCGGCCTCGGTCACGCGCCAGCTGGTCTTGGGATCCTTCTGAAGCTCCTCCAGGCGCGTTTTCTGCCCCTTTTTCGGGAGATGGAACCAGAGCTTCAGCAGCAGCACGCCCTCACGCACCAGCATGGTCTCGAAACGGTTGATCTCGTCCAGACGCTGGTCGAGTTCGGCTTGCTTGATGCGTTTTTCGACACGATCGTTGATCGGCTCGTTGTACCAGTTACCGAACAACACGCCGATCTTTCCCTTGGGTGGCAGGGCCCGCCAGAAGCGCCACATCGGCGGCCGCTCGGCCTCTTCGGAGGCGGGCTCATCGAAGGCCCAGGCCTCGATGTGGCGAGGGTCCATCCATTCGTTCAGCTGATTGACCGTCTCACCCTTGCCCGCGCCGTCGATGCCGTTGATCAGCACCACCACCGAAAAGCCCTTGTTCTCCATCAGCTCGAACTGCAGATCGAGCAACTGGGCCCGTAATTCGGGCAATGCCGCGTCGAAGTCGGCTTTCGAAGTCTTGTGGCCAATTTCTGCGGATTCGAACATCGCCTCTCCTCTTCGAACGGCCGGACACACAGGCAAGCCGCCGTTTGCCGACTCGCCCGACATGAAAGCCGGCTAACCGTGCCTGCCAGCCGTCGCGATCGATCATGCCTGCAATCTTCGCCCCCTTGCAAGGGACAGCCTCAGAAATCGCCCCAGATCGCCTGCAATGCGGCCAGCGCGGCAAGTCCGGCGGTTTCGGTGCGCAACACCCGTTTCCCCAGCGAGATCGGGTCGCAACCCCGATCGATGCAGACCGCACGCTCGATATCCGACCAGCCGCCTTCGGGGCCCACGAAAAGGTGCACCGCCCCCTCCGGTGGGCTGAGCGTGCGCAGCGACACTTCGGCCGACGGGTCGAGCACGAGCTTGCGCGCCGGCGCAGGCATCGACGCGTCCACCCGCGTGCCGACCCGATCCAGATACTCCGTCAGGTCGATCGGCTCGCAAAGCTGCGGGATCCGGTTGCGACCGCTCTGCTCGCACGCCGAAACGATGATCTGCCGCCAGTGGGCGACCCGCCTGGCTGAACGTTCGGCGCTCAGTCGCAGCACCGACCGCTCCGCCCGCAGCGGCACGATGCCGCAGACACCGAGCTCGACCGCCTTCTGCACGATCCAGTCCATCTTGTCGCCGGCAGCCAGGGCCTGCACCAGGACCAGCTGCAGCGGCGACTCCCGATCGACATCGCAGCGCGCATCCAGACGCGCATGCCAGGTCTTGCCCCGCCCGAAGAGGGTCGCACGCGTCTCGCCGCCACGACCGTCGAACAGCACGATGGAGGCGCCCTCGCCGAGGCGCAGCACCCTGACCGCATGATGCGCCAGCGCGTCGGGAAGACGGCATTCGCCGGACTCGGGCAGTGGATCGGAATGAAAGAATCGGGGCGTCATCGTCGAGGGCGATATCGGGCTTGGGGGGATCTGCCGCCGGAACCAGGGTCAATGGGTGCGCGCGCCGAGGGGAGAGCGGACCTGCGCTCGCGTACGCCCGAGCCTGCGCCCATCACGCGACCATCCGGGCTATTATAGGGACGGAAATCCAATCCGGAGTGAAGCGATGGTAGCCAAGACGACCCCCGTCTGTGATTTCGGCTGGGCCGCGCCCGATTTCGATCTCCCCGGCGTCGATGGCCGGCGCCACTCGCTGGCCTCGGCCCGCGGACCACGTGGCCTGCTGGTGATGTTCATCTGCAACCACTGTCCCTATGTGAAGGCCGTCATCGACCGCATCATCCGCGACACGCGCGAACTCACTCAGATCGGTGTGAACAGCATCGCGATCATGTCCAACGACCCGGCCGTTCATGCGGAAGACAGCTGGGATAACATGGTCGAGACCGCCACACGGCTCGATTTTCCGTTTCCGTACGTGCTGGACCAGACCCAGCAGGTGGCAAAGGCCTACGGGGCGGTGTGCACGCCCGACTTCTTCGGCTTCAACGACGAGTTGCTGCTCCAGTACCGAGGTCGCCTGGACGCATCCGGTCGCAGCCCGGCAGCACCGGATGCGCGCCGCGACCTGTTCGAAGCCATGAAGCAGGTCGCGGAAACCAGCGTAGGCCCGGCCGAACAGGTCGCGAGCATCGGTTGCTCGATCAAATGGCGGGAGGACTGACATGCCGACTGCCGCACACCGACTCGCCCGCGCCCGCGCGCTCGAATCCTTGGTCCGCGATATCGCGCGGGAAGTGATCCTGCCCCGCTATCTCAAGAGCGCGCGAAACCGCAAGCCGGATGGATCCCTGTTCACCGAGGCCGACCTCGAATCGCAACGGCGTTTCGTGGAGGAATTGCCCAAGCTATTGCCCGGAGCAGTTCTCGGCGAGGAGATGAGCCGGGAGGAGCAGGCCCGGGCGTGGACCGACAGCCGTCCCGGCCTGTGGTGCATCGACCCGATCGACGGCACCACCAACTTCGCCAATGGCATTCCGTTCTTCGCGGTGTCGATCGCGTATCTGGTCGATCACCAGCCGCGCTTCGGGGTCGTGTACAACCCGGTGACCGATGAGTCCTTCTATGCCGCGAAGGGCGCCGGCGCCTATCTGAACGGCACCGAACTGCCCTTGCGCTCCTCCGCGCACGGCCTGGGCGACGCGGTCGCCGGCATCGATTTCAAGCGCATCAGTCATCATCTGGGTGACGAACTGGCGGTGCGCCCACCCTATTATTCGCAGCGCAACTTTGGATCCAGTGCGCTGGAATGGTGTTTCGTCGCGGCCGGGCGTCTCGACGTCTATCTGCATGGCGGACAGATGCTGTGGGATTATGCGGCCGGGCATTTGATCCTCACCGAGGCCGGCGGGACGGCGGCCGCGCTCGACGGCGGCTCGCTGATGGCCGGTCCTGCGGTCAAGCGGGGCGTGATCGCAGCCGCAAGTCCCAGCCTGTTCGCCGAATGGCGCAACTGGGTATCGGCACATTCCTGACGGCAAGGTGCAAATCCGGCCACGTTCGCGCCTTCGACCCTCCTCCGGAGTCAGCATGTCCACCAAGCATCCGATCATTGCGGTTACCGGCTCGTCCGGAGCCGGCACCACGACCGTCAAGCACACGTTCGAGGCGATCTTTCATCGCGAGAACGTCAATGCCGCGATCGTAGAGGGCGACAGTTTCCATCGCTACACGCGCGACGAGATGAAGCGGCTGATCGACGAGGCCGAGGCGCGCAGCGCCCGTGGCATCAGCCACTTCGGGCCCGAAGCGAATCTGCTCGAAGAGCTCGAAGCGCTGTTTCGCAATTACGGGGAATCGGCCGTCGGTCGGAAGCGCTGCTACATTCACAACGAGGAGAAGTCCGTTCGCTGGAACCTGCCGATGGGGACCTTCACGGAGTGGGAGGATCTGCCGGTGGGAACCGACTGCCTGTTCTACGAAGGACTGCATGGCGGCGTAACGACCGACACTGTCGATGTCGCGCGCCACGTCGACCTGCTGATCGGCGTGGCCCCCACGATCAACCTGGAATGGATCCAGAAACTGCACCGGGATACGCGGGAGCGCGGATATTCACTGGAGGCGGTACAGGACACCATCCTGCGTCGCATGCACGACTATGTGCATTACATCGTGCCGCAGTTCTCTCGCACCCACATCAACTTCCAGCGCGTGCCGGTCGTCGACACGTCCAACCCGTTCATTGCGCGCGATGTCCCCAGCCTAGCCGAATCGATGGTAGTGATCCGTTTCAGGGATCCGCGCGGTATCGACTTCCCGTACCTGCTCAACATGATCCATGAGGCATTCATGTCGCGGGCCAACTCCATCGTGATTCCGGGCGGAAAGCTCGACCTCGCGATGCAGCTGATCCTGACCCCGCTGATCTGGAAATTGATGGAAAAACGTCGGAAACTCCGATGATCCGACCTTCGACCCCATGCTTGGACGCGATCGACCGACCTACCGTGAAGCCGGGTTTTCGGCGATAATCGCGGTTTTATTCGAGCGCCCACCCCCTCCACCATGTCAGACGCCCGCCGCATCACCCCGCCCCAGTTCAACCCGATCACCGGCGCGATCCGCGCATTGGCCATGGATGCGGTGCAAAAAGCCAAGTCCGGTCATCCGGGTGCGCCAATGGGCATGGCCGACATCGCCGAGGTCTTGTGGCGTCACCATCTGAAGCACAACCCGGCCAATCCGGAATGGCCCGACCGCGATCGCTTCGTGCTGTCGAACGGGCACGGTTCGATGCTGCTGTACGCACTGCTGCACCTGACCGGCTACGATCTGCCGATCGACGAACTCAAGCGTTTCCGCCAGTTGCACAGCCGCACCCCCGGCCACCCCGAGCATGGCTACGCGCCGGGCGTGGAGACCACCACCGGTCCGCTCGGTCAGGGCATCAGCAACGCAGTCGGCATGGCGATCGCCGAAAAGGTCCTCGCGGCCGAGTTCAACCGGCCGGGCCACGACATCATCGATCATCGCACCTGGGTGTTCCTCGGCGACGGCTGCCTGATGGAAGGCATCTCGCACGAGACCTGTTCGCTGGCCGGCACGCTCGGCCTCGGCAAGCTGATCGCGTTCTACGACGACAACGGGATCTCGATCGACGGTCATGTGGACGGCTGGTTTACCGACGACACACCCAAGCGCTTCGAGGCTTACGGTTGGCAGGTCATCCCGGACGTTCAGGGCCATGATGCCGGCGCGATCGAAGCGGCCATCGGCGCGGCGCTGGCCAACACCACGCAACCGACGCTGATCTGCTGCAAGACCGTGATCGGCGCCGGGGCACCGAACAAGCAGGGCAGCCACGACGTCCATGGCGCACCGCTGGGCGACGCGGAGATCGCCGCGACCCGTGCACACATCGGCTGGAACCTGCCGCCGTTCGAGATTCCGGCCGAAGTCTATGCCGCATGGAACGCGCGCGAGGCCGGCGCGAAGGCGGAATCCGACTGGAACACGCGCCTCGACGCCTACACCGCAGCCTTCCCCGAACTCGCCGCCGAACTCCGGCGGCGCATGAGCAACACGCTGCCACACAACTGGGCAGCTCACGCCGCAGCGGTCATCGCGCAGTTCGACGACCAGGCCGAAAACATCGCCAGCCGCAAGGCCAGTCAGAACAGCATCGAGGCCTTCGCCCCCGCGCTGCCCGAGCTGATCGGCGGCTCGGCCGATCTGGCCGGATCCAATCTCACGCTCTGGTCGGGCTCGCGCGGCGTCACCCGGGACGACGGCGGCAACTACATTTACTACGGCGTGCGCGAGTTCGGCATGGCGGCGATCGCCAACGGCCTCGCGCTGCACGGTGGCCTGATTCCCTATACCGCCACCTTCCTGATGTTCAGCGATTACGCCCGCAATGCGCTGCGCATGGCCGCGCTGATGAAGCAACGCCAGATCTTCGTGTTCACGCATGACTCCATCGGCCTCGGCGAGGACGGTCCGACCCATCAGCCGGTCGAGCATGCGGCCAGCCTGCGCCTGATTCCGAACATGGACGTATGGCGTCCGTGCGACACCGTCGAATCGGCGACCGCCTGGGCCTGTGCGATCGAGCGCCGCGACGGCCCCTCGGCGCTGCTGTTCTCGCGCCAGAACCTGCCCTTTCAGACCCGCGACGCGAAGCAGATCGACGCGATTCGCCGCGGCGGCTACGTGCTGTCCGAAGCCTCGGATGCATCGCCGAAGGCGGTGATCATCGCCACCGGCTCCGAGGTGGGCCTGGCCATGGCCGCCCAGAAGGCGCTTGCCGAACAGGGTATCTCGGTGCGCGTCGTGTCCATGCCATGCACGAACATTTTCGACCGGCAGGATGCGACCTACCAGGTTTCGGTTCTGCCCGCCGGGGTGCCGCGGGTGGCGATCGAGGCCGGCGTCACCGACGGGTGGCGCAAGTATGTCGGCCTGGAAGGCGGCGTGATCGGCCTGGACCGCTTTGGAGAATCCGCGCCGGCCGGCGAATTGTTCGAATATTTCGGAATCACCACCGAAGCGGTCGTCACTGCGGTCAGACAGCGGCTCTGAGCGCACACCGGTAAACGTCTGTCGTCCGGCGCGGACGGCGCAAATCTGCTGTTGCATTCATCGGGAGAGTCAACCATGCCAATCAAAGTCGCCATCAACGGGTACGGGCGAATCGGTCGTTGCACGCTGCGCGCGATTTACGAACTGGGTCTGCGAGAGCAGTTCGAGGTCGTCGCGATCAACGCGTCCGGCGACATCGCGATCAACGCGCATCTGACCCGCTATGACACCACGCACGGGCGTTTCGGGTTTCCGGTCGAGACCGATGGCGAGCGCGCGATCATCGTCGATGGCGACCGCATCCCGTTCTTCTCCACGAAGAACCCGCTCGACATCAACTGGGGCGATCTTGGCGTGGACGTGCTGCTCGAGTGCACCGGCGCCTTCACCAGCAAGGCCAAGGCCCAGGTGCATCTCGACCAGGGTGCGAAGAAGATCCTGATCTCGGCACCCGGCGGCGACGATGTGGACGCGACCATCGTCTATGGCGTGAATCACGACATCCTGACCGGTGCGATGACCGTGGTGTCGAACGCGTCGTGCACCACCAACTGCCTGGCCCCGGTCGCCAAGGTCCTGCAGGATGCGATCGGCATTGAAAATGGCCTGATGACGACGATCCACGCCTACACCAACGACCAGGTGCTGGTGGATGTGCGCCACAAGGACCTGCGCCGTGCACGCGCCGGCGCGCAGAACATCATCCCGACCAAGACCGGCGCGGCCAAAGCGGTCGGACTGGTACTACCCGCACTGAAGGGCAAGGTCGACGGGTTCGCGTTGCGGGTACCGACGATGAACGTATCGCTGGTCGATCTCACCTTCACCGCCAGCCGCGACACCAGCAAGGACGAGATCACCGCGCTGATGAAGGAAGCGGCCAACGGTTCGATGAAGGGCGTGCTCGCGGTCAACGAGGATCCGCTGGTGTCCAGCGACTTCAACCACGACAGCCATTCGTCGGTCTTCGATGCGACCCAGACCCGCGTCATCGACGGCAAGCTGGTCAAGGTGCTGGCCTGGTACGACAACGAATGGGGCTACTCCTGCCGCATGCTCGACGCCGCCCGGGTGTTCGCCGAAGCGAAGTAGGCGTCCCAGCATTCAAGCCGTGCCCTGCCCTGCAGGGCATTTTTTCATCCGCGATACGCCCCTCCCACCAACGGATCAAGGATCATGCAAGTCAAGAAACTCTCCGAACTCGATGTCCGCGGCACCAAGGTCTTCATTCGCGCCGATCTCAACGTACCGCAGGACGAGGCCGGCAACATCGTCGAGGACACCCGCATCCGTGCGTCGATACCGTCCATCCAGTACTGCCTCGACAACGGCGCCGCGGTCATGGTGACGTCCCATCTCGGCCGTCCGACCGAAGGCGAGGTGCGCGCCGAGGACACGCTGATGCCGGTGGCGGTGCGCCTCGGGCAGTTGCTTGGCAAGCCGGTGAAGCTGATCATCGACTGGGTCGATGGCGGTTTCGACGTCGCCCCCGGGCAGGTGGTACTGCTCGAGAACTGCCGCTGCAACAAGGGCGAGAAGAAGAACAGCGAAGAACTCGCGCGCAAGATGGCGGCGCTGTGCGACATCTACGTGAACGACGCGTTCGGCACCGCCCATCGCGCCGAGGCCACTACGCACGGCATCGCCGGCTTCGCGCCCGTGGCCTGTGCTGGCATGCTGATGGGGGCCGAGATCGACGCGTTGTCCAAGGCGACCGAGAATCCGGCGCGGCCGCTTGTCGCGATTGTCGGGGGCGCCAAGGTGTCGACCAAGCTGACCATCCTGAAGACGCTCGCCGAAAAGGTCGATCAACTGATCGTCGGCGGCGGCATCGCCAACACCTTTCTGCTCGCATCCGGCAAACGCATCGGCGAGTCGCTGGCCGAACCCGAACTGGTCAAGGAAGCGCAGGCGATCATGGACATCATGAAGGCGCGGGGCGCCGAAGTGCCGCTGCCGGTCGATGTCGTCGTAGCGGACGAGGTGTCGGCGCTGGCGCGCGCGAACCGCATCCCGGTGGACGAGGTCGGTCCGCACGACCGCATCCTCGACGTCGGACCCAAGTCGTCGGCACGGCTGGCCGACATCATCGCGCACGCCGGGACCATCGTCTGGAACGGGCCGGTCGGTGTGTTCGAGCACGACCAGTTCGCTGGCGGTACCAAGATGATGGCCTCGGCGATCGCGCACTCCGAAGCCTTCACGATCGCCGGAGGCGGCGACACGCTGGCCGCGATCGCGAAATTCGACATCGCACAGGACGTCGGCTATATCTCGACCGGCGGCGGAGCCTTCCTCGAGTTTCTGGAAGGCAAGACCTTGCCGGCGATCGCGGCGCTGGAAGCCCGGTACGAGAACTGAGCCGCAGGCGGACACCCCGAGTCGGCCACCGCGAGGTGGCCGTTTTCATGTGCACGAGCTGCCTGTACCGATCGGTCGCCCGAGGCCTCCGTCCGCGGGACACGAATGGTCGGCGTGACACCTGCATCTGACAAGCAACCGAGCGCAGCGGTAAAATAACAGTCCAGATCACCCGCGCCCGAAGCGGCGCCGCGCCAACGGAGAAGCACGATGCCCCTCGTTTCAATGCGACAACTGCTGGATCACGCCGCCGAGCACACCTACGGCCTGCCGGCCTTCAACGTGAATAATCTGGAACAGGTGCAGGCGATCATGGAGGCTGCGGCCGAGACCGACAGCCCGGTGATCATGCAGGCCTCGGCCGGCGCTCGCAAGTACGCGGGTGAGGCTTTCCTGCGTCATCTGATCGACGCCGCGGTCGAGGCCTACCCGAACATCCCGATCGTGATGCACCAGGACCACGGCCAGTCGCCGGCCGTGTGCATGACCGCGATTCGCTCCGGCTTCACCAGCGTGATGATGGACGGTTCCCTGCTCGAGGACGGCAAGACGCCTTCCGAATACGCTTACAACGTCGAGGTTACGCGCGAGGTGGTCAAGTTCTCGCATGCGATCGGCGTCACCGTCGAGGCCGAACTCGGCTGCCTCGGTTCGCTCGAGACCGGCCAGGCCGGTGAGGAGGACGGGCACGGCGCGGAGGGTACGCTGGATCACTCGATGCTGCTGACCGACCCGGATCAGGCGGCGGACTTCGTGAAACAGACCGATTGCGACGCACTCGCGATCGCGATCGGCACCAGTCACGGCGCCTACAAGTTCACCCGCAAGCCCACCGGCGACATCCTCGCGATCGAGCGGGTCAAGGCCATCCACAAACGCATCCCGAACACGCATCTGGTCATGCATGGTTCGAGTTCGGTGCCGCAAGACCTGCTCGAGATCATCCGCCAGTACGGTGGCGACATGAAGGAGACCTATGGCGTGCCGGTCGAGGAGATCCAGACCGCGATCAAGTTCGGCGTGCGCAAGATCAACATCGACACCGACATCCGCCTCGCGATGACTGGCGCGGTACGCAAGTTCCTGTTCCAGAATCCGTCCAAGTTCGATCCGCGCGAGTTCAACAAACCGGCGCGCGAAGCGGCCAAGTTCGTGTGCAAGGCCCGCTTCGAGGCATTCGGTTGCGCCGGTCAGGCCAGCCGGATCAAGGCCGTGCCGCTGGAGCGGATCGCCTCCCGCTACCAGTCCGGCGAGCTCAGGCAGGTGGTGCGCTGACGGCGCGTTACATGGCAAGGCTGCGGCGTCCGACGCACCGCGACGTGGTCGTCAGCGAACCCGCAGCCGTCGGGCCGGATCGACGAGACTGAACCGATGCCCGCGCGCCACTGCTTCGCCTACGGCACGCTGATGTGCCCGGAGACTGGTACTTCGCAGACTTCCTGAACACAGGCAAGGCCGAGTTCATGCGGCGTTTTCTGGGTTTTACCCGCCTTTGAGCGAATGAGAAGCCTGTTTCGATCAGTCCGGATCCGGCTTATACCGCTACCTGTGCCTCTCCCGCCTGCATGATCGCACGCCCTCGCACTGCAGGCAATCGACCAGTGCCTCGACGGCAAGCGTGGGCGTCCAGCCTGCATACAGCAGCAGGTTCCATTCCCGTTCGATCGGGGTGTGACGGACATCGAGCCGCACGAGGCGTCCTGACTCGCGCTCCATTCCGAAGGTGTGGTGTGACAGAAACGCCACCCCCAAGCCTGCGATGGCAGCCTGTTTCAAGGTTTCATTGCTGCCCATTTCGTCGGCACGCAGCACTTTCACCCCGTGTGCACGCAGAAAGCGCTCCATGTTGCCGCGCGTGCCGGACCCCTGCTCCCGCAGCAGCAGGCGTTCGCCGGCGAGCGCACCGGGCAAAAAGCGCATTCCACATCCTCGATCGCCATCCATTTCGCCCGGCAGCCGGACTACGGCTGACCTAGAATGGGGAGCATGAAGACCCGCATCGAATCCGATTCCATGGGCGAGATCCGTGTTCCGGCGGACCGCTACTGGGGCGCGCAGACCCAGCGCTCCCTGGGCAACTTCGACATCGGCACGGAGCGCTTCCGCATGCCGTCGAGCATCGTGCATGCGATGGGGGTGCTGAAGAAAGCCGCCGCGCTGGCCAATGCGGAACTCGGTGAGCTGCCGCAGGGCAAGGCGAGCTTGATCGCACGCGCCGCCCAGGAGGTGATCGCGGGCGATCTGGACGATCATTTCCCGCTGGTCGTGTTCCAGACCGGTAGCGGCACCCAGTCCAACATGAACGCGAACGAGGTGATCGCCAACCGTGCCAACGAGCTGGCCGGCTCCAGACTCGGCAGCAAGCAGCCGGTACACCCCAACGACGATGTCAATCGCGGCCAGTCGTCGAACGACACCTTCCCGACCGCGATGCACGTCGCAATCGTCACCGCACTGCACCGGGAGCTGCTGCCGCCACTGCTGCAGTTGCGCGATACGCTGGCGACCAAGGCGGACGACTTCGTCGGGATCGTGAAGACCGGCCGGACCCACCTGATGGACGCGACCCCGATCACGCTGGGTCAGGAGATCGGCGGCTGGGTCGCCCAGATCGATTTCGCGCTCGACGTCATCGAAATGGCCCAGGCGGGGCTACATGAACTGGCGATCGGTGGCACCGCGGTCGGCACCGGGTTGAATGCGCATCCGCAGTTCGGAGAGCGATGTGCGCATTTCATCGCGACCGAGACCAGCCAGCCGTTTCGAAGCGCCCAAAACCGTTTCGCCGCGCTGTCCGCGCACGATGCGCTGGTGAACTTCAGCGCCGCGCTGCGCACCTTGGCCGGCGCGCTGTTCAAGATCGCCAACGACGTGCGATGGCTTGCGAGCGGCCCGCGCACCGGCATCGCCGAACTGCTGATCCCGGAGAACGAACCGGGCAGCTCGATCATGCCCGGCAAGGTGAACCCCACCCAGGCCGAGGCCCTGACCATGGTTTGCGCGCGCGTGTTCGGCAACGACGCGACGGTCGCATTCGCCGGCACCCAGGGGAATTTCCAGCTCAACGTCTACAAGCCGGTCATGGCCCACGGTGTGCTCGAAAGCATTCGTCTGCTGGGCGACGCGGCCCGCTCCTTCGACCGGCACTGCGCCATCGGCATCGAACCCAATCTCCCGCGCATCCGCGAGAACCTGGCGCGCAACCTGATGCTGGTGACCGCGCTGAATCGTCACATCGGCTATGACAAGGCCGCCGAGATCGCGAAGAAGGCACACAAGGAAAACAAGACACTCAAGGAGGCTGCGCTGGAACTGGGCCATCTGAGCGAGGCGGATTTCGATCGCTGGACCGACCCGATGGCGATGACACACGGCACCCGGGCATGACCGATGACGCGCATCCCCGCCGACGCGGGGATGACTGATGAAGCCGGTGCCCCTGCCGTGCCCGAGGGGATCGCGTCGTCACTTCACTTGCAGTAGCATCACGCCCGGTTTCCCGCAGATGACGACCCATGGCGCGCAACGACGTATTCCTCGGCCGGCAGCCGATTCTCGATCGGAACGGCGAGCTCTTCGCTTATGAGCTGCTGTTCCGGGCCGGGCAGGTCCCCGACAGCAACGTCACGGACGACCTGCATGCGACCGCCAACGTCATCAGCCACGCATTTGGTCAACTCGGGGCCGAGGCGGTGCTCGGGTCCGCGCTGGGTTTCATCAACGTCAGCACCGAGATGCTGCACAGCGAGGTGGTCGAGTTTCTGCCGCCCGACAAGGTCGTGCTCGAGCTCCTCGAAACCGTTGCAGCCAGCGAGCCGGTGCTGCAACGCTGTCTCGACCTGAAGAAGGCCGGCTTCAGGATCGCGCTGGACGACTTCGTGTTCGACGAATCCTTCGTCGAACTGCTGAAGATCGTCGACTTCGTGAAGATAGACCTGACTCTTCACCAGCCTGACGAACTCGCGGAAATCGTTTCGCGACTCAGACAATGGCCCGTGTGCCTGCTTGCGGAGAAGGTGGACACGCGCGAGCAGGCCGAGCACTGCAGAGCGCTGGGCTTCGAGCTCTTCCAGGGGTACTACTTCGCGCGCCCGGTGATCCTCAGCGCCAGACGTCCCGATCCATCGACGAATCTGCTGGTCGAACTGCTGCAACTGTTGCTCGGCGACGGCGAATCGGCACAGATCTTCGACACCATCAGGCGGGACCCGGGACTCACCTACAACCTGCTCCGCCTGGTCAATTCGGCCGCCGCAGGGTTTGCGCGTCCGATCGACTCGGTGTCGACCGCAGTGGCCGCGCTCGGTCGCAGACAGTTGCAGCGATGGGTCCAGTTGCTGCTGTATTCGCAGGACAAAGGGGTCTCCTATCCGAGCCCGCTGATGGAGATGGCGGCCAGCCGTGGCAAGACGATGGAGGGCCTGGCCCAGCGCCAGGGGCTGGCGCCCGCCGATCTGGATACCGCGTTCATGACGGGCACGCTGTCGCTGCTCGACAACGTGATGAAGCAGTCGATGCGCGAGATCGTCGCCCGGATCAACCTGTGCGCAGAGGTCCGTGACGCACTGCTCGAACGTGGCGGACCCTTTGGCATCCTGCTCGCGCTGGTCGAATGCATCGAGCACAGTGATCTCGACCGGGCGTCACGGCTGCTGAAGGACGCGCCCGGGCTGAGCCTGGCGGACCTCACCGCCGCCGAACTCGACGCGATGCGATGGGTCGTCGCCTTGCACGGCAGGCGCACCTGAACCCCCACATCCATCCCGGCAGAGATCGGATAGCAGCGGTGCAGCACGCACGCGCCACACCGCGACCGACCGGCTGGGGGGGCGGTCGCTACTGCCCGAACACACGCGTATCCGGGTTGAACGCCACCCAGGCGAACCAGAACGCGATGAGGCTGGGAATCTCCTCGCCGTCGTCACCGAAGACACGAGCTGTGCGGGCTTGCGGATCGAATTCGAGCCGCAGCACTTGCCCGCCAACGGTATCCTCGATCACTCTGGCGGGATTGCGGTCGAGCGCCGTGAAGGGATAGGCCATGCTCTCGCCCGCGATCGTCACGCCAATGACCTGCTCCTTAGGATGCAGGCGTGCGTCGGCATGGCGCACCGGAAACATCAGCGACTCGCTTTCGACGTAGTCCGAATAGGGGTCGCGCCGGTAATCCCTGCGATGACCGGTGTCCGGCGACAGCACCTTGGTATCCGGGTGACGCGCCCGCCAGTCGGACCAGGTCGTGTGCGCGGTCGGCAGAAACGCCAGCCGGGCACCTTTCATTGGGCCACTGACCGCCTCGCTCATGATCTGCGACCACAGCGACTCGGTCTGACGGTCATACAGCAGAACGTCGCTGTTGTAGAGCAGTCCGGATACGCCAAGCGTGAGATCCCGTCCATCCACACGCGTCGAGAAAACCATTCCGGTTCCACACAGCGGGCAGAACGTCACCGCGATCGGCTCGCCACCGATGCGATCATTGACCACCTCGTGCCAGTTCAGGATCGCAATCGGATAGGCGCGCGCAATGCCCGACCGGTGAAAACCGAGCACGCGGTCGTCCGGTTTCAGAAAATCCGCTTCGGCCGCCGCCACGAAGCGAGGCTGGTCGATGGACGGTATTCCGTCGCGAGGCGGTCCGCCATGATGGATCTCGTCGATGGGAACACTGGCCCCGGTGAGGTCGAAACCGTTCTTCTGCACCGCCCAGGCGGACAGACTGATCACGGCCAACAAGGCCGCCAGAGGCACCGATATCCACGATCTGTTCATGACCTGACTCCTGCCAATTGATGCCGTCGAAGCATGTCAATGGATGGCTCCGTCGGACGAAGCTCGACCCGCGTCGAAGTGCGTGCACTCCCGCACGCTCGTCCCTTGGTCGGACGGCAAGGCGCGCAACTTACACCGGCGCCAAAAAAGCTTGGTTCCCGTTGTAAGGACAGGACGTCATGGCCGACCAACTAGGGGACGCGTACTCAACGCGTGCAACCCGATTCGCAGACAACCTACCCAGGAGGGACCTAGCCATGAACCAGACAAGAACCCATCGAGCCAACCACGCCTTCGCCGCGATGCTGTCAGCCGGGCTGATCAGTGCCGCAATCGGACTGCCGATGGCTCATGCCCAATGCAGGCCTTGCGCACCGCGCCCGACCTCACGCGCCGCAAATCCTTGTGCTGCGAAGAACCCGTGCGCTGCGAGGAACCCGTGCGCTGCGAGGAACCCGTGCGCTGCGAGGAACCCGTGCGCTGCGAGGAACCCGTGCGCTGCGAGGAACCCGTGCGCTGCGAGGAACCCGTGCGCCGCGAGGAACCCGTGCGCGGCCAATCCTTGCGCGGCCAATCCCTGTGCGGCAAAGGCCGTGAAACGCCCGGCAAACTACCGACCCTACGTGGCGGATCAAGTCGAACTGCTTGCCGAGGGTCGGCGACTGTTCAACGATACATCACTGTCCAGCAACAACCTCAGCTGCGCGACCTGTCACTCGAACCAGATGGGCTACATGCCGACCTTCACGCAAGCCTATCCGCACGCGGTGCAGATGGCATCCGACATGTTCAACATGGACGAAGTCCATCTGGATGAAATGGTGCAGCTGTGTATGGTCGCACCAATGGCTGCAGCGCCGCTGGCCTGGGATTCACGCGAATTGGCCTCGCTCGTCGCCTACCTGGAGCAGGATCAGAAGCGCTTCATCGCCAAAGGTCCGAATCCTTGCGCGGCCAACCCGTGCGCGGCCAACCCGTGCGCTGCGAGGAATCCGTGCGCTGCGAGGAATCCGTGCGCTGCGAGGAATCCGTGCGCTGCGAAGAACCCGTGCGCCGCGAAGAATCCTTGTGCAGCCCGCAACCCCTGCGCAGCCAAGCGCTAAAGCACGGACTCACCCCGACATGACGACCACCGGTGCACCATTGGAGCAATCGACGACCTTGCCCGCGCTCGAACGCCATTTTCCCGATCCGGCAGCGCTGAGCGCGGTCGAGCGGCGGCGCATGCTCGAGGCCGGTCGTGAGGCGCTCGAGTGCCGCCGGGTCCTGAGCCGGGGTGGGTTGAATATCGTCGGCGAAGTCCTTCGCGGGCAGGGCGAATTCTACGAGATGCAGCACTACCCGCGGGACGACGTTTTCGATGAGACGAGCCGGGCGCAGTATTACTATCATGCGCATAGAGGCCCGGTCGAACACGGACACTTCCACTGTTTTCTGCGAGCCGGCAATCTGCCGGACGGCGCGCAACCGGTCGATTGGCCGAATGCGACGGAGAAATGGCCCGAGGGCGACGACGCGATCAGCCATCTGGTGGCGATCTCGATGGACGCCTGGGGAGAACCGATCGGCCTGTTCGCGACAAACCGCTGGGTGACCGACGAGACCTGGTACGCGGCCGACGACGTGATACTAATGCTGGACCGCTTCGAGATCGATCATGCCGCACCGTCCTGGCCGGTCAATCGCTGGCTCGGGGCGATGCTCCGACTGTATCGACCTTGGATCGTCGCGTTGCTGCGGCATCGTGATGAAGTCGTCGCGATGCATAGGCAGGCGCATCCGGAAAAGGACATTCTGGAGGACCGGACCCTCGAGATCACGGGCTATCTGCCGATCTCCATCCAGGATACGCTCGACATGCTCGATGCCGGTTCGGGCGATCCACGACGGCCGGCCGACATATCCAGGCTCGCAAACGAAGGCTGACGGCGCGCAGGCCGGGCTTGGCGCCGACGTAGGACCGGGCGCTTCAACCCGACTATGGTTCGAGGAGTTCGATCATGGGCATTCGACAAGGTCTGCTGAGATGGCTGGGACAGGAAGAGGCGCCACCGGCCGTCCAGGGTCACGACCTGCTGGCGAGTCTGCTGGTGATGGCCTGGATGATCGAGGCGCGTGATCCTTACACGGGCGGACACCTTTGGCGCGTGTCGCGATTCGCCGAACTTCTGGCTGAGCGGGCAGGCCTGACCGACCTGCAGATAGCATGCGCAGCGGTAGGCGGTTTCCTGCACGATCTGGGCAAGATCGGGGTGCCGGATGCGATACTGCGCAAGCCCGCCAGTCTCACCGAGGCAGAATACGACCTGGTACGCACACACCCCGCCATAGGCGAACGGGTGCTTGCAGCTCACCCGCTCGCGGGCCTGGTACGCGACGCGGTCGCGTGTCACCACGAGCGCCCGGACGGCCTTGGCTATCCGCGCGGACTGCATGGACAGGACATTCCGCTCGTCGCCCGCATCGTGTCGATTGGCGACGCGTTCGACGCGATGACCAGCACCCGACCATATCGCCGCGGCATGTCCATCGACGATGCACTCGCCATCATTTCCGATGCCCGGGGCAGCCAGTTCGACGACACCCTGGTCGGCGACTTTCTGTCACTCAAAGGAACAGGTGCACTCGAGCATATCGTGGGTTATAGTGACGACGGCATTCCATTGCAAACCTGCGTGATGTGCGGACCCACCCTGGCCCTGACCGCGATGCACGGCCGGGGAGACCTGATTCATTGCCGATCCTGCGGTAGTGAGTACCGCTTGATCGATGAAGAATTAGGTTCGGTCGGCGTCGTTCCGACCGGCAAAACGGGCACGGCCGCGCAACTCACGCCGGTCGCGGACATCGCACTGATCGCCCGCACTGTGCGTGATGCAGCTTCCAGAGCGGCATTCGGCAGGCTGCTGGAGCGGCCCCACGTAATCTGATGGACCGACACCACTCGCCATGAAAATGTCATCACACCCGCACAGGAGCGCAAGACAATGAAAGTCCCAAGAGGCCGGGACGGTGGCATTCGATGGGATGATCCATCGATCGCCGGCATCCGACGCGACATGCTGCGTTTTGCGCAGATGCAACTGCGCGATTCGGCCTCGGCCGAGGACATGGTGCAGGAAGCCCTTATTGCCGCGATGAACAACGAGGAGGGGTTCGCCGGTCGTGCGGCCCTCAAGACCTGGATGTTCGCGATCCTGCGCAACAAGATCGTCGACCACATCCGTAAATCCTCGCGCGAGGTCGTTCGGGCCGACCTGTCGGACGGTTCGGACGAAGGCGACGCGCGCATCGACGCGATGTTCAACCGCAAGATGATGTGGTCGTCCGGATACTGGAACGAGGAGGATGGCCCGTCGACCTGGTCCGATCCGGATGCGGCCCTTTCGCAGAAGCAGTTCTGGGCGGTCTTCGATGCCTGCGTCAACCATCTCCCCGAAAAGACCGCCCGCGTCTACATGATGCGTGAGTTTCTCGATCTCGATACCCCCGAGATCTGCGAACAACTGGGCATCTCGACCAACAACTGCTGGGTGATCCTGCACCGCGCCCGTACGGGCCTGCGGGCCTGCCTTGAAGATCACTGGTTCAAGGGAGGCGCTGCAGCCTGATGCTGAACTGCAAGCACGCCACCCGCCTGATGTCCGAAGAACTGGATCGTCCGCTCAGTCTGCGCGAGAAGATCGCGCTGCGCTTTCACAACATGATGTGCCGCTACTGCTCCAACTATCGCATCCAGATGGCCTTTCTGAAAAGGGCGGCGAAGCGCGTTCGCGACGGGATGGACCCCCGGGACTGAACCGCATGCGTCGCCTGTCGGAGCCTAACAATGGGACTGATCCTGGATCGCGCGGGCCAATGGCTGGGAAACTACCTTGCCACGCCGTCTCATGTGCATCGCGCCAGCGCAGGAACGAGCGCCGAGGCGCTGCGGGACTCTCTGCAACCGGCCGACGTATTGCTGGTGGAGGGGGATTCGCGCGTCAGCACCGCAATCAAGTATCTGACGCAGTCAACCTGGTCTCACGCGGCCCTTTACGTCGGTGACGCACTCACAGGTCAACCCGGTCGGGGCCAGCACGCTTTCATCGAGGCGGACATCGTAGAAGGGGTCCGAAGCGTGGGACTCTCGGCCTTCGCAGGACTGCACACGCGTATCTGCAGACCGGTCGGTCTAAGCGACGACGACCGACACAAGCTCATCGACTTCGCGATCCGGCGTATCGGTCATCAATACGACCTGCGCAACGTTTTCGATCTGGCCCGATATCTGCTGCCACAGCCGCCCGTACCGGTCAGGTTCCGACGCCGCATGCTCGCGCTCGGCAGCGGCGATCCGACCCGTGCGATCTGCTCGACGCTGATCGCTCAGGCCTTCCAGTCGGTGCGCTACCCGATACTTCCGGAGGTCTCTCACGGTCCAAGCCGGGATCGGGACTGTCCCGGCTGCATCGAGGCACGTCATCACATCCGCCATCACAGCCTGTTTGCACCGCGCGACTTCGACGTGTCCCCCTACTTCGAGATCATCAAGCCCACGCTCGCCCACGGCTTCGATTACCGCGCGATGGTCTGGGACGCAGACGACGCCGGCCCGGAGGCGTGACCCGCGGCACCGCCGGATCGCCTCGATGCCAGGGCGAACGTGACGAAGCCGATCACCAGAATGAGCACGGTGACCACCAGCAGCTTGCTGTAGCTGTGCTCGACGCCGGTCAGCGGTCCGATGATCGAGATGCGCTTCGAGTTCTCGAGAAAATACAGCGCCGAGCCCGCGATTGCCGCGACGAAGGTGAGCTGGAAAGCCCAAGGCTTCACGTCACGGTCGAGCAGGATGGAGTACACGATGACCGGCGTCAGGAACAGCGAGGCCGTGCCACTGACCGCCACGGCCGCGAACAGGTCGTCACTGCCGACAAAAACCAGCGCCAGGCCCCCGAGCGCGAACACGAGCATCGCGATACGTCCGCTGCGGGTGCGCCCGCCGCCCATGCCCATGTCCACCACCGCAAGCTTGGCCGCGCTGGCGAAGGTCGAATCCATCGTAGATGCGGCCGAAATCACGAGGGCACCGGCGAGCACCAGCATGGCCGGCTCACCCATCAGACGCGCAAGCGTGGCCAGCAGCACCTCATCACCTTCGCGATTCAGGCCTGCGAACACCCCCAGCGCACCGAACGCCACGATGCACAGCACCGAGATCCAGAACGCATGGAGAAAGCTGCGGCGGGTGGTCTGGCGATCCGCGATGAAGCCGCGATCCATCATCACCGGATCATGCATCGGGTAGCTCAGAACCTGCAGCAGCGCGACCACGAGCAAGACCCACCCGGGCGAGCCGAGTTCAGGACTGCTCGCCAGCGAAGCCGACAGATCGAAAGCCGGATGCGCCAACATCATCGCGAACAGCACGGCCAGCAATACCGCCAGCAGACTCATCTGCAGCACATCGGTGCGAAGCGAAGCGCGCAAGCCGCCGTTCATCGAATAGAACAGCGTCACTGCAGCCACTGCGACGATCGAGAGCGTATAGCCGACGGAACCGGCCGCACCGAACACGATACCGACCACCAGCAGGTTCGCGAAAACCTCGGTCAATAGGCGCATGCCGAGCAGAAAATTGAAACAGGCATTCCCGAGCCGCCCGTAGCGCGCATGCAGGAACGATTGCATGTTGCCGACGCCGTGACGGAAACGAAGGCGGTCGACGATCAGCCAGCCGGTCAGAAACGATCCGTAATAGGCCGCGTAGGCGATCACCCCGGCAATGCCGTAGAAGTATCCGAGAATCGCGGCATTGAGAAGCGAACGCGCGAAGATCCAGGTGGTGACCTGCGACAGGGTCAGCGTCCATGCGCCCGGCGCGGCGCCCACATCGCTCTTGCCTCTGAAAAAACCCTCTACCGTACTCGTTCTCGGCGCGACCAGCACGCTGAGCAGCGCAAGCGCCAGCAAGGCTCCGCCGAGAACCGCAGTGTCTATTCCTTGCATCATTCTTCCCCGAACAGAATCGTTGAAAACCGCGCGAGCAGGTCGAAAGCCGGCCGTAACCGGGGCGCGCGGCAAAGCCGATGTTTCGGCATGCCTCCCCTAGGTCGCACCAGACCGGTTTTCCTTACACCCAGTGTGCGGGAACCTGTAAGTTTCCACGGCCGGTTGCGACTGACGACCGATACTCCTTGCGGCGACGCCACGACGGCGGCACGAAACGCAGCAACCCACGGACGGTGACGCGATGCGGAAAAGTCATACGCCGGAACAAAACCCGCCGCCACGGAAAACGCAAAGGATACACGTGAGCGAACAACAACCCGGTCGAACCTGCCCGATCCGATACCGATACGGCCCCGCCGCGATCGCACGCACGCCCGCCGTCGAGACGGAAACGCTCTATGTGATCGGCGGGCTATACGGCAACCTGCCTGCGCTGGATGCGGTCGAACGGCTCGCGGCAGCCGAGAATGGCCCGGTCGTACTGTGTTTCAACGGCGATTTCAACTGGTTCGACGTGGACGAGCCTACCTTCAGGCAGATCAACATGCGCGTGCTTAGGCATGACGCCCTGGCCGGCAACGTCGAAGCCGAACTGGCATCGAGCGCAGCCGGCGATGACTGCGGCTGCGCCTATCCGGACAGCGTGGATGACGCCATCGTAGAACGCTCCAATCGAATTCATGCCCGGCTCAAGCGATGCGCGTCCCTACACCCCCACTTGCGCGACGCGCTGGCTCGGCTTCCGATGTTCGCCCGCTATCGGATCGGCAGTCTTGACGTCGGGGTGGTCCATGGCGATGCGGAATCGCTGGCTGGATGGCGCTTCGACGCAAGCACGCTCGACGCACCCGGCGGACTCGACTGGCTTGCCGATGCGGCGCGCCAGGCCGATGTCGACGTCTTTGCGAGCAGCCACACCTGTCTGCCGGCGCTGCGAACGGCGCTCTGCCGAGACGGACGAATCCGTGCGGTCATCAACAACGGGGCCGCCGGCATGCCCAACCTGCGTGGCACGCATTACGGCATCATCAGCCGCATCGGAACCACGCCCTCCCCCCATCCGCCACTCTATGGCGAGTCGATCGAAGGCGTTCATGTCGACGCGTTGGCTGTCGAGTTCGACCCGATCGCATGGATCGCCGCCTTTGTGGCGAACTGGCCGGAAGGCAGCGACGCGTGGCAATCCTACTTCAGGCGTCTCGTCGAAGGGCCGGACTGGAGCATTCCACGCGCAGCAGGCCGTCAGAGCGCGATCGGACGACTCGCGCGTTGAGCCACTACGCGTTCAGGCAGCCGACCTCTGATTGCAAATAAATGATGTTGGCCTGCTTTCAGGTGTAAGGAACGGGGATGTGGTTCGACTAAGGATCACCAAGTGCGTACATGTTGATAGTCTCGATTGAAGATCAGCAAGTGGGCACTTGTGGATACCTCAACCCGAAGCTTAAAGGAGACACATCATGAAACTCGCTCATTCACTGTCCGCAGCTTTTCTTTCCGTCGCTTTGCTGGGCGGCTTCGCGGCGCCCGCCTTCGCCGACATTCCGACGGCTCCGAAGAACATCAGCGTCATCGACACCAACAACAACGGTCGAATCGAGAAGGAGGAGTTCCTCGCCTACATGAGCGCGTCCTTCGACGATCTGGCCGGCGACAAGGGCTATTGCACCTTCGAAGAGGTCAAGGAAGGTTTCCGTCGCTTGCACGAGCTGCCGACGCCGTAATCGACGTCAAGCACGCGACGGGCAGCAGCGATGTTGCCCGTCGCGCAAAGTTTTCCCACGTCGCCAGGGCCGAACGGCGATCAACTGCCAACCGGAGCCGGACAAATGAGCATGAGCATTTTTCGAACGCTCGTAGTCGCGTTCACCTTCATCACGCTGGCGCACGCTGGAAGCGCCCATAGCCAAGTCGAGGTCGGAGACGGCGTGCCACGCACCAAGCTGCTCCTGATCGATGGTACGACGCTCGATCGCCGAGCGCTCGAGGACAAGGTCGTACTGACTGTTTTCTGGGCGACCTGGTGTCATATCTGCATGCGTGAACTTCCGGAGTTCCAGAAGCTGCGCGACCGCCACCATTCGGACGGATTCGAGGTCCTGGCCCTTTCGGTCGACGAGACACTCTCCCCTGTGCAGGACTACGTGGCACGAAGCGGCTTTACGTTTCCGGTCGCGATGCGCACGGCTTCGCTGAAAAAGGCGTGGGGGCCGGTGCAGGGCACACCACTGATCTACATCAGCGATCGCAGCGGCACGGTAAAGGCTCGCTACCTCGGCGCGACCGAAATCGGCGCACTGGAGCAGACGATCATGTCGCTCCTCGCAGCGAATAACGCGTCTCAGCGCGAATCCGTCCAGCGATAAGCTTCGAATACCTCGCCCGGATGACGGCCGGGGTGTGGCTCGTCCATTGCTCGATACCACCCGATGCCAGCCGCAGCCTCTGCTGTACAAGACCGCTGTAAGGAAACCCCGTTCTGTGCGACGAAACTTGGACACTCTCACATCAGAGTGGCAAGGAGACGGGCTTCTTGAACGACACGTCGGAGCAAGGACGGATGGAACAGAAATCCACATCGATCGGCCTTAGAACCGTGCTGCTGCTTCAGGGCGGCGGCGCGCTGGGCGCGTATCAGGCCGGCGTATTCGAAGCCCTGGACCGCTCCGGCCTCGCCCCTGACTGGGCGGTGGGCACGTCCATAGGCGCGATCAACGCCGCGCTGATCGCCGGAAACCGGCCACACCGACGTCTCGAGCATCTCTATGAATTCTGGGCGCGGGTCGGACAGCGCTGGGCAGGATTCGACGCCCTCCCCTCAGGCACATTCGCGCCGTTCGAAGGCTTGACCGGCCTGATGCAATCGGCCAGAACGATGGCCTTCGGGATACCCCATTTCTTCCGGCCGCGCTGGCCCGGTCCTTTCGCGTTCGGCCTGCCCACCGATCCGGCACAGGCAAGCTTCTACGACGTCCAGGCCCTGCGGCACACACTGCTCGAACTGGTCGATTTCGATTACCTCACTCACAGTGACACACGCCTGTCGGTGGGCGCGGTCGACATCGAAACCGCCGAGATTACCTACTTCGACTCGCGCTCGACACGCCTGAGTGTCAAGCACATTCTCGCAAGCTGCGCGCTCCCGCCGGCTTTCGCTCCGGTCGAAATCGAAGGCCGCCACTACTGGGATGGCGGCATCCACTCGAACACGCCGCTGGAATGGATTCTGCGCGACCCGCCGAGGCTGGACTCGCTGTGCTTTCTGGCGACGCTGTGGCCCGCCCACGATACGGTTCCGAACACGCTCACCGACGTAATGCGTCGCGCCAAGGAGATCCGTTTCGCGAGTCGCGCCAGAACCTTGATCGACCTGGAGCAGGAGTTGCATCGCCTTCGCCACTATGTCGCAATGCTCGCTGACCGCTTGCCGGACGATCAGAAAGACCGTCCGGACGTCACCGAGATGCGAAGCTTCGGTTGTCGAAGCGTGTTTCATCTGGTGCGACTCGAAGCACCGAAACTGCAGCACGAACGCGAGGACAAGGACATCGATTTCGCCCCGGAACGCGTCGGCATGCGCTGGTCCGCAGGCTGCCACGACGGACTCCGGGTACTGGCCGAGCGCGCCTGGGCGCATCCGGTCGATGTCGACACCGGCATCGTCATCCATGACTATACGCAGCCCGAACCGGACACGACCGGCACGGACCCACCGACACGGCGCCAAGCCCAGGCCGAACAGGACCCCAGGCAGCCCGCCACGCCGACCATTACCGACTGAGGATACGAACATGACCCATACTGCCGTCGCAACAAACCGCGCCCCGCATCACCTTCTGCAATGGCTGCTGGCACTGACCCTGATCGCATTGATGACGCTGACCACCTCGTCACACGCGGCCCCAGACGGCACCCGGTCCGTTGCCACGCCCCACTCGTTCGCCGACCTCCAGGCACGGCTGGAACACGCGATCGACGCGAACGGCCTGGTGGTCGTCGCTTCGGCCAGTGCGAGCCGGGGTGCCGCAACACGCGGCGTCACGATTCCGGGCAACATCGTGCTGATGGTGTTCCGCAACGACTTCGCGGTGCGCATGCTCGAGGCCAGCATACCGGCCGGCATCGAGGCCCCGCTCAGATTCTATGTGACCGAGAATGCCGACCAGTCGGCCACGCTCGGCTGGCGCACGCCGAGCGCCGTGTTCGCGCCCTATGGCAATGCGCAACTGGACGCGCTCGCACGCGAGCTCGACGACATCTTCGATGCCATCGTCCGCGACGCCACACGCTGAGACCACCCCGGCCAGGACCGCAAGCGGCACGGAATACGCGTCGGTGCCGTCGGCGATTGAACCGCAGGCAATCGACCCGCGCCGGAATCGCGCACCACGCAGACTCGTCGGAATGGCGCTGTGGGCAGCCGTGACCGCGCAGTGCGCGTGGCAGGCCTTCAGTCTGCGTGGCGCCGATCACGCCGTGCTGTTCCTGATCGGGTTGATGATGGGTGCGGTGCTACTGCGCACCGAGTTCGGATTCACCGGCAGCCTGCGCCGCTTCGTTACCGGCCGAGATCCCGCATCGCTGAAGGCGCCGCTCGCACTGATCGCACTGACCACGCTGCTGTTCGCACCGGTTCTGGCCGACGGCGGCGCGCTGGGTCGCAGCGCATGGCCCGCCGCCGCTCCGCTCGGACTTCAGGTCGCGATCGGTGCGCTGTTCTTCGGCGTCGGCATGCAACTCGGCGGCGGTTGCGGGTCCGGGACGCTGTTCAGTCTCGGCGGCGGCAACGGCCGAATGCTTGTCGTCATCGCGTTCTTCTGCGCGGGCTCCTTCATCGGGAGTCTGCACATGGGCTGGTGGGCCGGGCAGTTCCAGTTCGACGCCATCGTGCTTGGCGAGTCGTTCGGATGGATGCCGGCGGCAGGACTGCAACTCGCCGCGATCGCCACCCTTTGGTGGTGGATCATGCGCCGCCAGCCACGCGCCCGCTCGCCTGCGGCTACGCCACGACAGAATCACGATCGCTGGCCGATGGCCGTCGGTGTGGGGGCACTCGCCGTGCTCAACCTGGCCACGCTGCTGATGGCCGGTCACCCGTGGAGCATCACCTGGGCCTACACTTTGTGGGGTGCCAAGGGCGCCGCCCTGCTGGGCTGGGATCCCGCATCGTCAGCGTTCTGGCAGGCACCGTTCCAGTCATCGGCGCTGGCAGCGCCGATTCTTCATGACATCACATCTCTGATGGACGTCGGGATCGCCCTCGGGGCGGCCGGTATCGCACTGGCGGCCGGCAAATGGAGCGTGCGTATGGATGCCCGCCCCGGCGCGCTGGCCGCCGCGGTCCTGGGTGGCTTGCTGATGGGCTACGGCGCCCGCATCGCTTTCGGATGTACGATAGGGGCGCTGGTCTCCGGAACGGCGTCGACCAGCGTGCACGGCTGGTTGTGGTTCGTTGCGGTCCTGCCCGGCGTGTGGCTGGGCGCGCGACTCAGGCCCCGTTTCGGCCTGAACACCGCGTGACAGGCAGCGCCCGGTCAGCGGGGGACGCGCCTGACACACCGACGCCCGCCGACGCTCGTTCATCATCGGGTCTGTTCACAAGTCCGGGGGCAGCGCCGCACCGTGCTGCGCTCGCACGATCTTGGATCCCCATCATCCTCAAGGAAAAACCATGAACGATTTCGACTGCGACCTCTTCGTGATCGGTGCCGGTTCCGGCGGCGTGCGCGCCGCCCGCGTCGCGGCGCGCCTCGGCGCACGGGTCACCATCGCCGAAAATCACCGCTTCGGCGGCACCTGCGTGATCCGCGGCTGCGTACCGAAGAAGCTGATGGTGTACGCATCGCATTTTCGCGATGATTTCGAGGACGCGGCCGGTTTCGGCTGGTCTCCGGTTTCGCCGGAATTCTCATGGCCTGCGCTGATGGAGGCCAAGAACCGCGAAATCGAACGACTCAGCGCCATCTACCGGCGCCTGCTCGCGGATGCCGGCGTGACCAGCGTCGAGGGGACCGCGCGCGTGGTCGCACCAGATACGGTGGAGGTCGGCGGACGACGCTTCAGAAGTCGTCATATCCTGGTGGCCACCGGCGGCTGGCCGTTCAAGCCCGACATTCCGGGCGTGGAGCATGCGCTGACCTCCAACGAAGTCTTCGAACTGGGCGAGCAGCCGCGGCGCATCCTGATCGTCGGGGGCGGCTATATCGCGGTCGAGTTCGCCGGCATCTTCCATGGCCTGGGCTCGCAGGTCACGCTCAGCTACAGGGGCGATCAGATTCTGCGCGGCTTCGATCGGGACGTGCGCGACCACCTGGCAGAGGAGATGCGTAACAACGGCATCGGAATCGCGCTGAACAGCGACCTGCACGCGATTCGCAAGCGCAGCGACGGGCGCCTCGACATCGAGGTCAGCGGCATCCCCGGTGCGACGGGCGCCTGGGATGCAGTGATGTATGCGACCGGCCGGGTGCCCAACACATCCGGACTCGGACTGGAGTCGGTCGGAGTCGGATTGGACGAGGCCGGTGGGGTGATCGTGGATCGCCTATCCGCCACCACCGTACCGGGCATTCACGCGGTCGGCGACGTCACCAACCGGATCGCGCTGACACCGGTCGCGATCCGCGAAGGCCAGGCACTGGCCACCACGCTGTTCGGCGGGCAGCCGAGTTCGGCCGACCACGAAACGGTTCCGTCGGCCGTATTCAGCCAGCCGCCCATAGCAACCGTCGGTCTGACCGAAGAAACCGCACTCGAGCGCCATGGCGACGTCGATGTATATACCACCCGTTTTCGCCCGATGCGGCACACGCTGTCCGGTCGCGCGGGACGCACGCTGATGAAGTTGATCGTCGACCCCGCGACCGACCGCGTGCTCGGTGCTCACATGGTCGGTCCGGACGCGCCGGAGATCATCCAGGGCATCGCGATCGCGGTGAAGATGGGTGCGACCAAGGCCCACTTCGATGCGACCGTCGGCATCCACCCGACCGCGGCCGAGGAGTTCGTCACGCTGCGCGATCCGGTGCGCAAGCAGCGCTGCTGATTCGGCGACCGACAACCGGGCCAACCGCCTTGGTCGGCTATCGAGCCATGCGCCGGCCGGCACGATCGGTCGGCAGCGCGACGCTACGACCGGCCTCTCCCATGCGGCGCCCACAGATCCAGCACCGGACCGACCGGCACGACTCCGGTCGGATTGATCATGTGGTGACTGCGGTAGTAATGCACCTTGATGTGTTCGAAGTCGACCGTCTCGGCCACGCCCGGCCACTGGTAAAGCTCGCGGGTGTAAGCCCACAGGTTCGGGTAATCGACGATCCTGCGGATGTTGCACTTGAAATGCCCGTGATAGACCGCATCGAAGCGAATCAGCGTCGTGAACAGGCGCCAGTCGGCCTCCGTGATTCGATCGCCCAGCAGGTAGCGATCGCTGGACAGACGCTGCTCGAGCGCGTCCAGCGCGTCGAACAGCGCGGTGACCGCGTCCTCATAGGCCGCCTGGCGGGTGGCGAAACCGGCGCGATAGACGCCGTTATTCACCGTCTTCAGCACCCACGCATTCACGGTGTCGATCTCGGGCAGCAGGTCCTCGGGCGCATAGTCTCCGGGCAGTGCGCCGACGCCATCGAAGGCGCTGTTGAGCATGCGGATGATCTCCGATGACTCGTTACTGACCGGTTGGTCGGTTCGACGATCCCACAGTACCGGGACCGTCACCCGGCCGGTGTAGTCCTCGCGCGCATGACGATAGAGTTGGTGGAGCCGGTCGATAGAGTGCAGCGGATCGGGCACCACGCCCTCGCCGGGCTCGAAGGTCCAGCCCTGCTTGCCCATGTAAGGATTGACCACCGACACCGGGATCATGTCCTCGAGCCCCTTCAGCTTGCGGAAGACCAGCGTTCGATGGGCCCACGGACAGGCGAGTGCGACATAGAGGTGATATCGCCCGGGTTCGGCCTTGAAACCGCCCTCACCGCTCGGCCCCGGACGGCCGTCCGCGGTGACCCAGTTGCGAAACTGCGATTCGCTTCGCACGAACTCGCCCTTGGTCGATTCGGTGTCGTACCACTGGTCCACCCAGTCCCCTTCCACCAGCAAACCCATCGTGTCTCCTCCCTGACGAGCGGAAATGAAGCCGCTCACTCTTCACCGGCATGCAGCAATCGTCGAGATCGATCCAGATAGACGCGTGTCGCGTCAGCGTGGCCCTGCGCCGTAACGCGCGACGAATGCCCGGTCGATCCGATCTTTCCAGCGCCACACCCACTCACCCCACCATGCAAACGCACCCCACGCGGCCAGCGCATCGCCATCGCCGGTGCTGAGCAGATACAGGGCCCTGCGCTGGGGCGTCCAGGCCCGCAGTTCATCGCCCTTCAGGGACGCAATCAGATTGTGCGCCAGCGGCGGCCCGGCCCGGACCGCGAACACACCGGACTTGGGTCGAACCGCCGCGTAGGCCGCGCAGTCACCCACCGCAAACACGCCGGAATGCGAGGATGACTGCAAGTTAGGCAGCACCTGGACAAAACCGTTCCGGTCGGTCGCCAGTCCCGACCGGGACAGCCACGGATGGGCCGACGCGCCGGTCAGTTGCAGGACATCGGTGGCCGCGACTGTCCGGCCGTCGGACAGACGGACATGGTCCGCTGCCACGCCGGTCGCGCGGGCGCTTCCGTACCATGCGATGTTCCGTTTCCGCAGCAGGGATGCGACCCGCCACTGCATCAGGCGCGGCAGTCTCGACAGCGGACGCGGCGCCGAGCCGGCGATACCGAGACGCACGCCCCGGCCCGATTCGTCGCGACACGCCATGCGCCTCAAGCGAACGTCGAGCGCAAATGCGATCTCCACTGCGGCAGCGCCGTCGCCGACGATCACGATACTGTCGGACCGGCCGACCCTGACCCTTTCGAGCAGATCCGATACCGCCGTGATGAAGTCCTCGATCGGTCGCGCTCGAATCGCATGGTGGTCGGCACCCGGGATCGGCTCGGCCGCGGTAACCGACCCGACATCGAGCGACAGCAGGTCGAACTCCAGATGCTCCCCGTCGTCGCACTCCAGCACCCGCGCGTCGGCCTCGAGCTTCACACAGCTCTTGCGCACGAAGCGAACCCCGGCCCGTTCGGCCAGGCCTGTCAGCGGCAGCATGCACGCGTCGAGCGGATAGATTCCGGCGATCCAGCCCGGCAGCATGCCCGAGTAGACCTGCCGCTCGAACGGGCTCAGCAGCGTAATGTCGACGCCCTCGGGTCGGGACCGGGCCAGCCTGTCGAGCACATGCACATGAGCATGCCCGCCGCCCGCCAGCACGAGTCGTTTCATCCGGAACGGATCCGACGATCTAGCGGAGGCGCGTCGCGGAAGCACGTCATCGCCGCGCCGCCGCCGGAACGCGGCGAGGAGAAACCATCCGCGCAGTCAAGATCCAGACCCTGATTCGGGCTTCTCGAACAGGATGTCACCGAACAGCGTGGTCACCGATTCACCGGTGTTGTCGGTATCCGCACTGATCGCGATACCGACGATGGGCGGTGCGGGCTCACCGAAAACGCGCTCGAAGTCCGCAGCGACGTCGCGCCGGATTTCGACCCACTGCCCGGCCCGCTCCGCCCCCTGCTCGACGACGATCATCTGCACCCGGTCCGTGTACGGGTTGGGGCCGGACTCGCCGACCGCCTGCGCCGTACCCCATACATAGGCGATCGCCGCGGTCGGAAGTTCGGCCCCGTGCAGTCCGCGCGCGAGCGAAATCTTGATCCGGTCGCCAAGCGGCAGCTTGGCGACCGGATAATCGAACAGTACGTACACCCGACCAGCGTAGTCGTCACCTGCCTTGCGGGAGAAATCCGAAGCAGCCACCGGATTGGAGACCTTCCAGCGCCAGCTGAGTATCGGCGTCGTCGCCGGATCCACGGCGAGCGGATGGAGCATCGTGGATGCGGCCGAATCCGATCGCACCCGCAGCACGGTCTGTCCATCGACATCGATCAGGTCGAAGCGGTTCTGCTGCTGCACGCGCGGCAGGGCTTGGTGAGACCATTCGCCCGGTAACTCGGTGCCACTGCTCGCGGCCGAAAACCGCGCCGGCGAAATCGCGGAGGAAGCCGCTACATCGACGGCCGCGAATGCGAGCAGACCGATCGTCATGCCAAGAACGGGCCTCAGAATCGAACGACGGTCGGCCCCGATGAGTTTTTCCACTTCCATATGTCACCTGTCAGAATGTTGTTGCGCTGCTTCAATTGTTGCGCTGCTTCAATTGTCGCGCATGACATGCAAACCTTACTCGAATGCACGACCAGAGATCGCAGACAAGCGTGTAAGGAATGCATTCGCCCAGGCGACAACACATGACAACCACACGCACTCAAACCAACGGATAAAAACATGCATGCAACGCTACCCCTGCTGCAAGCCACCGAATTCCCGCCGATTCGCCGCAAGACGCTTGACACCCTGCAGGTCAATCTGGGCTACCGGTGCAATCAGACCTGCCTTCATTGCCATGTGAACGCAGGCCCCAATCGCACCGAGATGATGGACAGTGACACGATGGCGCTGATTCCCGGGATCCTCGAAAAGCGCGGCATCGGCACGCTGGACCTGACCGGCGGTGCACCCGAACTGCACGAAGGTTTCCGTCAACTCGTACGGGCGGCGCGCGCGCTCGGTGTGCGCGTGATCGACCGCTGCAACCTGACCATCCTGTTCGAACCCGGTCAGCACGATCTCGCGGATTTTCTGGCCCATCATCAGGCCGAGGTTGTCGCATCGCTGCCCTGCTATTCGGCCGCCAATGTCGACAAGCAACGCGGCGACGGCGTGTTCGACAAGAGTATCGCGGCGCTGCAGCGGCTGAACGCCCTCGGGTATGGCCGGGAGGGCAGCGGACGGGTGCTGAATCTGGTCTACAACCCGATCGGGCCGACTTTGCCGCCCGCTCAGAATACGTTGCAAGCCGCGTACAAGCGCGAGTTGTTCGAGCACTTCGGAATCGTCTTCAATCAATTGTTCACGATCACCAACATGCCGATCCAGCGCTTCGGCAGCACGCTGATCTCCAAAGGCCAGTTCAACGCCTACATGCGCCTGCTGAAGGAGAACTATGCCGCTGGCAACCTGGACGGCGTCATGTGCCGCAGCCTGGTCAGCGCCGACTGGCAGGGCTATCTGTACGACTGCGACTTCAACCAGCAGCTCGGGCTCGCGCTGCCGGGTCGGGGCCGTCCGCATCTGCGCGACCTGTTCGAGCACGACCTGGCCAACCAGTCGATCCGCGTGGCGGACCATTGCTATGGCTGCACGGCCGGCCAGGGCAGCAGTTGCGGGGGTGCGCTGTGAAGCGCTGGCTGCTGCTCGGCGCGATCGCGCTCGCGGTGATCGGCTTCTTCGCGTTCGACCTCGGACGTTTTCTGACGCTAGACGCATTGAAGCAGGGTCAGGCCGACTTCGAAGCGCTGCGTGCCGCATCACCCTGGACGATCGCGCTGCTGTTCTTCGGGCTCTATGTCGTGGTCACGGCGCTGTCGCTGCCGGGCGCGACCATCATGACGCTCGCCGCCGGCGCGCTGTTCGGCCTGACCACCGGCCTCGTCCTGGTATCGTTCGCTTCGACCATCGGTGCCACGCTGGCCTTTCTGGTTTCGCGATACCTGCTGCGCGATGCGGTGCAGTCACGTTTCGGCGACAAGCTCGCGGCGATCAACCGGGGCATCGAACGTGACGGCGCGTTCTACCTGTTCACACTGCGCCTGGTTCCGATTTTCCCGTTTTTCCTGATCAACCTGCTGATGGGGCTCACGCCGATCCGCACGGTGACCTTCTATCTGGTGAGCCAGCTCGGCATGCTCGCTGGCACGATCGTGTTCGTGAATGCCGGCACACAGCTCGCCGCGATCGACAGTCTGTCCGGCATCCTGTCACCGACATTGATCGTGTCCTTCGCGCTGCTCGGCCTGTTCCCGCTGATCGCCAAGCGGATCGTCGATATCGTGCGCAAGCGCCGGGTCTACCAGCGCTGGACGCGTCCTGCCTCCTTCGATCGCAACATCGTCGTGATCGGCGCCGGCGCGGCCGGTCTGGTCACCGCATATATCAGTGCAGCGGTCAAGGCCCAGGTCACGCTGGTCGAAGCCCACAAGATGGGAGGCGACTGCCTGAACTACGGTTGCGTGCCGAGCAAAGCATTGATCCGCAGTGCAAAGCTGGCGCATCAGATCACGCATGCCGACCGCTACGGGCTCGAGCCCGGCACGCCCGCCTTCAGCTTCCGCAAGGTCATGGCGCGTGTGCATGACAAGATCCGGGCAATCGCGCCTCACGACAGCGTCGAGCGCTACACCGAACTGGGCGTCGAGGTACTGCAGGGCTACGCGACCATCGTCGACCCATGGACGGTGCAGATCGCGCTGAACGACGGCGGCACGCGCCGGCTCACGACCCGGAACATCGTCATCGCGGCCGGGGCGCAACCGGTCGTGACTGAACTGCCCGGCCTCGAAGACGTCGGTTTTCTGACGAGCGACACGATGTGGGACGCGCTGGCGCAACGGGATGAGCAGCCCGCACGCATGGTGGTGATCGGCGGGGGACCGATCGGCTGCGAACTGGCACAGGCCCTGGCCCGACTAGGGGTCGGCGTGACCCTGGTGCAGCGCGGCCCACGCATCATGCCGCGCGAAGATGCAGAAGTGTCGGCGCTTGCACAAAAGGCGCTCGAAGCCTCGGGCGTGGAGGTGCTGACGAACCATGACGTGTTGCGCTGCGAGCGCTCCGGCGAACGCAAGCGCGTGGTGATCAGGCACGCGGATGAGGGGGAGCGCAGCATCGAATTCGACGAACTGCTGTTCGCGATCGGGCGCAGCGCCAGATTGACCGGGTATGGCCTGGAGGCCCTCGGCATCCCCACCGAACGCACCGTGGTGACGAACGAGTATCTCGAGACCCTGTATCCGAACATCTTCGCCGCAGGCGACGTGGCCGGTCCATACCAGTTCACCCACACCGCCGCGCACATGGCCTGGTACGCCGCAGTCAATGCCTTGTTCGGTGATTTTCGCAAGTATCGGGTCGATTATTCGGTGATTCCGTGGGCCACCTTCATCGACCCCGAGGTCGCACGGGTCGGACTGAACGAGCAGGAGGCTCGGGACAAGGGCGTCGCGTACGAGGTGACCCGCTACGGCATCGACGACCTGGACCGGGCGATCGCCGACAGCACCGACTACGGCTTCGTCAAGGTGCTGACGGTGCCCGGCAAGGACAAGATCCTCGGCGTGACCATCGTCGGCGAGCATGCGGGCGACCTGCTTGCCGAATACGTGCTGGCGATGAAGCACGGCCTCGGGCTGAACAAGATCCTTGGCACCATCCACACCTATCCCACGCTGTCCGAAGCCAACAAATACGCGGCCGGCGAGTGGAAGCGTGCCCATGCGCCTCAGCGCGTGCTGGCGTGGCTGGCGCGCTTTCATGCGTGGCGACTGGGACGCCCCGGACAGGTCGGCACGTGACGGTCGGGATCGTGATGCCGGTACTCGACGAGGCGTACGCGCTGCCGGCCCGTCTCGAGGAACTGGCCCCCCTGCGCCGGCGCGGCGTGGAGTTGATCATCGTCGATGGCGGCAGCGACGATGACACGGTTTCGATAGCACGCTCGGCCGGGCTGGAACCGCTGACGAGTCCGCGCGGACGCGCGCGCCAGATGACCGCCGGCGCCGCGCGATGCGACGCCGACGTGCTGCTCTTCATGCACGCCGACACGCGGCTCCCACCCGACGCGGATCGCCTCGTCGTCGACGCACTGGCCGACGGACGTCACGTCTGGGGGCGGTTCGATGTGCGCATCGCCGGACGTTCCGGAATGCTTGCGGTCGTCGCGACGATGATGAATCTGCGCTCCCGCCTGACCGGCATCGCCACCGGCGATCAGGCGATCTTCGTGACCCGCGAAGCCTTCGACGCGGTCGGCGGATTCCCCGACCAGGCACTGATGGAGGACATCGAACTGTCGGCGCGGCTGAGGCGGCTGTCCCGACCTGCCTGCCTTCGCAACAAGGTGGTCACGTCCGGGCGGCGCTGGGAAACCCGCGGCGTATGGCGCACGATCGCGCTGATGTGGCGGCTGCGCTGGGCCTACTGGCGCGGAGTGGCGCCCGAAGTGCTCGCGAGGCTGTATAGATGACGAAAGCGGTCCGCATCATCGTGTTCGCCAAGGCACCGTGGCCGGGACACGCGAAGACGCGGTTGATTCCGGCGCTGGGCGCGGAGGGCGCAGCTTCATTGGCAGCCCTCATGTTGCGGCGCACGATGACCGCTGTCGTTACCGCCGGCGTAGGCCCGGTCGAACTGTGCGTGACGCCCGACGCCGGCGATCCCGCCTGGCGAGGTCTCATCCCGGACGATGTGCTGTGCAGCGACCAAGGCCCGGGAGACCTCGGCGAACGCATGGCACGGGCCAGCCGACGCGCGATCGAAGCAGGTGAAAAGGTCATTCTGATCGGCACGGACTGCGTGGAACTGTCGCCCGGACTGCTCATTGCGGCACGCGACGCGCTGACGGCCCATGACGCGCTGATTCACCCGACCGTGGATGGCGGCTATGCGCTGCTCGGGCTGAGCCGGTTCGACGACAGCGTCTTCGATGCGATCGCATGGAGCACCGACACGGTCGCCGAAACGACCATTGGACGCACTCGCGACCTCGGATGGTCGCTGATGATCGGTGAACGCCTGCATGACATCGACACGCCCGCGGACTTGTGCTGGATTTCAAGCATGGACCGGGATCTCGATCGGTCGCTACAGGACTTCGCCCCGGCCGGAACGCAACGGAGGGCCAGGTCGATCGGATAGCCCGTCCAAAAAATCCCGCACAGACGCCGGCATGCGTGCTTACAATTGCAGAAGAACCCGATACCGATGAATGCAGTCCAAGGACTCACAATCGGGATACTGCTACAACCATAAACCCTTGGGAGTCACGAAAATGAGAAAAGGCATATTGATAACCGCCGCATGCGTGATGACGCTGGTCGGCTGCGCCACCAACCCCTATCAGGGCGAGCGCGCGAAGACCGCTTCCGGCGCGACCATAGGTGCGATCGGGGGCGCCCTGCTCGGCACGGCAGTCTCGGGTTCCAGCGACAGGGGCAAGGGCGCATTGATCGGGGCTGCGGTCGGCGCGACCGTAGGCGGCCTGGTAGGCCGCCAGATGGACCAGCAGGAGGCCGAACTTCGCCGCCAGATGGCCGGCACCGGTGTCGAGGTCCAGCGCGAGGGCGACACGATTCGACTCCAGGCGCCTGAGAACATCACCTTCGATACCAACCGCGCTGACGTCAAACCGCAGTTCCGCCCGGTCCTGGATCAGGTCGCGATGAGCGTCAATCAGTATCCGGACACGATACTCAGGATAGAAGGTCATACCGACTCGGTCGGATCGGCCGCTTATAACCAGACCCTGTCCGAGAATCGGGCGCTGAGCGTACGCAGCTATCTGATGCAGAGCGGTGTCGCGCCGAGCCGCATCGAGGCCTACGGCTTCGGTCTGACCCGTCCGATCGCTGACAATTCGACCGCTGCCGGGCGGGCCCAGAACCGCAGGGTCGAGATGCTGATCATCCCGCTGCAGCAGTAGACCGCAGAACCGCGTCGACACGTCCGTCCGCTGCCACTTTGGACGGACGTATCGAACGAATTCACGCAATCTGACCGGGAATCGCCGAGCAGGTTGTAACATACGGGTTCAAGTGATTGACTTGGGAAGTCAAGCAGCATGGTCCCGTCAAAAAAACTGTGCTGTCCCAGATGCCAGGCGACCCTGGTGCGCGAATCAAAATGGGAGTCGCACACCGAAAAGCATTCCAATCTCGGGCTTCGACCGTTCCGGTGCGTCGGCTGCTCGCACCGTTTTCTGGCACCCGCGCCGGGACGCTCCGCCGGCGTAATGATCGCGATGGGCGGTGCCGCCGCATTTGCGTTGTTGTTGTTGGCGATGATCGTGACGTTCACGATCCGGCCCGACTCGGATCGTGAACGCAGCCCGAAAGTCGTCGACGCCTACGCGATCCTGAACGCCGAAACGCTTCAGGCGGCCGAGGACGGCAACGCCGAAGCGCAGTTCAGGGTCGGCAAGAAGCTGCTGCTGGAAGCCGCGCTCGATGGCCAGAAGGCGCCGGTGGCGCTGGTCTGGCTCCACAAGGCCGCCGAGAACGGACACGCCGCTGCGATGATACAGCTCGGCCGCATGTACCGTACCGGGGTCGGTGCGTTGCAGAACTACGACATCGCCGTGGAATGGATTCTGCGTGCGGCCCATGCGGAAGACCCGGAAGGCATGCTCGAGCTCGGTCGCTTCTACCGCGATGGCGTCGGCGTCGACAAGGATCCGATCAATGGCTATGTGTGGATGAACCGTGCTGCGGCGTCGCATCACCTCGAAGCCGCACGCGAGCGGGAGACACTGGCGCGCAGTATGTCGCCCGGGAATCTGCGCCAGGCACAGCGGCTTTCGCTGGAACCGTTCTCGCCAGACGACGGCATCAAGACGAGCGAAATCGCCGGTCAGAGTCTTCCACCTCGGTAGTGGCCTACTCGGTCTGCTGCGTGCGTCCCTGCCCACGATCGCTCGGGCCCTCGACAGACGATCACTTCAGAAGCGCCAGCACCGCCTCGATCTCGCGCTCGTAACCGAAGATTTCGATGTCTTCTGCATAACGCCGGACTGCCTGCTCTGCCGCAGCCCTGCTCAGCGGCAGGTCGGGCACCGCGAGCGGTTCGCCGGAAACTCGCCGGCTGCGCGCGGGAGGCGGCAGACCGAAACGGACTTTGAGCGGCAGCCAGTCTTCCTCGAACTGCTCGATCTTGCCCACGTAGTCGACGAGAAGCGCGCCGCCGGACGCCACGAAGCTGTGCTGCGAGCGAAAATGCTGATCCGCCCTTGCATCCGGGATCTCCGCGATACGCATGGCGAACTCGTCGAAGCTCATGCCGAACTGAATGCCATACGGCGACAGCGTGCACTTCTCGCGCCGTTCGGCCGCATTCACCACCTTGTCCCGGTAGCAGGAATGTAAACGCGTCAGCGGATTTCGAACGAAGGTGAACACGAACAGCGTCTTTCGACGCTCCTTGACACCGGTGATGTCGAGCGACAGCCGGATGCGCGCCTCGACGCGTTCCTTGACCGCTCTCCGCGACACGTCGGGCCGTCCAAGCAGAACCGGTGTCATCCTGTCCACGAAGCTGTTGCGAATCGAACTCGATGCTACCTTGGGCACCGGAAGATAGCCCAGACCGAGGTCCTCGAGCACCCACAAATCGCAACGATGTCGGCGCATGCGCCAATCCTTGGCAAATCGGCGCAACCAGTCGGGCGTCACTTCAGAGGGTACTTTCATCGAGAACGGACAAAAGCCGGCACCGCCGCCGGCGAAGGCATCAAGATCGATTGACCGGTTTATTATAGGCTCGTCTTTCGCACATGCATCGCCCTTCCCAACCCCGGCATTGCCCCCACCATCTACGGTCCCGCCCATGTCGCTGTTCGAGGAACATCCACTGCGCCGCAGTCTGAACGACGAGGTGCACGCACGGCCGCCGGTTCCGCTGAAGGCGCCGGAGTTCGTCACCTATCTCGCTTTCGTGCATGCGCACGGCAGCGCGGAACGGGAAGCGTCGCACCTGATGCAACTCGCGCTGCAGCTCGGCCTGCCGGTACCCGATACCGAATCGGGCCATGTATTCATTGATGCAGGGGATTTCAGGCTGAAGTGGGAGCGTCACAACGAATTCTCCAGTTATGCCTTCTTTCGACACATCGATGGCGTCGAGACAATGGACGAGTATGCGCTGCAGGTCGTGCCCGCACTCTGGCGGAAGGACATTCCTGGCCAGCTGATGGTGGCGACCCATGTCGAACTGCGCCCGGTGTCGCAGGTTTCGCCGGACGCGATCATGAGCCAGTTGTCGCCGCACGGACAGACCCAGATCGCGGCCAAGGTCGCCGATGGTGCAGGCTGGGTGTTCACCGATTTTCACATCCACGACGGCTTTTCACGCTACCTGCTCGTCGATGAATCCTTCACCCCGCGCCAGGCGGGGCGCATGGTCCAGCGCCTGCTCGAGCTCGAGACCTACCGGATAATGGCCTTGCTCGCCTTTCCGGTGGCCAAGTCGGTCGGCCGGCTGGTCTCCTCTGCCGAGGACGAACTGGCCGACCTGATGGACTGCATGGGCACAGCCGACAGTTCCGAGGACGAGCGCATGGTGCTCGGACGTCTGACCCGTCTTGCGGCCGAAGTCGAACGCTCGGTCGCGAAAACCACGTATCGCTTCGGCGCCGGAGCCGCATACTACCGCCTGGCGAGACAGCGCATCGATGAACTACGCGAGAGCCGGATACCCGGTTTTCCGACGATCCGGGAGTTCATGGAGCGACGTCTCGCACCGGCGATGGCGACCTGCGAGACCATCGCACGCCGCCAGGAGGAACTCTCGGGCCGGATCGCGCGAAACTCACAATTGTTGCGCACCCGAGTGGATATCGAGCTCGAACGCCAGAACCAGGCCCTGCTCGAGCAGATGAACCGGCGTGCCAAGCTGCAGTTGCGGTTGCAGGAAACGGTCGAGGGGCTGTCCATCGTCGCCATCACCTATTACGGGTCGCAACTCGTGAATTATCTCGCCAAGGGTGGCAAGGCGTGGATCGCGCCGCTGACGCCGGAGATCGTGACCGCAGTGGCGATACCCATCATCGCGGGCTTGGTGTTTCTCGGACTCCGACGCATGCGCGGCAGGCTCGCCGCCGAGGAAGCAGGCATGGAGTGACCTATAATCCCTGCCTGGATCCCCACTCCCGCCCTCCGGAAGTCATCACCGTGACCAAGACCCTGTTCGAATCCTCGATTTCCAGCCTGCCCCTGCTCGCGCGCGGCAAGGTCCGGGACATCTACGCCGTCGATGACGACCGACTGCTGATCGTCACCAGCGACCGCCTGTCGGCCTTCGACGTCGTGCTGCCCGACCCGATTCCGGACAAGGGGCGTGTGCTGACCGCGATGGCGCTGTTCTGGTTCGAGCGCCTGCATCATGTCATCCCGAACCAGCTCACCGGCATCGATCCGGAAAGCGTGGTCGCGCCGGACGAACGCGACCAGGTGCGCGACCGGGCGCTGGTGGTCAAGCGCCTGAAACCCCTGCCGATCGAGGCTGTGGTGCGTGGCTACGTAATCGGTTCGGGCTGGAAGGACTACCAGGCGAGCGGGACGATCTGCGGCATCGCGCTGCCGCCCGGGCTGAAGCAGGCGGCGAAGCTGCCGCAGCCGATCTTCACGCCGGCGAGCAAGGCCGATGTCGGCGATCACGACGAGAACATCTCGTTTGAGCAGGCCCGCGGCCGCTGCGCCGAGGCCCTGGCCGGCAGTGGCGCCGACGGCGCCGCGCTGGCGGCGCAGGCGCGCGACGCCGCACTCGCGCTGTACACCGAGGCAGCGGACTACGCATCGCAGCGCGGCATCATCATCGCCGACACCAAGTTCGAGTTCGGCGTCGACCGGGCTGGCAAGCTGCACCTGATCGACGAGGCCCTGACCCCGGATTCGTCCCGCTTCTGGCCGGCCGAGCACTATAGTGAAGACATCAGCCCGCCCAGCTTCGACAAGCAGTTCGTGCGCGATTATCTCGAAACGCTGACCTGGAACAAGAAGGCGCCCGGCCCGCATCTTCCGGCCGACGTGATCGCGCAGACCGCGGCGAAGTACCGCGAAGCCTTCGAGAAACTCACCGGGCGCACGCTGGACTGACACCGACCGGACGCACATGATGCGTCCGGCGCACAAGAATCAGGCGCAGCGCGGACACGCGGCGCCGACAGGAGACAGCATGAGCACCTCGGCCCCGGGCCGCAAGATCGCGCTCGCGATCGTCGTCGCCGCCTACGTTCTCTCGTTCTTCCATCGCTTCGCGCCGGCCGGCATCGCAACCGATCTCGCCGCGACCTTCCAGACCACGGCCGCGTCCCTGGGCGTGCTGGCGGCCACGTACTTCTACATCTACACGCTGATGCAGGTGCCGACCGGCGTGCTGGTCGACACCCTCGGTCCGCGTCGCATCCTGACGGTAGGCAGCCTGCTGGCCGCGGCCGGCAGTCTGCTGTTCGCGCTGGCACCGGATCTGACGATCGCGATGATCGGTCGCACGCTGATCGGCCTGGGCGTATCGGTGGTGTTCATCGCAATGCTGAAGTTGATCGCGGTGTGGTTCGACGAGCGGCGCTTCGCGACGATGGTCGGGCTGGCGATGCTGGTCGGCAATGCGGGTTCGGTGTTGGCCGGCACGCCGCTCGCCGCCGTGGCCGAGATCGTGTCATGGCGCATGGTCTTCGTCGGCGTGGCCGGCGTTTCGCTGGTGCTGGCCGCAGGCAGCTGGCTGCTGATCCGCGAGGACGCGGGCTCCGGCGCCGACAGGCCGCGCTTCGACCGCACCGCGATCATGAGCGCGCTGGCCGGCGTGCTGAAAAACCGCGACACCTGGCCCCCGGTTGTCGTCAATTTCGGCCTGACCGGCAGCTTCTTCACGTTCGGCGGCCTGTGGCTGACCCCTTATCTGAGCAGGATTCACGGCATGGACGCGGTCACCGCAGCCGGCCATCTGTCGCTGTACTTCGCCGGTTTCGCGGTCGGGTGCCTGGTGGTCGGGTCACTGTCCGACCGGCTAGGTCGGCGCAAGCCGGTGCTGTTCGGCAGCGGCCTGATCGTGTGCGCCTTCTGGGTCGTGTTACTGACGGCGATCACGCTGCCGCTGTGGCTGAGCCACACGCTGTTCGGCGTGATGGGTGTCGCGACGGCCGGTTTCTCGCTGACCTGGGCCTGCGCGAAGGAGGTCAATCCGCCCCAGTTGTCCGGCATGAGCACCAGCGTGACCAACATGGGTGGTTTCTTGGCGGCCGCGTTGATGCAGCCGGCCGTCGGCTTCGTGATGGACCTGGGCTGGGACGGCACGATGGTCGCCGGCGTACGGCAGTACGGCGAGCAGACCTTCATGCTCGGAATAGGCGTGATCGCGGCGCTGGCAGTGCTCGGAACCCTCGCGAGCCTGTTCGTGCGGGAGACCGGTTGCCGCAACGTGTGGAAGGCGAACTGACCGGCCGGGCGAACTTTGGCCCCGATCGAGGCTTCAAAGGGCTTGAGCGACCCGCAGCAGTGCAACGACAGCGCTGCCGGGCGCCGACCGATTCCCGCCTTGCTCAATGGAGGTCAACATGGCACAAACCGTCCACCCGCTCGATCGCCATTTCAACCTGCCGCACATCCGCGAAGTGGATACCGCCCGCCCGCTGCACTGGCTGAAACTCGGATGGGAGGATCTGCGCGAACATGCGTTCGCCAGCATCGCCTACGGGCTGTTCTTTGCGCTGCTGGGCTTTCTGATCGTCAGTTTCGCCGCGCCGCGGCCCTATCTGATCACCGCCTCGATCTCGGGCTTCTTCCTGATCGGTCCGCTGGCCGCGGCAGGCCTTTACGAGATCTCGCGTCGCAGCGCGGCCGGTCAGTCGGCCGATCTCGCGTCCTCGCTGCGCGGCATCCGCGACAGCCGCGAGTCCCTGCTGTCGATCGGCGTATTCCTGGCCATCGTGATGCTGGGGTGGGAGCGCGTGTCGGCCGTGCTGTTCGCGCTGCTGTTCCCGGGCGAGATCACCGAGGTCAGCGGTTTCCTGCGCACGGTGTTCCTGTCCGGTGAGCATCTGGGCTTTGCCGCCGCCTACGTGCTGGTCGGCGCGGTGTTCGCCGCGCTGGTCTTCATCGCGACGGTCGTGGCGGTGCCGATGCTGATGGACCGTGAGACCGATATGGTCACCGCGATGATGACCAGCGTGCGGGCCGCCGGGACCAACCCGCTGGCCATGCTGGTGTGGGCGGTACTGATCGTCGCACTGATCGGCATCGGTTTCGCGACGATGATGATCGGCATGGTGATCCTGCTGCCGCTGCTGGGACACGCGTCCTGGCATGCCTACCGCGATCTGATCGACTGAAAGAGTTGCGGCACCGGCGTCAGTCCCGGCCGGGGGATCTCACCGGATCCTCCGGCCGGCAGGCCGTTTCGCGCCCTCGATCAGGACGACAGCGCGGGGAAATGACGCGGGCGCGTAGAATCGAGGCCAACGAACCGAGGCGGCGACGGGGTCACTGACACCTCGCGACGCCGGGCTCCGGCACCCAATCCTGTAACCTGAGAGAACCGAATGAACAATCCGATGCTCGATTTTTCGTCCTTCCCCCGTTTCGACGCGATCCGGCCGGAACATGTCGAACCGGCGATCACGCAGCTGATCGCCGAGAACCGCAGCCTGATCGAACGCTTGCTCGAGAAACCCGACGCGCCGACCTGGGACGATTTCGTCGTCCCATTGACCGAAGCCGGCGAACGTCTGGGGCGGGCCTGGGGTGTGGTCGGTCATTTCCACAGCGTCATGGACGTCCCCGAATGGCGCGAGGCCTACAACCACATGCTGCCCGAGATCTCGCGTTTCTATGCCGAGGTCGGTCAGAACCTGAAACTGTTCGACAAATACAAGGCGCTGCATGACGGACCCGAGTTCGCAACGCTCGCCCCGGTGCGCCAGCGCATCCTCGAGCATGAACTGCGCGACTTCCGTCTCGCGGGGGCCGAACTCGCGGACGAAGTCAAACCCCGCTTCAAGGAAATCCAGGAAGAACTGTCTGCGCTGGCCGCGAAATTCTCCGAAAACCTGCTCGATGCGACCAACGCGCATGCGGAGTGGATAGCCGACCAGGCCCTGCTGGCAGGCTTGCCCAAGGACGTGATCGCCGCCGCCCGCACGGCGGCCGACAAGGCCGGCAAATCGGGCTGGAAGTTCTCACTGCAGATGCCGAGCTATCTGCCGGTGATGCAGTACGCGGACAACCGCGACCTGCGCGCCCGAATGTATCGCGCCTATGCCACCCGCGCATCCGAGTTCGGCCCGGCGGAACTGGACAACGGTGGACTGATCGGCCGGATCCTGGCGCTGCGGGCCGAGGAGGCTAAGCTGCTCGGCTATCGCAACTATGCCGAGGTGTCGCTGGTCGCGAAGATGGCCGAGAGCGCCGACGAGGTGCTCGGCTTTTTGCGCGAGCTGACCGCGAAGGCGAGGCCGTTCGCCGAACGCGATCTTAAGGAGCTTCGCACGTTTGCGGCGGATGAGCTCGGCCTGGATCCGCTCGAACCCTGGGATGTCGCCTACGCGTCGGAAAAGCTGCGTCAGACGCGCTATGCGTTCTCGGAGCAGGAGGTCAAGCAGTACTTCCCCGAGCCCAAGGTCATCGAAGGCCTGTTCGGCCTGATCCGAAAGCTCTACAGCGTGGACATCCTGCCCGAGGACGGCCCGCGCTGGGACCCGGCCGCGCATTTCTTCCGCATAGAACGCAATGGCGACACCATCGGGCATTTCTTCATGGACCTGCATGCGCGAGAGACCAAGCGCGGCGGCGCGTGGATGGATTCGGCGCGCAGCCGGCAGCTCACCACGCGCGGAGTGCAGACGCCGGTCGCGTATCTGGTGTGCAACTTCTCCGGCCCGTCGGAGGGCAAGCCGGCCACCTTCTCCCATGACGACGTGCAGACGCTGTTCCATGAAGCCGGGCACGGTCTGCATCACCTGCTCACGCAGGTCGACGAACTCGCGCTGGCCGGCATCCATGGCGTCGAGTGGGACGCGGTCGAGCTACCCAGTCAGTTCATGGAGAATTTCTGCTGGGAGTGGGATGTGCTCGAGGGCATGACCGCGCATGTCGAGACTGGTGAACCGCTGCCGCGCGCGCTGTTCGACAAGATGATCGCTGCCAAGAACTTCCAGAGCGGCATGCAGACGGTGCGCCAGCTCGAGTTCTCGATGTTCGACCTGCGCCTGCACAGCGAGGTCGACGCGTCCGACGGTCCGGTTCCGGTCGAACGCGTGCTGGCGCTGCTCGATGAGGTCCGGCGCGAGGTCGCGGTGCTGACCCCGCCCACCTGGCACCGCTTCCCGCACAGTTTCTCGCACATCTTCGCCGGCGGTTATGCGGCCGGCTACTACAGCTACAAGTGGGCCGAGGTGCTGTCGGCGGACGCCTTCGAAGCCTTCGAGGAAGCCGGTGCAGGCAAGGGCACGCTGCTCGATCCGGTCACCGGAGAGCGCTTCTGGCGCGAGATCCTGGCAGTCGGCGGCAGCCGCCCGGCGATGGAGTCGTTCAAGGCCTTCCGCGGGCGGGAACCGAAGGTCGACGCCCTGCTGCGTCACAGCGGCATGGTCGCAGCCTGATCGTTACCCTCCCCTTTCAGCCAAGGACGCCTGCCGGGGTGGCGCCGCAGCGGGTCAGCGATGCGAACAGGGACGGCAGCCGGTCGGGCAGGCTTTCTACCCTGACCACGATGGTTTAGCGGTTGGGCCCGAAGATGCGCGACACATAGGGGTCGGCCGTGGGATCGAGGGTCAGGCAGTAGCAGCACACCCTGGGCGTGCAGGCCCTCCACCGCCTTGCGGGCGTCCTGGCGCAGCGTCTGCGGATCGCGCTCGTCGATGTCCGGCGGGCTTCGCCTGGTCGCAATCACCACGGCATCGTATTTAGCACCCCGCCTCCTAGGTGAGTTCAGCCGCCGATACCCGGGCATCGAGGTGTCCCTTCGGGTCACGAACCGCGAACAGGTACTCGCCAGCATCGCGGACAACCTGGACGACATCTACATCCTCGGTCAGCCTCCGGAAGACATCGACGTCACCTCCACACCGTTCATGGACAATCCGCTGCTCGTCATCGCGGCACCTGAACACCCCCTCGCGCGGCTCGAGAACATAGCGCTGACAAGGCTCGCCGAAGAGCCCTGGCTGATGCGCGAGGCCGGTTCCGGCACCCGCAAGGCGATCGAGCGTCTATTCGACCAGCATGATCTCGTCATCCGCCCACGCCTGGAACAGGGCTCTAACGAAGCGATCAAGCAGGCGGTCCTCGCCGGCCTCGGTGTTTCGGCCCTGTCCAGCCAGGCCCTTGCGCTGCATCCGCCCGGCCAGTTCGCAATTCTGGATGTCGAGCATTTCCCGATCCGGCGTCACTGGCATGCGGCCTATCCCGCCGACCGCGAATTGTCGCCCACAGCGCACGCCTTCATGGCGTACCTGCTGGAGAACCTCGACCGCTGAAATCACCGTTTCTGCATGAAGCGGTGCCAAAAATCCGTATCATTGGGAACACCCTTCGGAATCCACGCGCATACATGAAGATCGCCACCTGGAACGTCAATTCACTCAAGGTTCGCCTGCCGCAGGTGCTCGACTGGCTGGCCGAGCATAGCCCGGACGCGCTGTGCCTGCAGGAGCTCAAACTCGAGGACAAGGTCTTCCCGGTCGCCGAGTTCGAAGCGGTCGGCTACCGTGCAGCCTTCAGTGGCCAGAAGACGTACAACGGCGTGGCGATCCTGAGTCCGGTCGAACCCGCCGACGTGGTGCGCGACATCCCGGGTTTCGAGGACCCGCAGCGGCGGGTCATCGCGGCGACCATAGCCGGTGTGCGTGTGATCTGCGGCTATTTTCCGAACGGTCAGGCGGTGGCTTCGGACAAGTTCGAATACAAGCTCGCCTGGCTGGCCGCGCTGACCGAATGGGTGCGCGACGAGATGCGCACCCATTCGCGGCTGGTGCTGACCGGCGACTTCAACATCGCGCCGGAGGCACGGGATGCCCATCCGGACTGGAAAGACGAGATCCTCGTCTCGCCGCCCGAGCGGGCCGCCTTCGTCGCGCTCACCGGGCTCGGCCTGATCGACGCATTTCGCCTGTTCGAGCAGCCGGAGCCGAGTTTTTCGTGGTGGGACTACCGCATGGGGGCCTTTCGGCGGAACTTCGGCCTGCGCATCGATCACATCCTGATCAGTGACGCGTTGCGATCGGTCTGCACCGCTTGCGCCATCGACAAAGCGCCGCGCAAACTCGAGCGTCCATCCGATCACGCGCCGGTCGTCGCCGAGTTCGCGCTGCCCTGAGGCAAAATATCATCCTGTCGGCACAAAAACCGAACACACTGACCGAACAATATATTAGAATTAATCAATATTGTTTCTCAGGAGCGCTTCATGAAAACGAACGTAGGTTCCATCGACAAGATCATCCGCATCGTCGCCGGCATAGTGCTGATCGCATTGGGCATCATGGGCATCGGTGCGCCCTGGACCTTCATCGGGATCGTGCCGCTGGCCACGGGTCTGCTGGGCTGGTGCCCGGCCTACACGCTGATCGGTGCGAACACATGCTCGACGAAGAAGTGACGCGCGACTGAATGACCGATGCGGGCCGGGGCAGGTGCCGGCCCCGGCATTGCCGCATCACATACGCGCTGCAACGTAGTTGGCGATTCGAACATAATCGGCCACGCCGAGCCGCTCGCCGCGCAGGCCCGGGTCGATGTTCAGCGCCTCGAATCCGCTCGCGTCCAGATGGTCACGCAAGGTGTTGCGTAGCGTCTTGCGACGCTGACCGAACGCTGCCGCGACGACCCGCTGGAATATTCCGTAGTCTGCCGCACCCAGGGCTTCCAGCGGCAAGGGCAGCAGGCGCACGATACTGGACGTGACCTTTGGCGCCGGGTGAAAGGCCCCGGGCGGCACATCGAACAGCCTGCCCATGCGGAATCGGTATTGCAGCATCACCGACAGGCGGCCGTAGTCGGCAGTGTCCGGTTCGGCCACCATGCGCATCACGACCTCCTTCTGTAGCATGAAGGTCATGTCGCTGACCCGTTCGGCGAAGGCGGCGAGATGGAACAGCAGCGGCGTGGAGATGTTGTACGGCAGATTGCCGACCACCCGGAGCGGCGCACCCAACGCGCCGAAGTCGAACTTCAGCGCATCGCCTTCGTGGATCGTCAGGCGCTCGGCGGGAAACCGGGTGCTCAGCCGCGCGATCAGGTCCCGATCGATCTCGACCACATCGAGATGCCCGAGGCGCGCGAGCAGGGGTTCGGTCAAGGCCCCCAGCCCCGGACCGATCTCGACCATGGTGTCGCCCTCGGCCGGACGGATCGCGTCGACGATCTTGCGGATGATGTTCGGATCGGTCAGAAAATTCTGACCGAAACGCTTGCGCGCGCGATGGCCGCTCAACGCGCACCACCCGCTTCGGGGTCGGGAAACACGCCGTTGCCGTGCCGCATCGCGCTCGGGAGATCGGCGGCGGGCACGACCTGCTCCGCGTCGTCTGCCGCGTGTTTCATCATCGCGACGGCCAGATCCACCGCCGCGATCAGGCTACCCGGGTCGGCACGCCCGCTTCCCGCCAGATCCAGCGCGGTGCCATGATCGACCGAAGTCCGTATGATCGGGAGGCCCAGCGTGACGTTCACGCCGCCCCCGAAACTCGCATGTTTCAGTACCGGCAGACCCTGATCGTGATACATCGCGAGCACCGCGTCGCCTTGCTCGAGCGTGTGCGGCACGAACAGCGTATCGGCCGGCAACGGGCCAATCAGCCTCATGCCTTCGGCGCGCAGGCGCTCAAGCACCGGCACGATCACGTCGATCTCCTCGCGCCCCATGTGCCCGCCTTCTCCGGCATGCGGATTCAGGCCCGAGACCAAGATCGTCGGGTCGGTCAGCCCGAAGCGTCGGGTCAGATCGCGATGCAGGATGCGAAGCGTGTCGACCAGCATGTCGGGTGTCAGCGCCGCAGGAACGGCCGCAAGCGGCAGATGCGTCGTCGCCAGCGCGACCCGCATGCCACCCCCCACCAGCATCATCACCACCCGCGACGTGCCGGTTCGTGCGGCGAGATACTCGGTGTGACCGCTGAACGCAATCCCCGCGTCGTTGATGACCGCCTTATGGACGGGTGCGGTGACCATCGCGACGAACTCGTGCGACACGCAACCATCGATCGCCCGATCCAGCATGTCCAGCACGTAGCGCGCATTGAGCGGGTCGACTCGACCAGCGGTCGACGCGGTCGCGAGCGGAACATGAACGACTTCCAGCAGGCCACCTGACTCATCGACGCCTGCAGCGTGTCCCCGCGCCGGATGGTTCGAATACGCACACACCCGCAGCGCAGGGCGCGATTGCGACACGCGCGCGCGCACGAGGTCGAGGTCGCCGACCACCACCAGGCGCGCACCGCAATCATGTTCGACCAGGGCGGCACACAGCTCCGGCCCGACGCCGGCCGGTTCCCCGCTGGTGATCGCGATGACCGGACGATCGCGTTCCAAGCGTTCAGTCCCGCTCGATTCGGTACTCGACATAGGTGCTGTCGCGCAATTCACGCAGCCAGTTGTCGTAGGCCTCATCGATCTTGCGCTCGCGCAGCGCGTTGCGTGCTGCGTTGCGCATGCGCTCGTTCGACACGTCCTGCACACGCCGTTCCACCACCTGAATCAGGTGCCATCCAAACGGCGAGCGAACGGGTTCGCTGACCTGGCCGGGTTCGAGCTCATCCATCGCACGCTCGAACTCGGGCACCGTGTCGCCCCGGAAGACCCAGCCCAGGTCGCCGCCACGCGCCGCGGACAGGTCGTCCGAATGGACCTTGGCGAGGTCCTCGAAGGACTCGCCCCCGCGCACCACGCGTTCGCGCAGTCCGTTCAGGCGAGCCTCGACTTCCGCATCCGACAGCACCTCCGAAGTCCGGATCAGGATATGTCTCGCACGCGTCTGTTCCAGCTCATCCGCGCCCGACAGTTCGCTGCCCCGCATGCCGACCAGCTTGACCAAGTGCAGGCCCGCCGCACTGCGCAGCACCGGCGACACTTCACCGGGTCGCAGATTGCGCACCGCCTCGGCGAACAGCGCTGGCAGGCTGTCCCTGCCCCGCCATCCAATGACGCCGCCGTTGACCGCGTCCGGCGCATCCGAGAACTCGGCCGCCAACTGGCCGAAATCCTCGCCTGCGCGGTGACGCTGCAGCACCTGCTCTGCTCGCTGCGCATAGCGATTGAGTTCGGCTTCGGACGGGGCCTCGGGCACACGGATCAGCACATGGGCAACCAGCACTTCCTCTCCGGAGAACGCATCCGGATTGTTCGCGATGAAATTGTCGATCTCGGCATCGGTCACGACGATCTGGCTCTCCACCTCGCGCTCACGCAATCGCGTCAGCAGGATTTCGGTCCGAATCTCCCCGCGGAAACGCTCCCACGAGATTCCGTCCCGATCCAGTGCCTCGCGCAACTGGTCTTCGGTCAGATTGTTGCTCTGTGCAATGCGCTCGATCGCACGCTCGAGCGTCATTTCATCGACCTGCACACCGATCTCCTCGGCCCGTTGCGCCTGCACCCGCTCCAGGATCAGGCGCTCGAGCAGTTGCCGCTCCAGTACGTCCTGCGGGGGCACCTGTATGCCCTGTCGATCCAACTGCCGCATCGTCGACTGGACCCGATCGCGCACTTCGACCGCAGTGATGACCTCGTCCCTGACCACCGCGACCACGCGATCGACCTCGATGGCGCGCTGCGCGAACACTTCGGGGACGGCTGCACCGAAGAACGCGGTCGTTGCAGTCAAAAACAGGGCGGCTTGGAGAATCATGCGCATGGCGATCTACAATTTGTCGTGTGGTGGGAAGATCAGTCGGAATCGAAGAAGCGGCCCGACATCGATCCGCCGATCTTGCCATAGCCCGGGACGCTGCGCGTCAACAGATTCACCGGGCTCGTCCCGATACTGCCCAGGCCGGTCAGCTCGAGCTGTATGAACAGTGAATTGGTGACCCGGTCGGGATCGATCGCAAACCGGTGCGCCGCGGTGCGAAACACCCAGCAACCGCAGGTACTGACGTACTCGACACCGGCCACCGCCTCGGTGACGCGATCGTCCCTGATGGACCGCGTGATCCGCCCGACGCCATACCAGCGCCTGCCGAGCGGCCACTGGCCGGATACGTCCACATCCTCGAGGCCCTCTCGGCGGCTGTCGAGAAAATCGAGCGCATAGCGATAACTCAGGTTCAATGCCTTGCCGACCTCCGGCTGGTAGCGCACCCCGAAGTTGAAGCGCTGCGTCTCGCCCTCGAACGGGTTGTAGCGCCAGAACGTATCCAGCGTCGTCGCCGACGTCACCCGACCGCTGAGCGCGGCCAGCACATCGGTGCGGCGCTCCACGCGGGGGTTTTCCACCGGGCGCTTGCCCAGTTCGTTCAGCGTCACCCGCTGGTCATCGAAGAAGAACTGCTGGCCGACCGTCGCACTGAGCCGCTCTGCCCCGGTGGCCGGGTCGATCAGGCGCGACGTGACGGCCGCGGTGAGCTCGTTCGCGTCGCCGACGCGGTCGACCCCGGTGTAGCGATTCTCGGTGAACATCTGCGCAAAGCCGAAGTCCAACCGGGCCGAATCGAAGACCGGAATATCCTCCTGGTCGCGGTAGGGGATGTAGACGTAGAACAGCCTGGGCTCCAGCGTCTGCAGATACGCCTGACCGAAGAATGCCGTGTCCCGCTCGAAGGTCAGGCCGCTATCCACCGACACGATCGGAAGGGCTCTGCCGATCGAGTTGCGCCCACCCTCGAGAGGCCGGTCGAGATCGTATTGCGTGAAATGCCCCCCGATCTTTGGCGTGACATAGAACGCGGGCCGCTGTATCGGCAGTGAGATCTGCGGATACAGGTGCGAGCGGCCGCCCTCGGCACGGTTGTCGTCCTCATGCTTGAACTCGACGTACTCGCTCTTGAATGCGAACGACGTTCCGCCCGGCAGGCCCGCCTTGTAGGCATCCAGCGTCAATTGCGGCAAGCGTTGGTACGGGGCCGTGCCGCTGAGCGTCTGAAAACTCTGCGCCCGCGCCTGGGCCGTCCACCACGGCCCGGAATAGGTCAGACGCCCCTCCCGCAACAGGTTCACCTGCGAGGCCACTTCGACCCGGGTACTCAGATCTTCGAAATACTGGTCGTCCGACACCCAGTTATAATCGACCGACGCCTGCAAGCGCGGCGTGATTCGTTGCGCATGGCGCAGGCTTGCAAGCGACCTCGACTCTCCGGTCTCCCTGTCGTCCGGCAACCATTCGCTGCGGATCTCGCCACTGTAGGTCGGCTGCAGATAGCGGAATTCGCCGCCCAGTTGCATGCCCCGGCGCCCCATGAAGCGCGGCGTGATCGTCGCATCGTAATTGGGCGCGATGTTCCAGTAGTACGGGACCGCCATGTCGAACCCAGTCCTGTTCGACACTCCGACCGAGGGCACCAAAAAACCCGACTGACGCTGCGCCACCAGCGGAAACTCCATCCACGGCAACCACAATATCGGAACGTCCATGAACACGACCGACGCGCCCCGGGCAACCCCCACTTCGCGGTCGTAATCGAGCGCGAGATCGTCAGCCCGGATGTACCAGTCGAGACTCTCGGGTTCGCAGGTGGTCCATGTTCCGTGGCGCGCGCGATACTGGTTTTCGCCCTCGAAATAGATCACGTCGGCCTGGCCAAATCCTGAGACGGCCCCGGCCGCTTCATCCGGACCTGCGCGGGACTGCCGGGTGAAGGCATACGTCGGAGCCTCGATCTCCCCGACCTGTTCGTGCACGATCAGCCGTGCCCGCTCGCCGGTCATCCGGTCCGCGTCACGCAGGAACTGGACGTCGCCCTCGGCCGAAACCTCGTCGGTGAGTTCGTTGTAGGTCAGACGGTCGGCCGTCACCGTCAGATCATCCCGCCTGAGTTCGGCCTGTCCTTCGGCCACCAGTTCCACCGAGCGCACGCCGGTGATGCGCAACCCGCGCACTTCGGTCATGCCGGGTTCTTTCGCCCCAGGCGCGGCCTCTGCTAGCGGGACGGGACCGGCAGGTGGCGGAGCGACCAAGGCGTCGATAGGTCCGCCAGGCCGGGCGTCGGCCGACGAATCAGACCCGGCCGTCCCCGGCACATCCTCGCTGCGAGAAGGATCTTCGTGTTCGACGGCCACCGGTGGCAGAGCGTCGCCGACTGACGGAGCCGCGCCCCGGCCGAAGGCATCCGTGGCGGGCGGTGCGTCCGACCGTTCGCGCGCCGGCACAGCCGGCTCCAGGGGTTCGATACGCTTCTCGACGACCGGAACCGTGTCTATCGCCGCCGGGGCGCGCCCTGCGGGACCCGGCGCTCTGATCAGGTCGGGTGACACGGTCAGCGGACGCAGCCCGTCCGCGTGCACGGCACCGACCAGGCACAGTAGCATCGGCAGCAGTCTGGCCCGCGTTTTCAAGCCTGTTGCGCGCAAAGCGCTTTCCTCGTTGAGTGGAACCGCCGGATCATTCCGGCGGCGTGACGGGATTTGATAAACTGCCGGATTTTACACCAAGGCCGGATCGCTGTCGGCTTCCCACACATCGAGGGACGCGACGATTCTCGAACCCGGCCCTGGCAGGACGCCTTTCCTCGACATGCTTCGGCGGAGACCCTCGTGAACCGAATCGATCGACTTGAACAATGGCTCGCCGGACAACTGCCGGACCAGCCCCTGGCGCTGCGCCCCGCTTCGGCGGACGCGAGTTTCCGTCGCTACTTCAGAGTCGGTGGAAGTGGCGCGGCCCCGTCGCGCATCGTCATGGACGCGCCGCCGGAACACGAGGATTGTCGCCCGTGGCTGAAGGTGGCCGCACTTTTCCGAGAAGCCGGCGTTCACGTGCCCGAGGTCATTGCCCAGGACCTCGAACAGGGATTCATCCTGATGTCCGATCTGGGGGACACAACGTATCTGGAAGCATTGCGGCCGGACAACGCGGCCCACCTCTATGCCGACGCGCTCGGCAGCCTGCTCGCTATCCAGAAGATCAGCCGGCCGGACGTGCTGCCCGACTATTCGCGGGAGAAGTTGCTCAACGAACTGCGGCTGTTCGACGAGTGGTATGTCTCGCGTCACTGCGCGTTCCGGCTGGACGAGGCGCAGCGCGCGATGCTCGCGACACTCTACGAGCGCATCATCGAAGTCAATCTGTCCGAGCCGCACGTGTTCGTGCACCGCGACTATCATTCGCGCAACCTGATGCGGATGGATGGCCGCGCCAATCCTGGCATCATCGACTTCCAGGACGCGGTATACGGCCCCATCAGCTACGACCTGGTGTCGCTGTTCAAGGATGCGTACATCACGTGGGACGAAGAGTTCACCCTCGATCTGATGATCCGGTACTGGGAGGCCGCGCGCCAGCTCGGACTGCCGGTTCGCGCCGACTTTGCCAACTTTCATCGGGATTTTGAATGGATGGGGGTGCAGCGCCACCTGAAAGTGCTCGGAATTTTCGCGCGATTGAATCATCGGGACGGAAAGGAAGGCTATCTGCGGGACATGCCGCGGGTCATGGAACAGCTGCGGCGCACCTGCACCCGTTACCGCGAGTTCAAGCCCCTGCTCAAACTGCTGGATCAACTCGATCCGCAACCGGCGTCGGTCGGCTACACGTTCTGATGGCCGGCTTCCAGTCTCCTGCAGCGGCCGGCGATCGCCGGCGGAGCCCACCATGAAGGCGATGATTCTGGCGGCCGGTCGCGGTGAACGAATGCGTCCGCTGACCGACACCTGTCCCAAACCTCTGCTCGAGGCGGGCGGGAAGCCCCTGATCGTGCACCAGATCGAGCGGCTGGCGACGGCGGGGTTCATCGACATCGTCATCAACCACGCCCACCTGGGCGAGCGGATCGAGACCGAGCTCGGCGACGGCACATCCCACGGCGTCAGCATCCGGTACTCGCGCGAGACCCAAGCGCTCGAGACGGCAGGCGGCATCCGCACTGCACTCCCGCTGCTGGGCGGAGACGCGTTCATCGTCGTCAATGGCGATATCTTCTGCGATGCAGACCTGGCCGCGCTCCGCCCGGCGGCTGCGCAACTGCGCGCCGACGGCGACCTCGCCCATATCGTGCTGGTTCCGAATCCGGTCCAGCATCCGGACGGCGACTTCGCCCTGGAGGACGGGCGGGTGCGTGCTCACGGGGCTCCCCGCTACACGTTCTCCGGCATCGGCATCTATCATCCCGCGCTGTTCTCGGATATCGGGATCGGTGAGAGACGCCCGCTGGGCCCGCTGCTGCGCGCGGCCATGACACAGGACCGGGTCGGAGGCAGACTGCACGACGGTTACTGGCTGGACGTCGGCACGCCGCAGCGGCTGGCCGAACTCGACGCGCGGCTGCGTCGGCAGGAAAGCCGACCGAACCCGACAGGGTGATGACGGTCGAAGCGGCGCACGGCACACTATAATGTTCGGCAGGCCTGCAACCCGGCTTACCGACAGTCATCAGCGCCGTGGTGCGCTCCGCCCCCAGGACAGAACACGACATGAACATGCCTGCCGAACACCCCGCCCTGGACATCGAACCCTTCATCGACCGTCGCCTGCGACTGATCGCACGCATGAACGCCGCGGGCGGCGGCGTCGCGGTGATTCCGACCGCAGCCGAGCGGCACCGCAATCGCGACACCCACTACCCGTATCGCTTCGACAGTTACTTTCATTACCTGAGCGGCTTCGGTGAGCCCGAGGCAGCCATCGTTCTGATCGCGGGCAAATCGCCCCGCTCCATCCTGTTCTGTCGCGAGAAGAACGAAGAACGCGAGATCTGGGACGGCTACCGGCATGGTCCCGAGCGGGCGCGGGCGCTGTTCGCCTTCGACGAGACCTGGACCATCGGCGACCTCGACATCCGCCTGCCGGACATGCTCGCGGACCAGCCGATACTGTGGAGCGGCTTCGGTTACGATCCGGCGTGGGACGAACGCATCACGCGCGCGCTGAATGCGGTCCGGGCGAACGCCCGTGCCGGCATCGTTCCGCCGCACAGCCTGCGCGACGTCCATGCCGAACTCGACGAGATGCGCCTGATCAAGGACACGAGCGAACTGGCGACGATGCGCCGCGCCGCGGAAATCTCGGCGGCGGGGCATCGTCGCGCGATGCGCCTGACCCGCCCCGGCATGCACGAATACGAAGTCGAAGCCGAATTGCTGCGTTCATTTCGCGCGGCGGGAAGCCAGTACCCGGCCTATCCCTCCATCGTCGCCAGTGGTCCGAACGCCTGCGTGCTGCACTATGTGGACAACAACCACCGGATGAACGACGGCGACCTGCTGCTGATCGATGCAGGTTGCGAACTCGACGGCTATGCATCCGACATCACCCGCAGCTTTCCGGTCAATGGACGCTTCAGCCCTGCGCAACGCGACATCTACCAGATCGTGCTGGCCGCACAGCATGCCGCGCGGGCCGAGATCCGGCCGGGCGCACACTGGAACCAGCCGCACGAAGCCGCGGTGAGTACGATCGCGCAGGGCCTGATCGACGTGGGTCTGCTGACCGGATCGCTGGACGCCGTGCTCGAACAGGGGGACTACCGTCGCTTCTACATGCACCGCACCGGCCACTGGCTCGGACGCGACGTGCACGACGCCGGCGAATACAAGCAGGGCGGCCAGTGGCGCACACTCGAGGCGGGCATGGTGATGACGGTGGAACCGGGCTGCTACATCCGGCCCGCTCCGGATGTGGCCCCGGAGTTCTGGAACATCGGCATCCGCATCGAGGACGACGCAGTGGTGACCGACGACGGCTGCGAGTACATCACGGATGCGGTACCGCGCGAACTCGACGAGATCGAGGCGCTGATGCGCGAAGGCGCCGATGCCCGTGCATGACGTACTGATCGTCGGGGCCGGACCCGTCGGCCTGGCGCTCGCGCTGGCGCTCAGGGAAGCCGAACTCGACATCGCGCTGGTCGATGCGCGCGATGCCGCCGCGACCGCGAGCGACCCTCGGGTACTCGCGCTGGCCCATGGCTCTCGCCTGACCCTGGAGAGACTGGGCGTCTGGGCGGACCTCGAGACCACGCCGATCGACAGTATTCACATCTCGCAGCAGGGCGGATTCGGCCGCACATTGCTCGAGGCGCGGGACCATGGTATCGACGCGCTCGGACACGTGACCTCGGCCGGCATGCTCGCCGCCGCGTTGCGTCGCGGCGTGGAGCGCGCCGGCATGACGATCATCGACCATACCCGGGTCGGTGCGTGCGCGGCGGACGGCGAGCAGCTCAGGGTCGGCCTGCATGCCAGCGACGGCACGTCTGCCGGGCGCACGGTGGTCGCGCGCCTGCTCGCATGCGCGGAAGGCGGACTCGACACCGGCGACGCGCGTGTGGTCCAGCATGACTATCATCAGACGGCCCTGATCGCGACGGTCGAGGTCGAGGGCGGACATGCCGGCCGTGCGTTCGAGCGTTTCACCCCTGACGGCCCGATCGCGCTGCTGCCCCATCGCGATGCGTATGCACTGGTCCATGTCACGTCATCCGATCTGGCCGAGGCGCTTCTTGGGCTCGACGACGCCCATTACTTGCAGACGCTGCAGGCGCACCTGGGCACGCGGGTACGCCTCACCGGCGTGACACATAGACTGCGCTACCCGCTGACGCTCCGCTATCGCCGCGAGCCGGTCGACATCCGGGCTCGTACGGTGTGGTTGGGCAATGCCGCCCAGACGCTGCATCCGGTCGCAGGTCAGGGTTTGAATCTGGCCCTGCGCGATGTGCATGCGCTGGCCGACACGCTGCTCGACCATCCCGGCGATCCTGGAGCGGCGTCCACGCTGAGCGCCTACGCCCGGGCACGCCGGAGCGACCGTGCCGCCACGATCGGCTTCACCGACACGTTGATCAAGACCTTCAGCAACGATGTCGCGCCCCTTCGCCACCTGCGCGGAGCGGGCTTGTTCGCACTGGACATGCTGCCGCCACTGAGCGGATTCATCGCCCGTCGCATGATGTTCGGTGCGCGCGCCTGGCCCTGAACGGCCGGCACGCCCCCGCCCGCCTTCCGAATGCGTCACAGCGACCCGCCACATCGGCGCGGAAGTATCCAAGCGTGTGACGCACGCAACACATCGAGCCAAAAGCGGGCGCCACACGCGCCACGAGGCTGCCGTGCGGGGGTCCCTTCGGTTAGAATGGCGCCTCCGTGTTTCGTGCCCTTCTACGAGGTTCCGTCAACCCGCCATGCAGTTCGCCGGCTTCACCTTGCGAAACAATCTGTTCGTCGCGCCGATGGCTGGCGTGACCGACCGTCCCTTTCGTCAACTGTGCAAGAAGATGGGAGCGGGCGTCGCGGTATCAGAGATGGTCACGTCCAATTCCCTGCTCTACGGCAGCGAGAAGACCCGACGGCGGGCCAACCACACCGGCGAGGTCGACCCGATTTCGGTCCAGATCGCGGGTGCCGACCCGGCGATGATGGCCGAGGCAGCACGCTACAACGCGGATCGGGGTGCGCAGATCATAGACATCAACATGGGTTGCCCGGCCAAGAAGGTCTGTAACGTGATGGCCGGCTCCGCGCTGATGCAGGACGAGGCGCTGGTCGCGCGCATCCTCGAGGCAGTGGTCAGGGCGGTGCCGGACACGCCGGTGACGCTGAAGTTTCGCACCGGCTGGAACCGCGACAACCGCAACGCGCCGACGATCGCGCGTATCGCCGAAGACAGTGGCATCCGCGCGATCGCGATCCACGGCCGCACCCGCGCAGATCAATATACCGGCAACGCGGAGTACGACACGATCGCCAGGGTGAAGACCCTGGTGCATATCCCGGTGATCGCCAACGGGGACATCACGTCCCCCGAAAAGGCGAAGCAGGTGCTCGATCACACCGGGGCGGACGGGATCATGATCGGCCGTGCAGCACAGGGGCGGCCCTGGATATTCCGCGAGATCGAACATTTCCTGGCAACCGGGGAGCATCTTCCGCCCCCGCTGGTGACCGAGATTCATCAGGTCTGCCGGGAGCATCTCGCCGATCTGTATGCCTTCTATGGTGAGGAGACCGGCGTGAAGATCGCGCGCAAGCACATCTCCTGGTACACCAGGGGGCTGGTCGGATCGGCGGCATTCCGACGCATGATGAACCAGTTGCCGGACGTATCGGCGCAACTCGACGCGGTCGATGCCTTCTTCGGCGGACTGGCCGCTCACGACGCCCGCCTACGCTATGAAGACGACTATCCGCAGGAGCTCGCAGCATGACTCACGCCAATGAAATCGCACAGTGCGTGGAGCGGGCGCTCGATCAGTATTTTCGCGATCTGGACGGCGAGAAGCCGTGCGCGGTGTACAGCATGGTGATTCGCAACGTCGAACGCCCGATGCTCGAATTCATCCTGCGCCAGGCCAATGGCAACCAGACGGTTGCTGCCGACATCCTCGGCATCAACCGCAACACGCTGCGCCGCAAGCTGACCGAACACGACCTGCTCTGAAAACGCGCGCTTCACCCACGCCGGTTCCACCGGACTCCGGCGCTCACCGCTCTCCTACCGTTTTGATGCCCGCCATGAAAGTCTCCCAAGCCCTGATCAGTGTGTCCGACAAACGCGGTGTGCTCGAGTTTGCGCAGGCACTGCACGACATGGGCGTCGCGTTGCTGTCCACCGGTGGCACCGCGGCCCTGCTGCGCAAGTCGGGCCTGCCGGTCACCGACGTCTCGGATCACACCGGCTTTCCGGAGATGCTGGATGGCCGGGTCAAGACGCTGCACCCCAAGGTGCATGGCGGGATCCTCGCGCGCCGCGACCTGCCCGAGCACATGGAAACGATCGCTGCGCATGGCATCAGCCGCATCGATCTGGTGGTGGTCAATCTCTATCCGTTCGAACAGACCGTCGCGCGCAGCGACTGCACGCTGGAGGACGCGATCGAGAACATCGACATCGGCGGCCCGGCGATGGTCAGGGCTGCGGCCAAGAATCATGGCGACGCAGCCGGTGGCGTGGGCGTGATCACCGACCCGGACGACTATGACCGCATCATCGACGAACTGCGCGGCAACGATGGCGAACTCGCTTACCGGACCCGTTTCGACCTCGCGGTCAAGGCCTACACGCACACTGCACGCTATGACGGCGCGATCGCGAACCACCTGACCGCACTGGCCGAGGACGGCTCCAGGCGCGCCTTTCCCGAGCGACTCCAACTCGGTTTCGACAAGGTCCAGGACCTGCGCTACGGGGAGAATCCCCACCAGAGCGCAGCCTTCTATCGCGAGCCCGCGACGCCCGAGGGCGTGATCGCTGCGTATCGACAGTTGCAGGGCAAGGAGCTGTCCTTCAACAACATCGCCGATGCAGACGCCGCGTGGGAATGCGTGAAGGCTTTCGACCGTGATGGCGGCAGCGCTGCCTGCGTGATCGTCAAGCATGCCAATCCCTGCGGCGTCGCGCTCGGCGAATCGGCCGGGGCGGCCTACCGCAAGGCGTTTTCCACCGACCCCACCTCGGCGTTCGGTGGCATCATCGCGTTCAACTGCGAAGTCGACCGCGCCGCGGCCGAGGCGGTCTCGACGCAATTTCTCGAGGTGTTGATCGCGCCGTCGTATTCGGCCGACGCGCTCGAACTGCTGCGCGCCAAGCAGAACCTGCGGGTACTGACCTGCGGGCTGGGCACGCAGTCCGGCGCCCGGGACTACAAGCGTGTCGGTGGCGGACTGCTGGTGCAGACGGCCGACGAGGCGCGCATCCAGCGGCCGGACCTGAAGGTCGTCACGCGGCGCGCACCGACCGGACAGGAGATGGACGACCTGCTGTTCGCGTGGCGGGTCGCGAAATACGTGAAGTCGAACGCAATCGTGTATTGCCGCGACGGCATGACGATCGGCGTCGGCGCAGGCCAGATGAGCCGGGTGGACTCCGCCCGCATCGCCGCGATCAAGGCGGAGAACGCGGGCCTGAGCGTCAGCGGATCGGTCGTCGCATCCGACGCGTTCTTCCCGTTTCGCGATGGCCTTGATGTGCTCGCCCAGGCGGGCGCGACCGCCGTCATCCAGCCGGGCGGCTCGATGCGCGACGCTGAAGTGATCGCCGCCGCGGATGAACACGGCATCGCGATGCTGTTCACCGGTTTCCGCCATTTCCGACACTGATCGGGGCACGCGACGAGCATCCGCACCCGATCGATCGTAACGGCTTCGGCCAGCACATTTCGCATAGTAGACGCCATGAAAGTTCTAGTAATCGGATCCGGTGGTCGGGAACACGCACTGGCCTGGAAGCTCGCCCAATCGCCCAAGGTCACCCGGGTGCTGGTCGCACCGGGCAATGCCGGCACGGCAACTGAACCGCTGGTCGAGAATGTCGCGGTCACGTCGATCCCGGATCTGATCGCACTCGCGCGCGAGCAGCAGGTCCAGTTCACGGTGGTCGGTCCCGAGGCGCCGCTGGCCGCGGGCGTCGTCGATGCCTTTCGCGCCGAGGGTCTCCCGATCTTCGGCCCGACCCGGGCCGCTGCCCAGTTGGAGAGTTCCAAGGATTTCGCAAAAGGTTTCCTGGTCAGGCATGGCATCCCGACCGCGCGCTACCGGACCTTCTCGGACGCCGACGCGGCGCACGCATACGTCGACGCCGAAGGCGCACCCATCGTGATCAAGGCGGACGGCCTCGCGGCCGGCAAGGGCGTGGTCGTGGCGGCGACCACGGACGAAGCGCACACTGCGATCGACATGATGCTGGTCGACAACAGCATGGGCGACGCCGGTGCGCGCGTCGTGATCGAGGAATTCATGCGTGGCGAGGAAGCCAGTTTCATCGTGATGGCCGACGGGCGCAACGCGCTGGCGCTCGCGACCAGCCAGGACCACAAGCGTCTGCTCGACGGCGACCAGGGGCCCAACACCGGCGGCATGGGCGCCTACTCGCCAGCACCGGTGGTCACGCCCGAGGTCCATGCCCGCGTGATGCGCGAGATCATCCTGCCGACGCTCGCCGGCATGAGCGCGGAGGGCATGAGTTACACCGGTTTCCTGTATGCGGGTCTGATGATAGACGAGTACGGCCAGCCGCGCGTGGTCGAGTACAACTGCCGCATGGGTGACCCGGAAACCCAGCCGATCCTGATGCGGATGAAGACCGACCTGTCCGACCTGATCGAGGCGGCCATCGCCGGACGGCTCGACGAGATCGATGCGGACTGGGACAGACGCACCGCACTGGGGATCGTGCTCGCGGCCGCGGGCTATCCCGAGGTGCCCCGCCGGGGCGACCGGATCAGCGGCCTGTCGGCCGCGCAGAGCGAGGACGTGCATGTCTTTCATGCCGGCACGGCGGTTCAGGACGACGACATCGTCACCGCGGGCGGACGGGTTCTGTGCGTGACCGCGCTCGGCGACAATGTCCGCAGCGCGCAGAAGCTTGCCTACGACATCGCCGACGGCATTCTTTTCGACGGCCGTCAGTATCGCCGCGACATCGGCCATCGAGCTGTGGCCAGAAAGTCCTGACCCCGGCGCCCACGCGTTCCCACGGAGCCGCACGACCCATGAACATCGACATCGCCGGCGTGAAGCGCTATCTGCTCGATCTGCAGGGCGGCATCGTCGCCGCGCTGGAGCGTTTCGATGGCAAGGCCTTCATCACCGACAGCTGGGACCGGCCGGGCGGAGGCGGTGGCAACTCGCGCGTGCTGGAGAACGGCGGTTTCTTCGAGCGCGGCGGGGTCAACTTCTCGCATGTGCATGGCGACAGCATGCCGCCGTCCGCGACCGCGCACCGGCCCGATCTGGCCGGTCGGGGTTTCGAGGCGATGGGGGTTTCGCTGGTGCTGCATCCGCGTAATCCGTACTGCCCGACCATACACATGAACGTACGCTTCTTCATCGCCGGGGCGGACGGACCGGCGCCGATCTGGTGGTTCGGCGGCGGCATGGACCTGACACCCTACTATCCGTTCGAACAGGACGTTCGCCATTTCCATGCAAGCTGTCGCGACGCGGTGCTCCCGTTCGGCGGGGAAGACGAATACCGCCGGCTCAAGGCCTGGTGTGACCGCTACTTCTTCCTCAAGCATCGCAACGAGGCCCGGGGGGTCGGCGGTCTGTTCTTCGACGACCTGGGGGCGGATGGCGCGCGTTCGTTCGAGGACTGCTTCGGTCTGACCCGCAGCGTCGCCGACGCCTTTCTGACCGCCTATCTGCCCATCGTCGAACGCCGCCGCGACCACGCCTACGGCGAGCGCGAAAGGGATTTCCAGGCCTACCGCCGTGGTCGCTACGTGGAATTCAATCTGGTCTACGACCGTGGTACGCTGTTCGGGCTGCAATCGGGGGGCCGCACCGAATCCATCCTGATGTCGCTTCCGCCCATCGTGCATTGGCGCTACGACTGGCGCCCGGAACCCGGCACGCCGGAACACAGCCTCTACAGCGAGTACTTGACGGCCCGGGACTGGGTCTGAAGCGGCGCCACCAATCGACCCCGCCCCGGCATAGCGCCGGGCACCGCTGTGGCCGAACCGGTCCGCGTCATTGCGCCAGCCAAGATCCTCAGGCCTGGTCGCCGACCTGATTTCCGTCGGTCAATGACGCGCGCGAGACTTCAACTGGCGCGAGCCATCGCCAGATCGGCCGCCTTGCGGTAATGCAATTTTGCGTCGACCGGACGCTCGAGCGCCTCCATCAGTTCGGCCAGCGCAAAATTCACGTCGGCAGACGGCGACAATTTGGCCGACGTCTCCAGATAGCTCTGGGCCTTGCCCCAGATCTGTGCGTCCATGCATTGACGTCCGAGCGAATACAGCAGACCGGCATCCTCGGGGTGGCTGGTCAGCCAGCGCTCGGCGCGTGACAGCGCGTCCCGGGCTTCATCTCCTTCGCCGGCGCACAGCACGTAGTGACGTGCAAGCGATGAACTCCACTGATCCTCGAGGAGGCGGTCGACCGTCTTGCGCGCGATCGCACCCTTGCCGCTCCCGGAAAGGATGGGGAGCGCCTGCTCGACGAACTCGCGATCGGCGAGATCCTCCCTGGACAGGCCGTGCCAGAACTCGACCAGCCCTTCCGTATCGTTCGCCAGGTCGCGCAGGCGCAACAAGCGGGCCTCGCGCAGCAGCGCCTTCGCCTCGTCGGCGTGCATCGCCTTGTTGGCGACCAGCCGCCCGACCAGATCGATGATCGCGTCCCAGCGATGCTGACGGCGGGCGAGTTCGAGCGACAGGCGCAAGCCGGCGCTGCCCAGATGCCCCTGGGTACGCTTCTGCAACATGGCGAGCGAGCGCCCGGCATCATCGTCGTCGCCGCGGGACAGCGCGAGTTCCGCCTCGGTCATCAGCTGCGCGGTGCGGCCGCCATCGAGCTCGCCAGCCCTTTCCAGCCATTCACGATAGCGTCTTTCGTCGTTCAGACCATGAGCCGCGCGCGCGGCGATGATGGCCGCCTCAGGCGATCGGCCGCCGGAGGCGTGGGCCACCTTGGCATTCTTGATCGCATCGGTGAAGCGCCCCTCGTACAGGGCGCGCAGCGCTTCCTTCATTGCGCGCGACGCCTTCTCGGTCTGACGGCGGGAGCGGTACGCACCGACCCGTCCGGGCAGATCCAGCGTTCGGGCCACCAGCCGGAACACCACATAGGTCGCGAAGAAGGCCACGATCAGCGTCACGACCACCAGATTCAGCGAAGCCTGCGCACGCCATGGCGGCAACACCAGCAGCACATAGCCCTGGTTGGCCCCCGCCAGCATCGCGACACCGGCGGCCAGCGCAAAAATCCCGATTATCCAAAGCAAGGCACGCATCGACCTCTCCTCAACGTGTGCCTGGATCGGCTGCCGGCGCGGTCGATGAATCCCGACCGGTGCCGGCACCCGGGGCCGCGCTGCGCGCCTGGACCAGGCGCAGTGCGGCGAAGGTTTCGGTCAATGAAGGCTGCTCGGCCTTGATCGGCATCTTCTCGAGTTCGGTCAGATCCGCGATGGTCCGCTGAACCTGCTCGTCATCGGCCTGAAAGTAGCGCTCGATCCACTCGCGCGCCTGCTGCAGGTCCGACGTATAGGTGCCGGCATCGCGGGCGAGCAACGCGAGTCGCGCGGTGAGAAGGCGAATCTTCACGTTCTCGCGCAGATACGTGCTCTGAGCGGGTGCGAGCAGCACCGGATCGTCGCTGTCCATGCGCTCGAGCCGGACCATGCCCTTGACCTCGTTCCAGAGATCCGTCGCGAGTTCCTCCGCATAGTCGAGCGTGCGGGCCAGATAGCCGTCACCCTTCCCGCCAGCCTGGGCCGCCGCCTTTCGCTCCGCGATCTCGGCCGCCTTCGCAAGCTCGATCTCGAAGGCCAGCGGCAGGCTATCCATCCGTTCGAGCAGGATCTCCAGTCGCAGTGCGACGCCTGACACATCCAGCTGTGGATGCGCCTTGAGCGCGTCGATGTCCTTGATCAGCGCCCGCCGCAGCGCCTGCAGATGCCCCTGGTCCGGCATCGCCAGCCTGGCCTCGGCGCCCTGGAGCGCAATCAGCGCCGCCTCGAAGTTGCCGGCGAGCTGCAGCTGCTGGGCCGCGATGTTGATCGCCTGCTCGACCTCCGCCAGGGCCTGGTCGCTTCGCGAGCGCGAATACTCCATGTACAGCGCTTCGAGCGACGCGGCCTGCCCCTCGGTCGCGGCGACCTGCGACTGCAGCGCGCCGAAACGTCCCTGGATAGCCGAGATGAGTTCCTGCTGCTGTCGGGTCAGCGCGCGGATCTCCGCGACCGCACTGTCGCCCGCATTCAATCGCTCGGCGACCTCCTGGCGCGTTTCCTTCGCCAGCGCCCGCAGCTCCCACACCTGCCAACCGATCAGACCGACGCCGACCAGCGCCAGCAGCGAGATCGCCAGCGCGAGACGGCCCCGTGGGGCATTACCCCCCGCATCGGCTTGCAGAGGGGGCATTGGCGGAGGCGGCGGCTCCGACGAATCGGCGACTTCGTCCCGGGCTTCCGTCGATTCGATCGATGCGGCGTCGGAAGCGACCGTCGCCCCGGTCGTGCCTGCGTCTGACGCAGCATCGGACGATGACGCCGTCACGTTCGACGGCGCGGGCTCCGCTTCGGGCGCACGGTCCGACGACGCATCACGGGCATCCGCGTCTTCGGCGAGCGGGTTCGCCTCCTTGTCGGCCACGGGTGGCTGGGTGAGCGCAGGGTTCTCTTTGTTCATGATCAGGAGTTTAACCGAGAGTGAACGGGTGCCGGATCCTGGATGATCAATGGCATTGATGAATCTATAGGAAAAACGCGCTCAAAACCACATGCATCGCGCCCGACGCGGTGATATCGGCCACATTGCGCACGGCGTCAGCACAGCGGCCCGGCATCGAAGCGGGCTTCCAGCGCGGCGAGCAGGCCCGCATCGCCCGGCGCGGTCTCCACGACATCGACGAACCGGTCTTCGCGCGCAAACGACGCGATGCGCGGATGTGGCGCGAACACCGGCACATGTCTCAGCACGTCGACGCCGTCGGCCCCGAGCATCGTCACGAAGTTGCGCACGCCCTCGCTGCTGGTCAACGTGATCGCATCCAGGCGGCCCGCCCGTGCAAGGCCGAGCAGCGGCCCGGCATCCGCTTCCGGCCGGAAACGTCGATAACAGGTCACCCGATCCACGCTGGCACCGCGCTCGATCAGGCGCTCGCCGAGCAATTCGCGCCCGCCATCGCCGCGCAGGATCAGCACGCGCCGGCCTGCGATCCGGTCCGCGGCGAATGCCGGCAGGGCCAGCACCGCCTCCGAGTCGAAGCCGTCCAGGGGCACGATCACGTCGCCGAAACCGCGCTCATGCAGGGCCCTGGCGCTCCCGCCGCCCACGGTCGCGACCGCCAGCGTAGCAGGCCAGGACCGGCACGCCAGAATCCTGTCCAGTGCATGCCGGACCGCGTTAGGACTGACGAAGAATGCGAGATCGTAATCGTCCAGATGCGCGATCGCCTGCATCAGCTCGTGATCATCGACCACCGGCGCGATCCCGAGCACCGGGAAAAGAATCGGCACGCCGCCGCGGGCCTCGATCGCACGACACAGCGCGTCGGCCTGCTCCGTCGGCCGGGTGACGACGATGCGCCGCCCCTCGAGAGACTGGCGCGTCATGCCGGGCCCCGCTCAGGCCAGTGCGGCCAGGATATCGTCGGCACCGCGCGCACGCAGCTCGTCGGCCAGCGCGAGCCCCAGCGCCTCGGCCTGGTCCGGACTGCCCTCGCGCTCGGTGCGCACGATGCGGCTGCCATCGGGCAGGGACACGAATCCGCGCAACCACAGGCGATCGCTCCGCATGATCGCATAGGCGCCCAGCGGCACCTCGCAGCTGCCGCCCAAGGCCCGCGACACCGCCCGCTCGGCGAGTACGCAGGCCGCAGTCTCGGGGTCGTGCAGCGGCGCCAGCCACGCCTCGAGATCGGGTCGTCCGGCAAGACATTCGATGCCGAGCGCGCCCTGCCCCGCGGACGGCAGCGACACCTCGGCCGGCAGTTCGGAGCGGATACGCTCGCCCATGCCAAGCCGCTTCAGGCCGGCCGCTGCCAGAATGATCCCGTCGTACTGTCCCTCGTCCAGCTTGCGCAGCCGGGTGTCGAGGTTGCCCCGCAGGCTGGTCACCGACAGATAGGGATACTGCGCATGAATCTGCGACTCGCGCCGCAGCGACGATGTCCCGACCACCGCGCCGGGCGGCATGTCGGCGAGGCTCTCGTAGCGATTCGACACGAACGCGTCCAGCGGCACCTCGCGTTCGCTGATGCAGGGCAGCACGAACGCCGCGTCGAGCTGCATCGGCACATCCTTCATCGAGTGCACCGCGATGTCGGCCCGGCCATCGAGCAACGCGGTCTCGAGTTCCTTGACGAACAGACCCTTCCCTCCCACCTTGGCCAGCGGCCGATCGAGGATCTGGTCCCCGCGTGTGGTCATGCCCAGCAGTTCGACGCGACAGCCGGGATACAATGCCTCCAGCCTGGCCTTGACATGCTCTGCCTGCCACAGGGCCAGGCGGCTTTCACGGGTTGCGATGACGATGCGCCCGGGCGGGCTGACGGGATGGGATGGGCTCACGTTAGACGGACTCGTTCAGGAGTGATTCGAAGATGGAGTGTCTGGCAACCGTATCTTCCGGTCTGCAGCGCATCGCGGCGTTCTTGCGACGGGCCGGCCCGACGGGAATGGCCGTGATTCTAGCATGGGCGGCGATCGCGTCTCCTGCGCTGGGTCAAGGACTGCCCGCGCTGATTCAGCCCACGGATCTGCGCGACGAGGCCACCCGGATCGCACGGCACGGTCATCCGATGGTCGTGCTGTACAGCCAGCGCGGCTGCGGCTGGTGCGACCAGGCGCGCACGCATCTGGTCCCGATGTCACGACGGTCGGGTGACGGCGTCGACGCGATCTTCCGCCAGATCGACATCGATTCGGACACGCCCTTGATCGACTTCGACGGACGGACCACCACCCAGCGCCGGTTCGCGCAGACCCAGGGCGTGCGTTTCACACCCACGGTCAGCCTGTACGGCCCCGACGGGGAACCGATCGGGGCGCCGATACTGGGCATGAGACTCCCGGATTTCTATGGCCAGTATGTCGAAAACGCGATCGCACGGGCCCGGCAAACGATCCGCTCAAACGTCGAATGAAGAACGCAATGACCCGCACCCAGGACGACAACGGACAGCTTCGCCCGCATCCGCAGCCAATGGCATGACACGGTCGATGCGCTGCCGGCCATCACCGGCCTGTGCGAACTGCGGCTGACGCACGCAAGCGCGCGACGCCTACAGCTGCAGGGTCTGCTTGACCGCGGCCCACTGCCGCCGGCTGACCGGCAGCCGCTCGGACGTGCCCTTCAGCAGCACGTCCCAGTGGCCCTCGCCGTCCGGTTCGCCGACCCGCTCGACCCCGACGATCGCCGCACGTGCGACCAGGCAGTTGCGGTGTATGCGCAGGAAGCGATCCGGGAACTCCTGCTCGAGCTGCACCAGCGATTCGTCGAGCAGGAAGTCGCGCTCGGCGGTGCCGGCGGTGACGTATTTGAGTTCGGCCTTCAGGTACAGCACGTCGGCGACCGGCACCAGCAGGATCCGGCCGCGCTCGTTGACGCTGAAGTGGCGCCTGACCGAACCGGCGAGCGAGGCGAGCGCCGCGTCCGCCGGCGGACGCTGGCGCCTGACCTTGCCCAGCGCATCCGCGAGACGTTCGCCGCGCACCGGCTTGAGCAGGTAATCGACCGCGGCCAGTTCGAAGGCCTCGACCGCGTACTGGTCGTAGGCGGTGGTGAACACCACGGCCGGACGCGGATCGAAACGCGCCAGATGGCGCGCCAGTTCCACCCCGTCCATCAGCGGCATGCGAATGTCGGCCAGCACCACATCGGCCGGCGAGCTCTCGAGCAGACGCAATGCCTCCACCCCGTTCGCGACCATGCCGATCAGCTCGGTCGGCTGGACCTCGCCCACATCCTCGAGCAGATCCCGCAGCCGGGCGCGGGCCGGCGCCTCGTCATCCACGATCAGGACCTTGAGTCGTTCCAATTTCGTCCACCCCTTCCAGTCGAAATCCACACCTGCGCCCGCCGACGCGATCGCGTCGAACCCTCCCGCCGACACACGCACCCACGGGACGATCGGACCGCTTGCCGTGAGCGTCCGGCCCGCCACAGCGCAATCGCTTCAACGCGTCGCTTTCGCGGCTCGCGCCGCTCCCACCTCCAAGCTTGGGACGGCCTGTGGGAGCACCGCCAGGTGCGAATCGCGCCTGGTCACCGGCACTGACGTCCTCCACGACAGATCATGCGATTGCCCTGCGGCCCACCCGCCCCAATCCGGGGCCACCCCTCTTTTGCTTTATACTCGGCGACACCGCCCCCGGCCTCCGGTGGCAGCCTATTCGGGGCGCGGCCCCATGCCTCGCCGAACCAGCATATCATCCCAGATCATGACAGACGACACCCGCAGCAACACCGCCAAGGCCTGGTCAGGCCGCTTCACCGAGCCGGTTTCCGACCTGGTCAAACGCTACACGGCCTCGGTCTTCTTCGACCGGCGCATGGCGGCCCAGGACATCCGCGGATCACTCGCCCATGCGAAGATGCTGGCCCGACAGCACATCATCAGCGACCGGGACCTGGCCGACATCGAACGCGGCATGGCGCAGATCGCGCAGGAGATCGAACGCGGCGAGTTCGCGTGGAACCTGGACGACGAGGATGTCCACCTGAACATCGAGAAGCGCCTGACCGCGCTGGTCGGCGATGCCGGCAAGCGCATGCATACCGGACGCAGCCGCAACGACCAGGTCGCGACCGACATCCGTCTGTGGTTGCGCGACGCGATCGACCAGATCCTCGTGCTGATCCGCGACTTCCAGCGCAACCTGGTGGACCTCGCCGACAAGCATGCCGACACGCCGCTGCCCGGCTTCACGCACCTGCAGGTCGCCCAGCCGGTCACCTTCGGTCATCACCTGATGGCCTACTACGAGATGTCCCGCCGCGACGCCGAGCGCTTCGCCGACGTGCGCCGCCGCGTGAACCGCCTGCCGCTGGGCAGCGCCGCGCTGGCCGGCACCAGCTTCCCGATCGACCGCGAGTTCGTCGCGCGCGAACTCGGCTTCGACGAGGTGTGCGCGAATTCGCTGGACGCGGTCAGCGATCGCGACTTCGCGATCGAATTCTGCGCGGCGTCGTCGCTGCTGATGATGCACCTGTCGCGCCTGTCCGAGGAGCTGATTCTGTGGATGAGTCCGCGCGTCGGCTTCATCGACCTGGCCGACCGTTTCTGCACCGGCTCGAGCATCATGCCGCAGAAGAAGAACCCGGACGTGCCGGAGCTGGTGCGCGGCAAGACCGGCCGGGTCAATGGCAGCCTGATCGCGCTGCTGACGCTGATGAAGGGCCAGCCGCTCGCTTACAACAAGGACAACCAGGAAGACAAGGAACCCCTGTTCGACACCGCCGACACGGTCATCGACACGCTGCGCATCTATGCGGACATGATCACCGGCATCCGCGTGAAGGCCGACGCGATGCGCGCCGCGCTCACGCAGGGCTTCGCCACCGCCACCGATCTGGCCGACTATCTGGTCAAGAAGGGCCTGCCCTTCCGCGATGCGCATGAAGTCGTCGCGCGCGCAGTCAGGGCGGCCGAGCTCGGCGGACGGGATCTGCCCGAATTCAGCCTGGACGAGTTGCAGGCTCATTCGCAACTGATCGAGGCGGACGTGTTCGAAGTGTTGACGGTGGAGGGCTCGCTCGCGTCCCGCAAGCACATCGGCGGCACCGCGCCCGAACAGGTCCGTAGCGCGATCGCACGGGCCCGCAGCATGCTCCAGGAGTGAATCGACCGAGGCGAACAGCATGGCGGACGCGCAGCAGATGATCGGCAAGTACGAGATCAAGCGCCTGATCGGCGAGGGCGCGACCAGCCGTGTCTATCTCGCCCATGACACGTTCGCGCAACGCGACGTCGCGTTGAAGCAGATCCATCCGCACATGCTGAAGGACAGGGAGCGCGGGCGCCTGTACCGGCATCTGCTGATGAACGAGGCCTCGCTAGCCGGCAAGCTGCACCATCCGCACATCGCGCAGATCTATGACGCGTCGGTCGGCGACGACGACGCCTATGTGGTCATGGAGTACGTGCCGGGCGGCACCCTCGAGGCATTCATCCGGCCGGACACGCTGCTGCCGTTCGCACGCATCGTCGAGATCATCTTCAAGTGCACTCGGGCGCTCGATTACGCGTTTCACCACGGTATCACGCACCGCGACATCAAGCCGGCCAACATACTGCTGCTCGACCCGGACGGGCAGGACATCAAATTGTCCGACTTCGGCGCGGCCTTTCATTCGGCCAGCGACACCACCCAGGTCATCGGCGTCGGATCGCCGGCCTACATGTCGCCGCAGCAGATCCGCGAGATGCCGGTCGATCAGCGCACCGACATCTACTCGCTCGGCGTGGTCATGTACCAGCTGCTGACCGGCCGGCTCCCGTTCGAAGGGGAGACCAGCTACAGCCTGCTGTACCGGATCGCGAACGAGCTGCCGCCGACGGTCAGCGAGTTGCGCCCGGACGTGCCGATCGCGCTGGACGTGATCGTGCAGCGCGCGATGGAGAAGAACGTCGAGCACCGCTATCAGGACTGGAGCGAGTTCTCGCACGATCTCGCGCAGGCCTTCCGCAACCGGGCCTTCGCGGCCGAACAGATCGCGATTCCGGAGACCGAACGCTTCCAGCGCCTGCGCGAACTGAGCTTCTTCCGCGAATTCAGCGATGTCGAGATCTGGGAAATCATCGGATTCTCGAAATGGGACCGGGTCGAGGCAGGCACGGTCGTGCTGCGCGAAGGCGAAGCCGGCGATCATTTCTGCTTCGTCACCGAGGGTGAGGCCCGGGTCAAGAAACGCGGCAAACTGCTGAACCTGCTCAGCGTCGGCGACTGCTTCGGCGAGATGGCGCTGTTCTCGGCCGGGGGCGGCATCCGTTCCGCATCGGTCGAGGCCTCGACCCCGCTCGGCGTGGTCCGCATCTCCGCATCCGCGCTGCAGCGCGCGTCGGACACCTGCCGCATGCATTTCTACAAGGCCTTTCTAGAGGTGCTGTCGACCCGGCTTTCGCTCGCCAACTCGCGGATCGCCAATGTATGAGCGCGCCCGCCTCCGCCCTGCCTGCGCTCGAGCAAGCGATCCGCGACGCGACCGGTAGCACGTTCCGGCTCACCGAATCCAGCCCGGTGTCCGGGGGCTGCATCCATGACGCACTGGTCGTCGGCGACGGGCGGCAGAACTACTTCGTAAAGCTCGGGCCGGAATCGGCCGCCGACATGTTCGTGGCCGAGGCCGACGGCCTGGACGCGATCCGGCGCACCGCGACGCTGCGGGTGCCGGACGAGGTGTGCCGCGGCGGCGACGCTGACCACGCCTGGCTGGTGCTGGAACACCTGACACTGCGCCCGGTGTCGAGCGCCGAGGACGGCACCCGCTTCGCCGCCGCACTGGCCGACCTGCACCGCCACGTCGGCGAGACCTTCGGCTGGCACCGCGACAATTTCATCGGCCTGACCCCGCAGACCAATGCGCCTTCGCCCAACTGGTCGCGCTTCTTCGTCGAGCAGCGCCTGCGCCCGCAGTTCGCGCTGGCCCGCCGCAAGGGTTTCGACGGCGAACTGCAGCGACTCGGCGAACGCCTGTTCGACCGCGTGCCCGCGCTGTTCCTGGACTACCGCCCGCGCCCCGCGCTGCTCCATGGCGACCTGTGGCACGGCAACGCCGCAATCGACGCGTCCGGCACGCCGGTGGTGTTCGACCCGGCGGTGCATCACGGCGACCCGGAGTCCGATCTGGCGATGACCGAACTCTTCGGCGGCTTCCCGACCGCCTTTTACGCGGAATACCGCAGACGCTCGCCACCCGACCCGGAATGCGAGGCGCGCAAACCGCTGTACCGGCTCTACCATGTGCTCAACCACCTGAATCTGTTTGGGCGTGGCTACCTGGGCGAGTCGGAGCGGCTCGCGAAACGCCTGGTCCAGGCCTTGTGCACCAGGTGACGGACGAGCAGGCCCGGCGGCATGCGCAGCAGGTGATAGCGCATGCGTCCGAGCATGAACGCGGTCCGCAGGCCGAGCCCCTGCGGCCGGTCCGGCAGATGCGGCAGACCGCTGCGACTGAACACCCATTCCATAGCGTGCTGCGCCGGCGCGGACGGCGCAGCCTGCAGGATCGCGCCCGGCACCGGCGTCGCCAGCCATTTGCGACAGTAATGCAGCGCATACCACAGCACCCGATCGGCGCGATGCGCACGTGCCCGTTCCAGCAGGCGTCTCCAGGTCGCGTCGTCGCGCACATGAAAGCGGATCAGCCCATCGACGTCGACCAGGTCGCGCAGCCGACCGTCGAGTTCGGAGTCCTGGAACAGATGCACCGCCGCGTGGATAATCTGATCGCACGGATCGAGCACGCGGTAGCGTGAATCGGGCAACGCGACCAGCCCACCGAACAACAGCGCGTCGTCGGCGCGCGTGCGGCTGGTCACCGGCGCGATCGTGTGGTGCAGGTCCACCTCCAGCGCATGACCCGGATAGCGCATCGGCGGCAGTTCATGACTCCACTCGCGGTAGTAGCGCTGGTCGTAGTCGTCCTTGACCTCCGACACCCAGCCCGCTGCACTCAGCGCCGCCTCCGTTCGATCGAGGTCCTCGCGGCGGACCAGCAGATCGACGTCGTTAGGATTGCGCCCCTGCGCGATCGGCACGCCCTGCAACTGGTACGCCGCGCCCTTCAGCATCGTCACGGTCACATCGGGCGGAAGCGCTGCGTCCAGTGCCGCCAGTTCCATGCGGACCATCTGCGCGCGATGCGCGGCGTAATTGATCGACCCGCGCAGATGCCCTGTGACCGGCTGCGGTAAAGCCGCCCAAACCTCGTCGTGGTTCCGCAGCCGATGCGCCAGCACCCCGAGCACTCGTGCCTGCCGGGCGAGGCGCAGCGTCGAATCCCAGTCGGCCAGCGACATCTTCCGCGCATGCGCGACGGCCTGCAGCAAGGGCAGCAGATGCACTGCCGCTTCATCCGAAGCTTCGACGGTCCTCCTCATGCCCCGCCCCCGTCGCCGAGCAGATCGCAGATGCACGCGATCGCTTCGTCCAGCCGGCTGTAGCGAAGCGCATAGGCCGGACACGCGTCGGCCAGATCCGCCACCGCATGAAAGGACACCGGGCCGAGCAACGCATAGTTGAAGCTGTTGAAGGCCAGCCGCGCGAAGGCCTGCTCCTTGGGCTGCGGCGTCAGCTCCAGCGATGCGCCGTCGACATACTTCGGAAAGATCACCAGCGCGGGTCGCGCCGGGCTGTGCACCGCCGCCGCGCTCGCGTCGTCCGGCGCCAGATGCGCGACATCGCCCTTGCGCGTCTCGGGAAACACCGGCCCCAGGATCGCCTGTTCGGAGAAAGCGCGGATCACGTCGATCGAGCGGTTCTTCAGCGCGACCGGCTTCAGCATCGGCAGCAACTCGCCTGTCTCCGGATCGAGCACGCCGAACTCGTCGGACAGCAGCCTGAAGCCGCTCAGCATCATCGCGGCCGACAGGGTGCTCTTGCCGGACCCGGGCACCGCCGGCATCACGACCGCGCGATCGCCGAGCGCGAGCGTGCCGGCGTGCAGCAGCACATGCTGGTTGAAGCGCTGACCGAAGCACCAGTTCACGCCCCATTCGAACAGCGGCAACGCGCTCGCGCGCGGAAACGGTTCGAAGGGCTCGACCCCGTCGATACGGAAACGCGCGGTCGGCCTCAGCCACCGCCGCACGCCCTTGCCGGGCAGCAGTTCGACATGGAAATCGGCGAAGTCCGCCGAGTCGGCCAGCGGGAAGGCACCATAGACGCGCCGCAGCACGCCGACAAACGGGACGCCGCGCGCCCTGAGTCTCACGACGCACGTACCGTAGTCGATGAAGCAGCCATCACTACCCAGCATCGCCGACAGTTCGGCCTCCGGGCGCGACGCGACAGTCCTTCGCAGAGGGGGATTCATTCGCCGAGCAGACCGATGTCCTCGAACATTCGGAACAAGTCTCTCATCTCGGGGGATTGCGGGTCCAGTTCCAGATCGACGCGGATGGCGGAATCGAGCCGGGGTCGCGTGACCGGGCCGGTCTCGCGCAACTCGTCGATCAGGTCGGCTACGACTGCAGCCACGGGTGGGAGCAGATGAGTCTGCCAGGTGCGGGGGTCAAAAACGACGGCGGCGTCCGCGAGACGCCGCATGGCTGAGGGGTGATCAGTCATCGGAACAAACTATCCGCGTATTAGTTGATCACATTGTCTTGAAGCTGAGCACCCGTCAAAGAATTCCAGCACGAGACCCCTGCGATGGGATTGACATTGCCGTCGTTCTTATCTAGCGTCAAAAACCCTACGCCATCTTGATAATCCACCAGGGCGTAATAAAACTCGTCAGTCGCTGTAGGAGCGTTGCCTCCGCTTTGATTCGGCTCAAAGACGGTGGCCGCATCGTTTTCCACTTTGTAATAGGTACCATTGAAAAGGAAACCCGGCACCCGGCCAGTAGCACTGGGTCCTCCTCCGTCGTTTCCCTCACGCATCAAAAGCTTGGGAAGTTCGATACGCATCCACGAGGACTTATCGCCGCTCACAGGTGCGAATCCTTCAACATTGTTGGGGTTGAAGTTATTCAAACTCTTGACATCACACCCGACGCTGGCGGCAGCCAAAGCTGCACCACTTGGCAAAGTCAACACTATTGGTGCCCCAGCAGCGACCCGCAGGATCCGTCGTCGCTGTCTGGTTCGTTCCGATATTGGGTTGGACATTGGAATGTTCCTTATCCGCAATCCTCTGGTAAAGAAACGGTTGCGCGCTCACGGAAGAGGATTCCGATGATTCTTCGTTGCCTGAACACAAGCAAGTTTCACACCACGCAACCGCACATTACTCAAACGTATAAATTTCAATCGCTTACGAAACGCGCGGCGCGAACCACACCGATTTTCTCGACGGCACTGTAAAAAATCCCGACAGCCGCGCCAGCCCTTCCCCACTTCTTACGATATTAGTATAACAATGTCGAAGCTGCCCATCCGTGCGGAACCTCACACATTGGGGAGTGACTGAAAACCTGAGCGGTTCGCCCCCGGGACTGAATCAGGCGCCATGCGATGCGCGGCGACTTCGGCGACTTCGGCGACATCAGGAGTCGAATCGGCACGCTGACGCAAGGACTTTGTCATTTTCCATCATCGGAGTGGATATGAACGCTAAATCGATCAACCAGCTCGGCACCGTGATCGGCGGGCTCGGCATGCTGGCCTGCCTGGTCATGTTCGGGCTCAGAGTCGCCGGTCAGTACTACCTGGTCGGTATCCCGGCGGCGACCATCTTTCTGGGCGGGATCGCGCTGATCGTCGCGGGCTGCTTTCTGAAGCTGCATGCGATCGCCGGGGTCGTGCTCGGCGATCGCAGCGGGGGCTGAACCGGGCGTCGAGGGGGACGGGTTGTACGGCCGCCGTCGTAACCCATCCCCACCCCAACCCTCCCCTTGAAGGGGAGGGAGAAACCGTGCCGAAACTGACCTCGCGTCCCGATCACCGCTGATGGCGGCGCCCTGCCGGCGACGGGAAGCCGGCGACTCGGGTGTGGGTGCTGGGCGTTCAGGCAGCCTGGTCGGTGGCGCCCGCATCGGCGAGCATCTGCTGCAGGTCGCCCGCCTCGAACATTTCCTTGACGATGTCGCAGCCGCCGACGAATTCGCCGTTGATGTAGAGCTGCGGGACGGTCGGCCAGTTGGCGTATTCCTTGACGCCCTGGCGCAGCTCGTCGCTCTCGAGCACGTTCAGCGCCGCGACCTGCTTGACGCCCGACTGCTTCAGCAGCTGGACCACGGTGGCGGAGAAGCCGCACTGCGGAAACTGCGGCGTGCCCTTCATGAAAAGCACGACCGGATGAGTGGTGACCTGTTCGCGGATGAATTCATGGACGTCCATGTTTTGCGCTCGAAAAAAGTTGAGTTAAATAGTCGGGTAATTCTAGAGCCGGACCGGGTCTTCGTCAAGCGCGCCCGAGCCACTGCCCGCCGGTGACGCGCTCGATGCCCGCGAGGTCCCGGTGCGACGCGATCGACGAGAAACCGGCATCGGTGAGCAGGCCGCGCACGCGCGAGGCCTGGTTGTAGCCGTGCTCCATGAACAGCCATCCGCCGGCCTCCAGATGATGCGGCGCCTCACTCGCGATGGTCGCGAGGTCGTCCAGCCCCTCGGGCCCGGACGCGAGTGCGGTGTGCGGCTCGAAGCGCACGTCGCCATCGTCCAGGTGCGGATCGCCGGCCGCGACATAGGGCGGATTGGCGACGATCAGCTGGAAACGGTCGCCCGCAAGGGCCGAGAACCAGTCGCTGAGCACGAAGGACACGCTCGCCTTCAGCCGGGCCGCGTTGGCCATCGCGACCAGCAACACATCGCGCGAGCGATCGACCGCGGTGACGTCGGGCGCGTCGAGCTCGCGCGCCAGCGAGATCGCGAGCGCCCCGCTGCCGGTGCCCATGTCCAGCGCGCGCACCGCCGGCTGCCCGGCGAAATGGGCCAGCGCGAGTTCGACCAGCAGTTCGGACTCCGGCCGCGGAATCAGCACCGCGGGCGTGACGATGAAGCTGTAGCCGTAGAATTCGCGCTCACCCACCAGGTACGCGACCGGCTCGCCGATCTGGCGGCGTTCCACCAGATGCTGGAAGTGCGACCATTCGGCGGCATCCAGCACGGATTCCGGATAAGCGGCCAGGCGGGCGGGCGGGCAGCGCAGCACATGGCGCAGCAGCACCCGAGCGTCCACCGCGTCGATGCGGGTCCGGGCCCATGCCAGCGCACCGGCGATGTCGGGGGCGAGCGCGATCGTCATGTCACTCTCCGGCCAGCTCGGCCAGCAGACCGGCCTGATGCTCGAGCGTGAGCGCGGCGACAAGTTCGTCCAGATCGCCCTCCATGACCGCATCCAGCTTGTACAGCGTCAGGTTGATCCGATGGTCGGTGACCCGCCCCTGCGGAAAATTGTAGGTCCGGATGCGCTCGGAGCGGTCGCCGCTGCCGACCAGGCTCCTGCGCGTGGCCGCCTCGCTCGTCTGCTGCTCGCGCAGCTGGATGTCGTGGATGCGCGCGGCGAGCACCGACATCGCCTGCGCCCGGTTGCGATGCTGGGAACGATCGTCCTGGCATTCGACGACGATGCCGGTCGGGATGTGCGTGATCCGCACCGCCGAATCGGTCTTGTTGATGTGCTGTCCGCCCGCGCCGCTGGCCCGGTAGGTGTCGATGCGCAGATCGGCCGGATTGATCGCGATCTCGACCAGTTCGTCCGCTTCCGGCATCACCGCGACGGTGCACGCCGACGTGTGGATGCGCCCCTGGGTTTCGGTGACAGGGATGCGCTGCACGCGATGACCGCCGGACTCGAACTTGAGCTTCGCGTAGGCACCGGCACCGACCACGCGTACGATCACCTCCTTGTATCCGCCCAGCGCGGATTCGCTGGCCGACACGATCTCGACGCGCCAGCGCTGGCGCTCGGCGAAGCGGGTGTACATGCGCAGCAGGTCGCCCGCGAACAGGGCCGCCTCGTCACCGCCGGTACCGGCCCGGATCTCGAGGAACAGGTTGCGGTCGTCGTCCGGGTCACGCGGCAGGAGCGCGCGCTGCAGTTCGCCCTCGAGCGCCTCGAGGCGTGCCTCCGTATCGGCGATCTCGCTCTGTGCGAGTTCGCGCATCTCCGGATCGGCCAGCATGTGACGGGCCGCATCCCGGTCGGCTTCCGTCTGCCGGAAGTCCTGAAACAGCCGCACCGCGGGTTCGATGTCGGCCCGCTCGCGTCCGAGCGCACGATACACGTCCATGTCGCGCGCGGTCTCCTCGGACGCGAAGGCGCGATCGAGTTCTTCCAGGCGCTGGGACAATTGCTCGAGTTTGTCGCGGATGCTTTGTTTCATGAAGACCGGAGGTGTGTGAGCCGACGCTGGCGATCAGGCCGGCCGGATGCCGCTAGTCGCGCGGATCGAGTTTGAAGAGTTTCTTGACCAGCTGGCTCGCATGGACCTGCTGCTCACCCTCGGACTGGTTCAGAAAACGGGTCGGACCGTGCAGCAGCTTGTTGGTCAGCCCCTGACTGAGCGCCTCGAGCACCTCGCGCGGATCCTCCCCCCGGGCGAGCAGGCGACAGGCGCGCTCCAGCTCGGCCGCGCGCACCGTCTCGGCATGCTGACGCAGCGCGCGGATGGTCGGCACCGCGTCGCGCGCCTGCACCCAGTGCAGGAAACCGTCGACGCGGCTGTCGATGATCTGCTCCGCCTCGACCACCGCCTGCTGCCGCGATTCGATGCCGGCATCGACGACCTGCGCGAGATCGTCCACGGTGTACAGGAACACGTCGTCCAGCTCGCCGACCTCGGGTTCGATGTCGCGCGGCACGGCCAGGTCGACCATGAAGATCGGCCGGTGCCGGCGCACCTTGATCGCGCGCTCGACCATGCCAAGGCCGACGATGGGCAGCGGCGCCGCAGTACAGGACACCACGATGTCGAACCTGGGCAGCATCTCGCCGATCACGTCGAGCCGCATCACCTCCGCATCGAAACGACCAGCCACCAGCTGCGCGCGCGCCTCGGTCCGGTTCGCCACCGCCATTTCCCTCGGCTTGGCCCCGGCGAAATGCGCCGCGCACAGTTCGATCATCTCGCCGGCGCCGATCAGCAGCACGCGCTGATCCGAGATGCGCTCGAAGATGCGCTCGGACAGATGCACCGCGGCAGCCGCCATCGACACGATGTTGGCGCCGATGGCGGTGGTCGAGCGCACCTCCTTGGCCACCGCGAAGGTGTTCTGGAAAAGCTTGTGCAGCAGCACGCCCATCGTGCCGGCTTCTTCCGCGTGTCGCACCGCCTCCTTGACCTGCCCGAGGATCTGGGGCTCGCCCAGCACCATCGAATCCAGCCCGCTCGCGACCCGGAACACGTGGCGCACCGCATCGCGCTGCGGATAGGCATACAGATAGGGCGACACTTCACTCAGCGGCAGGCCCTGGAACCGGGCCAGCCAGTCGGCCGCGTCCTGGGGTTGCTCGCCGGCAAAATACAGTTCGGTGCGGTTGCAGGTGGACAGAATCGCCGCCTCGCGCACACTGCGGCCGCGCGTCAGATCATGCAGCGCGTCGTCCAGCCGCTCGGGCTGGAACGCCAACCGCTCGCGGATCGTGAGCGGCGCCGTATGATGATTCAGGCCGAGGGCGTAGAGTTGCATGAAGCGAGGATTCCGGGCGGCATCGCGGGATTATATCACCCGACCGAACCAGAAAAGACTAAGCAAAATCAAGGAGTTTGAACCGCGGGATTGACACGCGCGAGCAAAAACGGGCCGGCGGTGGCCGACCCGTTTCGCAGAACTGGTGGCCAGGGGCAGAATCGAACTGCCGACACGCGGATTTTCAGTCCGCTGCTCTACCGACTGAGCTACCTGGCCAAAGAAGCGGCATTATAGCGGATCGACGACCGCCGTCAAATCAATCAGACACCGAATCGATCTGTCCCGTAGACGGCCTCGGCGGGCCCGGTGCGCTGAGGCTGCGTCGATGACGTGTCGCTCAGACGCGGCGGCGGCAGGGGCATCGCGATCTGCCCCCTCGGGAACACCACCTGCGCGAGTGTGCCCTGACCCGACGCATTTGCGTTCAGGCTGACCGTCGCGCTGTGCAGATCCGCGATCTCCCGGACGATCGGCAGACCCAGCCCGGATCCACTCTCGCCACTGCCGAGCACGCGGTAGAAGCGCTCGAACACCAGGTCGCGATCGCTTTCCGGAATGCCCACGCCGCTATCCTCGACCTCGAAGATCACCGCGCCCGCGACACGCGCACGCGCAGTCACGCTGCCGCCGCGGGGCGTGTATTTGATCGCGTTGTCGATCAGGTTCTTGATCATCTCGCGCAGCAGCACGGTGTTGCCGTCGATCAGCAGCAGCTGGCCGCTGTACTCGACGCCGAAATCGATGTCCTTCGCGAGCGCACTAGGGAAGAGCTCCTGCGCAACCTCGCGAATGACCGCTTCCAGATCGACCTGCTCGACCGCATAGATCTTCTCCGTGGTCGCCTCTGCGCGCGCCAGCGACAGTAGTTGGTTGATCAGATGCGAAGCCCGATCGGTGCTCTCGGCAATCTGCTTCAGCGACTGACGCAGTTGCTCCGGATCGGCCTCCTGCAGCGCCAGTTCAGTCTGCATCTTCAGGCCGGTCAGCGGCGTGCGCATCTGGTGCGCCGCGTCCGCGATGAATCGCTGCTGCGACTGCAGGTTCTCCTCCAGACGAGCCATCATGTCGTTGAAGGACACGATCAGCGGTCTAACCTCCTCAGGGACGCTGGCCGGCGTGATCGGCGACAGGTCGGTCGGGCGTCGCCGCCGGATCCGGCTCTGCAGCCGATTCAGCGGCGCGATACCGCGGGTCAGACCGACCCACACCAGCACCACCGCAAGCGGGATGATCGCGAACTGCGGCAGCAACACGCCGGTCACCACCCGCGAAGCCAGATTGCTGCGCTTGTTGCGGGTTTCGGCGACCTGCACCAGCACCAGTTCCACGTCACTTCCCGACGAGGCCTGCAGGAACTGGTAGGCCACGCGGACCTGCTCGCCCTGCACGAAATCGTCGCGCAGCATGATCTGCTCCGGGATCAGGTTGCGCGGCGGCGCCACCCATGCGATCTCCTTGTCTCCGGTGACCACGACATCGTCCGACAGCGCGACCTGGTAGTAGACGACATCGTCCTGGTCCGACCGGAACAGGGCCCGCGGCGGGGCCGGAAAGTCGACCGCCACGACGCCGTCGTAGAGCGCCACCAGGCGCCCGAGCGCGCGCACGTTGTCGGCGAGCGCCAGATCATAAGGCTCGTTCGCGATCTGGTCCGCAACGTTGTGCGTGATGATGATGGAGATCGGCCACAGGAACAACAGCGGCGCCAGCATCCAGTCCAGGATCTCGCCAAACAGCGAGTTCGGCTGGGAGGGACCCTTGGCGCCCCCCCCCCGGTCAGGCTTTCGACGCCTGCGCAACATCCGGGCTTTCCAGGCAGTAGCCGAGACCGCGCACGGTCACGATTCTGACCCCGCTGTCTTCGAGCTTCTTGCGAAGGCGGTGTACATAGACTTCGATCGCATTGCTCGACACCTCGTCGCCCCAGCCACACAGGTGGTCGACCAGCTGATCCTTGCTCACCAGACGTCCGACCCGCAGCACGAAGACTTCCAGCAGACCGATCTCGCGCGCGGACAGTTCGAGCATGTCACCATTGATGCGCGCCACCCGGTCCGCCTGGTCGTAGCTCAGACGGCCGACCTCGATGCAGCGCGGCTGGCCGGTGCCGCGGCGCGTCAGTGCGCGAACACGCGCCTCGAGTTCTGGCAGCGCAAACGGCTTGGTCAGGTAGTCGTCGGCGCCGGCGTCGAGTCCGCGAACCCGCTCCTCCACACCGTCCTGGGCGGTCAGAATCAACACCGGCATGGCCGATTTACGACAGCGCAGTCTCTTCAGCACCTCGATGCCCGGCAGCCTGGGCAGACCCAGATCGAGAATCAGCAGATCATAGGGCTGTGACGCGAGGGCGGCATCCGCGTCGGCGCCCGAAGCGACATGATCGACCGCATACCCGGCGCGCCTGAGCGCCCTGCCCAGCCCATCTGCAATGACCGGGTCATCTTCAGCAAGCAGAATGCGCATGAGTCTTGGGGTGTAAGTTGACTGTAAGCAGGCAGGAATAAATTACTCCCGCTGTTCTCCTTCTGCTCGGTCGATCGGAAACGCTATGCCTTGTGGGCACGCGCTCCGGGGAATCCCCACCCAGTCGTGGAGGTTTCCTGTCGCCTTTTGTCGATACAGGGACGCATTATCACACGCTTCGACGTTGCGTGTGACAGTTCGCTCGTCCGCTGACGCGACCCGTGCTATTGCCCTCACCGATCGCGCCCGCCCCGCCCCGGATCTACACGCTTGCGTAAACGCAATCGACCCCGCCGAAGCGGGGCCGATACGCGGACCTTGCGGTCCGGAAACGTCAGGCCGGCATCACATGCCCATGCCCATGCCACCCATTCCGCCCATGCCGCTCATGTCCGGCATGCCGCCAGCGGGCTTGTCCTCCGGCAACTCACCGATCATGCAGTCGGTGGTCAGCATCAGCGCGGCGACCGAAGCGGCATGTTGCAGCGCGGTCCTGGTCACCTTGGTCGGATCCAGCACGCCCATCTCGACCATGTCACCGTACTCTCCGGTCGCGGCGTTGTAGCCGAAGTTGCCGGAACCCTCACCGACCCTGTTCGCGACCACTGACGGCTCGTCACCGGCGTTGGCGACGATCTCGCGCAGCGGCTGCTCCAGCGCACGCAGCACGATGGTGATACCTGCGTCCTGGTCATGGTTGTCGCCCTTGACTTGGCCCAAGTTGGCACGCGCGCGCAGCAGTGCGACGCCGCCCCCCGGGACGATGCCCTCTTCGACCGCGGCACGGGTCGCGTGCAGCGCATCTTCGACGCGGGCCTTCTTCTCCTTCATCTCGACTTCGGTCGCGGCACCGACCTTGATCACAGCGACACCACCGGCCAGCTTGGCCACGCGCTCCTGCAGCTTCTCGCGATCGTAGTCGGAGGTCGCCTCTTCGATCTGAGCACGGATCTGCTTCACGCGCGCCTCGATACGACTCTCGTCACCGGCGCCATCGATGATGATGGTGTTTTCCTTGCCGATCTCGATGCGGGCTGCCTGGCCGAGCTCTTCAAGACCGGCCTTCTCCAGAGTCAGACCGACTTCCTCGGCGATGACCTGACCACCGGTCAGCACCGCGATGTCTTCCAGCATCGCCTTGCGACGATCGCCGAAACCCGGGGCCTTGACTGCGCAGGTCTTCAGGATGCCACGGATGTTATTCACCACCAGCGTCGCCAGCGCTTCACCCTCGACGTCTTCGGCGACGATCAGCAGCGGACGGCTGGACTTGGCGACCTGTTCGAGCACCGGTAGCAGATCACGGATGTTGGAGATCTTCTTGTCGAACAGCAGCACGTACGGGTTCTCGAGGATCGCGACCTGCTTGTCCGGGTTGTTGATGAAGTACGGGCTGAGGTAGCCACGGTCGAACTGCATGCCCTCGACCACGTCGAGTTCGTTCTGCAGCGACTTGCCATCCTCGACGGTGATCACGCCTTCCTTGCCGACCTTCTCCATCGCGTCGGCGATGATCTGACCGATGTTGCTGTCGGAGTTCGCGGAGATGGAGCCGACCTGCGCGATTTCCTTGCTGGTCGAGCACGGCTTCGACAGCTTCCTCAACTCTTCGGTTACGGCAATGACCGCCTTGTCGATGCCGCGCTTGAGGTCCATCGGGTTCATGCCGGCGGCCACGAACTTCATGCCTTCGCGCACGATGGACTGGGCCAGCACGGTCGCGGTGGTCGTGCCGTCACCGGCGATATCGGAGGTCTTGGACGCGACTTCCTTGAGCATTTGAGCGCCCATGTTCTCGAACTTGTCCTTCAGTTCGATTTCCTTGGCGACGGACACGCCGTCCTTGGTCACGGTCGGGGCTCCGAAGGAGCGCTCGAGCACGACGTTGCGACCCTTGGGACCGAGCGTGACCTTGACCGCATTGGCCAGGACATTGACACCCGCGACCATGCGGTCACGGGCGGAATCACCAAACTTGACTTCTTTAGCTGCCATTCTTGCCTACTCCTTGAATTCGTTGATCTATGAAGAAAGAGGCGCTCAGCCTTCGACGACACCCATGATGTCTTCTTCGCGCATGACGAGCAGTTCCTCGCCCTCGACCTTCACGGACTGACCGGCATACTTGCCGAACAGCACCTTGTCACCGGCCTTGACGGCCATCGGACGGACCTTGCCGTCGTCGAGGATCTTGCCATTGCCGACGGCGACCACTTCACCCTGGTCCGGCTTCTCGCCCGCCGAGTCGGGAATCACGATACCGCTGGCGGTCTTGCGTTCGGCTTCGAGACGCTTGACGATCACACGATCATGCAAGGGACGAATATTCATCGACTTCACTCCTTTGTTTCGAACTCAGTATTCGCGGGCCATCGCCCGCATCGATTGTTTCTACTAAGAGCCGGCCTCAAGTCCGACAGCTTCCTGAGGACACGACTGTTAGCACTCACTGCCAACGAGTGCTAATAATAGGGACGACCCTGTCCGTTTTCAAGGGCAGAACGAAAGGATTTTTTTCAGTGGAGGCTGAAACGGGGCGACGCGGGGGCCGATCGTCGCCGAAAACCGGCCATCAGCCTGGCGCGTCCCGCGGTCGGCGGCTGCAGCATGAAACAGGCGCACCGCTGCAGCCGCCGACGAATCCCGCAGCATGCCGGAAACCTCCGGGGAAGGGCGCGGCCCGTTCTTCCTCCGGGACGGCCGCCGGCCGCGTGACGATCGATCCCCGCGTCAGCTCTCGAAATGATAGGCGGTGACCCGCTCGACTTCGGCGGACGAGCCCAGGATGACCGGCACGCGTTGATGCAGCCGGGTCGGCATCAGGTCCAGAATGCGCTGGCGTCCGGTGGTCGCCGCGCCACCGGCCTGTTCGACGATCATCGCCATCGGGTTGGCTTCATACATCAGGCGCAGTTTGCCGCCCACGTTCGCGCACTTGGCGTCCAGCGGGTACATGAAGATGCCGCCGCGCGCGAGGATCCGATGCACGTCCGCGACCATCGACGCCACCCAGCGGGTATTGAAGTCCTTGCCGCGCGGCCCGGCGGTCCCTGCCTGCAGCTCACTGACATAGCGCTGCACCGGCGCTTCCCAGTGGCGCATGTTGGAACCGTTGATTGCGTATTCCTGGGTCTCCACCGGCACGGTCATGAACGGGTGCGTATAGACGAAGCTGCCCATCTCGCGGTCCAGCGTAAAGCCATGCACGCCGTGGCCCAGCGTCAGCACCAGCATCGTGGAGGGGCCATACAGCGCATAGCCCGCTGCGACCTGGTCGCGTCCGGGCTGCAGGAAGGAAGCTTCGGTCGGATCCGAATCGCTGGCCGGATTCTTCAACACCGAAAAGATGGTGCCGATCGAGATGTTCACATCGATGTTCGACGATCCGTCGAGCGGATCGAACAGCAACAGATAACCGCCCTTGGGATAGTCGAACGGAATCTGATGCACCTCCTCGATCTCCTCCGAGGCCATCGCCGCGAGGTGGCCACCCCACTCGTTGGCTTGCAGCAGGATCTCGTTCGCGATCACATCGAGCTTCTTCTGCGCTTCGCCCTGGATGTTGTCGGTGCCCGCCTCGCCCAGCAGATCCGCCAGGGCACCCTTGGATACATTCACGCTGATCGCCTTGACCGCGCGCGCGACGACTTCGATGAGCAGACGCAGATCCGGGTTGATCCGCGCTGCACGCTGCTGTTCGATCAGATACTGGGGAAGGGTGACGCGTCTCATCAATGGGCTCCTGTGTGCCCGCCTGCGCCGGGCCATGTTCGAATGGACGCAATTATCCCCGTTGTCGCAAGACCATGCATCCCGGATCGCGGACGCAGCCAAACGAATCAGCCGTTCGCGACCGCCCTCGAGGCGCGCGGGCGATCAGCAGGCGCAGGCCGCGCCGGAGGCCGCGGCCGGATTCGCGACCTTGCCGGTGGCGAAGTCGAAGTTCACCTGACCCAGGTAGTGGGCAAGCGCGGCATCCATGCCAACGGCGTGATTCTCGAACCAGGCGGGCAACTCCTCGACCAACCGACGTCCGAGAAACATGTCGCCGGCCTCGACCCGTTTGCGCACATCGCGGATCACCGCGAGGACGCGATCGTGCTCCGCCCGGTGGCAGCCCGGAAAGTTGACCGCTTCCATCCAGCGGTTCTCCTGCTCGAAATGGGCCACGGTATGCTCGATGAAGCGGTCGTAGGCTGCGAGAAAGCTCGTCGCGTCCGCTGCAGCCAGCGCCTGATAGCACTCGACGAATTCACGATGTGTCGCATCCATCGGCTCCAGACCCAGTTCCAGCGAATCGTTCCATTCCAGTGATGACATCGAACTCACTCCAGTTCAGTGCGATCCTGTCCGGCGCGCATCGCCGCCCTGACGGCCGACGTCGACACTCGGGTCGGATCCACGCTTACACTCATTTGACGATCTTCAGGTGACTGCCGCGTGGCGGAGCCGGTGGTTCGTCGCCACCATCGGATCGGTCTGCGTCGGACACATCGTCGGTGGCATGCTGTGGTTCGATGTCCGGTGAGTCCTCGTGCCCGTCCGCCTTCCTTCGCGGGGAACCGGGATCGGCCTCGAAGGCCATGCCCTGGCCATTCTCGCGGGCATAGACCGCGAGCACGTTGCTCATCGGCACCAGCAGCGAATGAGACACGCCTCCGAAGCGCGCCTGAAAGGTGATCGTGTCGTTTCCCATAAGCAGGTTGTTCGTCGCATCGGGCCCCAAATTGAGCACGATCTGGCCCTCACGCGCGTAACCGGGCGGAACCAAGACGCGCTCGTCGACGATCACCGCCAGATGCGGGGTAAAACCCTGATCCACACACCATTCATAGATGGCGCGGACCAGGTAGGGTTTGGTCGAAACTGTGGTCATCGGTGGTCAACTCGGCCTTGAATCCCTCCGCTGGACAGACAGTCGCCCGCCCGCTTCACGGATGAGTGATTTCGGTTCAGCGACGCATCACCTTCTCCGACGGCGTCAGTGCGTCGATGAAACCCTGACGACTGAAGATGCGCTCACCGTATTTCATGATCGCGGTCGCCGTCTTGGGCAATTCGATGCCGTAATGCTCGAGCCGCCACAGCAACGGAGCGATCGCGACATCCAGCATCGAGAACTCGTCACCCAGCATGAACTTCTGCCGCGTGAAGACCGGGGCGAATTGCACGAGCTGATCCCGCACGTGGGCGCGATTCTTGTCCGCCGTCTTGCCGCCCTTCTCCAACGCGTCGATATGGGCGAACAATTCCTGCTCGAACGTATGCAGCAGCTGCCGCGCACGGGCGCGCATGATCGGATCCGGCGGCATCAACTGCGGATGCGGAAAGCGCTCGTCTATGTACTCGTTGATGATGTTCGACTCGTACAGCACCAGATCACGATCCACCAGGACCGGCACCCGGTTGTACGGATTGATCACTGCAATGTCTTCGGGCTTGTTGTAGAGATCGACGTCGATCACCTCGAAGTCCATTCCCTTCTCATAAAGAACGATCCGGCAACGGTGACTGAAAGGATCGGTCGTCCCGGAATAAAGGGTCATCATGGTCTGCTAACTCCGGATTCCTAAAGCAAAAGCGCACCACACGAGAATCGCGTGGTGCGTAGGGCGCGGCAGGCACATCGGCTCGGGGCCGACGCACCGCTCTGCGCTTAATGGATGTCTTTCCAGTAATTCTTCTTCAGTGCGTAGCCCAGAATGGAGAACCCGACGAGGAAGATCAATACGAAATATCCGATGAACTTGCGCTTTTCCGCACCCGGCTCACCCATCCACACCAGGAAGGACACAAGGTCGGCGACCGCCTCGTCGTACTCCTGGGCCGACATAGCGCCCGGTTTGACCAGCTCGAGCGCTACACTGGTGGTGCCGTCGCCGTTCTCCGTGAAGTTCGCGACCTGGTCGCCCTGGAGCTGCCAGAAAACGTGCGGCATCCCGACGTTCGGGAAGACCAGGTTGTTCCAGCCGGTCGGCCGCGCCGGATCACGGTAGAACTGCCGCAGGTAAGTGTAAAGCCAGTCCGCGCCGCTGCCGTCGCCCGAGTTGCGCTGCCGCGCGACCAGGGTCAGGTCGGGCGGTGCCGCGCCGAACCACCCTGCGGAATCGCCCGGCCTCATCGCGATCTTCATCAGGTCGCCGATGCGCTCGCCGGTGAACATCAGATTGTTCCGGATCTCGTCATCGGTGAGGCCGAACTCATTGAACTGCTTGTAACGCACGAAGCTCGCGCTGTGGCAGTTAAGGCAGTAATTGACGAACAGTTTGGCGCCATGCTGCAGCGCGGCCGGATCGGTACTGACCGGCGCACGGTCCAGGTTGAGCGAGGCAGCGGCTCCGAACGCCAATGCCGGTGCGAACAGCAGCGCCGCTGCGAACCGCTTGAAGGTCTTGATCATACGCATACTCATTTGGAGGTCACCCTTTCCGGTTCGGGTTTGCACTTGTCGATCTTGCTGTACCAGGGCATCAGCAGGAAGAATGCGAAGTACAGCACCGAGCAGATCTGCGCCAGCAGGGTGCGCGCCGGCGTCGGTGCGAGCACGCCCAGATAGCCGAGAATGAAGAAGGACACGATGAAGACGGTGAGCGCGATCTTGTAGATCGGCCCACGGTAGCGAATGGACTTCACCGGGCTGCGATCCAGCCACGGCAGGAAGAACAGGATCACGACCGCCGCACCCATCGCCACCACGCCCCAGAACTTCGCATCGATACCGAACAACGGGAAGGTGACTGCGCGCAGGATCGAGTAGAACGGCGTGAAGTACCAGACCGGCGCGATGTGCGGCGGCGTCACCATCGGATTGGCCGGGATGAAGTTGTTGTACTCGAGGAAGTAACCGCCCCCCTCGGGCATGAAGAACACCACCCACGAAAAGAAGAACAGGAACACGCCGACCCCGACGATGTCCTTGACCGTGTAGTACGGATGGAACGGAATGCCATCGAGCGGAATGCCGTTCGCGTCCTTCTTCTTCTTGATTTCGACACCGTCCGGGTTGTTCGACCCGACTTCGTGCAGCGCGATCAGGTGGGCGACCACCAGACCGAGCAGCACCAGCGGCACCGCGATCACGTGCAGCGCGAAGAAGCGGTTCAGCGTCGCGTCACCGATCACGAAATCGCCGCGAATCACGGTGGAGAGGTCCGGGCCGATGACCGGAATCGCGGAAAACAGGTTGATGATGACCTGCGCCCCCCAGAACGACATCTGCCCCCATGGCAGCAGATAGCCCATGAAGGCCTCGGCCATCAGCACCAGGAAGATCAGCACGCCGAAGATCCACAGCAGTTCGCGCGGTTTGCGATACGAACCGTAAAGCAGTGCGCGGAACATGTGCAGATACACTACGATGAAGAAGGCCGACGCACCTGTGGAATGCAGATAGCGGATCAGCCATCCGCCCGGCACCTCGCGCATGATGTATTCGACGCTCGCGAACGCGACCGGAATGCCGGACACATTGAGACTGGCATCCGGCTTGTAATGCATGACGAGGAAGATGCCGGTCACGATCTGAATGACCAGCACCAGCAGTGCCAGCGAACCGAAGAAGTACCAGAAATTGAAGTTTCTCGGCGCGTAGTACTCGGACAGGTGCGCCTTGTAGCTCGACGTCAGCGGAAAGCGCGCGTCGATCCAGTTCAACATAGACTGAGATTTGGTCGTCATCGCTTAGGCCCTATCGTCTTCACCCACGACCAGCGTGGCGTCCGTGAGGTACTTGTGAGGAGGAACTTCGAGGTTGGTCGGCGCCGGCATGCTGCGATACACGCGACCCGCCAGATCGAAGAAGGAGCCGTGACACGGGCAGAAGAAACCACCGGGCCAATCGTCGCTGACACCACTGGCTGCGCCGGTGCGGAAGCGTTCGGACGGCGAACACCCGAGGTGGGTACAGATGCCGACCGCGACCAGAAACTCGGGCTTGATCGAGCGGTGCTGGTTCTGGGCATAGTCCGGCTGCTGTGGTTGCCTCGACTCCGGGTCGGCGACCAGTGGGTCGGTCTTCTCCAGGGATTCGAGCATTTCGGGCGTGCGCCGCAATATCCAGACCGGCTTGCCGCGCCATTCCACGGTCATCATCTCGCCGGGAGCAAGCTGGGCGATGTTCGCCTCGACCGGCGCGCCGGCCGCTCTGGCCCGATCCGAAGGCGTCAAACTGGCGACAAACGGCACTGCCGTGGCCACCGCCGCGACACCGCCCGCCGCCGAAGTCGCGACCAGCAATGTACGACGACTACTGTCCATCTTTTGATCCACGCTCATGACCTCTTCCTGAAAGGAGTGCAAATTCCGGTTCAAAAACCGCGTCATTATAGGCGAAACGCCGCAGCAGAAAAAGCACCTGTGACGAACGCGCCGACCGATCAACGCTTTATGTGCGGCTCGCGAAGTTCTGGAGGCCTTGATGTTGCTGCATTGCAACAAGCAAGCGTCGACCTCGGCCTCATGATTCGACCTGTCGCATCGATCGCATGCAAGTCCAACAGGACGCAGGCGAAGCCCGAAGCGCACGCCGCATATACCCGGCGCCGCGCGCAACCTCAGAGTGTGCGCCGCTCCAGCAGGGCCTGGGCAATGGTGCCCGAGTCGACATGCTCCAGTTCGCCCCCGACCGGCACGCCGCGCGAAAGGCGGCTCACGCGAAGGCCGCGCGCCGACAGCAATTCCGAGATCATGTGCGCCGTCGCTTCGCCTTCATTCGTGAAATTGGTCGCGAGCACCACCTCCTCGACCACGCCGTCTGCCGCGCGGGCGAGCAGTTTATCGATCCGCAACTCCCGCGGCCCGACCCCGTCGAGCGGCGACAAGCGGCCCATCAGCACGTAGTAGAGCCCCTTGTACGCCTGTGTCTGCTCGATCATCGCGAGATCCGCGGGCATCTCGACCACGCACAGCATACGGGCATCGCGTTGCGGATTCGCGCAGCGCTGGCAGACCTCGGACTCGGTGAAGGTGTTGCAGCGTTCGCAGTGCCTGAGCCGCCGCAGGGCGTCGTCCAGCGCGTGGGCGAGCCGCCCCGCCCCGCGCTGATCGCGTTGCAGCAGATGATAGGCCATGCGCTGGGCCGACTTCGGACCGACGCCCGGCAGGCAGCGCAAGGACTCGATCAACTCGTCCAGGCTGGAAGGCGACATGCTCGAGGCCTGCCTAGTCCGGCGACACGGCCCGGGAGGGCGAGCGGAGCCGCATCAGAAGGGCAGCTTCATGCCCGGCGGGAGATTCAGTCCGGCGGTGAAACCGGCCATCTTCTCCTGCGTGGTCGTCTCCACGCGCCGTACCGCATCATTCACCGCAGCGGCGAGCAGATCCTCCAGCATCTCCTTGTCGTCCATCACCGAGTCGTCGATGCTGACCCGGCGCACGTCGTACTTGCAGGTCATCAACACCTTGACCATGCCGGCGCCGGACTGACCCTCGACCTCGACCGATGCGAGCTGGTCCTGCATCTTCTTCATGTTCTCCTGCATCTGCTGGGCCTGCTTCATCAGGCCCGCAATTCCGCCTTTCATCATGCTTGTCACTCCTGAGTTGAATTCAAAGGGGTTTGACCGACGCCTCGATCAGCGTGGCATCGAATCGTTCTATCAGTTCGCGCACGAAAGGGTCGCTTTCGAGCGCCGCGACCGCCTCTACATGACGCGCACGCCGTTCCGAGGCATCGCGCTGGGCCGGCGTCTCGCCTGCGATCTCACCGAGTTCGACCTTCAGGCGCAGGCTGCGCCCGAGCCGCTCGGAGATCAGATCCCCCAGCCGGGTCGCCAGCCCGGGGTTCATGTCGAGCAGATGATGATGGGCCCGTGACAACCGGATCGTCAGTACGTCGTCGGCCAGCGACACCCACTCGCAGTGCTGTGCAAGCTCGCGCACCATGCCTCCGAGGCTGATCAGGCGCGGCACCGCGTGCCAGTCTCCCGCCGCCAGCGCCGCTTCGAGGCTGTCACAGGCCGCTTCATGCGGGACCCCCTCCAACCTCGAGGGCTGCGCCGCTGCCGATTGCGGCTGGATTCGAATGGGTTGGTCCTCGGCACGGTCCGGGCTCGGCATGTCGGCATCCCCGGCTGCTTCGGGCGGCAAGGACTCCCACGGCGGAACGTCACCGGAATGCGCCTGTTCGGGGCCGCCGCGCGACGATGTCGACACGCCTCCGACGCGACCGGCCACATGCGGCGTATCCGCCCGATCAGCGCGGTCGGGAGGGCATGCATCGGTGCTCGTTCTGACCACGGCGACCAGGGCCGTCCCGACCGGGTCGTCCGGACGCGGCGACTGCGACCGCAGCGCCGAAAACCGCTCTGTCGCAGACGGCGTCCGGGCAGGCGCGGACGCGACGCTTTCCGCCGCCGCGGGGGCCTCCATAGCGCGGGCACGCCCGGCGCCACCGCCCCCGGCGATCGCGCCGCCGCCCAAAGGAGTCGGCTGCTCCGGCCGGAAAGCGTGCAGCCGCAGCAGCGTCATCGTGAAGCCCGCATAAGCATCCGGCGCAAGCGACAGCTCGCCGCGGCCGTGGATCACGATCTGGTACGCCAGTTGCAGGAACTCGGCGTCGAACTGCCGTGCGTACCCCAGCAGGTGCGTCCGCTCGGCCGCATCGGCGACGGCCGCAGGCGCGAATTGAACCAGCGCGATCCGATGCAACAGCGAGGCCAGAGACTGCAGCGCGGCCTCGAACGACAGGCTCCGGGCTTCCATGTCGTCGGCCACCGCAAGCAGCCCGGCGACATCCCCCTGCGCCAGTGCGTCGAGCACGCCGAACAGGTGGTCGTCACCGACCGCACCCAGCATGTTGCCGACCTGCTCCGTCTCGACCCTGCCCGCCCCATGCGCGATCGCCTGGTCGAGCAGGGACAGCGCATCCCGCATCGAGCCGGAGGCGGCCTTGGCGATGAGCCGCAAGGCCGCCGCGTCATGGGTCACCTGCTCCGCGTCGAGGATGCGGGCCAGATGGTCGACGATATGACCCGGCGGCATCTGCTTCAGATTGAACTGCAGGCAGCGCGACAGCACGGTCACCGGGATCTTCTGCGGATCGGTGGTCGCGAGGATGAACTTGACATGCTCGGGCGGCTCTTCCAGCGTCTTCAGCATCGCGTTGAACGCGTGGCCGGTCAGCATGTGAACCTCGTCGATCATGTAGACCTTGTAGCGGCCCTGCACCGGCGCATACACCGCCTGGTCCAGCAGCGCCGCCATGTCATCGACACCGCGATTGGACGCGGCGTCCATCTCGACATAGTCGGGGAAGCGGTCGGCGTCGATAGCGACGCATGCGGAGCACTGCCCGCAGGGTTCCGCCGTGACACCGGTCTCGCAGTTCAGCGCCTTGGCCAGGATGCGGCTGATGGTGGTCTTGCCGACGCCGCGCGTACCGGTGAACAGCCACGCATGGTGCAGACGGCCGGTGGCGAGCGCATGCGACAGGGCCCGGACGACATGTTCCTGGCCGACCAGCTTGCCGAAGGACTTCGGTCGCCATTTTCGCGCGAGTACCTGATAGCTCATGGGGACGGATTTTAGCCCGGATGCAACACGCCGGGTCGCACATTTGCGCCGACACGAACCGGGCAGTCGCGACTTTTCGTGGCCCCGCACGTAGGCTAGACTTTGGTTGACATACCGCCCGCGTGTGGATCCACCCGGGCGATCCCTCACAGTCTCCACACCTTGTTCAGGCATGAGGACGATGATGGGAAAAGCACCTTCCGAGATCTCCGACCCGAATGCGGGCGTGGCCAGCAGGACCCCGGCGGCTCACGCCTACAAGCGCCGCCGCAGGACCAACGATCAGGCCCGCGATACGCTGGCCTCGCTGCTGGCGCAGGCAGGCATCACCGTCGACGGTGACCGCCCGTGGGACATCCGGGTCCACCACCGCGAAACGTCGAGCCGCATCCTTGCCAGCGGCAGTCTGGGACTGGGCGAGAGCTACATGGACGGCTGGTGGGACTGCGACCGGCTGGACGAATTCATCTGCCGGATCCTGCTCCATCAACTCGACCGGAAGGTCTGCACCACCGAATGGCTGGTTCAGGGTCTGCGCGCCCGCCTCTTCAATCTGCAGAACCTGCGCCGTGCCTGGCAGGTCGGCGAAAGGCACTATGATCTGGGCAACGATTTCTTCGCCGCGATGCTGGGCCCGACCATGGCCTACACCTGCGGCTACTGGGCGGGCATCGAGAACGGCGGCGATCTCGACGCGGCGCAGTCGGCAAAGCTCGATCTGATCTGTCGCAAGCTCGGCCTCGAAGCCGGCATGCGTCTGCTCGACATCGGCTGCGGCTGGGGCAGCCTGATGCGTCACGCGGCGCGACATTACGGGGTCAGCTGCGTCGGCGTCACGATCTCCCGGGAGCAGGCCGAACATGGCCGCATGCTGTGCGAAGGGCTGCCGGTGGAATTCCGGTTGATGGACTATCGCCAGATCGAGGATCGTTTCGACCGGATAGCGTCGATCGGCATGTTCGAGCATGTCGGACACAAGAACCATAGAGTCTTCTTCGAGGTCGCCAGGCGAGCGCTGTCCGACGACGGTCTGTTCCTGCTTCACACCATCGGCAAGAACCTGCGGCGGGATCCGACCGATCCGTGGATAGACCGCTACATCTTTCCGAACGGCGACCTGCCCTCGCTCGGACAGATCGCCGACGCCTCCGAGGACAGTTTCATCACCGAGGACCTGCACAGCTTCGGCGCCGACTACGATCGGACACTGATGGCCTGGCACGCGAATTTCGAGGCCATGTGGCCGCAGTTCGGCGAGCGCTACGGCGAACGTTTCCGCCGCATGTGGCGTTACTACCTGCTCGCCTGCGCCGGCACCTTCCGGGCGCGCACCACGCAGCTGTGGCAACTGGTGATGTCCCCACGGGGCGTTGCGGGCGGTTACCGGCGGATCGGGAGCTGAACCGATTGTGGCGGGTCCAAGCGCATCGGGCCCATCGGCGATCTCGTGATCATGATGCTGCTCGACACGGTGTCCGGCGGGCGAATTCGCCCCCGACGGGTAGATGGAAAGCACGACAGGCGCCTAAATCGGCGACTGTCGCTTGTCGTCACAGCCAGAATCAGGGGTGGCGAGCCTGACCCCCGGCACTTGCAGGATACGGCTGTGGCTGCTGCCTTCCGGCCCTGACCAGGTTCACCGCGCTGCAATGCGGGGAGACCCGCCACGGCCGCCATTGTACCAGCTTATAGCTTCGCACAAACCGACCGAGCCCCATACTGCAGCAGCCCTCGCGGTCCGGAAAGTCTTCCTCGAAGAACGCCAGTCCGTCCCCCGCTCCGCCGGAACGCACCCTTTCTTGGTCTTGCGCAGTGCGACCCACCGGTTCACATCGACGCGCGCGCACGCTCGACCAATTCGCCGAACAGCGCACGCTGGCGGCGCATGTAGATCAGAAACTCCGGGTGCCACTGCACCCCGAGCAGGAAATCGGCATGCGGATCTTCCACCGCCTGGACGATGCCGTCCAGATCGCGCGCGCTCACGCGCAACCCGTCGCCCACGCGGTCGATCGCCTGCTTGTGAAGACTGTTGATACGAAAGCGGCCCCGTCCCATCAGGCGGGAGAGCAGACTGTCCTGGCCGTCTTCGACGCACAAGGTCTTCAGCGGCAACACCGTCCAGCGGTGGGATGTCTTCTCCCGCTTCGAGTGAAGTTCCTGGAACAAGGTCCCGCCGCGGCACACGTTGAGCAATTGCGCACCCCGACAGATGCCCAGCAGCGGCAGGCCTCGATCGAGCGCATCCCGGATCACCGCGCTCTCGAGTGCATCCCGCTCGGAATCGTAATTGGGTTCGACCTCGGGCTCCGCCGCGTACAGCACCGGCTCCACATCGTGCCCGCCGGTCACCACCACCCCCTGGTAACGGAAATCGGCCGGATCCTGGCCCGGGCGCAGTTGCAGGGCGCGCCCGCCATGGAGCCATACCGCCAGCGCGACCAGTGCACGTGGCCCGAACGCCCCGCGGACCGGACCGGTGATCGCGATCACCGGTCCAGCCACGCGGCCTCCAGTTCCGCCGTCCAGTCACCCAGCCAGCGATCCAGCGGCCGGCTCAGGAAAGCCCGGTATGCGGCGCAGCAGGCATTCAGCCGCGACGCATCGGCTGCGAGGCGCTCGACCTCGACCCAGTCGTTCCACGCCAGATGGAAACCCCACTCCGGCTTGTGGATGTCGCAATCGGGCAGGCGATAGTGAAAGGTGGGCCGGGCCTTGATCAACGGATCCTGGACGTGTCTGCGCACACGGACCTCATCCAGAAACTTGAACAGCGGCAACATGTCGAGCGCGCGGTTGCGGGTCGGATTGTCGGCCAGATAGTCGTCGATGAGGGTCGCCTGGTCAGGCCAGTAGTCCGGATCGATCACCTTCCTCACATAGCCCATCGGAAAGGGATTGACGTAACTGGTCGCGCGACGCGACGTATCGATGTCCGCACGCGTGGACAGCCAGTCGTACAGGCACAGGAAGGCCTTCAGACAGGCCGTGATCAGTGCCGGATCGGTGCTCGGCAGCTCCGGATTGAACTGCAGACCGAAGGCATTGATCAGGCTGTCGGAGGTGCCCCGGGCACCGGCCTCGCGCAAGCGCAGGATCAGCCGCTCGATGTCGTCCAGGCGATGCAGCGGCAGCGGCGGACTGACCACCTCCAGCGGCACCAGTGCCTCGGCCGCCCATGCGAGCACGTCCTCCGCCGAGCGACCGAGCTCGTCCGCAATCGACTCGTCCTTGCGCGCTTCGCGGCCGAGCCGCTTGAGCAGGTCGAAATCCAGTTCCACGATCCAGTCGCCCGCTGGATCGCCCTCCAGCACGCGCTCATAACGGCCGCGGGTCTCGACCCTGGCGCCGACGAAATCGGCGACACACGCGGCCAGCGCATCGAGCGCCAGTCCGCTCATCTCCATCTCGACGCCGACCCGGCGGGTATCGCCGTCGGCATTCTTAAGCCATGGCGGCTGCTTCAGATCCGGTGATGATGTTGTCATCGGTGCGCTCCTTGAATCGGCTCCAGGCAAGACCGAGTCAGCCTTGCAGACTCTCGGCGATCTGTTCGCAGTACTGCTGGAGTTCATCGGGGACGCCGCCGGGACAGACGCCACACTCACGATTCCCCGGCACCGCATAGTCGATGAATCTGGGATAGGCCAGATCCAGTTCACGCATGATCTTCACGAATTCAGCCAGCGTCCTGTCGCCGCCCAGACGGGGATTGCGCAGCTTCTCCTGCGCGATGGACGATACCCTCCGGCCCTGGTAATCATGCCCCGGATACACCAGCGTATCGTCCGGCAGAACGAACAGTTTGTCGCGCACGCTGTGATACAGCGTTTCCGCGTCGCCGCTCTGAAAGTCGGTACGTCCGCAGCCGTCGATCAACAAGGCATCACCGGTGAACAGGCGCTCGCCGACGCGGTAGGCATGATGACCATCGGTATGGCCGGGCGTGAACAACGGGTCGAGCCGGATGCTGCCGAGTTCGAAGGGGATCCCTTCCTCGAGTCCGATGTCTGCGCACGGAAGACGATCGAGGGCCGGACAGGCGATGCGGCTCCCGACCTCGTCCCGGAGTTTTCGCGCCGCGGTGATGTGATCGGCATGGATGTGGGTATCGAGGGTGAAGGCGAGTCGCAAGCCAAGGCTGCCCAGCGCCTCGAGATCGCGCTCCCAGCTTGGCAGCACCGGGTCGATCAGCAGCGCCTGGCCCGTTTCGTCACAGCCGATCAGGTAAGTGTAGGTACTCGATACCGGTTCGAACAACTGTCTGAAAATCATCCCCGTCCCTCCTCCGCCGCAAACGCTCACCGCATGGTTTCAACTTAGCATGAAACGAGTGCCTGCCTGAAGACCGGATCGCGGAAAGCCTTTCGACCATCCGGAACGGATCGAAGCGCGGACGCGCGAGGCCTGTTCGGTGGCGAAGTCCTGTTCGTCGACAGGCTGACGGCGATCACGAGCGCGACGCACCCCACGTCGAACATCGATTCGCACGGCCGGCTAATCCATTAAGCTACGGCTGTGTCGCACCATCAGGCAGGTGCATGCGCCATGAACAGACTTGGCCCGTGCGGCGCAGCGCATTGTGCTGCGCGCCGGGCGCACCCGGTGCTCGCGGCGGATCTCGAATGGATTCGATGACGAACGAACAGTTGCTGATTCTCGCGATTCTGCTCGCCACGATCGCGATGTTCCTGTGGGGAAGCTGGCGTCACGACATGGTGGCCGCAGGCGCCCTGCTTGCATGCGTGCTGGCGGGGCTGGTTCCGCCGCAGGCGGCGTTCGCCGGTTTTGGCCATCCGGCGGTGATCACCGTGGCCTGCGTGCTGGTGCTGAGCCGGGGACTGCAGACGTCCGGCGCGGTCGACCTGATCGCGCGTCATGCGTTACCCACCAACACCGGCCCTGCGCTGAGTCTGGCGACGCTGGTGGGACTCGGTGCGGTGCTGTCGGGCTTCATGAACAACGTCGGCGCGATGGCGCTGCTGATGCCGGTCGCGATCCAGTTGGCGACCCGGCTCGAACTCCCGCCGGGCCGCGTGTTGATGCCGCTCGCGTTCGGCACGATTCTGGGTGGCATGACGACGATGATCGGCACACCGCCCAACCTGATCGTGTCCGGGTTTCGGGCCGAGACCGGCAGGGGTTCGTTCGCGATGTTCGATTTCACGCCGGTCGGCCTGGCGGTGGCCGTAGTCGGCGTGCTGTTCATTGCCGCAGTCGGCTACCGCCTGGTCCCGGCCCGCAAGCGGTCCGATACCGAGGGCTTCGAAACCGGCGCCTATCTCACCGAGGTCCGTGTGACGCGGGACGGCAAGGCCGTCGGCATGAGCCTGCGTGACATCGAGCGCGCACTCGAGGAAGGCGACGCCCAGGTGGTCGGTCTGGTCCGCAACGACGTGCGCCTGACCGCGCCACAGGCCGGACGCAAGGTGCTGGCGGGCGACATTCTCGTCATCGAAGCCGACATCGAAGCCCTGCCCGACGTGCTGTCCGGACTGGGCCTGACACTGGAGGAGGCCGGCGCGTCCAGCGCTGACGACGATACGGATGAAAGGGCCGCGCAAGACCGCAGGGCGCCACGCAAGCGCGCCGACGGCAAGCGCGTGACCTCCTCAAACGATGAACACGATGCGGACGAAGCGGAGCCGCGCAAGCCCGCGTCCGACGAGATCGTGCTGATGGAACTGGTGGTCCGCCCGGAGTCCGCGATCACCGGACGCTCGGCCAAGGACATGCTGCTGCGCACGCGCTACGGCCTGAACCTGCTCGCGGTGTCGCGCGAAGGGGCACGCTCCAAGGCCCGCCTGCGCAGGCTCAGGATCCAGCCAGGCGACCTGCTGCTGATGCAGGGGCCACCGGAGGCGCTGACCGAGTTCGCCTCCGACTCGGGCTGCGTGCCGCTGGCCGAGCGCGAACTGCGCATCCCGGACCGGCGCCAGGCGCTCACCGCCGGCCTCATCATGACGCTTGCGGTCGGCGGCGCCGCGTTTGGCCTGCTTCCCGCCGCGATCTCATTCGCGATCGGCGTGCTCGCTTCGATGGCATTGCGCACTGTGCCGCCGAGGTCGGTGTACAGCGCGATCGACTGGCCGGTCATCGTGCTGCTCGGCGCGCTGATCCCGGTGGCCGGTGCGATGGAATCGACCGGCACGGCCGGGCTGATCGCGCACTTCCTGATGGAGTCGGTCGCGCAAGGCCACGCGATCGTCGCGCTGACGCTGATCCTGTTGGTGACGATGTTCCTGTCCGACCTGATGAACAACGCGGCCACCGCCGCGGTGATGTGCCCGATCGCGATCGGCGCCGCCAACGCACTCGGAGTGAGTGCCGACGCGTTCCTGATGTCGGTCGCGATCGGCGCATCCTGCGCCTTCCTGACCCCGATCGGTCATCAGAACAACACGCTGATCCTGGGTCCGGGCGGTTTTCGGTTCGGCGACTACTGGCGCCTGGGCCTGCCGCTGGAAGCGCTGGTCGTCGCGGTCAGCGTGCCGCTGCTGCTGCTCGTATGGCCGCTGTGACGTCGACACCCATGTTACGGAGCGACCGATGCGGCTGACCCGGAAGCGGGCGGTGCTCGCAGCCCTGCTATTCGCCCACACGCTGGGCATCCTGTCTTCGATTGACGCGCTGATGTCCACGCGCACCGCACCCGGCGCAGTCGCGTGGATCGTGTCGCTGAGCACCTTTCCGTATGTCTCGGTACCCGCCTACTGGGTATTCGGCCGCAATCGCTTCAACGGCTATGTCATCGGCCGCAAGGAAGACGACAACAGGCTCTACCGCGAACTCGCGCACAAGATGACTCATGTGGACGAGCACGCGACCTCGCTGCCGACCGCGCAACAGGAACTGCAGGTGATGGAGCGCCTGGCGAAATTGCCGTTGCTGGGCGGCAACCGCGCGGAACTACTGATCGACGGCGAAGCCGCCTTCGACAGCATGCTGGCCGGCGTCGATGCGGCCGAACGCTACCTGCTGGTGCAGTTCTACATCGTGCGCGACGACCAGCTGGGCGGTGAGCTCAAGCGCCGGCTGGAGGCGAAGGCCCGCGCCGGCGTGAAGGTGCATTTCCTGTACGACGAGATCGGCAGCTACCGTCTGCCGCGGCGCTATGTCGACGAGTTGCGCGCGGCGGGCGTGCAGGTGAGACCCTTTCACTCCACCCGTGGCGCCGGAAACCGCTTCCAGCTCAACTTCCGCAACCACCGCAAGATCATCGTCGCCGACGGACAGAGCGGCTGGGTGGGTGGATTCAACGTCGGGGACGAGTACCTCGGGCGCGACGTCCGGATTGGCGCCTGGCGCGACACTCACCTGAAGCTCGAAGGCCCTGCGGTGTTCAGCCTGCAGTTGTCCTTTCTGGAGGACTGGCATTGGGCGAGTGGCGAGATCCTCGACTTCGACTGGCAGCCCGCCGCCGCCGCGGAAGATGGTTCGCCGGTACTGATCGTGCCGAGCGGGCCGGCCGACCGATTCGAGACCGCCAGCCTGATGGTGCAGCATGCGCTGGCCTCGGCCCGACATCGGGCCTGGATCGCGAGCCCGTACTTCGTGCCGGACGAATCGGTACGAAACGCATTGAAGCTTGCCGCGCTTCGGGGCGTGGATGTACGGGTGCTGATCCCGGAACGGCCCGACAACACGCTGGCCTATCTCGCCGCCTACGCGTTCATAGGCCCGCTGCTCGAGGCCGGCATTCACATTTACCGCTACGACGCCGGTTTTCTGCATGGCAAGACGATACTGATCGACGACGCTGCCTCGGCGGTCGGCACGGTCAACCTGGACAATCGATCATTCAGGCTCAACTTCGAGATCACCGCGTGGGTCGTGGACGCGGCCTTCGCCCGCGACATGGAGGCCATGTTCGAACGCGACTTCGCCCGCGCGCGCGAAATGGTGCCGGAGGACATCACGGAACGACCGTGGTGGTTCCGCGTCGCGTCGCGCGCCGCCTATCTGACCGCGCCAGTGCTTTGATCCGGGGGCCGCGCCAGGGCGGATGAGCATCGGCCGGCGCGCGGCGAAAAGGCTCAGGTGCGCTGCGTCAGACGGTTGCCAAAACAGCTGCAATCATGTTGCGCAACTCGGGCAGACAGGAACCACAGGAAGTGCCGCGCGTCAGCCGCCGCGCTGGCGTCGCGCCTCGAACAGACAGATTCCGCTCGCGACCGATACGTTCAGGCTCTCTACGCTGCCATGCATCGGGATCTGAGCGAGTTCGTCGCAGGTTTCCCGCGTCAGCCGGCGCAGGCCGTCACCCTCGGCGCCGAGCACCCACGCGACCGGCCCCTTCTGGTCGATCTGGTAGAGGGTCTTGTCCGCCTCACCGGCCGCGCCGATCACCCAGATACCCGCTTCGCGCATCTCGCGCAGACTGCGCGCCAGGTTGGTCACGGTGACATAGGGCACCGTGTCCGCCGCGCCACTGGCGACCTTGATCACGGTGGCATTGAGACCCACCGCGCGATCCTTGGGCGCGATGACCGCATGCGCCCCGGCGGCATCGGCGACCCGCAGGCATGCACCGAGGTTGTGCGGATCCTGCACCCCATCGAGTACCAGCAGCAGCGCATCCTCTTCCAGTCCCTCGAGCACGTCGGCGAGTTTCAATTCACGCTGGCGTGCGTCGACGCGCGCGACAACGCCCTGGTGACGACGGGTGCCGACCATCCGATCGAGCCGATCCGCTTCGGCCAGGATCAGTCTCACGCCCTGCGACTCGGCCAGCTTCGATACGTCCTTGCTGCGCATGTCGTTTCGTTGCGACGACAGATAGACCTCGAAGACGCCCTCCGGATCACGACGCAGCTTGCCGAGCACTGCATGAAAACCATAGATCAGCCGACTCCCGCCTGCATGCGTATCCGCTTCATCCGGCCGGGCGTCCCGGTGCTTGCCACGCCTGGATCGTTCAGCCACGGCGCTTTCCCCTTGCCCGCGCCGGCGATGGCGACTTGTTCCGCGGCTTCGCGTCGCCCGCGCCCGCCTTGCGTCCACCGCCCGCCGGCTTGGCCTTCGACGGGCTTGCTGCAGTCACCTTCGGCACCCCCTTCTTCCGCGGCGTTCCCTCGGGCGGCGTCTCGGGCGTTGCGGCGGACGGGCCGCCGGTCGCCGATCGCCTCCGTTTGTTTCGCTCGGATACCGTCTTGGGTGCGCCTGCGGCCGGCGCAGATGGCCCTGGCGACGATGCCGGCCCGAGGGCCGGGTCCTCCTCGACCAGCCGGAAGTCGATCTTGGTAGTCGCGAGGTCGACACGCACCACCTGCACCCTCACCCGGTCCGACAGGCGGTAGCGCACGCCGGTGCGCTGTCCGGCCAATTCGTGGCGTGTTTCGTCGAAGTGAAAGTAATCGCTGCCCAGGTCGGATATGTGCACCAGACCTTCGATGAAGATGTCGTCCAACGCGACGAAAAGTCCGAACGGGACCACTGCCGACACGCTGCCGACGAACTCCTCGCCGACCTTGTCCTGCATGTAGTAGCACTTCAACCAGGACACTACGTCGCGCGTGGCCTCGTCAGCACGCCTTTCGGTCTGCGAACAGTGCAATCCGACCGCATCCCAGTCGCTTGCGGGCAACTTCTCGGACTGCAGCGCGGCCTTGATCGCGCGATGCACGAGCAGGTCAGGGTAGCGTCTGATCGGAGACGTGAAATGCGTGTAGGCTTCGTAGGCGAGGCCGAAATGCCCGACGTTGTCCGGGCTGTACACTGCCTGCCGCAGCGAACGCAACATGACCGTCTGCAGCAACTGCGCGTCTGGGCGGTTCCTGACCTGATCGAGCAGCGCGCCGTAGTCCTTCGCCTTGGGTTCGTCGCCGCCAGCCAGGCCAAAGCCGAATTCCGCCAGGAAGGTTCGCAGTTTCTCGAGCTTCTCCGGCGTCGGCCCTTCGTGCACCCGGTACAGCGCGGGCTGTTCGCGCGCCTGCAGGAATTCGGATGCGCATACGTTGGCGGCGAGCATGCATTCCTCGATCACGCGGTGCGCGTCGTTGCGCACTTCCGGGACGATCCGCTCGATCTTCCCGTTGTCGTCGAAGATCATGCGGGTTTCTGTGGTTTCGAAGTCGATCGCACCCCGCTTGGCGCGCGCCTTGAGCAACACCCGGAACAGGCTGTCCAGGTTTTCGAGATGCGGCAACAAGGGCCTGAGCGCTTCGCGCTGCGCCGGGTCCTGCTCGTACAGCGCGGCCGCGACTTCGGTGTAGGTCAGACGGGCATGCGAGAACATCACCGCCGGGTAGAAGCGGTAGGCCTTGATCGCGCCGGTCGGGGAGATACTCATGTCGCAGGCCATGCACAGGCGCTCGACCTGCGGCATCAGCGAGCACAGACCGTTGCTGAGCTTTTCGGGCAGCATCGGGATCACGCGACGCGGAAAATAGACAGAGTTGCCGCGCTCGAGCGCATCCTCGTCGAGCGGTGAGCCCGGTTCGACGTAGTGGGATACGTCGGCGATCGCGACGATCAGCCGGAAGCCGCGCCCCTGACGCTCGCAATAGACCGCGTCATCGAAGTCCTTGGCCGTCTCGTTGTCGATCGTGACCAGCGGCAGTTCGGTGATGTCCTCGCGCCCGGCCCAGTCCTTCTTGCGCACCTTCGCCGGCAGCTTGCGGGCGAGTTCCATCGTTTCGGGCGAAAAGTCGAAAGGCAGCTGGTGCTTGCGCAGCGCGATCTCGATCTCCATGCCCGAGTCGGCGTAATTGCCGAGCACCTCGACCACGCGTCCGATCGGTTGCGCGTTGCGGTTCGGCTGCTCGATCAGTTCGACCGTGACGACCTGGCCTTCCTGCAGCGGCTTGCCACCCGGCGCAACCAGGATGTCCTGCGCGATTCGCCGGTCCTCCGGGACCACCAGCAGGATGCCGTGTTCGATCAGTACCCGCCCGACCACGCGGGTGTTGCCACGTTCGAGGATCTCGACGATCTTGCCTTCCGGCCGACCGCGGCGGTCGGTGCCGGAGATCCGCACGATGACGCGATCGCCATGCAGGACCTCGCGCATCTCCTTGGGACCGAGGAACACGTCCGGCTGCTTGTCGTCGCGGATCAGGAAGCCGAAGCCATCCGCATGCCCGACGACCCGGCCGCGGATCAGATCGGCCTTGTCCGGCAGGATCAGCGCGCCGCGACGATTGCGGATGACCTGGCCATCGCGCTCCATCGCACGCAGGCGACGCTCGAACAGTTCGACCTCCGTTTCCGAGATATCGAGCAGTTCGCACAGACGCTCGAAGCGCAGGGGCACGCCCTGCTCGGCGAGCACCTGTTCGACATATTCCCGGCTCGGCAGCGGATTCGGATATTGCGCGATCTCGCGCTCGAGAAACGGATCGGCCCTGCGGACCGCACTCAGTGCGGCCGTGCTGCTGCCCACCCCTTCGGATTGTGTGTTCGTGTGTTTTCTTTTCATTGACTTTGTTGTGTGAGTGCTTATAATGCGCGGCTCGTGCCCAGATGGCGGAATTGGTAGACGCGCTAGTTTCAGGTACTAGTGCCGCGAGGCGTGGAGGTTCGAGTCCTCTTCTGGGCACCACAGTTTAGGTTGAAAGCCGATCTCAGGATCGGCTTTTTGCTTTTCAGGGCGGCTGGAAAACAAATGAGCGCCCGCCAGGCGCTCATTCTCACCCCTGTGATCAGGCGCCAAACGGGTGACGCCGCAGTATGGTTTCATCCCGCTCGGGACCGGTCGAGATCACGTCGATCGGAATCTCGCAGATTTCCTCTATGCGGTGCAGGTAGGCTCGTGCCTCCTGCGGCAGGGCTTCCCAGCTTTGCGCACCATAAGCGGTTCCGCTCCAGCCCGCCATGGTTTCCAGGATCGGCTCGCAGCGCCTGACCTCCTCCGAGCCCATCGGCAGCAGATCGATCCGCCTGCCGTCGAAAATGTAGCCGGTGCACAACTGCAGCTCGGTCAGGCCGTCCAGCACGTCGAGCTTGGTGATGCACAGCCCGGTCACGCCGTTGATGATGATCGAACGCTTCAGCGCCGCCAGATCGAGCCAGCCGCAGCGCCGCTTGCGGCCGGTGACAGTGCCGAACTCTCGCCCCTTGGTGGACATCTGCTCGCCCGGTGTGCCGGCCGTGTCGATGTCGAGTTCGGTCGGAAACGGCCCGGCACCGACCCGGGTGCAATAGGCCTTGGTGATGCCTAGCACGTAGTGCAGGCGCCCGGGGCCGACGCCGGACCCCGCCGCGGCCTGACCGGCGACACAATTGCTCGACGTCACGAACGGATAGGTGCCGTGGTCGATGTCGAGCAAGGAGCCCTGCGCACCTTCGAACAGCAGGCTGCCACCGGTCTTGTTCACCGCGTAAAGCTCGGCCGACACGTCAGCCACCATCGGGCGAATCTCGTCGGCATCCGCCATCGCGCGGTCGAACTCTGCCTGAAACTCGACCGGATCGGCGCCCAGATGCTGGGTCAGCACGAAGTTGTGATATTCGAGGTTGGCCTTCAGCTTCTCCGCGAAGCGCTCGCGATCGAACAGGTCGTAGACCCGCAGCGCCCGCCGCGCGACCTTGTCCTCGTAGGTCGGGCCGATCCCCTTGCCGGTGGTGCCGATCTTGCTCTCCGGATTACGGGCCGCCTCGCGTGCGTGATCGAGTGCGACATGGTAGCCGAGGATCAACGGACATCCCGGGCTGATCCTGAGGCGGTTGCGCACCTTTATGCCCCCCGCCTCAAGCGTGCGAATCTCGCTGAGCAGATGGTGCACATCCAGCACCACGCCATTGCCGATGTAACAGGCAACCCCCGCACGCACGATGCCGGACGGCACCAGATTCAGCTTGTACACATCCGACCCGACCACCAGCGTATGGCCGGCATTGTGGCCGCCCTGAAAGCGGACCACCCCTTCGGCATGATCGGTGAGCCAGTCGACGATCTTGCCCTTGCCCTCGTCACCCCACTGGGTGCCGATCACGACCACGTTCTTTGCCATTTCTCACTCTCCCTGAAGCGGTTCGACCGACCAGCTGCCGTCCCGCCTGACCAGTTGCCGGTCGCAGCCGGCTTCCTTCCAAGTTCCCGCGTGGCCAGGCAGTTCGGACATGACGACCTCGCCCCTGGCTCGCAGGCGATCGACGATGTCGCTCAGCGCCCGATCCCGGTCGTCCGGCGCCAGGATCGCGCCCATCGGCGCATCGACGCGCGGATTCGCGACCAGTTCACGCAGATCCAGACTGAAACCGGTCGCGGGCCGGCCACGCCCATAGGCCGCTCCGACCTGATCGTAGCGACCACCCAGCGCCAGCGCGCCGGGCGAGCCGTCGCCATAGGCAGCGAACATCAGGCCGCTGTGGTAGTGATAGCCGCGCAGATCGGCAAAGTCGAAGCTGATCGGCAGTTCGACCAGCGCATCGGCAAGGCGCTTCATGTCGACCAGTGCGGAGCGGATCTCCGGCAATGCGGGCAGGCGCGCGGCCGCCTCGTCCAGGATCTCCGGGCCGCCGTAGAGCGCCGGCAGGGCGAGCAGCGCCGAGCGCATCGGCTCGGCTACATCCGCCAGCAGGCCCTGCAGATCGGGTAGATCCTTGGCCTGCAGCAGATCGAACAACGCCTCCTCCCGCTCGGGTACCAGCCCGGCGCCGGCGGCCAGGGCCTTGAAAATGCGCATGTGACCGAGGTCTATGCGACTGGCCGGCACTTGGGCGAGCCGCATCACGTCGGCGAGCAGACGAATGATCTCGATGTCCGCTTCCAGCCCGTCGTGACCATAGAGTTCGGCACCGAGCTGCAGCGGTTCGCGGGTCGCGGTCAGCGTCGACGGCAGGGTGTGCAGCACGCTGCCGCAGTAACACAGCCGCGACACACCGCTGCGGTTGAGCAGATGCGCGTCGATGCGAGCGACCTGCGGGGTCATGTCGGCGCGCACGCCCATGGTCCTGCCGGACAGCTGATCCACCAGCTTGAAGGTGCGCAGCTTCAGATCGCGACCCGCACCGGTGGTCAGCGAGTCCAGGTACTCGAGCATGGGCGGCATGACCAACTGGTAGCCATGGGCGCGAAACGTGTCGAGCAACTCGCGTCTCAGTCGCTCGAGCTGTTCCGCCTCGGGCGGAAGCGCATCCTGTATGTGTTCGGGGAGAACCCAACGCATCTTCAAGTCACCAGGAACAGTATCAGCAGCCCGACCAGCATGGACGCGAGTCCGATGAAACGGATCTGTCCATCGGCGAGCCGGGCAAGCTGCAGAAAGGTCTCGCGCCAGCGTGCCGGCGCGACCAAGGGAAGCAGGCCTTCGAGCACCAGCATCAGCGCGAAAGCCATCAGCAAGGATTGGCCCATCGACTCAGTTGTCGACAGCCCCGGTCGGGGACTTCAGGAACTTGAAGAAGTCCGAACTTGGATCGACCACCATCACGTCGCTCTTGCCCGAGAAACTGCTGCGATAGGCCTCGAGACTGCGATAAAAGGAGAAGAACTCCGGATTCTGTTCGAACGCAGCCGCGTACGTCGAGATCGCCGTCGCATCGCCCTGACCCTTGAGTATCTGGGCCTCTCGGTTGGCCTCGGCAATGATGACTTCACGCTGCCGGTCGGCATCAGCCCGAATCTGCTCCGCAATCGCGGCGCCTTCTGAACGCAGTTCGTTCGCCACACGCAGACGCTCAGCTTCCATCCTGCGATAGACCGACTCGGACACCTCGGTCGGCAGATCGACCCGCTTCAGGCGCACGTCGAGAATCTGCACGCCGATCTGACGCGCGTCGGTGTCGGCGCGGATACGCATGTTCTCCATGATGCGATCACGCTCACCCGAGATCACCTCCGGCACCGTCCGACGACCGAACTCTTCCCGAAGGCCGGAATTGACCGTCTGCAACAGCCGGGTGCGCGCACGCACCTCGTCACCGGCCACCGACTCGTAGTACAGGCGCGGCTCGATGATGCGCCACTTCACGAAATGGTCGACCAGCACGTTCTGCTTCTCGGCCGTGATGAAGCGCTCGGGCTCGGTCGAATCGATGGTCAGGATCCGCTTGTCGAAATAGCGCACGTTCTGGATCAACGGCAGCTTGACCTTGAGACCCGGCTCGCTGATCACTTCCTTGATCTCGCCCAACTGGAAGATGATCGCGAAGTCGCGCTTGTCGACCTTGAACAGCGTCATCGAGGCAAGCACCCCGAGGAAGACCAGTACCCCGACCAGAATGTTCAGCTTGTTACTCATCAACGGGCTCCCAGATCACGGCTGCGCATCATGTCACGATCACGCGGGTCAAAAACCGGCTCGCTCTGCCGTATCGGTGACGGATTCGTTACCGGAGCGGCCGAACGCTCGTTCACTCGGGCTTCGCCCCCCTGCAGCAGCTTGTCGAGCGGCATCAGCAACAGGTTGCCATTGCTGTCCGAATCGATCATGACCTTGCTGGTGTTGGAGAAGACCTCCTGCATCGTCTCCAGATAGAGGCGCTCGCGGGTCACTTCAGGCGCGCGGCTGAACTCGGTATAGACCTGCGTGAAGCGCGACGCCTCACCCTCGGCATTTGCGATGACCCGCTCGCGGTAGGCATTGCCCTCCTCGATCAGTCGCGCCGCCGCACCACGCGCACGCGGCACGACATCGTTGCGATAAGCCTCACCTTCGTTGCGCAGACGCTCCCTGTCCTGCCCGGCCTTGACCGCGTCGTCGAACGCTGCCTGCACCTGCTCTGGCGGCTGGGCATTCTGCATCGTCACGCGGCTGATCAGGATGCCGGTCTCGTAGCGATCGAGGATGGCCTGCATCAACTCCTGCGCAGTCGCTGCGATGTCCTCACGGCCTTCATACAGCACGAAGTCCATCGTGTTGCGGCCGACGATCTCGCGCATCGCCGTCTCGGCGACCTGCATCACCGAGTCGTCCGGAAAACGGTTGTTGAACAGGTAGTCTTCCGGGCTCTTCAGGATGTACTGCACCGCGAACTGGATGTTGATGATGTTCGCGTCATCGGTGAGCATCAAGGCTTCGCGCAGGACCCGGTTGCGCTCTGCTCCGCGGTAACCGATCTCGACGGTACGCACACCGGAAAGGTCGACGATCTCCTCCCGCTCGATCGGATAGGGCAGCCGCCAGCGCAGACCTGGCTGTGTCGTCTCGACCGGACTGCCGAAGCGCAGCACCACCGCGCGCTGGTTGGCATCGACCGTATAGAAGCCACTGGCCAGCCAAACCACCAGCAGTAGCGCGAGCAACGCCCCGATGCCGCCGCCGAACTGCTTGAACGAGATCTGCGGCAACTGTGGACCGCCTCCGCCACCGCCGGAACCGCCGCCATTCGGACGGTTGCCGCCTTCACGCTTGCCGCCGAAGATGCCTGACAGGCGTTGATTGAAATCGCGCCAGACATCCTCCAGATCGGGGGGCCCCTGGTTATCGCCACGACCCTTGTCGCCGCGCTTGTCGTCGTCATTCCCCTGGTTACCCCAGCGAGGATCATTCAGTGACATTAGCAGACCTGTATTGACGTTTTAGAACTACTCGAGGTGTTGCACCGGCGGCGCTTCGGAGACCGTCTTCGCGCGAAGGGCTGTTTGAGCGACCTCTGCGAGCGCTTCGCGCAGGAGATCCAGGCCTTCACCCGAGACGGCGCTCAAAAAAACGCCGCTGATGTTACCACACTCGTCCCTATTGACCGCCGGACTCGCCCGGGTCAGATCGATCTTGTTGAAAACCATGATCTGCGGTACGTCGCCCGCTCCGATCTCGTCCAGCACCTGATTCACTGCATCGATCTGGGACTCACGATCCTCACTCGCCGAATCGACCACATGGAGCAGCAAATCCGCATTCGCGGTTTCTTCCAGCGTCGCGTGGAAAGCCGCGACAAGCGCATGCGGCAGATCACGAATGAATCCGACCGTGTCCGACAGCACAACGTTCCCGGCGTCGCCGACATATAGCCGACGCGAGGTCGTGTCCAGCGTCGCGAACAACTGATCCGCAGAGTAGGCACCCGCCTTGGTCAGAGCATTGAACAGCGTTGACTTGCCGGCATTGGTGTAGCCGACCAGTGAGACTGTCAGCACGTCGCTGCGCTCCCGGCCGCGCCGGCGGATCTTGCGCTGCTTCTCGATCTTCGCGAGTCTCGCCTTGAGCGCCTTGACCCTGACCCCGAGCAGGCGACGATCCGTTTCGAGCTGCTTCTCGCCCGGACCACGCAGGCCGATGCCGCCCTTCTGCCGCTCGAGGTGCGTCCAGCCACGCACCAGGCGGGTCGACAGGTGATCGAGTTGTGCGAGTTCGACCTGGAGCTTGCCCTCGTGACTGCGCGCCCGAAGTGCGAAGATATCCAGAATCAGCGCAGTGCGATCGATGACGCGGCATTGCAGCGTCCGCTCGAGGTTGCGCTGCTGCCCCGGCGACAGCATGTGGTTGAACACCACGATGTCGGCTTCATGGGCATCCAGCGCCTCCGCGATCTCCTCAACCTTCCCCTTGCCGGCGAAGGTGGCCGGATCCGGCTTCGCTCGACGACCGCTCACCACGGCTTCGACCGTTGCGCCGGCGCTGCCGACCAGCAGCTTCAGTTCCGCAATCCGCTCGTCCAACATGCCCTGGTTCAGGTCGAGCTGCACGAGCACTGCACGCTCGCCCGACTCGGGGCGTTCAAACATCGGCAGCGACCCCGGCGGCAGAAAGTTCAGACTGCACCCGGTTCCTGTTGCTGAATCGTGACCGGACGTGCGGGAACCACGGTCGAAATCGCGTGCTTGTAGACCATCTGCGTGACGGTGTTCTTCAGCAGCACCACATACTGGTCGAAGGACTCGATCTGCCCTTGGAGCTTGATCCCGTTGACCAGATAGATCGAGACGGGGATGTGCTCCCGGCGCAGTGTGTTCAGAAACGGGTCTTGTAGAAGTTGCCCTTTATTACTCATCTTTCAGTCCTCGAACGTGTTTGTTCTCGTGAATGTATAGCAATTCATGCTGCACCGCCACAAACGGTCGAGCATTCTGCCGTGGGGTGGATTCTATTCCTTGTTCGCGTAGGGATTATGCGCCGACTTGAACTGTATGCGCAGCGGTGTCCCCTGGAGCTTGAAGGCCTCGATGAAGGTCCGTTCGAGAAAACGTACATATGACGCTGGCACGTGATCCAGCGCCGAACCGTGGATGACGACGATGGGCGGATTGCTGCCGCCCTGATGCGCATAGCGCAGCTTGGGGCGGAACACGCCATGACGCGGCGGGGCCTGTTTGGCCACCGCAGCCTGCAGCGTGCGGGTCAGGCGCGGCGTCGACAGGTCGACCATCGCAGCCGCATAGGCCGCATCGACCGACTTGAACACCACGCCGACGCCACTGCCCTTCAGTGCCGACACGTAATGAAACCGTGCGAACGACAGAAAGCCGAGTTTGCGCGCGATGTCCTGCTTGATCCGCTCACGCCGGTAATCATCGATCGCATCCCATTTGTTCACCGCCACGACCAGCGCACGGCCCGCCTCGAGTGCAAAACCACCGATGTGCGCATCCTGGTCGGAGATGTCCTGGGACGCATCGAGTACCAGCACGACGACGTTCGAACGCTCGACCGCCTGCAGCGTCTTGATCACCGAGAACTTCTCGACCGCCTCGAAGACCTTCCCGCGGCGCCGCAGTCCCGCGGTATCGATCAACGTGTAGCGCTTGCCATCGCGCTCGAATGGAATCGCAATCGCGTCCCGGGTGGTACCCGGCAGGTCGAACGCGATCACGCGCTCCTCGCCCAGCAACGCATTGACCAGCGTGGACTTGCCGACGTTCGGGCGACCGACGATCGCGATCCGCGGTGCACGCTCTTCCTGTTCGAGCTCTTCCGGCTCGTCCTCGGGAAAGCTCGCGAGCACGTCGGCGAGGAGTTCCCGGACGCCCTCACCATGCGAGGCGGATATCGGCAGGGGCGCCCCCAGCCCGAGCGCATGAAAATCCGCCGCGATCATGCTGCGGTTCATGCCTTCGGCCTTGTTTACGACGAGATAGACCGGACGGCCGGCACGCCTGAGGCGCGCCGCAATCTGTTCGTCATGGGGCGTCAGCCCGGCCCGACCATCGACCAGGAACAACAGCGCGTCGGCTTCCGCGATCGCCTGCTCTGCCTGCTGCGCCATCTCATGCATGATGCCGGTCTTGGCGACCGGATCGAAACCGGCGGTATCCACCACCAGGTATTCGCGATCGCCGCCCCGGCCGATCCCGTAGTGACGGTCGCGAGTCAGTCCCGGCTGATCGGCGACAAGCGCGTCACGGGTACGGGTGAGCCTGTTGAACAGGGTGGACTTGCCGACGTTGGGCCGGCCGACCAGTACGATCGTGGGCTTCACGCTGCGGATCCGTTCACCGGGCTTCGAACGCGGCGACGTTCCCGTCGCGCGTCTGCACCACGAAACGCTCCAGCGCCGACAGGGGCCGCGGATCCGACGCGATCGCGCTGCTGTCGACCCGGGTTCTTGCGGCAAAGCGTCCGGTCTCGCGGTCGAGCAGGTGCAGGTAACCCTGAGCGTCGCCCACGACGACGAAATCCCCGACCGCCAGGGGCCGTGAGACCCCACGCCGGCTCATCTCATCCTGTTTCCAAACGTTCGTGCCGCTGAACGCGTCCAGGCCATGGACCGCATCCGCCGTATCGGTGATGAACACGAAGCGCGTGTCACGGTCCATACCGACCGCACTCGAGAACTCGCGCGACCACAGCGCGTTCCCGTTCTCGAGATCGAAGCAGCCGGCGCGGCCCTGGAACGCGACGGCGCAGACTTCCCGTCGGCCCAGCACCGCGGTCCCGGCCACGTCCGCGATCCGTTCCAGCTCGGTCACCCCGCGCGGCGTCGCCACGGTCAATTCCCACAGTGCGCCACCGTTGTCGGTATTGATCGCGACCAGCCTGCCGCCCGGAAAACCGACGATGCCGACACGCTGCTCGACGACCAGACCGCTGGCACTGCGCAGCGACAGCGCCGGGGTGGTGCGCTGATAGACCCAGCGACGGTTGCCGTCGCCCCTGTCGAAACCGAACAAACGGCTGTCCGACGCGCGCACCACCACGACCGATTCGGCAATCGCCGGGGGTGCGAGCACCTCGACCCCGGCCGGAACACGCCAGCGCTCGGCCCCGGTGGCGGCATCCAGCGCGACCACGTCTCCCGTGGTCGTCACGACTGCAACAAGGCGACCATCGCTGCCGACCCCCGCGGACAGTCGCGCGCCGACACTGGTCCGCCACACGGTTCGGCCACCGTCGATGCGCACGACCGAACCGTCATGGGCGGCCGCATAAACATCGTCGCCCACCACGGCGGGCTGAAGCGCGAAGCCGCCGGCCGATCCGATCCGCGTCTGCCACAGCGGACGCAGCTCGGCGCTGGGCTCGAAGCTGACCAGTTCAGCAGGCTTGGGCGTCGGCGTGGAAAACGGATTCAGTGACGAACAACCGCCAAGCAGCCCCACAGAACCGGCCAGAATGAGCGTCGCAAGCGAAGAACGTCTCATCGATCATGCCTCCAGCGATTCGAGCTTCACACGGATCACGTCGATCAACGCATCGACGCCATCGCTGCCCTGAGCGGCCAGCGCGTCGAGCGCCGCGCGGTAGGCCGTCGCGGCGCTCGCGTATTGCCCCTGTATCGCCAGGATGTCTCCGCGCAGGTCCTCGAAGCGCGCCTCCAGTGACGGTGCCGACGCACCCTCGAGCTGGGCCAGCGCTTCGGCATGCGCGCCTTCGGCAAGCATCACGGTGGCGAGGCGCAGACGGGCGATATCCTTGAGCACCGGATCCTTGGTGTTGTTGCGCAGCCATTCGAGATGCGCGCGCGCGTTGCGATGATCTCCGACGGCGAACTGGGCACTGGCCGACATCAGCGCCGCCATCTCGGCATAGGCCGACTTGCCATGGCGCTCGATGATCTGCCCCGCGGCCTCGCGCGCACGCCCGGCGTCACCGTCCTGGACCGCACGCTGGACCGCGTAATAGAGCCCGCCCGCCTCGTTGGCCTGTTTGTTCTGATACCAGTTCAATCCTTGCCAGCCGACCGAAGCCAGTGCAGCGGTCAGCGCCAGCGCGGTGACGAACTTTCCATACTGCTCCCACCACGCCTTGATCTGGGAGAGTTGTTCCTGCTCTTCAAGGTCATAGACTGCCATCGTGTTCGCCTTCCTCGGTAAAGAGTCGCTCGGCCAGTGCATCGGCAAGGCTGTCGACATGTATGCGCTGCTGGACGCCCGGCCCGCGCAGCGGTTTCAATCCTACGGTCCCTTCGGCCGCCTCGTCCTCACCGATGATGACCGCCATCGGCGCGCCACTCGCATCGGCCTTCTTCATCTGCGACTTGAAGCTGCCGCCACCACAGTGGGTCAGCACCGCAAAACCATAGGCGCGCAGCGCCTCGGATGCTCGAAATGCGAGCCTCCGAGCCGCGTCCCCGACATGCACCACGTAGACGTCCGGCTGTGCGCGCTCGGCCTCGCCACCGCTGTCCCGCCACAGCGAGATCAGACGCTCCACCCCCATCGCGAAGCCGGCCGCCGGCACCGGCTTGCCGCCGAGCATCTCGACCAGCCCATCGTAACGTCCACCAGCACATACGGTGCCCTGGGCGCCGAGCCGATTGGTCACCCACTCGAAAACCGTGCGGTTATAGTAATCGAGTCCACGCACCAGCCGGTGATTGATTCTGAACGGAATCCCTGCGTCCTTGAGGATGGTCTGCACGCCATCGAAATGCGTCAGCGACTCGTCGCCGAGAAAATCGGCAAGCCTGGGTGCGGCCTCGACCAGATCCTGCAGGGCGGGATTCTTGGTGTCCAGAATGCGCAGCGGATTGGTGTGCAAGCGGCGCCTGCCGTCCTCGTCGAGCTGCCCGGCATGCCGCTCGAGATAGTCGACCAGGGCGGCGCGATGCGCGGCTCTCTCGGCACTGGATCCGAGCGAGTTCAGTTCCAGCCTGACGTCTTCCAGGCCGAGGTCGTCCCACAGGCGCGCGCACATCAGAATCAGTTCCGCGTCGATGTCCGGCCCGGAGAAGCCGAGCGCCTCCACGCCGATCTGGTGGAACTGACGATAACGCCCCTTCTGGGGGCGTTCGTGCCGAAACATGGGCCCCTGGTAGTACAGTCGATGCGCGCCGGTATGCAGCATCTTGTGCTGGATCGCCGCACGCACGCAGGACGCGGTCCCCTCCGGGCGCAGCGTGAGTTCCTCGCCATTGAGCGAATCGACGAAGGAGTACATCTCCTTCTCGACGATGTCGGTGACCTCTCCGATCGCGCGCTTGAAGAGCGGCGTCGGTTCGACGATGGGCATGCGGATGGGCCGGTAGCCGTAGCTTCTCAGCCAGTCACGCACGATGTCCTCGAAGTGCTCCCAGATTTCGGCGTCGTCGGGCAGGATGTCGTTCATCCCCCGCACGGCCTGCAGACTTTGACTCATGGATTGAACACCGGGCTTCAGCCCGCCTTCTTCGGATAACGGGTTTCGACGTAATCGTCGACGATGGCGCGAAACTCGGCCGCGATGTTGTCGCCTCGCAGCGTGACCGTCTTGCTCCCGTCGACGAAGACCGGCGCGGCGGGACTTTCGCCGGTGCCGGGCAGCGAGATGCCGATATTGGCATGCTTGCTCTCGCCCGGCCCGTTGACGATGCAGCCCATCACCGCGACGGTCATGTTCTCGACCCCGTCGTGCCGCTCGCGCCACGCCGGCATCTGTTCACGCACATAGGACTGGATCCCGGAAGCCAGTTCCTGGAAGAAGGTGCTGGTGGTGCGACCGCAGCCCGGACAGGCGGTGACCATCGGCGTGAACGCGCGCAGGCCCATGGTCTGCAGGATCTCCTGCGCGACGATGACCTCCTCGGTCCGCTTGCCGTCCGGCTCGGGCGTCAGCGACACGCGGATCGTGTCGCCGGTGCCTTCCTGCAGCAGCACCGCGAGCGCGGCGGTCGAGGCGACGATGCCCTTGGAGCCCATGCCCGCCTCGGTCAGGCCCAGATGCAGCGGATAGTCGCAACGCGCACCCAGATCGCGATACACCGCGATCAGGTCCTGCACGCTGGAGACCTTGGCCGACAGGATGATCCGATCGCCACCCAGCCCGTACTCCTCCGCCTTGGCGGCCGACTCGAGCGCCGACACGACCAGCGCTTCGCGCATGACCGCACCGGCGTCGCGCGGCTCGGGCAGGCGGGCGTTCTGATCCATCACGCGCGCGAGCACCGACTGATCCAGACTGCCCCAGTTCACGCCGATCCGGACCGGCTTGTCGTACCTGCATGCGATCCCGACGATCTCCGCGAACTGCGGATCGCGCTTGCTTCCGGCGCCGACATTGCCAGGGTTGATGCGCAGCTTGGCCAGTGCCTCGGCGCAGGCGGGATGATCGGCGAGCAGCTTGTGGCCGTTGTAATGGAAGTCTCCGACCAGCGGAACCTCCATGTTGAGCGCGAGCAGGCGGTCACGAATATGCGGAACCGCGCGCGCCGCCGCGTCGTTGTTGACGGTTATCCGCACCATCTCGGAACCCGCGCGCGCGAGTTCGGCGACCTGCATCGCGGTCGCGAGCACATCGGCCGTGTCGGTGTTGGTCATGGACTGGACCGCGATCGGCGCATCCGAACCGATGTGCACGGTTCCGACCCTGACCTGGCGCGTGCTGCGGCGGCCGGCCGCACTCGGGATCAGAATTGACGTGTCTTTCATCTGGGCCTACCGGACGGTCATCCGCGCCACGCCACTGGCACCGATATGCGGCGAAAGATCGACCGGCACGCCGTCGAATTCCAGCGACACCATGCCGGCATTGCCGACGACGATCGCAAACGGCGGCTTGCCCTGCACGGTGCGCGTGGTGCCTGGTGCACCGGTGCCGGTGAACAGCGCGTCACCCTCTGCGTCACGCACCTGAATCCAGGATTCTCCCCTCAGGTTGAACACCAGACTGCTGCCCGCGATCGGCCCGGCTTCGGTACTTTCGGCCGCACCATCGACGCCGGCCGCCTGTGACGGAGCCTCGGTGGCGACCGCCCCATCCACGGCAGCAACCGATGCCGGCGAAGGCTCTACCGCTTCGTCGATCGGCTGCCCCTCGCTGACCATTGCGCGCTCGCCGTCGGACGGCGCGACGTCCGCGGCGATGTCGGCGACCACCGCCGGGGTGTCCGAACGCAGGGCCCCGGACGACGAGGCTTCGGACGACGGGACCTCGACCGACGGAGCTTCTGACGACGGGATCGTCGACATCGACGGCGGGACGGCAAGCGGCGTGAAGGCCGGCGGGCTGACCACGAGCGGCGCGGGCGCGTCGGTGCCGGCAAGCGGCGGCGCCACGCTCTGATCCCCCGACATCCTGAACCAGTCGAAATACCAACCGGTCAGCAGGACGAACAGCAGAACCGAAACCACGAACATGGCCGGTTTCATCAGTTTCCGCTCGCGCCCGCCGTTCGGCATGTCGCCGGTCGCGTTCGTGACCGGCGACAGGCGCACCGCCTGGGTCGGTTCGCCGCCGTGCAGGTGGTCCAACAGACGATCCGCGTCCATACCGACATAACGGGCGTAATTGCGCACAAAACCACGCACGAAAGCAGGCCCCGGCAGGAGGTCGAAGCGCTCGAGCTCCATCGCCTCGATCTGCCGTTGTGACAGTTTGAGCGCATGCGCGACGTCGGAAAGTGATTCCCCGCGCGCTTCGCGTGCGCGCCGGAGCAATCTCCCGACCGTCGGTGTTCCACCGGAATCGACGACGAATCCGGCCTGTTCCTGATGCTGATCACTCACTCGAAATTTCCCTGAATCATTGCCTGGTACTCCGGCGAATCGTCGAAACGACCACTCAACTGAGCCGCATAACTGGCCTCGGCGGCGTGATTGCCCAGGCGACGCTCGGTCCTCAGTCCCAGCCAGACGGATTGGGCCGTCGGTTCCTGCTGGCGATGCAGCTGCACCAGCAGCGAACGCGCGGACGGATAGCTTCCCCGTCGATAATCGATCTCCGCCAGCTGGTAAAGCGCCGTCGCGTTGCCGGGATCGAGCGTCACCGCACGGCTGAACTGCTCACGCGCGGACACATCGTCGCCCAGCGTCAGATAGCACAGACCCGCATTGGTATAGGGACGCGTCGGGTACCGGTAGAACGGATTCCGGGTTGCTGTCGCAAGGCGCTGCAAGCCCTCCTGCTGCTCACCCATACCGCACAGGAACCAGCCGAAACTGTTGTTGAAATCCGGGTCGTTCGGGGCAACCCGCAGCGCGCGCTGGAAATAATCGCGCGCCGCGTCGGTATCGCCTACGAACATGAACACCAGACCCAGCAAGTGAAATGCCGGCGCATACCCCGGACTGTGCGACAGTGCCGATCGCGCTTCGTCCATGGCCACGTCGAAGCGCCCGACCTCGAAGTAGGCGGTCCCCAGTTCGACGTTTATCTTGGCGCGGGCCTGGGCCGCGTTGGCCGGGGCCTGATCCAGCAGGGGCCGCTCGGACATGGGTGCAGCGCTCGAGTCCGCCCCACCCGGCGTGGTCGCGCAGCCGGCGAGACCCATGACGGCGACCAGGCAAAGGCTTCCCAAGACATTCCTCTTCATCAATGCGCCTCCCTCGGATTCTCGAGACGAATGGTCCGACGGGTTCTGTCGAGCACCTGACCCGCCAGCTGACCGCAGGCGGCGTCGACATCCTCGCCGCGGGTCTTGCGGGTCGTGGTCACGATGCCCGCCTCGATGAGGATACCCGCGAAGCGTCTGATGCGCTCCGGCGCCGACCGGCGGAACGCCGAACCCGGGAATGGATTGAACGGAATGAGATTGAACTTGCACGGCACATCGCGCACCAGCGCGACCAGCTCACGGGCCTGTGCATCGGCGTCATTCACGCCTTCGAGCATGACATATTCGAAGGTCACGAAATCCCGCGGCGCACGATCCAGGTAGCGAACACAGGCGGCCATCAGCGCGCGCAGCGGATACTTGGCATTGATCGGCACCAGACGGTCGCGCAACGCATCGTCGGGTGCATGCAGCGACACCGCCAGCGCCACCGGGCAGTCCTCACGCAGCCTGTCCATCGCCGGCACGATGCCGGAGGTCGACACCGTGACGCGCCGACGCGACAAGCCGTAGGCGTGATCGTCGAGCATCAGGTGCAGCGCCGTGACGACGTTCTCGTAGTTGGCGAGCGGTTCGCCCATGCCCATCATCACCACGTTGCTGATCACGCGACCGTTGTCGCGCTCATCCTCGTCCGGCGTGACGGCGTCGCCACCGGCCGCGCCCAGCAGGCGATTGGCGAGCCATAGCTGGCCGATGATCTCGCCCGCGCCGAGATTCCGGTTGAAGCCCTGCTTGCCGGTCGAACAGAATGCGCAGTCGAGCGCACATCCCGCCTGGGACGACACGCACAAGGTGCCGCGCGAGGCCTCCGGGATGAACACGGTCTCGACCGCATTCGCATTGCCGACATCGAGCAACCATTTTCGGGTGCCGTCACTGGAGACCGAATCACGGATCGGCCGCGGTGCCCGAATGCAGGCCTCCGCCTGAAGCCGGGCACGCAAGGTCTTCGCGACATCGGTCATCGCGGCGAAATCGTCGCAACCCTCGCGGTGCATCCACCGCATCACCTGACGTGCGCGAAAAGGCTTCTCGCCATGCGCGGCGAACCAGTCGACGAGGCGCGGCTGGTCGAAATCGAGAAGGTTGACCAGAGGGTTCATGTGAGACTCGGTTGTACGGCCCTAGCATCGTCGACGCGAGGGCCGCAGATTCCCGCGCTCAGCGCGAATAGACGTTCATCTGCGGGAAGAAGAACGCGATCTCGACCGCTGCCGTGTCTGCCGCGTCCGAACCGTGCACCGCGTTCGCATCGATCGATTCGGCGAAGTCCGCGCGGATCGTGCCGGCATCGGCCTTCTTCGGGTCGGTGGCGCCCATCAGTTCGCGGTTCTTCGCGATCGCGTTCTCGCCCTCCAGAACCTGGATCATCACCGGGCCCGAGGTCATGAAGGACACCAGGTCCTTGAAGAACGGGCGCGCCTTGTGCACCGCGTAGAATTGTCCGGCTTCCTGGTCGGACAGATGCGCCATGCGCGCCGCGATGACCTTGAGCCCGGCCTCTTCGAATCGCTGATAGATCTTGCCGATCACATTCTTGGCAACGGCGTCGGGCTTGATGATGGAAAGGGTGCGTTCAATAGCCATCTGGTGGATCTCCGGTTTTGGCTGGACAAGGAAATAAACGGTAAAGTTTATCAGGTCTGCTCGCCCATCGCATGGACGCAGACCAGCCAACGTCAGATCCAGGCCGGAAGACGTCTCCCGGCTGAGCTCAGAACGCCCCCGGCTCGAAACCGTTCTCGCGATAGATCGCCTGGATCAGGTCGATGCCGATCCGCTCCGCCATCTGCTGATGCACTGGAAGCAGCGCACGCTTGAAAGCTTCGCGAGCGGCTTCGTCGAGCTCGATGATCTCGGTCGTGCCCGCCGCCCTGATCGCCTCGAGCGCCCTTGCGTTCTCCTCGCGCGCGATGCGATTGGCAAAGTCGGTGGCGTCGCGCATCGCCCGTTCCAGTTGCCGCCGCACACTGCCCGGCAGTGTGCTCCAGAACTTGTTGCTGGTGATCACCGCATAACCGAGATAGCCGTGATCGGTCAGCGTGATATAGGGCTGCACCTCGTGCATGTGCTGCGTGTAGAGGTTCGAGTGCGGGTTCTCGGTGCCATCGACGACACCGATGCGCAAGGCCTGATAGACCTCGGAAAAAGCCATCATTTGCGGCACCGCGCCCAGCGCCTGCATTTGCGCCTCGAGGACCTTGGACGACTGGATGCGCATCCGTTTGCCGACCATATCCTCGGGTCGCCGGATCGGCACATTGGCCGAAAACGACTTGAATCCGTTGTCCCAGAAGGCCAGACCCTTGATGCCACGGGTTTCGAGCGACTTCATCAGCCGCCTGCCGATGCGGCCTTCGGCGACCCTGGTGAGCGCTCGGCTGTCCTCGAAGATGTACGGCAGATCGAACACCTCGAACTCGGAGATGCCCAGTACGCTGAACTTGGCGAGCGAGGGGGCCAGCATCTGCACAGCCCCGAGCTGCAGCGCCTCCATCTCCTCGCGATCCTTGTAAAGCGTACTGTTCGGGTAGACCTCGACCCGGACGCGCCCTTGCGTCAGTTCCTCGACGCGCCGCCCGAAATACTCGGCCGCCTTGCCCTTCGGCGTGTCCGGCGCAACCACGTGGCTGAAGCGGATCACAATGGGTTCGGCCGAAACCGGCAGCACCGTGCCGGCCAGCAACGCAAACGCGACCAGCAACATGCGATACTTCATCCGACTGTCTCCTTATCAGGGCTCGGGGCATGCCCCCGACACCCCGGCAGCGCCGCGCAGTGGGCGTGGCACGACCATCCAGTCATTGTGGACCACCAGGGCCTTCGATGGAAAAAAGCGTCCCCGGCAATGCTTCGGCCGCCTCCGGCTGGTATCTGCGCATCCCCTACCTCGCGCTGGCGCTTTTCCTGGTCTTGCTCGCGATGCTGGTATGGCTCACCCGTTCGCACGACCAGGAGACCCAGCGTGCGTCACTGATCAGCGACGTGCTGTGGATGGAGCAGAACCTGCAGTTCCATCTGGACAACAACGCCGCGCGGCTGGCGCAGCTCGCGCAGCAGCTCGCCGACCCCTCGAATGCAGCGCAGACCGATGCACAACTGCGTCAGATGCTTTACGCCGAGAGTGGCCTGGTCCGAATCATCTGGCTGGATCCGGACGGACGCTCGCTCGGGGCGATGCCGCCGCTGGGGGAGGATCATCTGATTGGCGAGTCCATGGGCACGGTGCCGGCGCAGTCGGTCTTCCGGCTCGCCCGCAGCCTGGGACGACCCGTCTACGGACCGGCCTATGAGGTCGCAGGCGGCGACCACCAGTTCGAGGTGCATGTACCGACCTACACCGACACCGGCGCTATCGAGGCCGTGATCGGCGTGTATTCGCTGCAGGGGCTGATCGTCAGGGAGCTGCCGTGGTGGTTCTCGGAACGCTATCGGGTCAGCATCCTCGATCCTGATGGGACCGAAATCGCCGCGAAGTCCAAGGTCGACCCGCTGTCGGGCAAACTCACCTACACGATCGCGTTCGATCCGCCCGGGCACGGACTGCTGCTGAATATCACCGCGTACAAGGGTGAAACACGCTGGATTCCGGTGCTTCTGATCGCGTCCATAGTGCTGCTCGGCGGCATCATCGTCTGGAGCATCTGGCAGTTGCGGCTGCAGCTCACGCGCCGGCTCGCCGCGGAGCAGGCGCTGCGCGGCGAGACCCTGTTTCGCAAGGCAATGGAGGATTCGCTGCTGACCGGTTTGCGCGCCCGCGACCTCGACGGACGCATCACCTATGTCAATCCCGCCTTCTGCCGAATGGTCGGTTTCAGCGCCGAGGAACTGATCGACCAGCGGCCGCCGATGCCCTACTGGGATCCCGACCACATCGACCGCACACTCGAAGTGCACGATCAGATCCTGTCGGGCAACCCGCCGCCAGGCGGCGTCGAACTTCAGATGCGCCGCAAAGACGGCGAGCGCATCGACACGATGATCTACGAAGCGCCGCTGATCGATGCTGACGGTCGGCACACCGGATGGATGGGTTCGATGCTCGACATCACCGAGCAGAAGCGCGCACGCGAACTCGCGCAGCAGCAGGACGAGCGGCTGCAGGCCACGTCACGCCTGATCACGATGGGAGAGATGGCCTCGACCCTCGCGCACGAGCTCAATCAACCCCTCGCGGCGATCACCAGCTACAACAACGGCTGCATGAACAGGCTCGCGGACGGCGTCACCGATATCGAAGAACTGCAGGAGATTCACCACAGGATCGCACGCCAGGCGCGGCGCGCCGGCGAGATCATCAGGCGGGTGCACGATTTCGTGCGCCGCTCCGAACCCAAACGGGAGCCGCTCGACATCAATGCGGTCATCATCGATGCGGTCGGCCTGATCGAGGCCGACTCGCGCAAACGGCGCATGCGCATCGTCACCGATCTCGCCGGCCGACTGCCTGAAGTCGCCGCCGATCCGCTCATGATCGAACAGGTGCTGGTCAATCTGCTGCGCAACGGCATGGATGCAATGGCAGACAATCCGCCGGCGCGCAGGACGGTTCGCATCTCCACCGCCGAGCAGGGCGGTCTGCTGATCGTGAAGGTCAGGGACCAGGGCAGCGGCGTTGATTCCGACGTGGCGCGGCGACTGTTCGAGCCGTTTTTCTCGACAAAGCAGGAAGGCATGGGCATGGGACTGAACATATGCCGTTCGATCGCCGAACTGCATCACGGTCGCCTCGGCTTCGAACCAGATCCGGATGGCGGTACGATCTTCATCCTGTCCCTGCCGATCAACCGGGAGCCCTCATGAACACCCCTTGCGCCCATGTCATCGACGACGACGAAGCCATTCGCGATGCGCTGCAATGGCTGTTCAAGACCCGCAACGTGCCCTGTGAGACATGGGCGAGTGCGCAGCTTTTTCTCGATGCGCTCGAACCCGACTGGCGCGGCTGCGTGGTGCTCGACATCCGCATGGACGGCATGAGCGGGCTGGAGTGCTTCGATGTACTCAGGGCGCGCGGCAGCACGCTGCCGGTGGTGTTCATCACCGGCCACGGTGATGTGCCGATGGCCGTGTCCGCGCTGAAGAACGGTGCATTCGACTTCATCGAAAAACCGTTCAACGACGGCGACCTGGTCGCGGTCGTGATCCGGGCGCTGGAAAAGGATTCCGAGCAATGGCGGGCGCTGGGCACCCGCGAGGCGGTGCAGGAGAAGCTCGCGCTGCTGACCGCGCGAGAACGGGAAGTCATGGAGCTCATCCTCGAAGGCAAATTCAACAAGGTCATCGCCTATGATCTGAACATCTCGATGCGTACCGTAGAGGCACACCGATCGCGCATCTTCGAGAAGATGGAGGTACGCTCGGCGGTGGAACTGGCGCAGCTGCTCAAGTCGGGGCCAGGCTGAGCCCTCGTCCCCGCAGGCCGCTCACCGCGGCACGCACCGGCGCGCCTCGTATCCACCGACCGACCACTCGCTCAACGCTGCCAGCGCGGCAGCAACCCGGGTTCGGCAGGGCCGCAGACGAAATCTGCGGAGATGCCGATCTCGGCAATCCACGCCGCCTCGCCATCCACACGCAGCACGGGCAGTCCCGACCTCAACCACGACGGCACGCCGTTTTCCTGGCACACGTTCTTGAAACTGCGCCGGGGACGCGCGGCACCGAGTCGGATCTTCAGACCTTCCCACGCCGGCGTCAGCAACACTTCGCGGGCCTGCACCAGCCTGTTCCAGCTCAGGCCACGGCCATCCGTGCGGTCGAAACCCACCGCGGTGTCACCCCAAGGCAACTCGGTCTGCCCACCCCATTTCACCGGCAGCGGGCGGGCTGCGGTCTGTCGTGCCATCCACACCCGTCCGCGATACACACAGCATGCCAGCTCCCCACCCAGCGGCAGGTTCAGCGGACCTCCGTCCGACCCGCGCAACTGCCGCAGTGCCTCGTCCAGACGGGTCCGCGACGGAGCGTCCGCGCCCGCGCGCTGCAGCTCGACACGCAGCAGATTGCATAGCCGGGCGTCCGACAGGCACAGCATTCGATCGAGCATCAGCCGATCGCCCCCGCAGGCCGATCGATCGATCGCGGCGAGATCCTGCAGCAGTGCGTCCGCCTCGCGAAAATGCGCCGCGGCACGCGCCAGCGTCGGCACGGCCGCAGGAAATACCTGCTCGAGCGCCGGAAAGATGTCGTGCCTCAGATAATTGCGCGTGAAACGCCGATCGGCATTGCTCTCGTCCTCGGTCCAGGCGAGGCCCCGGGCGCGCGCATGGGCAACGATGGCCTGCCGTCTCGCGTCGAGCAATGGACGCAATCGACCCGGGCGGATAGGTGACGCACCATCGGCGGGCCGCATCGCGCCGGCACCGCGCACGCCGGTACCGCGCAACAACCGGAACAGCAACGTCTCCGCCTGATCGTCCTGGTGATGGCCCAAGGCCAGCCAATCGACCTGCAATCGGTCCAGTGCGGCATATCTCGCATGCCGGGCGGCGGCTTCCAAGCCTGCCTGACTACCGCCATCGACGGTGACCCTCAGACAACGACAGGCGAGGCCTCGATCGGCGCATAGGCGCGCGCAGAACGACTGCCATGCTCCGGCGTTCGGGCTCAGGCCGTGATTGACGTGCGCGGCCGACAGTTCGTAGGCGAAGCGGGTCTGCAGCAATGCCAGCACATCGAGCAGAACGACTGAATCGACCCCGCCGCTCAATGCGACGCACACGGAACTGCCCGAGCGCACACCCGCCTCGTCGAGCAGCGCTGCAGCGGCCTGCAGCAGGGCATCGTCAGGCTGCGTTCTGGTCCTTGAATCGGCCATGACTCATCAGGCGCTGGTGGCGCTTGTCGACGAGTTCAGCCGGAGACAGATCGGCCACCTGGCGCAGGCCATCCTGCAGCGCCCTCTTCAGATTGCCCGCCATCTCGCGGTGATCGCGATGGGCGCCGCCGACCGGCTCGTTCACTACCTTGTCGATCAGGCCGAGCGACTTCAGGCGCGGCGCCGTGATGCCCATCGCCTCGGCCGCCACCGAGGCCTTGTCGGCACTCTTCCACAGGATCGACGCGCACCCTTCCGGGGAGATCACCGAATAGGTCGCATACTGCAGCATCAGCACCTGGTCCCCGACTGCGATCGCCAGCGCGCCGCCGGAACCGCCCTCGCCTATGATCGTCGCGATGATCGGCACCTTCAGTTCCGCCATCACATAGAGATTGTGACCGATGGCCTCGGACTGACCACGCTCCTCGGCGCCGATTCCGGGATAGGCACCCGGGGTATCGACAAACGTGAACACCGGCAGGTTGAACTTCTCCGCCAGGCGCATCAGTCTCAGCGCCTTGCGGTAGCCTTCGGGTCGAGGCATGCCGAAATTGCGCAGGATCTTCTCCTTGGTGTCGCGCCCTTTCTGATGCCCGATGACCACGCAGCCCTGCCCGTTGAAACGGGCCAATCCACCCACGATGGCCTTATCGTCGGCAAAGCTGCGATCGCCATGCAGTTCCTGGAAATCGGTGAACACATGGCGAGCGTAATCGAGCGTGTAGGGCCGCTGGGGATGCCGCGCGACCTGCGCGATCTGCCATGGTGTCAGCTTCGCGTACAAGTCCCGGGTCAGTCCCTCGCATTTCGCCTCGAGCCGCGCGATCTCGCCGGAGATGTCGACCGCTGGATCGTCCTGCACGAAACGAAGTTGCTCGATCTTGGCGACGAGATCGGCGATGGATTGCTCGAAATCCAGAAAGGAGGTCTTCATCTGCCCTTTCCCTGCATTAAAGTCCGCAATTGTACGCGCTTCGGTTCGGCGTTTCGTGCCGCGTGCGATGGTTCCGCCTGTTGAGCGCGGTGCTTGGGCAAGCAAAATGGGCGCCGCGAGGCGCCCATTTTGCTTGCCCAAGCACCGCCGCGATGGCGGTACAGCGCGTCAATCGCTGTTGAACACGCCCAGCAGATGCAGCAGGCTGGTGAAGAGATTGTAGATCGACACGTAGAGGGTGACCGTCGCCATGATGTAGTTGGTCTCGCCACCATGGATGATGTTACTGGTTTCGTAAAGGATCAGGCCCGACATCAGCAGCACGAACATCGCGGACACCGCCAGCGATAGCGCCGGTATCGAGAAGAAGATCGCGCCCAGACCTGCCAGGAAGGCGACCAGGATGCCGACCATCAGGAATCCGCCCATGAAGGAGAAATCCTTGCGGGTGGTCAGCGCATAGCCGGACAGGCCGAGGAAGATTGCAGCCGTGCCACCCATCGCTTGCATCACGATCGCGTGGCCGTTCGGCAGGGACAGGTAATAGGACAGGATCGGACCCAGCGTGTATCCCATGAAACCGGTCAGCGCAAACACGGCCAGCACGCCGGCGGAGCTGTTGCGCAGCTTGGCGGTCAGGAACAGCAGGCCGAAGTAGCCGACCAGGGTCAGGATCAACCCGGGGTGCGGCAGGCCAAGGGCCATCGACGCACCGGCGACGACCGCCGAGAACGCCAGCGTCAGCGACAGCAGAACATAAGTATTGCGGATGACCTTGTTGGTCGAGAGGACGGACGCCTCGGACCGGTTCATCGTCAATGTGCGGTTTTCCATGGAATCGCTTCCTCCTGAGTCACAATCGATCGGACCGGCATGCCCTTGATGTACCGGACCGAACAGCTTATTGATGAATGTCTCGACGATCGGGCCGTTGATGGAAACTCCATCTTTGATGCCGAATGCTAAGGCTAAGACTGTTCGATAATATACGAGTTCAACGGAATCTTTATCCGCTTTTAACGAAGTATCGGCGATGATCAACTACAAGCAACTGCATCATTTCTGGAACGTCGCACGCGCTGGCGGCATCGTGCGCGCAAGTGAGCGCTCCGGCCTCGCACCCCAGACGCTGAGTGGCCAGATCGCGGCGCTGGAGGCCAACATGGGCGTCACGCTGTTCCGGCGCCAGGGCAGACGCCTCGCGCTGACCGAAACCGGACAGATGGTGCTCGCCTATGCCGAGGAGATCTTCAGGGTCGGCAGCGAACTCGAGGAAGCGCTGACCAACCGCGCGGCCGGCCGCGCAATCCCGTTCCGCGTCGGCGTGGCCGACGTGGTGCCGAAATCCATCGCGTGGCTGCTGCTCGAACCATCGATGAGCCTGTCCGAGCCGATGCGCATCGTCTGTCGCGAGGACAAGCTCGAGCGCCTGCTCGGCGAACTGGCCATCCACAAGCTGGATCTGGTGCTGGCCGACAACCCGATGCCGCCGCACATGGATGTGCGCGGCTTCAGCCACAAGCTGGTCGAATCCGAGGTCAGCCTGTTCGCGGCGCCGGCCCTGGCCGAGCGCCTGACAGGGAATTTTCCGGTCTGCCTCGACCGCGCACCGTTTCTGTTGCCCGGACCGGACGCGGCCATTCGGCGTCCGCTGATGCACTGGCTGGAGCAGCAACGCATATCGCCCCGTGTCGTAGGCGAGTTCGACGACAGTGCATTGATGAAATCCTTCGGAGAGGCCGGCGTCGGGATATTCCCCGCACCCGAACTGATCGCGCCCCAGGTGGGCCGGCAGTACGGAGTCGTTCGAATCGGCCGACCGACCGACGTGATCGAGGCCTTTTACGCAATATCCGTGGAGAAGCGTTCGACACATCCGGCGACACTCGCGATAAGCCGCTGGGCCCCGGCAGCCGGCCTGCCTGACGCGTCAACCGGCGCGCGGGAGCAGGGTCCGGGACGGTTCGAAGGCGGAACAAAGCCCTGAAGCATCCGACGCGGCACAGTGCTAATATGCCGCCGCTCGGCTCACCGCCACAAGGCCTCGGTCATGAACGAAACCGCAGCCAGTGCCTGGTGCCGGGAGGGGGACTCGAACCCCCACAGTGTCACCACCGGCGGATTTTGAGTCCGCTGCGTCTACCGATTCCGCCATCCCGGCTGGGAAGCGCCGTATTATCCACAAGACCTTTGCGAGCGGCAAGCTCATGTCCCTCAAACTCGACGATTTCGATTACCCCCTTCCGCCGGAGCTGATTGCACAGGCGCCGCTGCCCGATCGCAGCGCCAGTCGCCTGCTGGTCGTCGACGGAGACACCCTCGCGGACCGGATGTTCTCCGACCTTCCGGAGTTGCTGCATCCCGGGGACCTGCTGGTATTGAACGATACCCGCGTCATCCACGCCCGACTCCATGGCACTAAATCCACTGGCGGAGCCGTCGAAGTGCTGGTCGAACGCCCGATCGGTCCGCATGAGGCGCTGGCGCAGATACGGTCGAGCAAGTCGCCCCGGACCGGCAGCGTGATCCGTCTGGCCGATGCGTTCGACGTCACCGTGCTGGGCCGCGTCGGCGAGTTCTTTCACCTGCGCTTCCCGGCCGAGGCCAACCTGCTCGATCTGCTCGAGCGCCATGGCTCGCTGCCATTGCCCCCGTACATCCAGCGCGAGGCCGACGACTTCGACGAGTCTCGCTACCAGACGATCTATGCGCGCGAACCCGGTTCGGTGGCCGCGCCCACGGCCGGACTTCACTTCGACCAGGCCTTGCTCGACCGTCTCGCGGCACGCGACATCGACGTCGCATGGCTGACGCTGCATGTCGGCGCAGGCACGTTTCAGCCGGTGAGGGTCAACGAACTGGGTGAGCACCGGATGCACCGCGAGCGCTTCGTGCTGCCGGCCGAGACCGTCGCCGCGATCGCTGCGACCCGCGCCGCCGGTGGCCGCGTGATCGCGGTCGGCACGACCAGCCTGCGTACGCTCGAGGGTGCAGCGCAGGATGGCGAACTCGAGGCCGGCGCCGGCGAAACCGATCTTTTCATCCTGCCGGGCTTTCGCTTCAGGGTGGTCGATGCATTGATCACCAATTTCCATCTCCCAAAATCGACCTTGCTGATGCTGGTCGCAGCGCTCGCGGGGATGGAACCGGTGCGCAGGGCATATGCCCACGCAGTGGCCGACGCCTACCGCTTCTTCAGCTACGGCGACGCGATGTTCATCGCCGGGAGACCCGATGCAGTTTGAAATTCTGGCAAGCGATGGCGCGACCCGACGCGGCCGTCTGACCCTTGCACACGGCGTCGTCGAGACCCCGGTCTTCATGCCCGTCGGCACCTACGGCACGGTCAAGGCGATGACACCGGCTGCGCTGGCCGATGTTGGTGCGCAGATCTGTCTCGGCAATACCTTTCATCTATGGTTGCGCCCGGGGCTGGACGTGATCGCCGCGCATGGCGGCCTGCACCGCTTCATGAACTGGGACAGACCTATCCTGACCGACTCGGGTGGTTTCCAGGTATTCAGTCTCGGCCAGTTGCGCAAGATAACCGAAGAAGGCGTCAGGTTCGCGTCGCCGATCGACGGCGCGCGGCTGTTCCTAACACCCGAGGAATCGATGCGCATCCAGACCGTGCTCGACGCCGACATCGCGATGATCTTCGACGAGTGCACACCCCACCCTGCCACTTACCAGGAGGCCGCGGACTCGATGCGCCTGTCGCTGCGCTGGGCCCAGCGCTCCCGCGACGCATTCGACGCGCTCGGCAACCTGAATGCGCTGTTCGGCATCGTGCAGGGAGGCATGTACGAGGACCTGCGTGACGAATCACTGGAGGGCCTTAGCCGGATCGGGTTTTCCGGTTTCGCGATCGGCGGGCTGTCGGTCGGCGAACCCAAGCAGGACATGGCCCGCATCCTCGCTCACACCACACCGCGCCTGCCGGCGCACAAGCCCCGCTATCTGATGGGGGTCGGCACACCCGAGGACATCGTCGCCGGCGTAGCGGCCGGAATCGACATGTTCGACTGCGTGATGCCGACCCGCAACGCGCGTAACGGCTGGCTGTTCACCCGCTTCGGTAACGTCAAGATCAAGAACGCGGCCCACAAGCAGGATACCCGCCCGCTGGACGCTTCGTGCGACTGCTACGCGTGCCGCAACTTCAGCCGGGCCTACCTGCATCACCTGCATCGCACCAACGAAATCCTGGGCAGCATGCTCAATACCATCCACAATCTGCGCTATTACCAGACCCTGATGGCGGAAATGCGGGACGCGATCGCAGACCAGGATTTCGACCGCTTTCGAGCCCGGTTCGAGCAGGAACGGACGCAGGGGACGACGGCTTAGGCAGGCTTGCGCCAGCGCGCAACCGCCGCATGAAGGTCGGTCGTGCGCCGAAGCCACCGTCCCGGTAACGAGATCCCAGGTCCGGTGCTGTTATAATCGCCCGTTTATCAAACTCACCCGGAGACCAACGTGTTCATTTCCAACGCTTACGCTCAGGCCGCAGAAGGAGACCCCACTGGCGGTCTGATGGGCCTCCTGCCGCTGATCCTGATGTTCGTGATCCTGTGGTTCCTGATGATCCGCCCGCAGATGAAGCGCGCCAAGGAACACAAGAACATGGTCGCCGCGCTCGCGAAAGGAGACGAGATCATCACGCAGGGTGGGGTGGCGGGTCGCATCACCGACATCGGCGACAACTTCGTGCATCTGGAGATCGCCGACAAGGTCAACATCGTCGTGCAGCGCGCCTCGGTCGCGACCGTACTGCCCAAGGGGACGTTGAAGACCCTGTGAGGACTGACCCTTGCGTGACTGACTCCGGACCGGCTCCGGAACCGGTCACGCAGTCCCGCGAGTCCGGCGTGGACGCATTTCGTCTGCCGGACCGCAAACCGCCTCACCACCATGCATCACCCATCTCACCATGAATCGCTATCCGCTCTGGAAGAACATCGCCATCGGTCTGATCCTGTTTTTCGGGCTGATCTACACCATTCCGAACTTCTACGGAGAGGTCCCCGCCGTTCAGATTTCGAGTGGCAAGGCCACCGTCACGCTCGACAACGCCATCGTCGCACCGCTGGAGCGCGCGTTGAACGAGGCCGACCTGGCCCACACCGGTATCTTCGCCGACGAGAACAGCATCCGTTTCCGCTTCGCGGGCACGGATGACCAGTTGCGGGCGCGCGATCTGATCGAGGGCCGCCTCAATCCGGACGCCACCGATCCGTCCTTCATCGTCGCGCTCAACCTGTTGCCGGCGACACCGAAGTGGCTGACCTCGATCAGTGCGTTGCCGATGTACCTGGGCCTGGATCTGCGCGGCGGGGTGCACTTCCTGCTCGAGGTCGACATGCCGGGCGCGATCACGAATCGCCTGGACTCGACCGCCGGCGACCTGCGCACATTGATGCGCGACCGCCGTATCCGCCACGCGGGTATCTCTCGCGAGGGCAACAGCGTCCAGTTGCGCTTTCGCGACACCGAACAACGCGATGCGGCCCGCACCGCGATTCTGAACAGCAGCAACGACCTGCAACTGGTCGATCGCGACGATGGCGCCGAGGACTTCAAGCTGATCGCGACCCTGACACCCCTGGCCCAGCAGACCATCCGCGAATTCGCGCTCACTCAGAACATCACGACCCTGCGCAACCGGATCAATGAGCTCGGCGTGGCCGAGCCGATCATTCAGCAGCAGGGCGCGGACCGCATCGTGGTGCAGTTGCCCGGCGTGCAGGATGTCGCCAAGGCCAAGGACATCCTCGGCCGCACCGCGACGCTGGAAGTGCGCATGGTGGACGACAGCCCCGGCGCGCTGGACGCAGCGCTGCAGGGTCAGGTGCCCTTCGGCACCGAGCTCTTTACCGAGCGCGGAGGCGGTCCGCTGCTGGTCCGCAACGACGTCGTGCTCACCGGCGATCGCCTTACCGACGCGCAACCCGGCTTCGACGGCCAGACCAACGAACCGGCCGTTCACCTTACGCTCGACTCGGCCGGGGCGCGCATCTTCCGCGACGTCACGCGCGAGAACGTCGGTCGGCGCATGGCGATCCTGCTGATCGAACGAGGCCGCGGCGAGGTGGTCACCGCTCCGGTGATCCGCACCGAGATCGGCGGCGGCCGGGTGCAGATATCGGGTCGCATGACCACGGCGGAAGCGAACCAGGTCGCGCTGCTGTTGCGGGCCGGCAGTCTGGCCGCACCGATGCAGATCATCGAGGAGCGCACCGTCGGCCCCAGCCTGGGCGCCGAGAACATCGCCCGCGGCTTCAATTCGGTGATGTGGGGGATGGTCGCGATCGCGATCTTCATCGCGGTGTATTACTCGGCAATGGGCATCGTCTCGGTTTTGGCGCTGACTGCCAACCTGATGCTGCTCATCGCACTGCTGTCGCTGCTGCAGGCCACGCTCACACTGCCCGGCATCGCGGCCATCGCGCTCACGCTGGGCATGGCGATCGACGCGAACGTACTGATCAATGAGCGCATACGCGAGGAACTGAAGAATGGCGTGTCGCCACAGGCTGCGATAGCAGCGGGCTACGACCGGGCCTTCGATACCATTCTGGACGCCAACGTGACCACCTTCATCGCCGGCATCGCACTGCTGGTGTTCGGCTCCGGTCCGGTTCGGGGCTTCGCAGTGGTTCTGTGCCTGGGCATCCTGACCTCGGTGTTCAGCGCGGTGCTCGTATCCCGGATGTTCGTGAACCTGCTCTACGGGCGCCAGCGCAAACTCGCCGGTATCCGGATCGGCTGACCGCCACCGGACGAAAAAGGAAAGACGGAAATGGAATTCTTCCGCATCAAGCAGGACATCCCCTTCATGCGCCATGCGCTGAAGTTCAACATATTCTCCGTGATCCTGGTGACCCTGGCGCTGTTCTTCCTGATTACGCGCGGCCTGAACCTGTCGGTCGAGTTCACCGGCGGAACGCTCATCGAGGTTTCCTACCCGGAGGCGGTGCAGGTCGAGCCGATCCGTCAGGCATTGGCGCGTGAAGGCTACACCGAGCTACAGGTGCAGCACTTCGGCAGTGCCCGTGACGTGCTCGTGCGAATGCCGACCCGCGATGACATGGATTCGGATCGCCTCTCGGGGAACGTGCTCCAAGCCTTGCAGGCGATGGATGGCCCGGACCCCGAACTGCGGCGGGTCGAATATGTCGGACCGCAGGTCGGCAAGGAACTGGCGGCCGATGGCGGCATGGCCCTGCTATTCGTGCTGATAGGCATCATGATCTATCTCGCGCTGCGCTTCGAGTGGCGCTTTTCGGTCGCCGCCATCACCGCCATCCTGCACGACATGGTGGTGATTCTCGGCTTTTTTGCGGCGTTCCAATGGGACTTCTCGCTCGCAGTGCTGGCTGCCGTGCTTGCGGCGCTGGGCTACTCGGTCAACGAGACCGTCATCATCTTCGACCGCATCCGCGAGACGTTCAAGAAGAAGCGAGGCATGAGCACCCCCGAGGTCATCGACCATGCGATCACCCGCGTGATTTCGCGAACGATCATCACGCACTCGACGACCTTGATGGTGGTGTTCACGATGCTGATCTTCGGCGGCGAGACGCTGCACTATTTCGCGCTCGCGCTCGCGATCAGCATCATCTTCGGCATGTATTCGTCGATGCTGGTCTCCAGCCCGATCGTGATGTGGCTCGGCGTGTCACGCGAGCAGTTCATCAAGCCGAAGAAGGACAAGGAGGAAGCGGTCGTCTGACCGCCGGTTCAAGAACGCAGGCTCACGACGGGCGCCCGCGCTGCCCGCGCCCGTTTGACGTCTACAGCTCGAAGCGATGCTTGAGGCGCAGCGTCTCGCCCCGCTCGATCAGTCCGATCAGGCGATCGATGTTGGGATGCTTACCCGGATTGTGACGCGCATCCTCGGCATGCTCGGCGAACAGTTCCAGTCCCTTCCGCGCCGCGTCCGGCGTGATAGCACCGTGGATCTGGGCGAGGTGGTTGTACACCGCGAGTGAGCCGGCCTGCCCCGGTTTGTTCTCGATGCTGGCGACGATCGAATCGTCGGCAGCGATCAGGTCGATCCCGGCCAGATGCGACACCTTGGGAAGCTGCTTCAGGCTGTCGGCGAATGCCATCGTATCCGCCCCAGCTCAGATCCGGCGCGCCAGCTCGGCGGCCTTGCCGACGTAGCTCGACGGAGTCATCTCCAGGAGACGAGCACGCTCGGATTCCGGGATCGCCAGCGTCGCGATAAAGGACTGCAGCGCCTCGCGCGTAATTCCCTTGCCGCGCGTCAGCGCCTTGAGCTGCTCGTACGGGTTCTCGATCGCAAAGCGTCGCATCACCGTCTGCACCGGTTCGGCAAGCACTTCCCAGGCCCCGTCCAGATCGGCGGCCAGGCGGGCCGGATCGGCCTCGAGCTTGCTCAGTCCGCGCAGACATGAATCGAGCCCGAGTACGGTATGACCGAGTCCGACGCCCATGTTGCGCAGCACCGTCGAGTCGGTCAGGTCGCGCTGCATGCGCGAGATCGGCAGCTTCTCGGAGAAATGACGCAGCACACCGTTGGCGATGCCGAAGTTGCCTTCGGCGTTCTCGAAATCGATCGGATTGACCTTGTGCGGCATCGTCGATGACCCGACCTCCCCCTCCTTCAGCTTCTGCTTGAAGTAGCCGAAGGAGATGTACATCCAGATGTCGCGGCAGGCATCGATCAGGATGGTGTTGGCACGCGCGATCGCATCGAACAGCTCGGCCATTGCATCATGCGGTTCGATCTGGATCGTGTAGGCGTTGAACTCCAGACCCAGCGATTCGATGAAGCGGCGGTTGAAACCCTCCCAGTCGAACGCCGGCCACGCGGACAGGTGCGCATTGTAGTTGCCGACCGCGCCATTGAACTTCGCGGTCAACGCGACCGAGTCGATCGCGTTGCGGGCACGCATCAGCCGTGCGGCGATGTTGGCCATTTCCTTACCGAGTGTGGTCGGACTGGCCGGCTGACCGTGCGTGCGGGACAGCATCGGCAGTTCGGCCAGCGCATGCGCGAGCACACGCAAGCGTTCGATCACCGCATCGAACGCCGGCAGCAGAACCGCATTCCTGCCTTCGTGCAGCATCAACGCATGCGAGGTGTTGTTGATGTCCTCCGACGTGCATGCGAAATGGATGAACTCGGACACCCGCGTGACTTCGGCATTATGTCCGAGTCGCTCCTTCAGCCAGTACTCCATCGCTTTCACGTCGTGATTGGTGGTCGCCTCGATCGCCTTGACCGCCTCGCTGTCTTCGGTCGAGAAGCCTGCCACTACCGTATCTAGCTCCGCGATCGTCTCGGCCGAAAAGGCGGCGATCTCGGCAAGGCCCGGCTCGGCCGCGAGCGCCTTCAACCATTGGACCTCGACCCGCACGCGATTGCGGATCAGACCGTGTTCTGAAAAGTGTTCGCGCAAGGCAGAAACCTTGGCCTGGTAACGACCGTCCAACGGCGACAGTGCGGTGAGGGATGAAACGGACATGGGCGGCTTTCCCGAAAAAAAGGTGTTATTTTACCGTTCACAAACTGGCACTGCGGCACAGCTGCCGCAATGCGCACAACAGAGCAATCAGGACCCCGACATGAGCGACAGCGAAAAATACCGGATCCAGGTCGAGGCGGCCGCGGAGTTCATTCCGACCCAGTCCGACCCGGATGATGAGCGCCACGTCTTCGCCTATCACATCACGATCACCAACACCGGGAGCCTTGCCGCGCAATTGCTGAGCCGGCACTGGATCATCACCGACGGCGGCGGCGAGTGCCAGGAGGTCCGCGGAGAAGGCGTTGTCGGAGAGCAACCCCGACTGGCCCCCGGCCAGCAGTTTCGGTACACGAGCGGTTCCGTGCTGAAGACACCGGTCGGTACCATGCACGGCAGTTACCAGATGGTGGCCGAAGACGGGACCCGCTTCGACGCACCAATCCCGGCATTCACGCTCGCGATGCCGCGCGTGCTGCACTGATGCTTACCCGGCCATCCGGCCCTTCTGCGGTGGCCGGCGGATCGATGCGCTGACGTCGGACGTCCCTTCGAGGATCAGCTGCGATAGTCGGCGTTGATCTTCACGTAGTCATAGGAGAAGTCGCAGGTCCACACCGTGGCCGAGGCCTCGCCGCGTGCGAGGCTGATCCGCACCGTGATCTCGCTGCCAGCCATCACGGCGGCGCCGGCTTCTTCGCGATACGCAGCGGCGCGGCCGCCCTTCTCTGCCACCAGCACCGCATCGGAGCCGCCCTCCAGCCACACCCGGATCGCGCCGACGTCGAGGTCGTCGATGCCGGCATAGCCGATCGCCGCGAGGATTCGACCCAGATTCGGATCCGACGCGAAGAACGCGGTCTTGACCAACGGCGAGTGCGCGACCGCATAGGCGACCTTGCGGCACTCATTGCGATCGATGCCGTCCTCGACCACGATCGTCATGAATTTGGTCGCGCCCTCGCCGTCGCGCACGATCGCCTGCGCGAGCTCGATCGAGATGCTGACGACCGCGTCGCGCAGCGCCTGATAGGCGGGCGAGGCTGCCTCCAGAATTTCGGGGTGATCGGCCTGCCCGGTCGCGATCAGAATGAAGGAGTCGTTGGTCGAGGTATCGCCGTCCACGGTGATACTGTTGAACGACAGATCGGCCGCTTCGACCACCAGTTGCTCGAGCAGTGCCTGTGACACGGTGGCATCGGTCGCGACGAAACCGAGCATCGTCGCCATGTTGGGCCTGATCATGCCGGCGCCCTTGCTGATGCCGGTCAGCGTGACCCGCACGCCGTCGATCTCGACGATGCGCGAGGCTGCCTTCGCGACAGTGTCGGTAGTCATGATCGCCTGCGCGGCGTCTAGCCAGCCGTCCTCGCGCATCGCGGCCCGTGCCGCCGGCAGCCCGGCGACCAGGCGGTCGACCGGCAGGGGCTCCAGGATCACGCCGGTGGAAAACGGTAGCACCTGCCGCGGGGCGATCTCGAGCAGGCGTGCGACGGCGGCGCAGGTGGCCTCGGCGTCGGCGATGCCGGCCTGGCCGGTACCGGCATTGGCCACACCGGTGTTGATCACCAGCGCGCGAACATGCTGCTCACGCAGATGATCGCGACAGACCTGCACGGGCGCGGCACAGAAGCGGTTCTTGGTGAACACGCCCGCCACGCGGCTGCCCTCGCCGAGTTCGATCAGCGTGAGATCACGTCGATTCGCCTTGCGGATGCCGGCCTCGGCGACCCCGAGTCGTACGCCGGGCACCCGGCGCAATTCAGGAGCGGAAGGCATGGTGTAATTGACTGGCATGAAGGCACTCCATCGAAACGGATCAGTTCAGCTTGCCGTGACAGTGCTTGTATTTCTTGCCGGAACCACAGGGGCAGGGGTCGTTGCGACCGACCTTGGGCACCGCATTGACCTGCGGCCGGGCCGCGCCCGCCTTTTGTTCCTCACCGCCACCCAGCGCTTCGTCGTAGCTGGAGTGATGGTAGGCGACATTCTCCATTTCGGGCGGTTTCTCGGCCTCCTCCAGCTGCGACTCGGTGCGGATCTGCACCGTCAGCAGCAGCTTGGTGACGTCCTTGCGCACCGTGTCCAGCAGCGCCTCGAACAGTTCAAAGGCCTCGCGCTTGTATTCCTGCTTGGGATTCTTCTGCGCATAACCGCGAAGATGGATGCCCTGACGCAGGTGATCCAGCGCCGCCAGATGCTCGCGCCAGTGGTTGTCCAGACTCTGCAACATCACGTTGCGTTCGAACTGGTGCCACGCCACCGGATCCACGCGCGCGGTCTTCGCGGCATAAGCCTCGTCCGCCGCTTGCAGAATGCGCTGCAGCATCGTGTCATCATCGAGATTGGGTTCGGCCTTGACCCACTCGCCGACCGGGAGTTTGAGCTGGAACTCGGCCGCGAGAGCCTGTTCGAGCGCACCGATCTCCCACTGTTCCTCCACGCTCTCGTCCGGCACATAGATGCGGAAGGTGTCATGCAGCACGCCCTGACGCATCGCGTTGATGGTCTCGGACACGTCCTCGCTGGACAGCAGTTCGTTGCGCTGCTCGTAGATCACCTTGCGCTGATCGTTCGCGACGTCGTCATACTCGAGCAACTGCTTGCGGATGTCGAAGTTGCGCTGTTCGACCTTGCGCTGCGCGGACTCGAGCGAACGGGTCACCATCCCGTGCTCGATCGCCTCGCCCTCGGGCATCTTGAGCTTCACCATGATGGTGTTCAGGCGCTCTCCGGCGAAGATCTTCATCAACGGATCTTCGAGCGACAGGTAGAAGCGGGATGAACCCGGATCCCCCTGGCGGCCGGCACGACCGCGCAGCTGGTTGTCGATCCGGCGCGATTCATGGCGCTCGGTGCCGATGATGTGCAGTCCGCCGGCGGCCACCACCTGCTGATGCACCTTGGACCACTCCTCGCGCATCCTGATGATCTTGGCTTCCCTGTCGACATCGCTCAGATCCGGGTCGGAGCGGACCTCGTCGACCGGACGTTCGATGTTGCCGCCGAGCACGATGTCCGTACCCCGACCGGCCATGTTGGTCGCGATCGTTACCACGCCCGGCCGCCCCGCCTGGGACACGATCATCGCCTCGCTGTCGTGCTGCTTCGCGTTCAGCAACTGATGCTTGATTCCGGCCTTTTTGAGCACGCCGGACATGAACTCGTTGACCTCGATCGACGTGGTCCCGACCAGTACCGGCTGGCCGCGCTCGACGCAGCCGCGGATATCGTCGATGACCGCGTCCCATTTTTCCTTGGCGGTGCGATAGACCTTGTCGTTCTCGTCCTTGCGCGTCATCGGCCGGTTGGTCGGGATGATCACCGTTTCAAGTCCGTAGATGGAATGGAATTCGAACGCCTCGGTGTCGGCCGTACCCGTCATGCCGGCGAGTTTGCCGTACATGCGGAAGTAATTCTGGAACGTGATCGAGGCCAGCGTCTGGTTCTCGGCCTGGATGCGCACACCTTCCTTGGCCTCCACGGCCTGGTGCAGGCCGTCCGACCAGCGCCGTCCAGCCATCAGGCGGCCGGTGAACTCATCGACGATGACGACCTCGCCGTTCTGCACCACGTAGTGCTGGTCCTTGTGGTACAGAGCATGCGCGCGCAGTGCGGCGTACAGATGATGGACCAGCAGGATGTTGCCCGGATCGTACAGGCTTGCCCCCTCGGGCAGCAGGCCGGAACGGGTCAGGATCTGCTCGGCGTTCTCGTGCCCCTGCTCGGTCAGCAGCACCTGACGGGCCTTGAGATCGACCGTATAGTCCCCCGGGTCGGTCACGTTGTCGCCCTCGCCTTCCTGCTTCTTCAGCATCGGCGCAAGCTGATTGAGCTTCAGGTAGAGCTCCGTGTGATCCTCCGCCTGGCCGGAGATGATCAGCGGTGTCCGCGCCTCGTCGATCAGGATGGAATCGACTTCGTCGACGATCGCGAAGTTGAGTCCGCGCTGTACCCGCTCGCCGAGCGAATACACCATGTTGTCGCGCAGATAGTCGAAGCCGAATTCGTTGTTGGTGCCGTAGGTGATGTCCGCCGCATAGGCTGCCTGCTTGTCCGCATGCGACATGCGCGACATGTTGCAACCGGTGGTGAGGCCCAGAAAACCATAGATCCGCCCCATCCATTCCGCGTCACGACCGGCCAGATAATCGTTGACGGTGATGATATGCACGCCCTTGCCCGCCAGCGCGTTCAAATAGGCCGGCAGCGTGGCGACCAGGGTCTTGCCCTCGCCAGTGCGCATCTCGGCAATCTTGCCGTTGTGCAGCACCATGCCGCCGATCAGCTGCACATCGAAGTGGCGCATGTCGTGCACCCGCTTGCCCGCTTCGCGGACGACCGCAAACGCTTCGGGCAACAGGGCATCGAGGGTTTCTCCGTTGCCGAAACGCTCCCTGAACTCCCCGGTCTTGGCCCGAAGCGCCTCGTCGGACAGCGCCGAGATCTGAGATTCGAGCGCGTTGATGGCCCGGACAGTCTGGGAATACTGGCGAATCAGGCGGTCGTTGCGACTACCGAAGATTTTCTTGAGAAGCCCGGAGATCATGGATTTTTCTAGCTCGATGCGGCAAATGGCGCATTTTAGCATGCTGCGGTTTTCCGCCCTAAAGCGCCCGGGACATATTTGTCGAAGCGCCTGTTCCGGCAGTCCGCCGACACGGATGGGCGTCGGTCCCGACTAAGGGCCGGAGCAGATCGGCACGATGACAGGCGGTCCGGGTTGCACGCCCATTGTGAGGCCACGATCCAGCGCTTATGATCGTGCCGTGGCTGCAAACGCTCTTCCTCTTCGATGACGAAATCGCTGCAAGGCTTCCTCGGCAGCGGCGACGCACTCGGTCGCCTGCGCGAACATGCCGAACGGCTACGCCGCCTGCAGGCGGTGCTGGCCGGGCACCTGCCCGCCCCGCTCGCGAACGCATGCTCGGTGGGCAACCTGAAGGGCGACACGCTGGTGCTGATCGCTCGCAACGGTGTGGCGGCAGCGCGCCTGAACCAGCTTCTGCCAAGTATCATGCAGCACTTCGGGCACGCCGGCATGCTGATCGGCAAGATCCAGGTGAAGGTCAGCATCGGCGAAACGGTCGCGCCCCGCTCGCCGGTTCCGGCCCGGATCATCGGCGAACGCGGGCGTGACAGCCTCGCCGAACTCGCCCGATCCCTGCCCGAGGACGCTCCGCTGCGCGCATCGCTGCAGCGACTGATCGATCACTGCCGCAGCGGCTGAAGCGCCTCGCGGGAGCCTAGGAGGCTGTCGGACTTGAGCGATCGTCACGAGCCGGGTGGGAAAGCGAGGACAGATCTGGTCGATTTTGAGGCGCATAGTGGTTCTATGCAACGAAAAATCGGGCAGATATGGACCGATTCTCCCACCGGCGCAGTAGATCAGCCTCAAGTCCGACAGCCTCCTAGAAGATCCGCTCGAATGCAAACATGCCGAACAGCACGAGCAGGATCAGCACGGCGCCCTGAAAGCAATACCAGGCCCAGTGACGATACTTGACGTTGCCGGTCAGCATCCACGCGATCAGGGACCCGCCAATGCCGAGTAGCGCGAGCAGCGCGAAGATCCGGACAGCCAGCATTCTTCGCCCTCAAGCGGCCGGCAGCAAGGCGAGTTGGTTGCGGACCGACGCAGGTGCGGCGTCGTTCTGCTCGAAGGTGACCAGTTCCCAGGCGCTCTGGTCTTCGAGCAGTGCCCGCAGAACCTGATTGTTCATCGCATGACCGGCCTTGAACGCCGAATACGCCGCCAGCAGCGGACGTCCGCACAGGTAGAGATCACCGATCGCATCCAGCACCTTGTGTTTCACGAACTCGTCCGCATAGCGCAGACCCTCGGCATTCAGCACACGATATTCATCCATGACGATCGCATTGCCTAAACTGCCTCCGAGCGCGAGACCGTTGGCCTGCATGAACTCCACGTCCTGCATGAAACCGAAGGTCCTGGCCCGCGACACGTCCTTCTCGTAGGACTGATCGGCGAAATCGACCGTCACCCGGGTCGCTGTGCTGTCGATCGCGGGGTGGTTGAACACGATGGAGAAGCTGAGCTTGAAGCCGTCATAGGGCTCGAGCCGCACCCATTTGTCGTCCTCGCGAAACTCGACCGGTTTCAGTACCCGCAGGAAGCGCTTGGGCGCTTTCTGCTCCTCGAGGCCAGCCGAGCGCAGCAGGAACACGAACGGTCCGGAACTGCCATCCAGAATCGGAATTTCCGGCGCATCCACGTCAACATGCACGTTGTCGATGCCGAGTCCGGCCAGTGCCGACATCAGGTGCTCGACGGTACCGACCTTGATGCCGCCGGCACCCTGCAGGCCCGAGCACATCCGGGTATCGCATACCGCATACGGATCAGCCGGCAACGACACCGGCGGATCGACGTCCACACGATGGAACACGATGCCGGTATCGGGCGCAGCCGGCCGCAACACCATGTGGACCTTGCGTCCGCCATGGAGTCCGACACCGGTGGCCTTCACCACCGTCTTGAGGGTACGTTGCTTGATCATGTCTTCGAGTCCTGTTTGGCCACGATTTTAACATGCGGATGAAAAACGGCTTCGATCACCTCGTTAGCGACAGGCTATCCACGCCCACCAACGGCGACGGGCGCCCTGCGCAGACCGGAGGCGGTGGTCTGCACAAGGGCGCCCGCAGGGGGCAGGTTCGGCTTTCAGATCAGGTCAGTCAGCCTGCTTGCGCAGGAAAGCCGGGATGTCGTAGGTTCCCATGCCGTTCGCGCTCATCGCCTCGACCGTGGTCCGGCGGCCGCTGCGAATGACCGCCGGGACATCCAGGTCGTTCATCTGCGCACCGCCCATCGGACCATAGGTGCCGGTCCCCTGAACCACCTGCATCACCGGCTGACGCGCGGCGACCTGCGGCGCCCCGAGACCGGTCGCGACCACCGTGACGCGCAGGCGATCTTCCATCGACTCCTCGAACACCGTGCCGTACTTGACGAAAGCCTCAGGGGCCGCAAAGGCCTGGACCGTCTTCACCGCGTCGCGGACCTCGGACATCTTCAGCGAGCGGCTGGCCGTGATGTTGATCAGCACACAACGCGCGCCGGACAACTCGGTGCCCTCCAGCAACGGGCTGACCGCAGCCTGTTCGGCCGCGATACGCGCGCGATCCAGACCCGAGGCTTCGGCCGAGCCCATCATCGCACGACCCATCTCGCCCATCGCGGTCCGGACATCCTGAAAATCGACGTTGACCAGGCCCGGCACGTTGATGATCTCGGCGATGCCACCGACCGCATTCTTCAGCACGTTGTCGGCGGAACGGAAGCAGTCCTCGAAACCCGCGTCGTCGCCGAAGACCTCGAGCAACTTGTCGTTGAGCACGATGATCAGCGAATCGACATGACGGGTCAGTTCCTCGACCCCGCTCTCCGCGACCCTCAGACGGTTCTCGAAGTCGAACGGCTTGGTGACCACCGCGACGGTCAGGATGCCCATCTCCTTCGCGATCTCCGCGACCACCGGGGCCGCACCCGTGCCGGTTCCACCCCCCATGCCGCCGGTGATGAAGCACATGTGCGCACCCTCGAGCGCCGCCGCGATCGTGTCGCGGGTGTCCTGTGCGGCCGCCCGGCCCGCCTCTGGCTTGGACCCTGCGCCCAGCCCGGTGCTGCCGAGCTGCACCTTGTTCGACGCGAGGCAGCGTTTCAACGCCTGCGCATCGGTGTTGGCGACGACGAAGTCGACCCCCTGGACACCCTCTCGAATCATGTGGTCAACCGCATTGCCGCCGGCCCCGCCGACACCGATCACCTTGATGATCGTTCCGGTCTGCTCCTTCTCGACGATTTCAAACATCTATCTGCCTCCTAAAACAGCCAACTGCGTACATAGCCCCCGTTCGACCCGTTATTTAGTGCTGCGCATCGAGTTTACAACTAAATAACGGGGTCGAACAGCCACTCAAACAAAACCCTTCCGAAACCACCGCCGTTCGTTCAGAAATTCCGCTCGAACCACGATTTCATCTTTCCGATCATCTGGCGCAGGTTCCGCGTCTCGCGCGCCATGATGCCGCGACGACGCTGCGCCTGCCCTTCCAGCACCAACCCCATTGCGGTCGCGTAATAGGGCTGACAGACCACATCGGCCAGCCCGCCATCGTACTGGGGGGATCCCACCCGCACCGGAAGGTGGAAGACCTCTTCGCCCAGTTCCACCATTCCGCGCATCACCGACGAGCCACCGGTCAGCACGATGCCGGATGACAGCAGTTCCTCGTAGCCGCTGCGGCGCAGTTCCGCCTGCACCAGTTCGAACAGCTCGGACACCCTCGGCTCGATCACGTCGGCGAGGCGCTGGCGCGACAGCGATCGCGGCGGGCGATCACCGACCCCCGGGACCTCGATCATCTCCTCGGGATCGGCCATCGCATGCATCGCGACACCGTAACGTATCTTGATCTCCTCCGCCTCGGAGGTCGGGGTCCGCAGCGCCATCGCGATGTCGTTGGTGATCTGGTCACCAGCCACAGGCAGGACCGCGGTATGCCGGATCGCGCCCTGCGTGAATACGGCGATGTCGGCGGTGCCGCCACCGATATCGACCAGGCACACGCCGAGTTCCTTTTCGTCCTCGGTGAGCACCGCGAGACTGGAAGCGAGCGGTTGCAGGATCAGATCCATGACCTCGAGCCCGCAGCGGCGCACACATTTCACGACGTTCTGGGCCGCCGAAACCGCGCCGGTCACGATATGGACCTTGACCTCCAGCTTGACGCCGCTCATGCCGATCGGCTCGCGTACCCCGCCCTGCCCGTCGATGATGAACTCCTGGGTCAGGATGTGAAGGATCTGCTGCTCGGCCGGAATCGGCATCGCCCGGGCGACTTCGATCACACGCTCCACATCCATCGGCGAGACTTCCTTGTCCTTGATCGCAACCATGCCGTTGGAGTTGAAGCTCTTGATGTGGCTACCCGCGATGCCGGTATACACGTCGCGAATCTTGCAGTCGGCCATCACCTCGACCTCCTGGATGACCCGCGAGATCGCATCCACGGTCGCCTCGATATTCACGACGACGCCGCGCTTCAGACCGCTCATCGGATGCGTACCGAGCCCGACCACATTCAGGCGTCCGTCCGGCCTGGCCTCCGCGATCATGCAGGTGACCTTGGCCGTGCCGATATCGAGTCCGACGATCAGGTCCTTGTATTCCTTGCTCATTGCTTGCCTTTCGTGATCGGATCATGCGGTGCCGGGGTCAGTGCGAAACCGCGTTGATAGCGCAGGTCCACGGCGGCGACCTGAACACCCAGTTGTTCCTGCGTCTCGGGCCAGGCGTTGACGAACCGCGTCAGACGCTCGCCGATCGGCATCTTGTCCTGATCGCGCCCGAGCACGATCACCATTCCATCATCCAGTACCAGCCGCCAGGCCTCGCGTGCGGACAACCAGACCTCGACCGGCCGCCGCCCAAGCGGCGCGAGCATGGCCGCGAACTCGCGGTAGCGTCCCAGCAGGAATGCCGCCGAGCCCGGGGGACCCGAGAAGTCCGGCAGCACCGCATTGCTCGCGGCGACGAAGATCTCACCCTGGCGATTCACCAGATGCACTTCGTCACTATCCGACACGGTCCAGTAGGCGACCGCCTGATGCTCCTCGAGCCGCAGTTCGAGGGCATCCGGCCAGCGCCGGCGGACCTCTGCGCGCCGCACCCATGGCAACTTCTCGAACGCAGAGCGGACATCGTCCAGGCTGATCGAAAAGAAGTTGCCATTGATCGACGAGCGCGCCGCGTATTCGATCTGCGACAGCGTGACCTGCGCCGGCGGGCTCACGACCACGACCTCCCGCAACGGAAACAGCGAGCGGCTCAGAAACCAGATCACCAGGGCGTACCCGAGCGCCAGCGCTACGAAAGCCATCAACAGATCGGACACCAGGTCGAGCAGCGCCGGGCGATCCCACAGACCACCGGCTTCGCGTCCGCGCGCGCGGGCGTGGGCGGACGTCACCGCACGCTTCAGCGCGTAACCCGGAGGCCTTTCATCCAAGGCGTGCGCCCTCCAGAATCGCGAGGCACAAGGCCTCGAAGTCCAAGCCGGCGACGCGCGCCGCCATCGGCACCAGGGAGTGTCCGGTCATGCCGGGCGAGGTATTCATTTCCAGCAGATAGGGGCGACCATCGGGGGTCACCATCAGATCGCCCCGCCCCCAGCCGCGGCAGCCGAGCACGCGCGCGCTCTGCATCACCAGGGCCTGCAGGCGTTGTTCCTGCTCGGGGGGCAGGCCGGACGGACAGTGGTACTGCGTGTCGTCGGAAAAATACTTGTGCTGATAGTCGTAGTTGCCGCCGGGCGCATCGATTCTGATCAACGGCAGTGCCTGCTCACCCAGAAAGGGCGCGGTCAGCTCCATCCCCTGGATGAACTCCTCGGCGATCACCAGATCGTCGTAGCGCGCAGCCAGCACCCAGGACTCGCGCAGTTGCGCCGCCTCGGTCACCTTGGTCGCACCCATGCTGGAGCCCTCATGCACCGGCTTGACGAAGATTGGCAGCCCCAGTTCGGCCGCGACCGCGTCCCAGTCGCTGTCAGCGGACAGTATCGCGTAACGCGGCGTGGGCAGCCCGCAGGCCGCCCAGATCATCTTGGTGCGCCACTTGTCCATCGAGATCGCCGAAGCCATGACCCCGCTACCGGTATACGGAATGCCCATCAGTTCGAGCATGCCCTGCACCGTACCGTCCTCGCCGCCGCGCCCGTGCAGCGCGACGAAGGCCCGCGCGTAGCCTTCCTCCTTGAGCCGATGCAGATCGGACTCGGCCGGATCGAAGCCATGGGCGTCCACACCGGCGCGCCGCAGCGCTGACAGAACCGCTGCACCGGACATCAGCGACACCTCGCGCTCGGCCGACGCACCGCCCATCAACACCGCCACTTTTCCGCAGTCTGTGCTCACTGATCCGCCTCGCCACTCGCAATTTCACCGGGCACGGCTCCGATCGAACCTGCCCCCATCGTGATCACGACGTCGCCGTCCTGCGCGGCGGACAGAATCGCCTCGGGCATGTCGGCGATGTCCTCGACGAAGATGGGCTCGACCTTTCCGGCAACCCGCAGCGCGCGCGCCAGCGATCGCCCGTCGGCCGCGACCAGCGGGAGTTCGCCGGCCGGATAGACCTCGGCCAGCAGCAGGCCGTCAACGGTCGAGAGCACCCTGACAAAGTCCTCGAAGCAATCACGGGTACGCGAATAGCGATGTGGCTGAAAGGCCAGCAGCAGGCGTCGATCGGGGAACGCACCGCGTGCGGCAGCAATCGTCGCCGCCATCTCGACCGGATGGTGGCCGTAGTCGTCGATCAGCGTGAAGCTACCGCGCTGCGCACCATCCTGGCCAGGCAGCATGATCTCGCCATAGGACTGGAAACGTCGCCCCACGCCCTTGAATTCGGCCAGCGCCTTCACGATTGCGTCGTCGGGCACCTGCACCTCGGTCGCGACCGCGATCGCAGCCAACGCATTGAGCACGTTGTGCATGCCCGGCAGGTTCAGTTCGATCGACAGGCGTGTCACCGTGCCATTGACCCGCAGCGCGTCGAACCGCATGCGCCCCCCCTCCGCGCGAACATTCTCGGCCCGGATGTTGGCGTTCTCCGACAACCCGAAACGCACGATCTGCCTGGACACCAGTGGCATCACCGAACGCACGTGCGGGTCGTCCTCGCACAGTACCGCGACACCATAGAACGGCAGATGCTGCAGAAAGTCGACGAAGGCCTGCTTGAGCCGCGCGAAATCGTGGCCGTAGGTGTCCATGTGATCCGCGTCGATATTGGTCACGACCGAGATCACCGGTGTCAGCAACAGGAAGGACGCATCCGACTCGTCCGCCTCGGCGACCAGGAAGTCGCCCTTGCCCAGACGTGCGTTCGCGCCAGCCGCATTGAGCTTGCCGCCGATGACGAAGGTCGGATCCATGTTGCCTTCGGCCAGAATGCTGGCGACCAGCGACGTGGTGGTGGTCTTGCCGTGCGTGCCGGCGATCGCAATGCCCTGCTTGAGTCGCATCAGTTCGGCCAGCATCTGCGCGCGTGGCACCACCGGGATCGGCTTGGCACGCGCCGCGATCACCTCCGGATTGTCGTTGCGGACCGCAGTCGAGATGACCACGGCATCGGCCGCATCCACGTTCTCGACGGCATGACCGAGCATCACGCGGGCCCCGAGCGCACGCAGACGCCGGGTCGCGGCGCTGTCGGAAAGGTCGGATCCGCTGATCGTGTAACCGAGGTTGAGCAGCACCTCGGCAATCCCGCTCATGCCCGCGCCACCGATACCGACGAAATGGATTCGCTTGACCTTGTGCTTCATGTCCGCCTCCCGTCGGCCAGCGCTTCGCACATCTGCGCCACCCGTTCGGCCGCGTCGGCGCGCGCGGCAGCCCGCGCGTTGCGGGCCATTTCCAGCAACTGGGCGCGATCCAGGCCCATGATCAGATCGGCCAGGCGCGCGGCATCCAGCCCCGTTTGCGGCACCAGTATCGCCGCCCCGCGATCCGCCAGAAATCGAGCGTTGCCGGTCTGGTGGTCATCGACCGCATGCGGAAACGGCACCAGCATGCTGGCCACCCCGACCGCGGCCAGTTCGGCGACCGTCAGTGCGCCGGCGCGACAGATCACCAGATCGGCCTGAGCATAGCGTGCCGCCATGTCGTCGATGAAGGGCAGCAAGTCGCCCGCAACGCCGGCAGCGGCGTAGCTGGCATGCAGGGCATCGATCTGCTTCGCGCCGGCCTGATGGATCACTCGCGGACGCACCGCCTCCGGGATACGGGCCAGCGCCCTGGGCACCACGTCGTTGAGCGCCGCCGCCCCGAGGCTGCCGCCCACGACCAGCAGGTTCAATGGACCGGAGCGGCCATCGAAACGCTGTTCGGGCGGCGGGACGGCCGCGATGTCCGAGCGCACCGGATTTCCGACCCACTCGCCGTTTCTGAGCACGTCCGGAAAACCGGTCATCACCTTGTCCGCGACAGTGCTCAGGACCCGGTTCGCGAGCCCGGCAACCGAATTCTGCTCATGCAGCACCAACGGCCGACCGAGCAGCGCCGCCATCATGCCGCCCGGGAAGGTCACGTAACCGCCCATGCCCAGCACCGCATCCGGGCGGACCCGCCGCAATGCGCCGAGTGCCTGCCAGAACCCGCGCAGCAGATTGAACGGCAGCAACAACTTGCGCAACAGGCCCTTGCCTCGCAGCGCCGAAAAGCGGATCCAGGCCATGTCGTAGCCGCGCTCGGGCACCAGGCGCGCCTCCATGCCGTCCGGGTTGCCCATCCACACGATACGCCAGCCCCGTGTGCGCAGCGCCTCGGCAACCGCGATGCCAGGAAAGATGTGGCCGCCGGTACCACCTGCCATGACCAGCAGGGTCTTCATCATCCTGCCCCCCGCTTCATCTGGCGCACTTCCCAGTCGACCCGCAACAGGATCGCGATCGCGATGCAGTTGGCAATCAGCGCCGACCCGCCGAAACTCATTAACGGCAGCGTCAGACCCTTGGTCGGCAGCAGACCCATGTTCACGCCCATGTTGATGAAGGACTGCACGCCCAGCCACAAGCCGATCCCCATCGCGACCAGGCCCGGGAAATAACGTTCGAGATGGATCGCCTCGCGACCGATCGCGAACGCGCGATGGATCAGGATCGCGAACAACAGGACGACGGTCAGCACGCCGACGAAGCCTAGCTCCTCGGCAATGACGGCGAGCAGAAAGTCGGTGTGGGCCTCCGGCAGATAGAACAGCTTCTCGACGCTGCCGCCCAGTCCGACCCCGAACCATTCGCCGCGACCGAATGCGATCAGCGCGTGCGACAGCTGGTAGCCCTTGCCGAACGGATCCTGCCAAGGGTCCATGAAGCCGAAGATCCGGTCGCGCCGATACGGCGACAGCCAGATGAGCAGCATGAAGCCGATCACCGCGACGGTCGCCAGCAGCGCGAACACGCGCACATTGATGCCGCCGAGGAACAGCACGCCGAAGGCGATCGCGCAGATCACGACGAATGCACCGAAATCCGGTTCGCGCAGCAGCAGGAAACCGACGAACAGAATCATCGCCGCCATCGGCAGGAAGCCACGCCGGAAGCTGCCCATATCCGGGAGTTTGCGCACCGTGTAGTCGGCCGCATACAGCGCGACGAACACCTTCATCAACTCGGAGGGCTGCAGATTCACCGGCCCAAGCGGAATCCAGCGCTGCGCACCATTGACTTCGCGCCCGACCCCCGGGATCAGCACCAGAATCAGCAGGAGTACGCCCAGCATGAACAGCCACGGCGCGAAGCGCTGCCACTGTCGCATCGAGAACTGGAACGCGAACAGGCCGGCACCGACGCCCATCGACAGGAAGATGGCATGGCGCAACAGAAAGTAGTGGGACTGGAAACCCGTGTAGCGACTGCCTTCGGCGATCGCGATCGACGACGAATACACCATCACCAACCCGATCAGCACCAGCGCGACGGCAGACCAGATCAGCAAGGGGTCCAGTTCGCGGGTCAGATCTGCCGGCTTCATCAAGCGATTGACCGCCCGACTGGTTTCGACACGATGATTCGGCGCCGCATGGCCGCCACCGAACAGGCGATCGGCGATACGCATCATGTCGCCACCTCTGGCAGGGCCCTGACCGCGCCGGCGAACACGTCGCCGCGATGCGCGTAATTGCGGAACATGTCCAGGCTCGCGCATGCGGGCGACAGCATCACGAGGTCACCTGCCCGCGCCAGCGCAGCCGCCCGAGCAACCGCCTCTTCCATGTTCTTCGCATGTTCGATCGGCACGTCCAGGCCGGCGAGCGCGGCCTCGATCCGGTGCGCATCGCGCCCGATCAGCACCACCGCCCGAGCATGGTCTTCGATCGCCGTGCACAGCAGCGAAAAGTCCTGCCCCTTGCCTTCGCCGCCGGCAATCAGCACCACCGGCCGGTCGGCACCGTTCAGAGCGGCCAGCGTGGCCCCGACGTTGGTGCCCTTCGAGTCGTCATAGAAGCACACACCGTCCGCACGCCGACCGACGCACGTCATGCGGTGCGGCAGTCCGTCGAAGGCCATCAGCGCGTCGAGCATCGGCGCGAGCGCACAACCGATGGCATGACCCAGCGCCAGGGCCGCAAGCGCATTGGTGGCGTTGTGCTGACCGGTCAGCCGCATGCGGTCCAGGCGCAGCAGACGCTCCGACCCGCGCACCAGCCAGCAGTGACCGTCATGCTGCTCGAGCCCGAAATCGGCCGGTGTTTCCGGAAGGCCGGCGCCGAAGCTCAGCACGCGGCGCCCTGCACGCGCCATCGCGGCGACACGGGGATCGTCACGATTGAGCACCTGCACGCCGTCTCCGTCGAAGATGCAGGCCTTGATCTCCGCATAGCGCTCGAGGTCGTCGTGGCGATCGAGATGGTCGTCGGTGACGTTCAGCACGGTGGCCGCATCGGCCCTTAGACCCTGCATGCTCTCGATCTGGAAACTCGACAGTTCCAGCACCCAGCAGGCCGGCAGCGGCTGGTCGGCGTCCAGACGTTCGGCGAGCACTGCCAGGGCGGCCGGACTGATGTTGCCGGCCGCGACCGCATCGAGTCCGGCGGCACGAAAAAGCGCGGCAGCCAGCGCGGTGGTCGTCGTCTTGCCATTGGTGCCGGTGATCGCGACGACGCGGCACTGTGCGCGCGCATCCAGGCGCTCCAGTGCGTCGGCGAACAGCGTCATCTCTCCGACGATCTCGATGCCGATCCGGCGGGCCGAGGCGAGCAACGGGTCGCGCAGGTCGATACCCGGACTCAGTGCGACCAGGCGGACGCCGTCCAACAGCGCATCCGAGAATGCCCCCAGCACCACATCGGCATCCGGCACGCACTGCTGCAGCGCTGCGAGACCCGGCGGGGCTGAGCGGGTATCGGCCACGCGCAGCCTCGCGCCCTCACGCGCGCACCAGCGCGCCATCGCGAGGCCGGATTCACCGATTCCAAGCACCAGCACGAGGGTTCGAGGCAAGGGTCTCATCTGAGCTTGAGTGTCGACAGACCGAACAGCACCAGCATCAACGTGATGATCCAGAAACGCACCACCACCTGGGTCTCCTTCCAGCCACCGAGTTCGTAGTGGTGATGCAGCGGCGCCATGCGGAAGATGCGCTTGCCGCCACTCGCCCGAAAATAGAGAACCTGCACCATCACCGACAGCGTCTCGGCGACGAACAGTCCGCCCATGATGAACAGCACGATCTCCTGACGCACGACCACCGCGATCACGCCGAGCGCGGCACCGAGTGCAAGCGCGCCGACATCGCCCATGAACACCTCGGCCGGATACGCGTTGAACCACAGGAAACCGAGCCCGGCACCGCAGATCGCGCCGCAGAACACCGCGAGCTCACCCGCCCCGGCGATGTAGGGCACACCCAGGTACTTGGCGAAACCGGCATGGCCGGCGACATAGGCGAAGATCGCCAGCGCACCGGCGACCATCACGGTCGGCATGATCGCCAGGCCGTCCAGGCCGTCGGTCAGGTTCACCGCATGGCTGGTACCGTTGATCACGAAATAGCTCAATGCGACGAAACCGAACAGGCCGAGCGGGTAGGCCACCGCCTTGAAGAAGGGCACGATCAGTTCGGTCTGCGCCGGCTCGGTCGCGGTCAGCGCCAGGACCAGCGCCGCGGCCAGCGCGATCACGGACGTCCACAGATACTTCCAGCGGCTGGGCAGCCCTTTCGGATCACGATGCACGACCTTGCGCCAGTCATCCACCCAGCCGACCGCACCGAAGCCGATCGTGACCATCAGCGTGACCCACACGTAGTGATTGCGCAGGTCGCCCCACAGCAGCACGGTCGCCCCGATCGCAATGATGATCAACGCACCGCCCATCGTGGGCGTGCCGGCCTTGGTCAGGTGCGACTTCGGACCGTCGTCACGCACCGCCTGACCGATCTTCTTGGCGGTCAACCAGCGAATCACCGCCGGACCGAAGATGAACGAGATCAGCAGCGCAGTCATCGCCGCGAGCACGGTGCGCAACGTGATGTAACCGAACACGTTGAAGGCGCGAATGTCCTGGCCGAGCCAGAGTGCGAGTTCAAGCAGCATCAGAGTCAGCCTCCGTCGAAGGGCTGCCATTGTGCATTGCGGAAAGCGCGTCCGCCACCCGTTCCATGCGCATGAAGCGCGAACCCTTGACCAGCACCACGGTACTGGCATCGAGTTGCGGCCCGACCGCGTTTACCAACGCGTGCACGGTACGAAAATGATAGCCGCCCTCCCCGAAGTTGCGCGCCGCCACTGCACTCATGTCGCCCAGCGCGTAGAGGGCGTCCACGCCCTTGCTCTTCGCGTATCCGCCGATTTCGTCGTGCAACTGGGCACTGGAGCGACCGATTTCTCCCATATCGCCGAGAATCAGGATCTTGCGTCCGGGGGTCGCCGCCAGCACGTCGATCGCGGCGCGTACCGAGTCCGGATTGGCGTTGTAGCTGTCGTCGACGATCGTCGCCCCATTGACGCCCGGCCCACTGTGCAGGCGTCCACGGGTGCCGGTATAGGCGGACAAACCGGCGATGACGGCGTCGAAGGACGCACCCGCTGCGAGCGTGGCCGCCGTCGCGCCCAACGCGTTCAGCACGTTGTGTTCGCCGGGAACCTGCAGGTCGACGGTCGCACACGCATCGGTGGTGACCAGTTCGAGCCGTGAGCCGAGGCCGTGGAGTTCGCAACGGCCGGTCACTTCGGCCACGGCGCTGAGCCCGAAATTCACGACGCGTCGACGGGCGTTCACGCCGCGCCAGTATTCCGCATGCGGATCATCCGAATTCACGACCGCGACGCCGCCTGCGGCGAGGCCGTCATAGATCGCGCCCTTCTCTTTCGCGATCTCGACGACGGTACCCATGCCCTGAAGGTGGGCTCGCTGGGCATTGGTCACGATCGCCACCGTCGGCCGTGCGATGTCGGCCAGATACGCGACCTCACCCGGACGATTCATGCCCATCTCGATGATCGCGGCGCGATGGCCGGGGCGCAGTCGCAACAGGCTAAGCGGCAGGCCGATGTCGTTGTTCAGATTACCGGTGGTCGACAGCACCGATTCGGCGCCATGACCGTCGAGGCGGGCCTGCACACGCATGATCGACGCGCACATTTCCTTGACCGTCGTCTTGCCGTTGCTGCCGGTCACGCCGATCAGCGGGATATCGAAGCGACTGCGCCAGTGCGCGGCCAGCCTTCCGAGCGCGATGCGCGTATCGGCCACGATCAGCAGCGGCAACGGCACGCTGGCGTGTACCGCCGCCCAGGCGGAATCAACGAGCGCCGCGGCCGCACCGGCTTCGGCCGCTGCGAGTACGAAGTCGTGGCCGTCGAAGTGATCTCCGCGGAGCGCAACGAACAGCTCGCGCGCACGCACATGACGACTGTCGGACCCGACCGCCTCGAAGCGTAAATCGGCGGTGCAGCGCGCCCCCAGTGCGTTTGCCGCTTCGCTCAAGCTCATCATCTTACGTCTCCCCGGGTCCGATTCCAGTCGATGAGCGCAGCCCTGGCCTGCTCCTTGTCGGAGAAGGGCACGCGCTTCCCGTGGATCTCCTGATACGGCTCGTGCCCCTTGCCCGCGATCACGACCACGTCGTTCGGTCCGGCCTCGCCGATCGCGAGGCTGATCGCGGCCGCACGATCGAGCACGCTCTCGGCCGAATGTCCTGCACCCGTGAGGATGTCCCGCACGATGTCGTCCGGTCGCTCACTGCGCGGGTTGTCGCTGGTGATCACGACACGGTCCGACAACGCCTGTGCGATCTCGCCCATCAAGGGTCGCTTGCCCGGATCACGGTCACCTCCGCAGCCGAAGACACAAGTCAGCCGTCCGCCCCGGCTACGCACCGTGTCGCGCACCGATTCGAGTACCTTGGCGAGCGCATCCGGCGAATGCGCGTAGTCGATGACGACCAGCGGCTCGCAGACGCCGCCCAGCAGTTCCATGCGACCGGGGGGGGGCGAGAGCTTCGTCACGACGCGCAAGGCGTCCTCGAGTTCGACGCCGCGCGCGAGCAATGCGCCTGTAACCGCCAGCAGATTGGACACGTTGAAGGGCGCGATCGTGCCCACCTGAACATCGGTCTGTCGCCCTGCCCAGTGGATGGCGAAGCGTGTCCCGGTGGAGACGTTCGACAGTCGCCCGGCCGCCAGCAGCTCCACCCCGGGCAGCGCCGGAACGTCCGTGGCCGTCAGCGTGTAGCCGATGACTGCGACGTCCGACGTCGTCGCAAGTCGGCGCGCCTGCGCCAGGCCGAAGGGTTCGTCGAGGTTGAGTACCGCATGCGTGATTCCGGGCAGGTCGAACAGCCGCGCCTTGGCCTGGGCATACGCGTCCATGTCGCGGTGATAGTCGAGATGGTCGCGGCTGAGATTGGTGAACACGGCAACGTCGAAGACCACCCCATTGACGCGCCCCTGATCCAGACCGATCGACGAGATCTCCATCGCGACCGCCCGCGCGCCGTCCTCGACGAAGCTGCGCATCGAGCGATGCAGTTCGGTCGCGTTCGGCGTCGTGTTCAGCGCATCGACCAGCTGGCCGGGATAGCCGCTGCCGAGCGTTCCCACGATGCCGCAGCGCTGACCGAGTTCGGTCAGCGCGACCGCCAGCCAGTGGCTGACCGTGGTCTTGCCATTGGTGCCGGTCACGCCCGCCACCCACAGCGCCTCCGACGGACGTCCATGGATCTCGTGCGCCAGATGTCCCGCCAGCGTGCGCAGATCCGCGAAGCCCAGCCCGGGCACCGTCAGGCCCTGCTGATGAAATCCTCCATGCGTGTCCCACAGGACCGCGGAAGCACCGCGTGCAATGGCATCGGCGATGAAGCGACGACCGTCGGTGGCGAGTCCGGGCCACGCGGCAAAAAGCTCACCGGGCCGCAAGCTGCGCGAGTCGGCTGCGATTCCGCTCGGCACGACGCCCTGCGCCGCCAACTGCGCGAGAATCGCACGCGCCCGCTCGTTGCTCACATCGGCCCCTTCGCAACCGGAACCGCGCGGTCGGCCATGCCCGCAAAATGCAGCGGCGTCAGTGGCGCATCGGGCGCGACGCCGAGTGCCCTGAGCGCGCCTTCGGTCACCTTGGCGAACACCGGTGCGGCCACCGCTCCGCCATAGTGCTGCCCCGCGGACGGCTCGTCGATCATCACCGCGATGATCAGGCGCGGGTTGGAAACCGGCGCGAGCCCGACGAAGGACGATATGTACTTGTTCGTGTAGCGTCCCCCCTCGAGCTTGTGTGCGGTCCCGGTCTTGCCCGCCACCCGATAGCCGGCCACCTGCGCCCGGGAAGCGGTGCCCTCTGGCCCGGCCGCCGATTCCAGCATTCCACGCAGGGCGCGCGCGGTGTCGGCGCTGAACACCCGCCGGATCGGCGCCGGCGGCGCGTCGACGCGGGTGAGCGACAGCGGAATTAGCTCGCCGTCGCGCGCGAAAACGGTATACGCCCGCGCCATCTGGATCAGCGTGCTCGAGATACCGTGCCCGTAGGACATCGTCGCCTGTTCGATCGGACGCCATGATCTGGCCGGGCGCAGACGTCCGCCGGCCTCGCCCGGGAAGCCGAGTTCGAGCGGCATGCCGAAGCCGAGCTGATCGAACATCTGCCACATCTCGTCCGGCGTGAACTGAAGCGCCATCCTGACCGTACCGACGTTGGACGACTTCGTGATCACGCCCGCCACGGTCAGCCCCGCGTGACGCCGCACATCGGTGATCGTCGCACGACCGATCGTGATTCGTCCGGAATCGGTGTCGATGACCGTATCCGGACGGACCTTGCCGTGATCGAGCGCGAGCGCCGCGATGAACGGCTTCATCGTCGAACCAGGCTCGAACACATCGGTCAGGACCCGGTTGCGCAACTGGGCGCCGGTGAGATTGCTGCGATTGTTGGGATTGAAGGTCGGGGCGTTGACCAGCGCCAGAATCTCGCCGCTGCGGGCATCGATCACGACCACGCTGCCGGCCTTGGCCCTGTGGGTCTGCATCGCGTCGCGCAGCGCCGAGTACGCGAGGAACTGGATCCGCTTGTCCATCGCCAGCACCACATCCTCGCCGTCTCGCGGCGGCCGGATGGATTCGACGTCCTCGATGATCTGGCCGCGACGATCACGAATCACGCGGCGCGACCCCGGCAGACCTTTCAGGTCGGCGTTGAAGGCGAGCTCGACGCCTTCCTGTCCGACGTCGTCGACGCTGGTGAACCCCAGCATGTGCGCGGTCACGTCGCCAGCCGGATAATAGCGCCTGTACTCCTGCTGCTGATGGATGCCGGGCAGTCCGAGCTCTGCAACGCGACGCACCACTTCGGGCGGCAGCTGCCGTCTCAAATAGACGAAGTCGCGCTCCGAGCTCAAGCGCCTGTTGAGTTCCTCGACCTCCATTTCCAGCAGTCCGGCCAGTTGGCGAGTTTCGGTCGGAGCGAACACCGCATCGGACGGGATCGCCCAGACCGACCGGACCGGTGTGCTGACGGCGAGCACGTCCCCATTGCGGTCGGTGATTCGCCCGCGTGTCGCCGGAACCGGAATCACCCGGGAGTAGCGGGACTTGCCCTCGGCCTGCAGAAATTCGTTGTTGAAGCCCTGAAGGTAGGCCGCACGCCCGACCAGTAACAACGAGCAGGCCAACAGCCCCAGCAGGACCAGACGCGGGCGCCATGCTGGCAGGCCCTTCTCGAGCAGGGGATTGTGATTGAAGGTGACCGGACGCCGGTTTGTCATCGCGCACCCTCGACGACGATGATTCGCCCGGGAGCGGGTTCCGTCAATCCAAGCGATTGACGCGCGGTTGCCTCGACACGGGCCAGCGCCGCCCAGGTGCTCTGTTCGAGCTGGAGTTGCCCCCATTCGACTTCGAGTTCATGCGCCCTGGCCTGCTCCCGCTCGAGTTCGGAGAACAGTTTGCGCGCCTGATGCTGGGCCGCCACCACGCCCAGCGCGCTGGCCACGGCGATGGACACCAGAAAGGCGTCGGCCCGGATCATGCCGCGCCCCGCGTCGGTTCGGCGACGCGCTCGGCGACACGCATGACCGCACTGCGCGCCCGCGGATTGCTTGCGAGCTCCGCCTCGCCGGGACGTATCTGGCGACCGACCAGCCGCATCTTCGGCGCCGGGAGCTCGTCCGCGCGCAGCGGCAGGCGCGCCGGGAGCGCGGCGGGCCGGGACTGGTCGCGCATGAAGCGCTTGACGATCCGGTCTTCGAGCGAATGAAAGCTGATCACGACAAGCCGTCCACCTGGCTTGAGTCTGGCCATGGCCGCCGGCAACACTACCGACAGCTCTTCGAGCTCCTGATTGATGAAAATCCGTAGAGCTTGAAAGCTGCGCGTCGCCGGATGCTGCCCCGGCTCGCGTGTACGGACCGCCTTTTCCACGATCTCGGCAAGTTGTCGAGTGGTTGCAACAGCCCCCCCTGTCCGAGCAGCTGCAATCGCCTTTGCAATCGCATGAGCAAACCGTTCTTCCCCATAATCCTTGAGCACCTCCCTGATCTCGGCGACAGATGCCTCTGCCAGCCAGTCCGCCACCGTCTGTCCGCGTGTGGTATCCATGCGCATGTCGAGCGGTGCATCAAAACGAAAACTCATTCCCCGCGACGGTTCGTCCAGCTGCGGCGAGGACACGCCCAGATCGAGCAGGATGCCGTCCACCCGCTCCACTCCCATTTCAGCCAGCGCCTGGTCCAGCGCACTGAACGGCTCGTGCACGAGGACAAGGCGCGAGTCGTGCAGCGCCCGGCCGGCCTCGATCGCCCGCGGATCGCGATCGAACGCGATCAGGCGCCCCCCGGCGCCCAGCGCGTCCAGAATCGCGCGGCTGTGCCCCCCCCGACCGAACGTGCAATCGACATAGACACCGCCCGCTCTGATCGCCAACGCCTCCACTGCCTCTGAGAGCAAAACGCTGACATGCCCGCCAGCGCTCATAACACCAGACTCTCGAGCCCGGCCGGGAACGCACTGCTGTCGAGCGAAAGCATCGCTTCCTGCTGGGCCTGCCAGCCGGCATCCGACCACAGCTCGAAGTGCGAGCCCTGCCCGACCAGCCACAACTGTTTCTCGAGACTCGCCCATTTGCGCAGCGACGGCGCGACCAGCACGCGGCCAGCTGCATCCAGCTCCTCGGTCTGCGCGTGACCGATCATCAGGCGCTTGATCGTCGCGGTGGCCGGATCCAGGGATGGCAGGGCCATGAGCTGCCGACTGATCGGTTCCCACTCCGCCTGCGGATAGACCAGCAGGCAGCCATGCGGGTGGGCGGTGATCACCAGCGGCGCCCCGTCCGGGACGAGCGCATCACGATGCCGGGCCGGAATCGCTACGCGACCCTTGGCATCGAGACTGAGCGCTGCAGCACCCTGGAACATCGGCCCCCCTGATTGTTGTTCTGGTCAATGCGGATCGGCGTCCACGATCTACACTTTGACCCACTTTTTTCCACTTGGCCCCACTCTAGAGCAAAGGCAAATCCCGGTCAAGCCGGAGAATGCGGCTTTTTCGTTCTGACACAATGACTTATGAGAGAACCGAAAAAGACTGATAAACGCTGAAAAATCAATGCAGATAGCGAATCTTCATGATGTCGGGCGTGAAACGGCCGATCGTCATTCGCATGTGTGGGAAAAGGTGGGGGAAACGCGCTGAACCGACGCGCTGCGGGGATGCAGGGCGGTAGATTGGAAGTTCGCCGATAAGCCGGGTTCTGTCGAGCACGCGTGACGGACGTCACGCGTGCCGGGCAATCATTCCTCTGGGCGCCATGTCGCCATGACGCTCAAGCAGCCTACCCGGGAGCGACGCGAGCCACGCCAGTGCTCCCCTATTTGGCCTTGCCCCGGATGGGGTTTGCCGTGCCAGTCCTGTTGCCAGTCCTGCGGTGGGCTCTTACCCATCGATGCTTTCACATCGACCGGTGCCCCGCTCACGCGGGACACCGCACCGTTTCACCCTTGCCTGATCCTGGTCACCCAGTCCATCGGCGGTCTGCTCTCTGTTGCACTTTCCGTCGCCTCACGGCGCCCGGCCGTTAGCCGGCATCCTGCTCTAAGGGGCCCGGACTTTCCTCCACGCACGACATGGTGCGCAGCGATTGCCTGGCGAACTTCCAGTTGCGAATTATACGCCGGCTAGCTCGGCCCGCACGAATACCGGGCCGCCGTCGCGCAGGCGGAAACTGCCGACCAGGGCGCCAGGTGGCTGGCCGGACGGATTGTCCCAGTCCTGCACCATGCAGCGCTCCGTGCTGGCCAGATACCAGCGGTTGCCCTGACGCAGCGCCCACAGCAGATCTCCCGCCTCGAACACCTGCATTTCGGTCAGTTCGGTCGGGTCGGGATGGATGCCCACCTTGCGCTGACAGTGCGGCAGACGGGAAACGACCACGGACTGGTCGACCGTCGACGTCCAGAAAAAGGGCTGCTCACGGACCAGTGTCAGCGCGTGCTGACTGGTATCGATCATGAAGGCGGTCGCGCTGTTCTCGCACGCCGCGAGCAGCGGCAGCAGCATCAGCACCCCTGCCACGCGCGGCAGACCGGTCAGTCTCATGGTCATTGCCTCAGACCAGGCGCCATGCCACGGCCTCGCCGGCACCCAGCGGCACCAGCGGGTCGTCCGGCAGGTACGCGTATTCGGCGGGCACGGTCCAGGACGACTTTTCGAGCGTGATCCTGTCCGGGTTCGGCGGCAGGCGATAGAAGGCGGGCCCATTCAGGCTGGCGAACGACTCCAGCCTGTCGAGCGCTTCCGCACGATCGAACACCTCGGCATAAAGCTCTATGCCGACATGAGCTGTATAGCAGCCCGCACATCCGCACGCGTTCTCCTTTGCGCCACGCGAATGGGGCGCCGAATCGGTCCCGAGAAAGAACTTGGGATCTCCCGACGTGACCGCGGCCACCAGCGCCCGGCGGTGCGTCTCGCGTTTGAGCACCGGCAGGCAATAGTGATGCGGACGGATGCCACCCGCGAAGATCGCGTTGCGATTGAGCAGCAGATGATGGGCGGTGACGGTGGCCGCCACGTTCGCACCGCTGTGCTCGACGAAGCGCACCGCCGCCTCGGTGGTGATGTGCTCGAACACGATGCGCAGTTCCGGAAAACGCTGAGCCAGCGGTGCGAGCACCTGCTCGATGAACACCTGCTCGCGATCGAACACATCCACGTCCGGATGGGTCACTTCGCCATGAACGCACAACACCATGCCGCGCGACTGCATGCGCTCAAGCACTGGATAAATCTTTTCGATCCCGGTCACGCCCGCGTCCGAGTTGGTGGTGGCGCCCGCCGGATAAAGCTTCGCGGCAAGGACCGCCCCGCTGTCGGCAGCCCGGTCGATCTCGTCGGGCGACATGTTGTCGGTGAGATAGAGCGTCATCAGCGGCTCGAAGCGCGTGCCGGGCGGCACCGCAGCCAGGATGCGCCGACGATAGGCAAGCGCCTGCTCGGTCGTCGTCACCGGCGGGCGCAGGTTCGGCATGATGATCGCGCGTCCGAAACGCCGCGCGGTGTGCGGCACGACTGCGGCCAGCGCAGCGTCGTCGCGCACGTGAAGGTGCCAGTCGTCGGGTCGAATGAGGCTGATGGTGTGCATGTGCCAACGGAATCCGATCGGAACTTGATTATAGGCGTGCTTCAGTCGCCCTTGAGCTCGAGTGCGCGCGCATACAGCGCATTCTTGGGCCGGCCGCTGATCTCGGCCGCCAGTCGGGCGGCACGCTTCAGCGGCATCTCTGCCAGCAGCAGACGCAAGATCCTTTCCGCGCCCGCGTCGATACCTTCGGCCTGCGGCGCGCGCGCGACGATCAGCACGAACTCGCCCCGCGCGCGATTCGGATCCTGTGCGAGCCACGCACACGCGTCGCCGATGGGAAGCCGCACGATCTGCTCGAAGAGCTTGGTCAGTTCGCGCGCGATCACCAGTTCACGCTGCGGCTCCAGTTCGGCGGCGAGATCCGCCAGACACTCGCTGATACGGTGCGGCGACTCATACAGGATCAGCGGCACCGACAGGTCCCGGTAAAGCGCAATAGCAGCCCGTCGGGCCGCCGACTTGACCGGCAGGAAACCACCGAAATGAAATCCGCTGTCGGTGAAGCCGGCGACCGACAGGGCCGCGACCGCCGCACAGGCGCCCGGGACCGGAACCACCGGCAGTCCCGCCATTCGCACCCGCGCCACCGCACGCGCACCCGGGTCGGAGATGCCCGGCGTACCCGCATCGGAGATCAGCGCGACATGACGCCCCTCCTCAAGGATGCGTATCAAGTGGGCCGCAACGGTCTGCTCGTTGTGTTCATGCATGGCGATCATGCGGGTCCCGATGCCGTAGGCATCGAGCAGGCGCTGGCTGTGGCGGGTATCCTCGGCGGCGATCACATCCACGAACGCCAGCACCTCGCGCGCGCGCAAGCTGATGTCCTTGAGGTTACCGAGCGGCGTCGCCACCACATACAATGACGGTGTACTGGAGAGCGGAGAGGAGTCCTGGGACATGAAACGCGCCGATCAGCATGGAAACGGTCCGATTGTCGGTCCCGCGCGCACCGCGGCGCAAGTGCGCGGTGACGCCGCGGAAGCCCGGGCATGCGAATTCCTGTCGGCACGCGGCCTGCGGCGGCTGGCGCAGAACGTGCGCTGTCGCGGCGGCGAGATCGACCTGATCTGTCTCGATCGCGACGTGCTGGTGTTCGTCGAGGTGCGGCGGCGCGCCAGCGCGCGTTTCGGTGGCGCGGCCGAAAGCATCACGATGGCCAAGCGCCAACGCATCATCCTGGCCGCACGCTGGTGGCTGAACGGGGCGGGGCGACGACATGCGAATCGCGCGTGCCGCTTCGACGCGCTGCTCTTCGACGGCCCCGATGTCGAGAAGCCGGACTGGATCCGGCATGCCTTCGAACTCGACTGAACGACTGTGCGTGCTAGACTTTGCGCCTCTACAACCCGGTTCCCGAGACAGCACGCATGGACCTGATTCAACGCATCACCCGCCAGTTTGACGACAGCGCCCGCAGCAAACTCGATGCGCGCGATCTGCTCGCGGCGCCGATCGCCGGTGCGGTCGAAGTCATGACCACCTGTCTGCTCGGCAACGGCAAGATCCTCGCCTGCGGCAACGGCGGTTCGGCCGCCGACGCGCAGCATTTCGCCGCCGAACTGGTCAACCGCTTCGAAATGGAGCGCCCGCCGCTTGCGGCGATCGCGTTGACCACCGACTCCTCCACGCTGACCTCGATCGCGAACGACTATGACTTCGTCGAGGTCTTCTCCAAGCAGGTCCGCGCGCTAGGTCAGGCCGGGGACGTGCTGCTCGCGATCTCGACCAGCGGCAATTCACCCAACGTCATCGCCGCGATCGAAGCCGCCCATGAGCGCGACATGCGGGTCGTCGCTCTCACCGGCAGAGGTGGCGGCACCATCACCGACCGCCTGCAAGACAGTGACATCCACATCTGCGTACCTGCAGATCGGACCGCGCGCATCCAGGAAGTGCATCTGGTCACGCTGCACTGCCTGTGCGACGGCATAGACTGTTTGTTACTCGGAGTCGAAGAATGACCAATCCCAATCCCCCCACCCGTCCACTTTCGATCGCGCGCCGGCGCCTGATGCTGGCGGCTGCAGCTCTGGCCGTATTGCCCGCCATACAGGGCTGTGTCCCGGTCGCGGTGACCGGTGCGGCGGTCGGTGCTGCCGCGGTCATGGGCGACCGCCGTACCTCGGGAGCCTATCTCGAGGACGAGGCAATCGAGTGGAAGACGCGGTCCCAGCTGAGCAGTCGCTTCGGCAACATGATCAACGTCAGCGTGACGTCGTACAACCGCAACGTGCTGCTGACCGGGCAGGTTCCGGATGAAGCGACCCGGGCCGAAGCAGGGCGTATCGCGGCAGGCATCGACAACGTCCGCGGCGTGGTCAACGAGGTGGAAGTCGCGGGCTTGAGCTCGATGACCTCTCGCAGCAACGACGCATTGATCACGTCTCGCGTCAAGGCACGCTTCGTGGACGATTCGAGCTTCTCGGCCAATCACGTCAAGGTCGTGACCGAGACGGGCACGGTTTTCCTGATGGGCATCGTGACGCGACGCGAGGCGGACGCGGCCACCGAGGTGGCGCGCACCACCAGTGGCGTGCAGAAGGTGGTACGGGTTTTCGAGTACATCTCGGATGCCGAGGCGGCGCAGCTGAGCGCGCAACCGGCAAGTTCCGGGAACTGATCCGGGTCGCGCGATCCGGCGCATGTTTCAGGTCCGCGTCGCCAGTGCGGCGAGCAGCTTTTCGTGTACGCCGCCGAATCCGCCATTGCTCATGACCAGCACGTGGTCGCCCGGGCGCGCCCAGGCCACCACGTCCGAAACCAGCTCGGCTAGGTCGTGGTATACGCGCGCCCGCGCACCCAGCGGCGCAAGTGCGCCGGCGACATCCCAGCCCAGCCCGTTCGCGTAGCAGAACGTCTGGTCCGCCAGCGCGAGGCTGTGCGGCAAGCGGTCCTTCATCACGCCCAATTTCATCGTGTTCGAGCGGGGTTCCAGCACCGCGGCGATCCGACCCTCGGGGCGGCTGCGTCGCAGCCCCTGCAGCGTGAGTTCGACCGCGGTCGGATGATGTGCGAAATCATCGATTACGGTCACATCGCCGATACGGCCGCGAACTTCCATCCTGCGACGAATCCCCGAGAAGCCAGCCAGGGCGGCAATCGCGACCGATGGCGGAATGCCGACATGGCGCGCGGCCGCAATGGCCGCGAGCGCATTGGCATGGTTGTGACGTCCGGGCAGGGCCATCGTCGCGCTACCAAGCGTCGACCCGGCCAGATCGAAACGGGTGCTCGACGCGTCGTCACCCGACGCCACGAACCACTCCGACACATCGTTGAACCATTCGATTTCCGACCAGCATCCCCTGTCCAGCACGCGCCGCAAGGCTTCCGATTCGGCATTGGCGACGATGCGCCCGGTGCGTGGCACGGTCCGCAGCAGGTGATGGAACTGGGTCTCGATCGCGGCGAGGTCGGCGAAGATGTCCGCATGGTCGAACTCGAGATTGTTCAGGATCACGGTGCGCGGCCGGTAATGAACGAACTTGGAACGTTTGTCGCAGAACGCGGTGTCGTATTCGTCGGCCTCGATGACGAAGAATGGCGAGTCGGTCAAGCGGGCCGACAGGCCGAAGTTACCCGGCACGCCGCCGACCAGGAACCCGGGATTCAGCCCCGCATGTTCGAGCATCCAGGCCAGCATCGAAGTCGTCGTGGTCTTGCCATGGGTCCCCGCCACCGCGAGCACCCATCGACCCTGCAGCACGTTCTCGGCCAGCCACTGCGGACCGGACGTATAGGGCAGCCCCTGATCCAGCACCGCCTCGAGCAGCGGGTTCCCGCGCGAGATCGCGTTACCGATGACGAACAGATCGGGCGCCAGATCGAGCTGAGCAGGATCGAAGCCCTCGATCAGCGCGATCCCCTGCTCGCGGAGCTGGGTACTCATCGGCGGGTAGACGTTCGCATCGCAGCCGGTGACGGTGTGCCCGGCAGCGCGCGCCAGCAGCGCGATCCCTCCCATGAAGGTTCCACAGATTCCGAGAAGGTGAATGTGCATCGAGACTCCAGGCGGTCCACAGCGTGTAAAATGGATGCCATTCTACATCGGCACACGACCATGACCTCCCGAGCCCATGCAGGCCGAGCCGGCACCCTGAGGCGTGAGATCGCCGCGCTCGCGGCACGCATGATGGCCGAGGACGGCATCAGCGACTTCGGCTTCGCGAAACGCAAGGCCGCGCGGCAACTCGGCGTGTCCCTGTCCGAAGCGCTGCCCAACAACGCCGAGATCGAAGCGGAACTGCGTGCCTGGCAGTCCCTCTATCAGGATGACGAGCAGGCCGAGCGCGTGCAGGAAATGCGTGTCGCAGCGGTCGAAGTGATGCACCTGCTCGAGGAATTCCGGCCTTACCTGACCGGCGGCGTGCTGGACGGCACCGCGGGGCGCTACTCGGAAGTGGACATCGAGCTCTACCCGGAAAGCGCAAAGGAGGTCGAGATATTCTTCCTCAACCAGGACCTGCATTACGAGCATCGGGAGCCCCGGCGGCCGGCACCGCAGGCGCCCGAAGCGGTTCTGAGTTTCGACTGGGGGGACGTGCCGATTCGTTTGTCGATCTACGAGGGCCGTGCCGAACGCAACGGCCGACGAGGCGGCGACCGCGCCCGACGCGCCGCGGTCGAGGCACTGCTCGACAGAAGCGAGAACCTGACCGAATGAAACGCGCCCTTCGAATCCTGATGATCCTGGTGGTCGCCGCGGCCACCGCGGTGGCCGGATATTTCACCAGCATGAGCATGCGAACCGGTGCAAGCGCGACACAGAGCTTTCCCGCCGGAGCCGAACAGAAGATTCTCGGGATCACGTTGCCCGACCTGGACGGCACGGACCAGGGCCTGGCGCAATGGCGCGGCAAGGTGCTGGTCGTCAATTTCTGGGCGACATGGTGCCCGCCGTGCATCAAGGAGATCCCGGAGTTTGCGTCGGTCAGTCGACGTTACGCGGATGCGCCGGTCCAGTTCGTCGGGATCAGCATCGACACCGCGGACAACGTCCGCGATTTCGCGGAGCGCTTCGAAGTCCCGTATCCACTGCTGATCGGATCGACGCAGACGCTGAGTCTGGCCGCCGACATCGGTAACAGTGCGCGCGCGTTGCCCTTCACCGTCATTCTCGACCGCAGCGGCAGCATCAACGAAGTGGTGCTCGGCACGCTGAGCGAAGCCGACCTGATCGAAAAGATTCAGGCCCTGCTCGGCAGTTGATTCGAGTCGCACGCATGCGTGACTGAACGCTGCCGGCAGGCTGCGGCATTGCTGCGCCTCTGGACAAAATGCGCCCATTTGCGGCAAACTTGCAGACATGACGCGCTCAAAAAACAAGAAATCCTCGACCACGCAGCCGCCCCCGCAAGCGCGGATTCTCGTTCTGCACGGACCGAACCTGAATCTGCTCGGGACGCGCGAACCTGAGATCTACGGTCATACGACCCTCGCCGACGTTCACGACGCGATGGAGGCGCGCGCGCGTGCGGACGGCATCCAGGTCGAGTCCTTCCAGAGCAATCACGAAGGCCAGTTGATCGATCGCGTCCAGGCCGCCGCGTCCGAGGGCGTGGGCTTCATCATCATCAATCCGGCCGGATACACACACACCAGCGTTGCCTTGCGCGACGCGCTCGCGGCGGTGAGCATCCCGTACGTCGAAGTGCATCTGTCCAACATCCACGCGCGCGAGCCGTTCCGTCACCACTCCTATTTCTCGGATCGGGCGACTGGCGTCATCTGCGGACTCGGCGCCTACGGCTACATGGCCGCACTCGAGTTCGCACTCACGCGACTTCGCGAGAACTGAAAACCACCCGGGGCCGCCGGCTCGGCGCGCCCTTTCCGGAGAGAATCATGGATTTGCGCAAGCTCAAGAAACTGATCGACCTCGTCCAGGAGTCGGGCATCTCCGAACTCGAGGTGACCGAAGGTGAGGAGAAAGTCCGCATCGCCAAATATCCACCGGCTTCGGCCATGCACTATCAGCTGCCCCCCCATTCCGCTCCGGTCGAGGCCGGCACCCTGTCGGAGAGCAACCCGGTCGCTGCGGCAGCAACGTCGGTCGACGCCCTGCCGGATGGACACGTGGTCAAATCACCGATGGTCGGTACCTTTTATCGCGCAGCCTCGCCCGGCGCTCAGCCCTTCGTCGACGTCGGTCAGAAGGTCACGGCGGGCGAACGGCTGTGTCTGATCGAAGCGATGAAGCTGATGAACGAGATCGAATCCGATGTCGATGGCACGATCAAGGCGGTCCTGGTGGAGAACGGACAGCCGGTCGAGTACGGTCAACCGCTCTTCGTCGTCGGCTGAAGCGCCCATGTTCGAAAAAATCCTCATTGCCAATCGCGGCGAGATCGCGTTACGGGTCCTGCGGGCCTGCCGCGAGCTGGGCATTCGCACCGTGGCGGTCCACTCCGAGGCGGACATCGAAGCCAAGTACGTGAAACTCGCCGACGAGTCGGTCTGCATCGGTCCGGCCTCGTCCACGCTGAGCTATCTGAACGTGCCCGCCATCATCTCTGCGGCCGAGGTGACGGATTCGGAGGCGATCCACCCCGGCTACGGTTTCCTGTCCGAGAACGCGGACTTCGCCGAGCGCGTCGAGCAGTCAGGCTTCGTGTTCATCGGCCCACGGCCTGAAACCATCCGGCTGATGGGTGACAAGGTCAGCGCCAAGGACGCGATGAAGGCCGCAGGCGTGCCATGCGTGCCCGGATCCGACGGCGCTTTGCCGAGCGACCCCAAGGAGATCGTGCGCATCGCACGCACAATCGGATACCCGGTCATCATCAAGGCCGCAGGCGGGGGTGGGGGCCGCGGCATGCGCGTGGTCCACACCGAGGCCGCCCTGCACAATGCGGTCGCGATGACGCAATCGGAGGCGCAGTCCGCTTTCGGCAATGCGACCGTCTACATGGAGAAGTACCTGGAGAATCCCCGGCACGTGGAGATCCAGGTGCTCGCGGACCAGTACGGCAACGCCGTGCATCTGGGCGAACGCGACTGCTCGATGCAGCGCCGTCATCAGAAGGTCATCGAAGAAGCGCCCGCGCCCGGCATCGATCGCAAGCAGATCGAAAAAGTCGGCGAACGCTGCGCCCAGGCCTGCCGGACCATCGGCTACCGCGGCGCCGGGACCTTCGAGTTCCTGTTCGAGAACGACGAATTCTATTTCATCGAGATGAACACCCGGGTCCAGGTCGAGCATCCGGTGACCGAACTGATCACCGGTGTGGACATCGTACAGGCGCAGATCAGGATCGCGGCCGGCGAGAAGCTCTGGTTCAAGCAGCGCGACGTCAGTTTTCGCGGCCACGCAGTCGAGTGCCGGATCAATGCCGAGGACCCCTTCAAATTCACCCCCTGCCCCGGCCGGATCACGAACTGGCACATGCCGGGAGGCCCGGGCATCCGGGTCGATTCGCATGTCTATAACGGCTACACCGTCCCGCCCTATTACGATTCGATGATCGGAAAGCTGATCGCCTATGGCGACACGCGCGATCAGGCGATCAGGCGCATGCGGATCGCGTTGTCCGAGATGGCGATCGACGGCATCAAGACCAACGTGCCGCTGCATCAGGAATTGATGCTCGACAGCCGCTTCCTCGAGGGCGGAACCAGCATCCACTATCTCGAGCACAAGCTGTCCGATCGCAACGAGCTCAAGCAGGACTGAACCCGGAGCGGACGCATGTGGATCTCGGTCACTCTCCAGGCAGAGGCCGACAAGGCAGAGGCCCTGTCAGACGCACTGATGGACACGGGCGCCCTGTCCGTGTCCATCGAGGACGCCGATGCAGGCACCGATGCCGAGAGACCGCAGTTCGGTGAGCCCGGTCATCATCCGGCCGGTCTGTGGGATCACAGTCGTGTCGTCGCGCTGTTCGACGCCGACGCCGACCTCACGACGGCGCTGACCCAGGCTGCCGCACAGTGCGGCTTCGCCGCCGTACCGCCGTTCTCGCTGGCCGAGGTGCCCGAGCAGAACTGGGTCCAGCTCACACAGAGTCAGTTCGACCCGATCCGGATCACCGAAAGGCTGTGGATCGTGCCGTCCTGGCATCAGGCGCCCGATCCGGACGCAATCAACATCGAACTCGATCCGGGCATGGCCTTCGGGACAGGTTCGCACCCGACCACCCGCCTGTGCCTCGAATGGCTGTGCGACACGGTTCGGCCCGGCATGTCGGTGCTCGACTACGGCTGCGGTTCCGGGATACTGGGTATCGCGGCAGCCAAACTGGGTGCCGACGATGTACTCGGCGTGGACATCGACGACAAGGCGATCGAGGCCGCACATTACAACGTCGAGCGCAACAATGTGCGGATGCGACTGCAGCACACCCGCACACCCGTCGAGACGCGCTTCGATGTCGTGGTCGCGAACATCCTGACCAACCCCTTGTGTGTGCTCGCACCGGTCCTGTCGGCGCGGATCGCGCCGACAGGACGGATCGCGCTGTCCGGCGTGCTCGCAGCCCAGGCGGACCAGGTGATCGAAGCCTATTCCGGATATGTCACACTACACGTGGGCGCCGAACATGAGGGCTGGGTTCGGCTCCAGGGCCGGTGCGATCCGGCCCCCTCCGGACCATGATGATCGCCCGCTGTCCGGCCTGCCAGACAGTGTTCCGCGCGCGATCGGAACAACTGCAGGCGCATGGCGGCATGGTGCGATGCGGACAGTGTTTCGCGCCTTTCAATGCGCTCGAGCACGTGATCGAGGCCACGGTCTCAGCCGCTGGCGACGCGATACCGCTGCGGGCAGACGTGCAGACGTCCACGTCTGACGATCCCCTGCTGGTGCGCGCTCTCGACCGTGCGAACGAAGAAGCGTCCATCGATTCGGGGACACCAGACTCGCCCGGCGGGGACACTACAGACCGGAATGACCTGTCGGTCCACGATCTCAGCGACGACGCGCTGGAGTACGAGCCAGTGCGTGCGGACGATGCCTGGCGTGCAGACGCTCGAGCCGCTCAGCCTCGACCGGTCTTCGAACCACTGGGGGAAGGACTCGACTTCGAGTTTCCCGCCCCGTATTCGCCGCGGAAGCGGTACAGCGCCGCATCCGACGATGATGCGGACAATCCCGAGCACGCACCTCCTGAAGCACTGCGCTCCGATGGATCTCCCGCCCGGGCGCGAGCAGACCTCGGGGTCGGTCTACCGCCGTCGCGGGGCGATACACCCGAGCCTGAGGCCAGTGGTGCAGGGTTCGATCGGGGTGACGCGTGGTCCGACGTGGGGGTCGAGGACACGCCGGAACACGACGTCGACGCCAAAGCCGCGACGACGGACACCTCCGCGCGACAGGCACAGGCCGCCAACCATGCCGGCGTGGACGACGGAGCGGGCGCCCCGGATTACCAGCCGCCACCGGTCCGGCACCATCCGCGTGCAGCAGCTCATGTGAAGATAGACCGCCCTGACCGCGACTTCAGCCCTTACACAAAGCCGAAAGCGAGCGGCGTGGCACGCTGGATGACGGGTCTGCTGGTGGGCATTCTGATGGGCACGCTGGCGGCGCAGGCCGCCTATCTCTTCCGCATGGAAATCACCCGAAGCTGGCCCGAGTTGCGCCCGCTCTACCTCCGTGTGTGCGCCCAGCTCGGCTGCGACGTGCCCTTGCCCCAGGTCGCGAGCGCGATCCGGATCACGAGCTCGGATCTCGAATCCGACCCGGCCGATCCGTCCCGGATGGTCCTGAATGCGCGGGTGCTGAACCAGGCGGCCCACCCGCAGGCCTATCCACATCTCGAAATCACACTGACCGACGCGCGGGACCGCCCGGTCGTTCGCCGGGTGCTCGCACCGGACGAATGGGTAGGCACCGACAGGCCGGAGAATGGTTTCGGCGCCAGCAAAGAGATCGTCGTGCGGCTGCCCTTCGGCACGTCCGGGGTCGTCGACGCGACCGGTTACCGGGTCTACGCGTTCTTCCCGTGAACCCCGCGATCAGCGGGTCACTCGGGTCGTCGCACCGTCACCGAGCACACGCACCCGCTCACCCGGCCTGAAGCCCTCGCCACCGTCTTCCTGAACCACGGCGATGAGCCGCCCGGTCGGCATCCTGACTGTCACCTCGACACCACGACGGCGCGTGGCGCCCTCCTCGACCGCGGCACCTGCGACACCGCCCACCACCGCACCGAGTACGCTGGTGACGTACCGACCACTGCCTCCGCCCATGCCGCTACCGGCGATGCCGCCGACCGCCGCGCCCGCTGCCGGTCCAATCGGCGTCTTCGTGCCTTCGATCTGCACGTAACGCACTGCTTCGACCGTGCCGTACTGAACGTCTATGACCCTTCGGGCTTCGGCGCGAGAGTACGTGTCGCCCCCCAGTCCGGACGCACATCCGCCCAACCCGAGCGCGCCGACCGCCGCCGTCAGCACGAGCACACTTTTGAGTCCACGAATCATCACCACAATACCTCACCAAAAAACTGTTCGAAACGCTGCGCGATCGTATCGCGGTCGGGACGATGATTCTGCCCGCCACGGCTTGCGATCTTCAGCGCGCCCATCAAAGAGGCCAACCGACCGGTCCGCTGCCAATCGTAAGCATTTGCGATGCCGTACAACAGTCCGGCGCGATAGGCGTCACCGCACCCGGTCGGATCTTGGAGTGACTCCGCAGGCACGCACGGAATCTCGATACGGCGACCACCGGCATGAATATGGGAACCCTCTGCGCCCATCGTCACGATGAGCGCCTCGACCCGTTCGGCCAACTCCGCCAGCGTGCGCCCGGTCTTCTCGCAAAGCATTCTGGCCTCGTAATCATTGACAGTGCAGTATCGCGCCAGGTTCAGACAGGCCATCAGTTCGTCGCCACTGAACATCGGTAGACCCTGACCCGGATCGAATACGAAGGGAATGCCGCCGGCCGCGAACTGCTCGCAATGCGCCAGCATGCCGTCGCGCCCATCCGGGGACACGATGCCGAGACGGACTCCAGTGGCATCACCCACGCGGTTGTGGTGGGAGTAGTTCATCGCACCCGGGTGGAAGGCGGTGATCTGATTGTCGTCGAGGTCGGTGGTGATGAAGGCCTGCGCGGTGAAGCTGTCGGAGACCTGGCGCACGTGATCACGACGCAGGCCCAGCGCGTCCAGTCGATCCAGGTAAGGCTGGGCGTCCTGCCCGACGGTGGCCATGATCAGCGGGTCCGCGCCGAGCAGCTTGAGGTTGTAGGCGATGTTGCCGGCGCAGCCGCCGAACTCCCTGCGCATGTCCGGCACCATGAAGGCCACGTTCAGGATGTGAATCTGTTCGGGCAGGATGTGGTTCTTGAAGCGGTCATGAAAAACCATGATCGTGTCATAGGCAACCGAACCGCAGACGAGAATGGACATGCGCGCTCCCCGGTAAAGAAAGCCCGGATTATACGGCCGGCCGATCGGTCACCGGACCGTAATCCCGATGTCACGGCACTGAAACGGCTGATTTCGACAATGGGGCGACCCAACGCTACAGGACCTGCGTCATGCTCCAGCAAGCCCGACAAAGCTTCATCCGGCCCCAGCGCAAACTCCATACCGCGATCGCAACCTGCGAGACCGAGATCCTCGAGGCGCAAAAGCTGCGCTATCGGGTCTTCTCCGACGAGCTGGGCGCCCGCCTGCGAACCCGCATACCCGGCGTGGATCGCGACATCTACGATCCCTACTGCGAGCACCTGATCGTTCGTGACGAGGATCAGGGCCGCATCGTCGGAACCTACCGCATCCTGTCACCCGGCGCGGCACGCCGGGTCGGTGGCTACTATTCCGAGAACGAATTCGACCTGACCCGTTTGCACCATCTGAAGGACCGCATCGTCGAGATCGGACGCTCCTGCATCGATCCCGACTACCGCAACGGCGCGGTCATCGCGCTGCTGTGGTCGGGCCTCGCGCGCTACATGCGCGAGAATGGGTACGACTACCTGATCGGCTGCGCGTCGGTCACGATGGCCGACGGCGGCCGCACGGCGGCCAGTCTGTATAATCTGCTCAGGCGCGAACATCTGGGCCCACTGGAATACCGGGTCTTTCCGCGCAATCCGCTGCCACTGGACAGACTCCGCGGCGATCTGAATGTCGAGACGCCGCCGTTGCTCAAGGGCTACCTGCGCGCGGGGGCGTGGATTTGTGGAGAACCGGCCTGGGATCCGGACTTCAATACGGCGGACCTGGCTATCATGATGCCGATGAGCCGGCTGAACCAGAAGTACGCCAGACATTTCATGGGAAACCGGGACTGAGAAAGTGTTTGAACGCCACCGATGAGCTTGCACGTGCGCTGCCCGGGCGCGCGTGGCGCTATGTCCGGCTGGGAGTCCATGTCGTGGAGGGCGTGCTGACGGTCGCACTGATCTACCCGCTTAGCGACGGCGGCACGCATCAGCGAATCCGGCAACGCTGGTCCAAACGCCTGCTTGCGATTCTCGGCGTCAAGCTCGACGCGCGCGGGGCTGCCATTCAGCCGGGATGCATGCTGGTGGCCAACCATGTGTCCTGGCTGGACATCTTCGCGATCAATGCGCTGGTGCCGACCGCCTTCGTATCGAAATCGGAAGTTCGCGACTGGCCGCTGATCGGATGGCTGGCTGCCCGGAACGACACGGTATTCCTGCGCCGGGGCAGCCGCGGGCACGCGAAGATCATCAACGCGGAGATCGGCGCGCTGCTCGACGACGGACACAATGTCGGAATCTTCCCGGAGGGGACGACCACCGATGGCACGCATGTGCTGCGTTTCCACGCCGCGCTGCTTCAGCCGGCGATCGAATGCGGCCACCCGGTGCAGGCCATCGCGATCCGTTATCGGACACCGGACGATCGCTACTGCGCGGCACCGGCCTACGATGGCGACATAAGTCTTGGCCAATGCGTCGCGGCCATCATCCGCCAGCCCGGACTGATCGCCTGCCTCGATAGCCACACGCCTATGTCCACCCGAAACGGCCTCAGGCGACGGGAACTCGCAGTCGCGGCACGCGATGCGATCGCCGCCCATGTGGGCGCCTGACCCGATGCGCCGCTGCACAGCCGCGACTACGATTGAGCTCAGGCGTTGACCTGGAAGACCGCGCCGTCCTCGAGCCGTACTGCGGTCAGCTTGCCCCCCCAGACACAGCCGGAATCGAGCGCGATCAGTCCGTCCCGGCGGTAGTAACCCAGCGCGGACCAGTGGCCGCACACGATGGTCTGGCCGGACCACGCGGGCTGGGGCACCCGAAACCATGGCAATGTGCCGGGTGGAGCCTTGTCCGGCGGCCCCTTCGCGCGCATCGCCAGCCGCCCGTCGGGCGTGCAGAAGCGCATCCGCGTCAGCACATTCACGACAAAGCGCAACCTGTCCTGACCGCGCAGCGTGTCGGCCCAACGGTCGGGCTTGTCGCCCTGAAGGTGCAGCAGGAAAGCATGCGACGCCGGCCCGGTCAGCGCAGTCTCGACCTCGGCTGCAAGCGCAAGCGTCTGCGCGACCGACCAGTTCGGCAATACGCCGGCATGGACCATCAGGAAGCCGTTCTCGGCATGCGCGAGCGGACGATGCGCAAGCCAGTCGAGAAGCTCGTCCCGATCGGGGGCTTCGAGTACGCGTGCGAGCGTGTCGTCCTTGCCACGACGGGAAAAGCCCGCCGCGACCATCAGCAAGTACAGGTCGTGATTGCCGAGAACGACGGTCGATGCGTCCGCAAGCTCGCGTGCGAGCCGCAGCACCTGCAGCGACTCGGGGCCGCGGTTGACGAGATCGCCGACCAGCCACAGCCGGTCGACGACCGGATCGAAGCGCAGCTTCTCCAGCAAACGCCCGAACTGCCGGTAGCAGCCCTGAATGTCACCGATTGCGTAAACCGCCATGCCGCTCAACCGTGCCCGTAATACTCCCGATACCAGGCGACGAAGCGCCCGACGCCGTCACTGACGCTGGTCGCCGGCGCGAAGCCGGTCCACGCATTGAGCTCGTCGGTGTCGGCAAAGGTGGCCGGCACATCGCCATCCTGGAGCGGCAGCATGTTCTTCTCGGCCTTGACACCCAGCGCATGCTCGATCGCCTCGATGAAGGCCATCAGTTCGACCGGGTTGTTGTTGCCGATGTTGAACACCCTGAAAGGCGCACTGCTTCGACCCGGATCCGGGCGATCGGAGTCGAAGCCCGGGTCGGACTCCGCGATACGGTCCAGCGTGCGGATGACGCCCTCGACGATGTCGTCGACATAGGTGAAATCACGTCGCATGCGGCCATGATTGAAGACGTCGATCGCACGCCCCTCCAGCATCGCGCGGGTGAACAGGAACAGCGCCATGTCCGGCCGCCCCCAAGGGCCATACACCGTGAAAAAGCGAAGGCCCGTGGTCGGCAGGTCGTAAAGATGGCTGTAGGTGTGCGCCATCAGTTCGTTGGCCTTCTTGGTCGCCGCATACATGCTGACCGGGTGGTCGACGCTGTCATGCTCCGAGAACGGCATGCGAGTGTTGCCCCCGTAGACGCTGGAACTGCTCGCATACACCAGATGCGCGACCTTGTTGTGGCGACAGCCCTCGAGCACGTTCATGAAGCCTACGACATTGCTGTCGATATAGGCATGCGGGTTCTCGAGCGAGTACCGCACGCCGGCCTGGGCGGCGAGGTGCACCACGCGGTCGAAGCGCTCCTCGGCGAACAGGCATTCCATTCCGGCGCGTTCGGCTACATCCATCCTGACGAAGCGGAACGCCGGGTGCGGCATCAGCCGCGCCAGCCGGTCTTGCTTGAGTTTCGGATCGTAATAGTCGTTCAGGTTGTCGAGTCCGACCACCTGGTCGCCACGCGCCAGCAGGACCTGGGCGACATGCATGCCGATGAATCCGGCGGCGCCGGTCACGAGAATTTTCATGATTTTTGGTCTGGGTGATAATCCACCGATTATCGCACAGCGGTCTGTCATCACCACATACGCGGGCCGGCAAAGCGCGGGACGCGCAGCGGCAGCCGCCCCCCTTTATACTGCAGCCCTGACTGAACCAGGCTCATCCATGCTGCTGCGCGTCGCCTACTCCCTCCTGTGGCTTTTGTTGCTCCCGCTGGTGTTGCCACGTCTGGCCTGGCGCGCGCGCAGGCAACCGGCTTATCTGCAGCATGTCGGCGAGCGATTCGGGCGCTACACTGACGCCGGTCCGGACCGGTCGGTGTGGATCCACGCCGTGTCGGTCGGGGAGACCCGTGCCGCCGAACCTCTGGTGCGAGCGATGCTGGCGCGTTACCCGGATCACTCCATCGTGCTGAGCCACATGACCCCGACCGGACGCGACACTTCGGCGACCCTTTTCGGCGACGAAGCGCGCGTGCGGACGGTCTATCTGCCCTACGACGCCGGGTTGCTGGTGGGGCGCTTCCTCGATCATTTTCGGCCGGTGATCGGCATCGTGATGGAGACCGAGCTGTGGCCGAATCTGCTGCTCGGCTGTCAGACCAGGGGGATTCCGGTTGTGCTCGCCAATGCGCGCCTGTCCGAACGCTCCGCGCGTCGCTATGCGCGCTGGCCGGCACTGACCCGCATGACCCTGGGCGCGATCTCGGCCTTCGGCGCGCAGACCGGCGACGATGCCGAGCGACTGCGCCGGCTCGGTGCGAACGCTCCGTCGGTGACCGGCAACATCAAGTTCGACATCAAGCCGCCGGAGGCGCTGCTCGTCCTCGGACGGGCGTTTCGCACGCGTTTCGGAGGACGACCGGTGGTGCTCGCGGCCAGCACGCGCGACGGCGAGGAGACGCTGATCCTCGATGCGTTCATACGCCAGGCACCCGCCTCGGTTCTGCTTGCGCTGGTGCCACGGCACCCGCAGCGCTTCGACGCGGTGGCGCAACTCGTGTGCGAGCGCGGTCTGACACTGCAGATGCGCAGCGACGGCACCCCGGTGGATGCGGACACCCGGGTCTGGCTCGGAGATTCGATGGGTGAGATGTTCGCTTACTACGCCGGCGCCGATATCGCGCTGATCGGCGGAAGCTGGCTGCCATTCGGCGGACAGAATCTGATCGAAGCCTGCGCGGTTGGCACGCCGGTGATCATCGGCCCACACACGTTCAATTTTTCGCTGGTCGCGGACCAGGCCGTTGACTGCGGCGCGGCGCTACGCTCGCCAGACGCGGACGACGCGATCCGGGTGGCGCTCGACCTGCTCGCACACCCGGACGTACGCGACCGCTGCGGGAGCGCAGGCCAGACGTTCGCGGCCGCTCACCGGGGCGCGACCGCACGCACGATCGAGATCATAGAGGAACTGATGCCGCGTCGATCCGACCCGTGACAGTCATTCGCCGAGCAAGGCATTCACAGTTTGCAGATCGTCCTGGCCCAGCGTGCCGGCCGCGGCATTCAGGCGCAAGTGCGACAACACGGTGTTGTAGCGAGCGCTTGCGAGACTGAGCCGGGTCTCGGCCAGTTGGGTCAACGCATCGAGCACATCGATGTTGATCCGCACGCCGACCTCGTAGCCGAGGCGATTCGCCTCCACCGACGACAGCGACGACACCTCGGCGGCCTCAAGCGCCGCAATCTCAGCCAACCCACTGCTGACCCCGAGATACGCATCGCGAGCCGCGAACGCAGCGTTGCGCCGCGCATTCTCCAGATCGGAGTCGGCCTTGACCAACAGCGCGGCCGCCTCGCGCTCACGCGATGTAATCGCACCGCCCTCGAAAATAGGTAGCCTCAGCACCACGCCGACCCGGGTATCGCTGCTTCGATTGGTAGAGGATGACACCCCCCCCGACTGGCGATTCGGCCATCCCTGCGACGCGACCAGATCCAGGGTCGGATAATGTCCGGCACGGGTGCGCTCGACCTCACGTGTCGCGATCTCGCGCACGATCTGCTGCGTCTGCACGCCAAATGCGCCTGTTTGCGCAGCGGCCACCCACTCATCCGAACGGTTCGGCGACGGGGGATTAACGACGATGCCGCTGCGTAATCCCACCAGTTGATCAGGTTCCCGCCCGATGATCCGGGCCAGGTTGTGACGATTGAGTTCCAGCTCGCTCTCGGCCGCAATGACGCGGGCGACCGCAAGATCGTAACGCGACTGGGCCTCATACACGTCGGTGATCGTGACCGTGCCGACTTCGAAGCTGGTTTCGGCGATCTCGCGCTGCTCCTGCGCAGCGGTGCGCAGTTGTGTGACCGCATCGAGATTGTCCTGCGCATTGAGAACGTTGAAATAAGCCTCGGATACCCGCAGGATCAGGTCCTGATGCGCGAGACCGAACTGCACCCCGGACAGTTCGGTCTGCAATGCCCCCTGATCCGCGACGATCCAGTTCTGCCGCCGATAGATCGGCTGCCTGAGCTCCACACCGAAGTTGTCGGTGGTGAAGGTCTGGGAGCGCGCGCCGTCCGGGTCGAAACGATTGCGGGACACGTCGCCGACCGCCTCGATGTTCGGCAACAGGCCGGCCCGCCCCTGCACCGCGAACTCCCGCCCCGCCTCGAACTCGGCTCTCGCCGCGGCATATTGGGGGTCGTTCACGAGCGCGTCACGATAGACGTCGAGCAGATCCGAAGACCAAACCGTGGCGGAAAAGAGGCTGGCCACAGCGACTGCGAGCAAGCGCTTCATCGTGACTCCATTCAGTATTGCGGCATGCCGGGTTCGACCTGCACGGCCCAACCCGCCACGCCGCCCGACAGATTGATGACGCGGGGGAAGCCCTGATGCTCCAGGAACATGCCGACCTGCGCGCTACGTCCGCCGTGATGACAGATCACGACGATCTCTGCGTCCTGATCGAGCTCGCCAACACGCGCCGGAACGGTCGCCATCGGAATGTGCACCGACCCCGCGATGTGGCAGAGCTGGAACTCCCAGGGTTCGCGCACATCGAGCAGAACCGGCTTGCGGCGTGAATCGTCGGCCATCCAGGCCGAAAGTTCCAAGGGGCTGAGCTGCTTCATCGTGGATCCCGGATTTCAGAAACGGAAGTGTTCGGTCTGACGCGCATTCCTGAGCATCGGCACCAACGATTCGAAAATATCCTCGGCCTTGAAGCGACCCTCGCCCAGATGCGTGATCAATCGCGCCTTCATCACCGGCGCCTCGCCGACGAATGCGAACAGGCGTCCGCCTGGTTTGAGCTGCTCGAGCAGACTGCGCGGCACCATCGGCATGCCAGCCGATACGACGATGACGTCGTAGGGCCCCGAACCGGCCAGCCCGTCGGCGCCGTCCGCTTCGATCACGGTGGCGTTCTCGACGCCATAGCGATCGAGGTTGGCGCTGGCGAGATCGACCAGTCCCGGTTCGATCTCGAGGCTTCGGACCCATTCCGCCCGGGCCGCCAGCAGCGCCGCAAAGAAGCCGGATCCTGCACCGATCTCGAGTACCGAGTCCGAGCGCCCGATCTGCAGCGCCTGCAGGACCTTGCCCTCGATCACCGGTTTCAGCATGACCTGGCCGCAACCGATCGGGATCTCGACGTCGGCGAATGCGAGGTTCCGATAGGCTTCCGGCACGAACTCCTCGCGCCGGACCGTCATCAGGAGATCGAGCACATCCTGATCCAGCACCTCCCAGGTACGGATCTGCTGCTCGACCATGTTGAAACGGGCTTGTTCGAAATTCATTGTCGGCTTCCTGAAGGAATATGAGCGCACTCTAGCTGCTGGCCGTCCGAGACCGCGAGCTTTGTTTCAGCCCGATATTCTATCCCAGCTTGGCGGCTTTGCCGACGCGGATGATGCACTGCAAGAACCCCGACGCGTTCTGAGCTGCGGCCGGGCGAGGCGCACGGGAACGCGTGTTCCACGCGGCCGGCTCCGTTCAGCGCGACTGAAGAACGATCCGATCGTTGAGCGGCTGGACCGGTCTGCCGTTGTTGGCGTAGAGGCGTCTGAAGATTCCCAGTTGATCATCCGAAATCCGGACGGGCTCCTTCAGCACGACCCAGGTGACACCCTCCGAGCAAGGGGGCGTGGACAGCGAACCGAGATACAGATAATGCGCCTGACTGCCAGGCAACAAGGCCGCAATGTCGATCGTCGCCTGAGGCATGAAATAGGCACCCCGATCGAGAGGCAGGCTGTTCCACAGGGCCTGTATCACCGGATGAGGCGTGCCACCGCCATCGATCGAGATCGCCACGATGGCGTGACGCCCATCCGCATCGCGGTGATGCAGATGCAGGCCGAGTTCGTGCACCTGACCGTCGATGCGCATCTCCGATGGCGAATGAAACCGGATCCGTTCGAGTTCGAAACGCCGACCGCGAATGTCCGCGCCCAGGCCGGCCCCCACCATCACTTCCAGCGTCCTGCCGGTGTCGGTGACCATGAATCGCGTCTGACGATAGTCGAACGATACCGGCTCGAGATCGACCGCAATCCCATCGCGCAGATCGACGGGGGACTGGCGCATGCCGCTGTCGCACAAGGCCCAGTCCGGCCTCAGCCGGCCCCAGTGCGCGGGACCGGTCTCACCGTGGTAACTCCACTCGACCATCGGCGGCGTTGCGGCGGCCGCCGGCAATGGGACGCTCGGCGTCAGCCGCGACGGATCGGATGGCGCACGCGCGGATCGGGTCGCGGGCGCAGCCGCAGCCGGCCGGGCATCGACAGGTACTGCGGGCGTGCGAGCCGCCGGAGAAGGCGACGCGTCGCGCACCGGCGCGGGCTCGGCCTGCACCTGCGGCCTCGAAGGCGAAACCGGCCGACGCGCCGGATCGTCCGCGATCCGCTGCAGATCCGCAACCGAAGGCGGGCGGCAGATTTCGCGCCACAGACGCTCATCCACGGTATTGCTCGACACCAGCACCGGCTTCGGGTCCGCGATGCTCTCCTCGCGCACCACGATGTTTCGGGCGTCGAGATAGCGGCGGCGCACCGTGATGAAACTGCGATTGACGCAGTCGAAACGATTCAGCGCCTGAGCCGTCATGTAGCCCGCAGTCGCAGCTTCCGCCGGCATCAGCACCACCCGCGCCCAGGCCACGCGCGTGCCGGCGTCCGCCTGGATGATGCTGGCACGGTCGATCTGGACCTGACGGTTTCGGTCGCGCATCAGCGTCTCCCAGGAATCCTGGGCGGCGAGGTCGGTTGCGCCGGTCAGCAGGATGAGCATCGCCGCAGAAGCGAAGGTTTTCATGTGGGGCAAGGACTCGCAGCGTAATGCATCATCATCGGCCGGATTGTCGCCGATCTTTAGCGCCAACCGAAAAAGTCTTGCCGATCACGGCGCAGCGAGCTGGGGATGACTGCTGGCCCCTCGGCGACTCGGCCTGCTTGAAATACGCACGGCGCAGGAGTAGGCTCGAGGCTTCGTTAGGGGTGCCCGCCGTGCGTCGTACCGCGGGCTGAGAAATACCCTTGGAACCTGATCCGGCTCGCACCGGCGTAGGGAAACGCGATGTCCATCCCTGATTCCGTCGTCTTTCCACGCTTCGTCCGGGTACCGTCTTGCCGGTGCAGCCCCCGATTCGTGGAGATTCAGACTTGAAAGCCACCGTCCCCAATGTGTTGAGTATCGCCGGTGTAGACCCGTCGGGGGGCGCCGGCGTTCTTGCCGACGTCAAGACGTTCTCGGCCCTCGGCGCCTATGGCTGCGGTGTCGTGGCCGCCCTGACCGCGCAGAACACGCAGGCGGTCACCGGGGTCCACACCCCGCCGGTCGACTTCCTGCAGTTGCAGATCGACACACTGTTCTCGGACGTGCGTATCGACGCAGTGAAGCTCGGCATGCTCGGCACTGCCGACATCGTGCGCACCGTCGCCGACCGCCTGTCCCACTTCAAGGCGCGTCGCGTGGTCTGCGATCCGGTCATGGTCGCGAAGAGCGGCGACCATCTGCTGGCCAGGAGCGCGGTCGCGATGTTGCGGGAAGCCTTGTTGCCGGCGAGCTTCATGATCACCCCCAACCTGCCGGAGGCGGGCGTGCTGCTCGAATCGCGCGCCCCGGAGTCGGTCAAGGAGATGTACAGGACGGCCGAACGCCTGCGCGAAATGCTGCCGACCGCCAGCGAACGCTGGGTGCTGCTGAAGGGCGGACATCTGCCCGGCAACGAGCTGATGGACCTGCTCTTCGACGGCGACCGCATGATCGAACTGCCCGCACAGCGCATCGACACTCGCAACACCCACGGCACCGGTTGCACACTGTCATCGGCGATCGCCGCGTTGCTGCCGCAGCGCGCCGATGCGTTGCGTCCGGTCGAAGCGGCCGTGCGCGAAGCACGCGTCTACCTGCTACGCGCGATCGCCGCCTCGGCCGCGCTCGCCGTGGGCAGCGGCCACGGGCCGGTGCATCACTTCCACGCGCTATGGCGCACACACGATCAGATCTGACGATCATACGGACGACAGCACCGCATTATTCCGCGCACATCACCCGACCAAACGCCCCAGACCTTTCACGCTGGACCGCAAAACCCCGTCACCCCCTGCATGCCCCCGGCCTGCAAACCTCGAGAAACCCGGAGACCTCATGAACGCCAACGAAAAATTCATCGCCGCCGACGCCCATGTCGACGAAGCCGCAATCGCGCCGCTGCCGAACTCGCGCAAGATCTACGTCGAAGGCAGTCGCCCCGACATTCGCGTGCCGATGCGCGAGATCTCGCAATCCGACACCCCGGCATCGATGGGTGCCGAGCCCAATCCGCCGATCTACGTCTACGATTGTTCGGGCCCATACTCCGACCCGCAGGCCAGCATCGACGTTCGCTCGGGCCTGGCCGCGCTGCGCGCGGGGTGGATCGAGGAGCGTGGCGACACCGAGGTACAGGAGGGTCTGTCGTCAGAGTTCGGTCGCATGCGCGCCGCCGACCCGACGCTGGACGAGTTGCGTTTTCCCGGCCTGCATCGCCAACCACGCCGCGCCAAGCCCGGTATGAACGTCACGCAGATGCATTACGCACGGCGCGGCATCATCACCCCCGAGATGGAGTTCGTCGCCATTCGCGAGAATCTGCGCCGCATGGAATACGTCGAATCCTTGAAGAATGCGGGCCCGACCGGACAGAAGATGGCGGCGATGCTCACCCGCCAACACCCGGGTCAGAACTTTGGCGCATCGATCCCGGCCGAGATCACGCCGGAGTTCGTGCGTGACGAGATCGCCCGCGGCCGCGCCATCATCCCCAACAACATCAATCACCCCGAGTCCGAGCCGATGATCATCGGCCGCAACTTCCTGGTGAAGATCAACGCCAACATCGGCAACTCGGCGCTCGGCTCGTCGATCAGCGAGGAGGTCGACAAGATGACCTGGGCCATCCGCTGGGGCGGCGACACCGTGATGGACTTGTCCACCGGCAAGAACATCCACGAAACCCGCGAATGGATCATCCGCAACAGCCCGGTGCCGATCGGCACGGTGCCGATCTACCAGGCGCTGGAGAAGGTCGACGGCAGGGCGGAGGCGCTGACCTGGGAGATCTTCCGCGACACCCTGATCGAGCAGGCCGAGCAAGGCGTGGATTACTTCACCATCCACGCCGGCGTGCGCCTGCAATACGTGCCACTGACCGCCAACCGGCTCACCGGCATCGTGTCGCGCGGCGGCTCGATCATGGCCAAGTGGTGTCTCGCGCATCACAAGGAAAGCTTTCTGTACACGCGCTTCGAAGAGATCTGCGAAATCATGAAGGCCTATGACGTCGCGTTCAGCCTCGGCGACGGCCTGCGTCCGGGCAGCATCTATGACGCCAACGACGAGGCGCAGCTGGGCGAGCTGAAGACCCTGGGTGAGCTCACCGACATCGCGTGGAAGCACGACGTGCAGGTGATGATCGAAGGCCCGGGCCACGTGCCGATGCAGTTGATCAAGGAGAACATGGACCTGCAGCTCGAGCACTGCAAGGAGGCCCCCTTCTACACGCTGGGCCCGCTGACCACCGACATCGCACCCGGCTACGACCACATCACCAGCGGCATCGGGGCGGCGCAGATCGGCTGGTACGGCACCGCGATGCTCTGCTATGTCACGCCGAAAGAGCACCTCGGCCTCCCCAACAAGGACGACGTCAAGGTCGGCATCATCACCTACAAGCTCGCCGCCCACGCCGCCGACCTGGCCAAGGGGCATCCCGGCGCACAGATCCGCGACAACGCGCTGTCCAAGGCGCGTTTCGAATTCCGCTGGGACGACCAGTTCAACCTGGGCCTCGATCCGGACAAGGCACGCGAGTTCCACGACGAGACCCTGCCCAAGGATTCGGCCAAGGTCGCGCACTTCTGCTCGATGTGCGGCCCGCACTTTTGCAGCATGAAGATCACGCAGGACGTGCGCGACTATGCGGCGAAACAGGGGATCGACGAGGCCGAAGCACTCAGGAAGGGTATGGAGGAGAAGGCGGTCGAGTTCGTCAAGGGCGGCGCCGAGGTGTATCGAAAGGCCTGAGGAGGATCCCGCTCGCCATCCGGAACCCGCTGACCGCGACGATTCAGCTCGCGGTCAGCGGCCAGAACAGCGGAATGACGAGACTCGCGACGATCCACACGATCAGGTTCATCGGAATTCCCAGCCGCGCGAAGTCGGTGAAGCGGTAGTTGCCGGCGTTGTACACCAGCGTGTTTGTCTGGTAGCCGATCGGGGTCGCGAAGCTCGCGCTGGCCGCGAACATCACGCCGACGACGAAGGGGCGCGGGTCTACCCCGAGTTGCTGCGCGACGCCGATCACGATGGGCGTGAACAGCACCGCAACCGCATTGTTGCTGATGAATTCGGTCGCGATCGACGTGATCAGGATCACGATCGCCAGCATCATCCACGGCGACAGCCCCACGCCCGCACCGACCAGCGACGTGGCCAGCAGGTCGGCCAGCCCGGACTCGCGCATCGCGATGCTGATCGCGATCATGCCGAAGATCAGGATGATGATCGGCCACTCTATCGCCTTGTAGGCCTCGTCCGAACGGATGCAGCCGGTCGCGACGACGACCGCCGCGCCGATCATCGCGAGCCCCTCGATCGGCATCACTTTGAAGGCGGCCAGCAGCATCACGCCGGCGATGGTCGCGAGCGCGATCGGCGCCTTTGCCTGCCGATTCGCCGGTGCGCGTCCCTCGGTGATCGCGAACAGATCCCCGTTCTCGCAGAAGCGCTTGATCTGCGCCGGCGTGCCTTCGACCAGCAGGACGTCGCCGAACTGCAGCTGGAAGTCGTCGCCGACGTCCTGAATGGACGCATCCCTGCGGTGCACCGCGATCAGATGGATGCCATAGCGGGCGGCGAGATCCAGATCGCGGATCGGTCGCGACACGTAACGCGAGGTCTGCCCGACGATCGCCTCGACCATGACGACCCCGCGCCGGCGCAGGGTCTCCAGGTCATGGCTGTCGGTGCCCTTGGCCTGCAGGCCGACCAGATCGGTGCTGCGCAGATCCATCATCGCGCTGCTGCGGCTATGCACCACCAGCCGGTCGCCGACCATCAGCCGGGTTTGCGGCGGCGGCGAGGCGATCTCGTCGTCGCCGCGAAAGAGCCTCAGTACCTGTATCGTGCCTTTGGACAGCCGCGCATCCTTCAGCGTGCGCCCGGCCAGCCTCGAGCCTTCGGGCACGAACAGCTCGGTCATGAAGAGCCGGTCGCCACTGCCGGTAAATTGCTGGGTCAGGGTCTCGCGTGAAGGCAGGTAGCGCGGCGCCATGAAATACATGAACACACAGCCGACCAGCGCCAGCAGCAGCGCCGGCGCGCTGATCTCGAACATGTGGAAGGGCGCGAGGCCCATGTCGCGGGCCACACCATCGACCAGAATGTTGGTCGAGGTACCGACCATCGTCACCAGACCGCCCAGGATCGTCGCGTAGGACAGGGGAATGAGCAGGCGCGACGGCGACGTTCCCTGGCGGGACGCAAGCGCGATGACCGCCGGGATCATGACCATGACCACCGGTGTATTGTTGATGAACGGCGACACGAGGACGCCGACCAGCAGCAGCGCCAGCAGCATCCTCCGCTCGCTGTGCCCGGCCATCGCACCCAGCCAGTCCCCGAGCCGGTCGACGCAGCCGGTGCGACTCAGCGCACCGCTGATGATGAACAGGCAGGCGACCGTGATCGGCGCACTGTTGCCGAACACCGACAGCACCTGACCCGGCGCGAGCAGGCCTAGCGCGAGCAGCACCGCGACCGCGCTCATCACCGCGACATCGGGCTTGAGCCACTCGCGGATGAAAGTCGCGAACAAACCGACAAGTATCAGGCCGACGATCAACGGCTGCAGATTTTCGGGCACCAGGTGAGCGCTCCCTCGCGCAGGGGATCAGAACAAGCGCCACACGATAGCGCACAGCCCTTACGACGCGAAAGAATTAAAGATCACTTGAATATTCTCTTTTAGTAACATTCCAATGTTTCCTGACTGCGCACGATCCCGCGCATGTCCGTGGGCGGGCCAATGTTCGAAATGCGCGGTTCGGGACTGTCGCGAGATGCGCGTGAATGAGACAATTCCCCATCGCCACCATGGTTCTCAGCGTCATGTCCGAAGAATCCCTCGCACCGATCGCGGCTGTCGTCTACAAGCCCACCGACAACATCGAATCGATGCTGACCAGCGTCGCGCGCACGCTTCGCGCCCGCGGGGTCAGGCTCGGGGGTGTCCTGCAGCACGACATCGCGACCGTGATCGACGACCCCTGCGCGATGGAACTCGAGGATCTGGACAGCGGTGAACGCTTTTCGCTATCCCAGGAGCTCGGAAGCGGTTCCGAGGCCTGCCGGCTCGATCCGGCGTCGCTCGCCCATGCCGCAATGGCGGTGCGGCGCGCGGTGGACGACGGCGCCGCGCTGGTCATGATCAACAAGTTCGGCGCGCAGGAGGCGGCAGGCTCGGGCCTTCGATCCGAGATGGGGGTCGCGGTCATGGCCGGCGTACCGCTGCTGACCGCGGTCGGGGAGCGTTTTCTGGCCGAATGGCAGGATTTCACCGGCGGCGCCTCCACGCTGCTGACCCCGGATGCGGACAGCATCCTCGCGTGGTGGGATGCGCTGCAGGGACAGGCATGACGCCATGATCATCTATCTGCACGGTTTCCGATCGGCTCCGGCATCGATCAAATCCACCGCGATGAAGAAACGGATGGCGGAACTCGGACTGGCCGATGAATTCTGGTGCGAGCAGTTGCCGGTTTCTCCACAGGCGTCGATAGAATTGATCGAACAGCAGATCGATCGCGCGCGTCAGCGTGACCCGCAGCGTCCACCGACGCTGGTCGGCAGTTCGCTTGGCGGCTACTACGCCACCTGGCTTGCCGAAACGCACGGCCTGCGGGCGGCCCTGGTCAATCCGGCAGTGGTCGCACCCGCTGCGCTGGAGGCCTGGGTCGGCCGCCAGACCAATCTCTATACCGGCGAATCCTTCGACTTCACGCATCGGCACATCGCGGAACTGCAGACACTCGACGTCGCATCGATCACGCACCCGGAACGCTACTGGCTGCTGGTCGAAACCGGCGACGAACTCCTCGACTACCGCGATGCGGTCGCGAAGTACAGGGGGGCGCGCCAGACCGTGATCGAGGGCGGCGATCACGGCTTCTCGCACTGGACCGACTACATCGACGACGTGCTGCGTTTTGCGGGACTGCGCCAATGAGCGCGAAAACGCCGGATTTCGACGCGATGCGTTTCAAGGCGCAGGAGCGGACCGGATTCAATCGTATCGCGGCACGCTATGCTGCCGGCGCGCACCTGCGTGCCGATCTCGCCGTCGCACTCCTCGATGCGGCAGGGCTTCATCCCGGAATGCACGTGCTCGACCTGGCCAGCGGTCCGGCCCTGCTCGCCTCCGACGCAGCGACGCGCGTGGCACCGGATGGCTGGGTGGTCGCAACCGATATCGCCGAAGCGATGCTGGCGCACGCGATGGAGGTCCGACAGCAACATGCGAGGGAGGCCCCCCTGCCCGACGGGCTTTCGTTCGCCGCCGCGGACGCGGAGCGGCTTTGTTTCGCGGACGACAGTTTCGATCGGGTGCTGGCTGGGCTGGCGCTTTTCATGTTTCCGCACCCGCAACAGGCTCTGGCCGAAATGCGGCGCGTACTGAAAAGCGGAGGGCAAATAGCCGTGTCGGTGTGGGGTCCGCGCGAGTCGGTGCCATTGATCGGTCGCGCCCAGGACTGCATCGCGCGCCTGCTGCCCCGCCCCAGGGTAGAACGGCCGTCGGTGTTCCGCTTCGGTTCGCCCGGTGTGCTGGAGTCCCAGCTGCGCGCGGCTGGATTCACCGCCATCCGTGTCGAAACCTGTCGATTCTCGTGTGACTTCGAAGACGCCGACGCCTATTGGCAGGCCTTTCTGGATCTTGCCGGCGGCGCAGCGGAGGCGCTCTCAAGACTGCCGCCGGCTACCCAACTGAAACTGCGTGAAGCCGTGGCAAACGATCTTGAAGCGGATCGCGCGACCGGCAAGCCCGGCTACACGGTCGAAGCGCAGGCCCTGATCGCGGTCGCAACCGTGGACTGAGGCCAGCCCCGGGCTCGACTATTTCCCGGGTCGAGTTTTGGCGTCACCACCCTTGTCGTCGCCCTGCCCTGCTTGCCGGTCCGTTCCACCGGCCTCCGAAGAAGCCTCTTGCGAGCCAAGCTCGGAACCGTCGGTCGGCGACGCCTGAGCGCGCGCTACATCGGTCCGCTTGCGCGCCGCCTTTTCGACTGTCGACTCGGGTGCGGAGTCCGGCTCCGACGTCGATGCTTTGCCAGCTGCGGATCCGGCTTCGGACCCCGTTTCTGACTTGGCTTTGGCCGTCTCGGTGACGATCTCCGTCGCATCCGCCCGAGGTTTCACACTTGGGTCGTCCGCGGCCGCCTTCGGTTCAGCCGCCTTCGGTTCAGCCGCCTTCGGTTCAGCCGCCTTCGGTTCAGCCGCCTTCGGTTCAGCCGGATCGTCGCTTCCGGACGCTGTGGCCGGAGCGGCCCCTTCCTCATCCGGGGTCGTGCCTGCCGCCGAGTCTGCCGCTCCGCTCTCGACGGACTCGTCCCGATTCGCGTGTGCCGACGACTTGTCATCCGTCGGGCTCTCATCCGGCCCGGGATTCTTGCCGGCTCCGCTGCCTTCCGCGCTCTTCGGCCCATCGAGCAGCAGCGCGGCCACGCGTTCCTTGAACAGTTCGCGTGCCGAACCTTCCGAGAGCTTCTCGTAGCCACTCGACAGATGTTCGAACAAATCCTTGTACGATCCTGCCATCGACACGAACAGGGTCGCCGTCTTGTCGAAATGCGACTCGACCTCCTGCTTGTAGGTCGAGATCTCCTCCTTCTGCCGGGTCACTTCAGTTTCGAGTTCTTCGATCCGCTCCTTCGAGCTACCGGACCGGCGTCCGACGAAAAAACTGATCACCGCAGCGACAATCACCGCCGCAATCGCCAAGATCCAACCCATCTGCTCAGTCATATCCCCCCCTGGACATTCAGCACTTCTGTCTCGACCAGCGGCCCCCGGACGCGTCCAGGGGCCACCACCCTTACTCGATCTTTATGTAAGCAAAGCCGTCGCGTTGAAGTTCGGCGATCCGAACCACGCCCGAAGGGACGATATTCACCCCATCGTACAGCTTGTCCTGATCCAGGCCGATCTGGGCCCGCGTGATGTCGCACAGTTCCAGCTTCACGCCCTGCACGGTTCTGAGGCTGTTGAGACGGCTCGCGTTGTTCTCGCGCCGCTCGGCCATCCCGGCATCTTCCTCGAACGGCGTACCGGCCAACGTGTCGTCAGTCAGGAAACGAATGCCGTGCGCGACGAACACGACGCGCACGTCGTAGTCAACGAGCTCGTTCTGGTAATGGGTGACCATGTTGTTGATGCTGGTCAGCATCGCGCTGAAGCGGCGCGGATCCGAGAAATCCGCGTGATAGACGACCTTGGGCGCTTCGTCGGCACGCGCGGCTGTGGTAGACAACATCAACAGTCCGAGCATCAGCGCCGCCATCGACATTCCGGCGAGTCTCGCCAGCGGGTGAGCGGTAAGGTTTGCGGGCTTCATCATCGGGTCTCCTCGTCGGACGGTGCGATGGTCTCTCGAGCATCTTTTTGTATTGTCGCGAAAGTATACGCCGTTTGCCCTGTCCATGAAGCGTACATGATCGATGCATTGCCCGCATTCGTGCCGACGGTGATCACGTGAGGTGCCGCCGGAGCCGCCTCGCCCGATCACGATCCGGCCCGAACCCGCTGCCCCGAATCGAGCCCAATGGCGCGGATCATCCGGGTTAAACTGTGCATCTGGAATCATTCTTGGCGGTTTTTGATGTTTGTGCTTTTTGAAGAGAGCGGCGCGTTCAAGGCGGGCACCGTCCTCGCCGACAACGACAATTCACTGCAGGTGGAGACCTCCCACGGCAAGCGTGTGAAGCTCAAGAGCGGCAACGTGCTGATGAAGTTCCGCGAGCCGTCGCCGACGGAATTGCTCGACCGTGCGGAATCCGGTGCAGAGGAGCTCGACACCGACTTCCTGTGGGAAGTCTGCGGCGAGGACGAGTTCGGTTTCGAGGCGTTCGCGGCCGAGTATTTCGGGCGAACCCCGACCCCGGTCGAGGCCGCCAGCATCCTGCTGCGCCTGCATTCGGCGCCGATCTATTTCCATCGCAAGGGCAAGGGACAATTTCGCAAGGCGCCGGAGGACATTCTGAAGGCGGCGTTGGCAGGCCTCGAAAAGAAACGCCAGCAGGCCGAAGCGATGGAGCAGATCCGGGCCGAACTGGTCGCAGGCCGCCTGCCGCACGAACTTCAGGCGATGATCCCGCAACTCCTGTACCGGCCGGATCGCAACCGGATCGAAACCAAGGCGCTCGAGGCCGCCTGCGTCGACAGCGGGCTGTCCGCCGCGCGCCTGCTGCTCAGGTGTGGCGCACTCGCGTCGAGCCACGATTTTCACTACAACCGCTTTCTGTTCGAGTATTTCCAGGAGGGTACGGCCTTCCCGGCCTACGAGCCGCCAGACCCGCATCCGGAATTGCCGCTCGCGGACGTGCGCGCGTTCTCGATCGACGACGCCACCACCACCGAGATCGACGACGCCTTCTCGGTCACGCCGCGCGAAGGCGGCGGCTGGCGCATCGGCATCCACATCGCGGCCCCGGCGCTTGGGTTCAGCCGCGGTTCGACGCTGGACGCAATCGCGCGACGGCGTCTGTCGACCGTGTACATGCCGGGCAACAAGATCACGATGCTGCCGGATGAACTGGTCGAGCGTTTCACGCTGGCACAAGGACGGCAGTGCCCTGCGGTTTCGCTGTACCTGGACGTGACGCCCGCGCTCGCGATCGTCGGACACGAGAGCCGCCTGGAGCGCGTCCCGATCGTCGCAAATCTGCGCCATCACGACGTCGAACCGGTGTTCAACGAAGACACGCTGGAGCATGGACTACCCGAGTTCGCGTGGAAGCGCGAGCTGAACCTGCTGTGGGATCTCGCGACCGTGCTCGAAGCCGGTCGCGGAAAGCCGAGCGCCAACCAGAACCAGGTGGATTTCAGCTTTTATGTCGACTGGCACACGCAGACGACGGACGGCCCCGGCTATGTCACGATCAGTCAGCGCCGCCGCGGATCGCCGCTCGACAAACTGGTTGCCGAGCTGATGATTCTGGCCAATGCCACCTGGGGCAAGATGCTCGACAAGGCCGGCATCCCGGGTCTGTACCGGGTGCAGAATGGCGGAAAGGTCAGGATGAGCACGTCGGCGGAACCTCATGAAGCCCTCGGCGTCGATTGCTATGCATGGTCGAGTTCGCCGCTGCGTCGCTATGTGGATCTGGTCAATCAATGGCAGATCATTTCGTTGCTGTCCGGCGCGGAACCGGCGTTCGCACCCAAGTCGCCCGACCTGTTCGCCGCAATGCGCGATTTCGAGCTCACCTATGCCGCCTATGCCGAGTTTCAGCGCCATATGGAGCGTTACTGGTGCCTGCGCTGGCTGCGACAACAGTCGGCGCCCGAGGTCGAGGCACGCGTGTTGCGCGACAATGTCGTCAAACTGGAAAACATACCGCTGGTGATCAAGGTTCCATCCCTGCCGCTGCAGATGCCAGGATCGCGCATTCGCCTGGCGATCGAAGGCAGCGACCTGGTGGATGTCGAGGTGCATGCCCGGTTCGTCGCGACGCTGGCCGAACCCGATCCGGATGCGGAAAACGAAGCGCTGTTCGAAGGCTGACGAGGTCGGCAGATGCCCAACGCCCAGACCTTTGCGACCCCGCTTTACCGAACGCCGACGCCCACCGGCGTGGCGGCGGGCCTGCTCACCCTGATCCGTTCCGACCGCCGGCTACAGATCGGCCTGGTCCTGTCGATCGCGCTGCACCTGTTCCTGTTGAGCATCCATTTCGGCCTGCCGGAACGCCAGGAGACGAGTGCGCACAACAGGGCACTGGACGTGGTGCTCGTCAATGCCCGCCATGCCCGTCCACCCGAACAGGCCGACGTGCTGGCCCAGGCGAATCTCGATGGAGGCGGCACCACCGACCTCGACGAGCGCCCCAGCACGCCGGTCCCGCCGCAGGAGACCCGTCAGGACGGCGACGCGCTGATCGACACCCGGGCCGCACCCCCGGAGCCCAGGCCGGTGCAAAAGGAAGTACTGACCCGGCCGGCCCCGGCCGAGCGTCCCGCGCCGCGCATCGCACAGGCACGCCCGCAACCGGAGCCGCCCAGGGAGCCGGCTCCCGCACCGGTCTCCGGCCTCGACCTGATGAGCAACATCGCGAGCATCGCGCGCATGGAAGCGCAGATCGATCGCAGCCTGAATGAACTCGCGAAACGGCCGCGCAAGCAGTTCATCGGTGCCCGAACCCGCGAGTACCGGTTCGCCCAGTATGTCGAGGACTGGCGCATGAAGATCGAACGTGTCGGCACCCTGAACTATCCGGAAGCCGCACGTGGGCGGCTGTACGGCAGCCTGATGCTGTCGGTCGTGATCCGCGCGGACGGTTCGATCGAGAAGGTCGAGGTGCAGCGCTCCTCCGGACAACCGGTCCTGGATGCGGCCGCGGTTCGAATCGTCGAACTCGCCGCACCGTTCGCGGCTTTTCCGCCCGACATCCGGGTCGATACCGACATCATCGAGATCACCCGTACCTGGACCTTCACGAACTCGGACCAACTCAGGACCTCACGCTGATGGACCGTTACGCAGTGGTAGGGAATCCGGTCGCCCACAGCAAATCGCCGCAGATACATCGCGCCTTTGCGCAGCAGACCGGGCAGATCCTCAGCTACGAGGCCCTGCTCGCGCCGCTCGACGGGTTCACCGATACGGTCCGGACCTTCCGTTCGGCCGGTGGTCGGGGACTGAACGTGACCGTGCCGTTCAAGCTCGACGCGCATGCACTGGCCGACACGCTGTCCAAGCGCGCCGAGGCCGCCGGCGCGGTCAACACCCTCGCGTTCTCGAAATCGGGCCTGTTCGGCGACAATACCGACGGCGCCGGCCTGGTGCGCGATCTGATCCACAACCTGGGCTGCCCGCTCGCCGGCCGACGGATCCTGCTCCTCGGTGCGGGTGGCGCGGCCCGGGGTGCAGTGCTGCCATTGCTGGCCGAAGCACCTAGCCAGCTCGTGATCGCGAATCGAACCCTGAGCCGCGCCGAAGAACTCGTCCTGCGCTTCACCCCACATGCGGTCGGCGTCACGCTCCGCGCAAGCGCATTCGGAGCGCTCGGCGGGCTGAGCTTCGATATCGTCATCAATGCGACCGCGGCGAGCCTCGCCGATCAGCGTCCGCCCCTGCCTGCGGGTGTATACGGACCGGACGCGCTGGCCTACGACATGATGTACGGTAGGGGTGACACGCCATTCCTGGCGGCGGCACGTGCGGACGGCGCCGCACGTGTGGCCGATGGACTGGGCATGCTGATCGAGCAGGCGGCCGAGAGCTTCTTTCTGTGGCGCGGTGTTCGCCCCGACACGGCCCCGGTCCTGAGCGACCTGCGGAACAGCCTCGCACGCGCATGAAGAAGGTGCTGCGGCGCCTCGGGTGGGCGATGGCCACGCTGTTCCTGCTCGTCGTACTGGTGCAGGCCTGGTTCTTCGCACATGTGCTGTGGTGGAAGAACAACGACCCGGCCAGCACGCGCTTCATGCGGCTGCAGCTCTCGGAGCTGCGCAGGAACGATCCGGACGCGACACTACGGCATGAATGGGTGCCGTACGAACGGATCTCGGTGCATCTGAAGCGCGCGGTGGTTGCGGCCGAGGACGATCATTTCCTGAATCACCGCGGATTCGACTGGCAGGGCATGCAGCATGCGATCGAGCGCAACCGCGCGCGTGGAGCGGTGGCCGCCGGCGGCTCGACGATAAGCCAGCAACTGGCAAAGAACCTGTTCCTGTCACCACAGCGCAGCTACCTGCGCAAGCTGCAGGAGGCCGTGATCACGGTCATGATCGAATCGACCTGGAGCAAGCGTCGCATTCTCGAGGTCTATCTCAACGTGGTCGAATGGGGCGAGGGGATCTTCGGTGCCGAGGCTGCGGCGCAAGGCTATTTCGGCCTGTCGGCGGACCGGCTCGGTCCGGGCGAGGCGAGCCGGCTGGCTGTCAAGCTGCCCAATCCGCGACGCTATGAACGCGAGTTCGGCCCAACCATGAGCAGGCATGCCGAGCGATTGCGGGCCCGCATGGTGTACTCCAGGATTCCATGAGCGCACCCATCGCGCGGTGACGGGAATTTTCCGATCGAAGAACGAAATACGTTCGCGTGCGCAACGGCAAGCCCGTAAAATTTGGATCTTTGCGCCCCAGGTCGAAGAGGCACGCATGTCCGCCAACGAGGAACGCCATCCCGACGACGTCCAGCAGCATCTGCGTGAGGTGCAGGAGCTGCTGTCGCGCCAGAAGCTGGTGGAAGACCTCGTGCTGCGCCAGGACATGCCACGGCACGACCTGGTCGAGGACCTGGTCCATAGGCAGCACATCGCCGAACTGCAGAACCGCCTCGACGAATTGCATCCCGCCGACATCGCGTACATCCTCGAAGCCCTGCCACTCGAGGACCGCCTGTTCCTGTGGAATCTGGTCAAGGCCGAGCGCGATGGCGAGATCCTGCTCGAAGTCTCGGACGCGGTGCGTGAATCGCTCATCGAGACGATGGATTCGGAGGAGCTCAAGGCGGCCGCCGAATCGCTGGATGCGGACGAACTGGCCGACCTGGCGCCAGACCTCCCGCCCGAAGTCATACAGGACGTCTTCCAGTCACTCGACACCGAAGGCCGCGAGCAGCTTCGCGCGGCGATGTCCTACCCGGAGGACACCGTCGGCGCGCTGATGGACTTCGACATGGTGAGCGTCCGTGAGGACGTCAGCCTGGAAGTGGTGCTGCGCTACCTGCGCCGTTTCGAGGAACTGCCGGACCACACCGACAAACTGTTCGTCGTCGATCGCGACGAGCACCTGCGCGGCATCCTGACGCTCGAGCAACTGCTAATCAACGACCCGGAAAAACAGGTCGGCGTCGTGATGCGCGCCGAACCGGTAATCAGCTTCGAACCCGAGGATGATGCCAGCGACGCGGCCCAGGCCTTCGAGCGCTACGACCTGATCTCCGCGCCGGTGGTCGATGGCGAGAAGCGGGTGATCGGACGCCTGACCGTAGCCGACGTGGTCGACTACATCCGCGAGGAGTCCGAGCAGGAGATCCTCAGCAACGCCGGTCTGCGCGAGGAAGAGGACATCTTCGCGTCGGTGTGGGATTCGGTGAAGAACCGCTGGGCCTGGCTGGCGATCAACATGGTCACCGCGATCATCGCGTCGCGCGTGATCGGCGCCTTCGAGGACTCGATCGAGAAACTGGTCGCGCTGGCCGCGCTGATGCCCATCGTCGCCGGCATCGGTGGCAATTCGGGCAACCAGACGACCACGATGATCGTGCGTGCGATCGCGATGGGTCAGGTCGAGCAGAGCGCGATGCGGCGCCTGATCCGCAAGGAGATGGGCGTCGCGCTGTTCAACGGCGTGTTCTGGGGCGGCTTTCTCGGCGCAATGGCGTGGTGGCTTTACGGCAGCTGGCCGCTCGGCCTGGTCATGACCTCGGCGATGACGCTGAACCTGCTGCTCGCCGCCAGTGCCGGTGTGCTGATCCCGATGATACGCACCCGCCTTGGCAAGGACCCTGCTCTCGGCAGCTCGGTGATGATCACCGCGCTGACCGACTCGGGCGGCTTCTTCATTTTCCTCGGGCTGGCGACGATCTTCCTGCTGTGAGCGGGGTGTGCGCTCGGGAATCCTGTTACGGGTCAATCTGCGATTCGGGATGGCGGTGGCCCGCTCGGCTCCGACAGCCACTCGCGCTACCGCTGTAAGGCTCGCTTCGCTGCGATCCCTGAACTCGCGCTTCGCGCTCAGACAGCAGGGATCGCGGACGCTACGCTCGCCAACAGCGGCATGCGCTAGGGCTGAGTCGCCGAGCGGGCCACCGCCATCCCGAATCGCTGCGTCGCGCGGATTCTGGGAACCGGCTCAGCCGGCAGCCATTGCCGCAAACACTTCGCCCGCCTTGGCCACGGTGGAATCGATGTCGCGCTCGGTGTGGGCCGCCGACACGAATCCGGCTTCGAACGCCGAGGGTGCGAAGTAATGACCGGCGTCCAGCATCGCGTGGAAGAAGCGATTGAAGGCGTCCTTGTCGCATGCGGTGACCTCGGCGAACGAGCCCGGCACCCTGTCGCCGAAATACACGCCGAACATGCCACCGACCGAATCGGCACAGAAACGGATGCCGGCCGACGCAGACGCCTGGTGCAGACCCTCGACCAGCTGCGTGGTGCGCGCAGTAAGCGTATCGAAGAAACCGTGCTCACGAATCAGATTCAACGACGCAATGCCGGCCGCGACCGCGACCGGACTGCCCGACAGTGTTCCGGCCTGATACACCGGGCCCAGCGGCGCGATCGCCTGCATGATGTCGCGGCGCCCGCCGAAGGCCCCCACCGGCATGCCGCCACCGATGACTTTGCCCAGGGTCGTCAGATCGGGCGTGACGCCGTAAAGGCCCTGCACGCCCTGCGGCCCGACCCTGAAGCCGGTCATCACCTCGTCAAAGATCAGCACCGCGCCGTACTCGGTGCACACCCGCCGCAGCCCCTCCAGGAAACCGGGCGCCGGTTTGATCAGATTCATGTTGCCGGCGATCGGCTCGACGATGATCGCCGCAATGTCCTTGCCGCGCGCCTTGAACACGTCCTCGACCTGCTGCAGATCGTTATAGTCGAGCACGATGGTGTGCTTTGCGAAATCCGCCGGCACGCCACCGGACGACGGATTGCCGAAGGTCAGCAGGCCGGATCCGGCCTTCACCAGCAAGCTGTCCGCATGCCCGTGATAACAGCCTTCGAACTTGACGATCGCGTCCCGGCCAGTGAAGCCCCGCGCGAGCCGGATCGCGCTCATCGTCGCCTCGGTGCCGGAACTGACCAGGCGCACCATCTCGATCGACGGCAGCAACGCGCAGATCAGCTCGGCCATCTCGACCTCGGCTTCGGTCGGCGCGCCGAAGGACAGGCCGCGCAGCGCGGCCTCCCGCACCGCCTCGACGATCGCCGGATGGGCATGGCCCGCGATCGCAGGCCCCCACGATCCGACATAGTCCAGGTAGGACTTGCCGTCCGCATCCCAGACCCTCGGGCCTTCGGCGCGCTCGATGAAGCGCGGCGTGCCGCCGACCGACCTGAAGGCGCGCACCGGAGAATTCACGCCACCCGGAATCGTCCTGGACGCGCGGGTGAAGAGAGCTTCGTTTCTGCTGTTCATATCGTCTCGATAGGTCTTTTCGTATGGGTCGGCATTGTCGCCGCTGAGTCCGTTCGGGTCCAGTCGCTTCGCGCCCCTGCGGGCCTCACGTCTGCCCGACAGGTCGCACGAACAGTTCACGGTACGCGGCCGCGCGCGCGGCCGGATCATCGGCGTCGAAGACGTCCGAGATCACCGCAAGCAGATCGGCGCCAGCATCGATCAGCGACGACGCGTTGTCGAGCGTGATCCCGCCGATCGCGGCGCAGGCGAGCCCGAGCGCCGCAGGGCGCCCGAGCAGCTCGATCGGCGCGCGCACCGCCGCCGGTTTGGTCGGCGACGCGAACATCGCGCCGAACGCGACATAATCCGCCCCGGCCTCCGCCGCGGCCTCGACTCTGGACCAGTCGTCATAGCAGGACACGCCGAGCAGACGCTGCCGGCCGATCGCGGCACGCACCTGCGCCGGATCACCATCGTCACGTCCGACATGCACTCCGTCGGCGCCGACCGCCATCGCCAGCGCCAGACTGTCATTCACGATGAATGGCACCCGCGCGCGACGGCACAAGTCCCCGATCCTACGCGCCTGCTCGAGGCGCAGCGATTCAGAGGCGAGCTTGCTGCGATACTGCAGCAAAGCCGGGCGACCCGCGAGGACTGCTTCGACCCTGGCCGCCAGTGACGCGGTGTCGGCGCAATCCGGCGTCACCAGATAGAGGCCGCGCAGGCGCACTTCAGTGCTCATCCGGGTCCGCCTCACGTGCCCAGAACAAGCGGTCCGGCACGGCCAGTCCCATGCCGATCCGGTAGCCCGACGAGAGGGCCTGCCAAACGAACTCCTGCGCCTCGCGACACGCCTCGGACATATCCATGCCATGGGCGAGCGCCGCGGCGACCGCGCTCGCCAGCGTGGCGCGCGCACCGAGGTAGTGACCGCCTAGCCGCTCCCACGCATCCGACCGAATCCGGCCACCCGACCCGAAAAGCATATTGACAACCGTCGGACCCGGCTCTCCCGCGCCGGTGACCAGCACATGCGCGGCGCCGAAACCGATCAGGCGCTCGACGTCCCGGGCGATATCGGGACCGGGACGAATGGGTGCGTCCTCATCCTCGTCGCACAGGCCATCATCGGCGTCACCGTCTTCGTCGAAGGCCGTCAGCATGCGCTCCAAGTCATGCGGGCCCAGCACCACCACGGCGCTCATCGGGAGCAGCAGTTCGACCAGTGCGGCGGCAAAATCCTCGCCCAGCCCCTCGTTTCCATCCAGATGGAACAACGCGGGTTCGAGCACCAGCGGCAACTCCGGATAATCCGACAACACCTCGGCGATCGCGGCGATATTCTCGACGCTGCCGACCATGCCCACCCGAAAGGCCTGCACTGGAATGTCCTCGAGGATCGACCGCGCCTGGGCCACCACGGTATCGGCATCGAGCGCCAGCAACTCCTCCATACCCCGTGTATCGCGCACCGCGACCGCGCACACCACCGACAGCGGATGGCACCCCATGCTCGCGATCGTCAGCACATCCGACTGGATACCGCCGCCGGTGGTCGCGTCGGCACAACCGAAAGTCAGCACCGATGCCGGTGCGGCGAAAAATGCAGAGCTCATCTCAGGCGCCAACCTTCACGGGGTTGCCTTCTGGCAAAGAAACGAAAATGGGGTAAGATCGGCGTCGATTCTAACGCCAAACGGTTCAAGCCAAGCCCCCCATGGCAAACCCCGAATTCAAGACCTACATGTGTCTGATCTGCGGCTTCATCTATGACGAAGCCGCCGGCCTGCCTGACGAAGGCATCGAACCCGGCACGCGGTGGGAGGATATCCCCCCGAACTGGACGTGCCCGGAATGCGAGGCCCGCAAGGAAGATTTCGAGATGGTCGAGATATGACGCTGGAGCGCGTGCCGAGCCTCATGCGACATCCGGCGCCGTGCCGGCGTCTGTCAGCGATCTCGGCGCGCCGGCCGCACGCTGGACGCGATCGACGCCGGACAGCCCCCCGCCACAGCATGATCGAGGACTGACGCCATGGACCTGACCGGACTGAAGGTGATGGTCATTGATGACAGCAACACCATCCGCCGCAGCGCGGAGATCTTCCTGAGCCAGGCGGGCTGCGAGGTGGTGCTGGCCGAGGATGGCTTCGACGCGCTCGCGAAGATCGCGGACCATAATCCCGAAGTCATCTTCGTGGATATCATGATGCCCCGACTCGACGGCTACCAGACCTGCGCGCTGATCAAGAAGAATCCGCGCCTGTCGTCGACGCCGGTCATCATGCTGTCCTCCAAGGACGGCCTGTTCGACCGCGCACGCGGCCGCATGGCCGGCTCCGACGAGTATCTGACCAAGCCCTTCACCAAGGACAGTCTGCTCAAGGCCGTGGCTCACCACGCCGCAAATGCAGACTGAACCGTCCGACTGACGATGGATAGAGATGCCGATCAAGAAGATTCTCGTCGTTGACGACTCGCCGACCGAGCGCTTTGCGATGACCGAAGCCCTAAAGGCACGGGGCTATCTGGTCCTGACCGCCGACAACGGTGAGGAGGCGATCGTCAAGAGCAAGAGCGAACTGCCCGATCTCATCCTGATGGACGTCGTCATGCCCGGCATGAACGGTTATCAGGCGACCCGGACGATTTCACGGGACCCGGCCACCCGATCGATTCCGATCATCCTGTGCACCACCAAATCCCAGGAAACCGACAGGATCTGGGGCATGCGACAGGGTGCGCTGGATTACCTGATCAAGCCGATCAACCATGCGGAACTCATCTCCCGCATTCAGAAACTGGATTGATCGACGATGGCCAGACGAATCAGCTTGCGGGAGTTCCAGGAGAATCTGGTCAAACGGCTGGCCGAATCGCGCACCAGCGACCGACGTACATTACTCGGGGTCGAGGCGGGGAGCGAGAACTGGCTGGTCGACCTCACCGATACCGGCGAGATTCTGCCGGTCCCGGCCATCAGCCCGGTCCCGCTGACCAGCAACTGGTTCCGCGGCATCGCCAGCGTGCGCGGCTCGCTGTACGGCATCATCGATTTCTCCGCATTTCATGGCGGCTCGACCATCATGCCGTCCGGTCTGGCCCGCCTGTTGCTCATCCATGGACGTCATGGCGTGAACAGTGCGCTGCTTTTCTCCCGGACCAGCGGCCTGCACAGCCCGGAAGACTTCGAGCCCGACACGCAGGACGGTGGCCCAGTCGACGATCGACCGTGGGTCGCCGGCAGGCTTCGTGACATGCAGAACAAGGTCTGGCTACGACTGAACATGAGCAAGCTGATCGCCCATCCCCGCTTCCTGGAGGCTGGGCCGGGCGAGCACTGATCACCGACACCGATCCACCACAACCCGCTACTGCGGCGGAGCACGCTATATGGCCTTCAAGCTTTCCGGACCGTCTCTTGGCAAGAACCCGTCCGAGAACGACTCGGCATCCGACACCACCATCCTCGAGAGCGACCCTCCCGGACAGTCCATCCCAGCGCCGGTGGTGAGCGAGCAGCGGCCGATGTCCGGCCGGATCAAGTCGCTCGGGGTGGTTTTCGCGCTGCTGGTCGCCGCGACCGCCGGTCTGCTCGTGTATGAAGGGCGCCAGTCTGCCCATGCGACCCTCTATGTCGCTGCAGCCGGGGAACTCCAGACGCTGTCCCAGCAGATCGCCAGGGCTGGACAGTCGTCATCGCAGGGCGAGCGCTCCGCATTCGGCGAACTGCGTGGTGTGAGCACACGTTTTTCAACGCTGCTCGACGCCCTTTCCCATGGCGGGGAGACGCGGGGTGGCAACGTGCCCGCCAGCCCGACCGCGACCGCCGCGCAGATCGAAGCGCTGCGGGCTGCCTGGCTGAAGACCGAGGCCAATGCGCGTCAGTTGCTCGACCAGGAGGGGAACCTGATCGCGCTCGATCAGGCGGTCGAAACCATCAATGCCCGTGACCCGGCGCTGCTGCAACTCGCCGAGAGCGTCGCGGCGCTCAAGCTTCAGTCCGGCGCCAGCATGCGCGAAGTCTCGGCGGCCAATGCCCTGGCCGTGCTGACCCAGCGCATTGCAAGAAATGCAAATGCGCTGCTGCCGGCCAGTGCAATCACCCCGGACGCGGCCGACCGACTCGGCGCGGACGCCGCCAGTTTCCGCGAACTGCTCGGCAGCCTGCAGCACTCCGTCCTCGACGCCGACATTCGCCAGCGCGTCGGCGATCTCGAGGCGGCGTCGGCCGAAACGCTGGACGCAGTCGGCGGCATCGTGTCGAACATCCCCGCCCTGGTGCAGGCCAAGCAGGCCGGCAGCAACCTGATTGCCGACTCGACCGAACTTCATGCCCGAACGCGGGATCTGGCGGACGCCTACGACCGCGAATTTCGCGGCTTCAAACCGATCGATGCGGCAATCCTGGCCACCGGTCTGCTCGGTCTGATCGTGCTTGCGATGATGGCGCGCGCCTACAATCAGGACCTGACCAGCCGCCAGGCCGAAACCGACAGTCAGCGCCAGAACGCCGAGCATGAACGCAACCTGTCGCAGCAGGCCATCCTGCGACTGATGAACGAGATGGGTGACCTCGCCGACGGCGACCTGACCGTGCGCGCGACCGTCACCGAGGACATCACCGGTGCGATCGCGGATTCGGTCAATTACACCATCGAGGAATTGTCGGTGCTGGTGCGCCGCATCAACGACGCGGCCAACCGCGTCACCACGGCCACGGAATCGGCACAGCGCACTTCCGGGGAACTGCTTGACGCGACCGAACGCCAGACGCGCGAGATCGAGGAGGTCGGCACCACGGTGCAGCGCATGGCGATGTCGATGACCGAGTCGTCCGAACGTGCGCTGCAATCGGCGCAGGTCGCGCGCCGGTCACGCGACGCCGCGCAGAAGGGTACCAACGCGGTCGAGAACACGATCAAGGGCATGCAGGAGATCCGCGAGCAGATCCAGGAAACGTCGAAGCGGATCAAACGGCTCGGCGAATCCTCTCAGGAGATCGGCGAAATCGTCGAGCTGATCTCGGACATCACCGAGCAGACGAACGTGCTGGCGCTGAATGCCGCGATCCAGGCGGCCTCGGCCGGTGAAGCCGGGCGCGGTTTCACCGTGGTCGCCGAAGAGGTGCAGCGGCTGGCCGAACGTTCCGGCGAGGCGACCAAGCAGATTGCGGCGATCGTGAAGACCATTCAGACCGATACCAAGGATGCGGTCGGCGCGATGGAGAACGCGACACGCGACGTAGTCGACGGTGCCCAGCTGTCGGACGCGGCCGGCCAGGCCTTGAGCGAAATCGGCAAGGTCTCGAGCGAAACGGCGCAACTGATCGAACAGATCTCGACCGAGATCCAACATCAGGCGACGACCGCCGGTCGCGTGGCCACTACGATGAAGGACATCCTCGCGATTACCGAACAAACGACCCGCGGCACCCAGCAGACCGCGGTATCGATTGGTGAGCTTGCGGATCTGGCAGTCGAACTGAAGGGTTCCGTGTCCGGTTTCAAGGTGTGATCAGGAGCCGAACCGGACAGGCGCGGCGGAGAAGGCGTTGATGAATCAGAGCACCGAACTGGATCTCGGCCCACTGACCTGGGTCAAGAGCGAGATCGACCTTGCGCTCGCCCGTGCGGATAAGGCGCTGGGCAAGGCCCGCCATTCGCCCGAGGCACAGAGCGATTTCCAGTTCGCCCAGACGCATGTGCATCAGGCCTGCGGCGCGCTCTCCATCGTCGGGCTCGACGGTCTGACGCAATTCGCCAGCACGCTCGATCGACTGCTCGGCATGCTGGCGCGGGGCGAACGCAAGGCCGACGAGGGTACGATCGCGATCGCCAGCCGGGCACTGGCCTCCATCGCCAACTACCTCGAGGAACTGGTGCGGGGTACGCCCGACCAGCCGATGCGGTTGATGCCGCTTTATTCCGAGATCGTGGCGGCCCAGGGCGAAAAACCGGCCTCACCATCCGCGCTGTTCTTTCCGGACCTCTCGCGCAGGCCGACGCGACGCCGGCCGACCGCGCCGATGGCCGAAGCCGACTGGCAGGAGCTGTTGCGCAAATCGCGCACCAAGTTCGAGCGCGGACTGCTGCAATGGCTGAAAAACAGCGCTGACACGACCGGCCCGGCCGCGATGCAGGACGCCGCGAGCGAACTCGAGGCCCTGTTCGACAGCCCGGCCCTGGCCGCGCTGTGGTGGGCGGCACAGGCCCTGTTCACCGCCATCGCCCATGGCGACCTGGCCGGACAGGTCGCCGTTCGCCGCGTCTGCACCCAGTTGGACAGGGAGCTGCGTCAGCTCCAGCGCAACGCGCGCACGGTCCCGGACGCGCTGATGCGTGAACTGCTCTACTGGATCGGCCAGGCGCCGGTGCGCACCGAGCATCAGGCCGCCGTGCGTGAGGTCTGGGCCCTGGATGCGCTGATTCCCGAACCCGAGGCCACCGTCACCGAGATTCCGCTCGCGCCGCTGCTCAAGACCTTAAACACCGAACTCGGTGCATGCAAGCGGGCCTGGAACGAGTTCTGCGACGGACAGGCGATCGCGTTGCCGCGTTTTGAATCCCATGTCGGCGAGTTGACGCGGCTGGCGGCGGCGCTCGAACGGCCGGCATTCGATCGCCTGCTCGCCGGCATCGGCGAATTCGGCGCCTGGCTGCGCAAGGACCCGCTGAAGTTTCAGGATGCGATCGCAATCGAGGTCGCGACCGCGCTGTTGCTGGCCGAGGTCTCGCTCGGTCGTGGAATCCCGGAATCGGGTTTCAATGAACAGGTCAGGGACACGCTGAACCGGCTGGATGCACTGTCCCGCGGTGAGGCGATTCAGGCCGCGGAACACTCTCCGACCGTGGAGGCCGCCCGCAAGCTGCAGGAGAAGCAGGCAAAGACCCAGGTCGCGAGAGAGATCCTGTCCAACCTCGGCCAGGTCGAGCAGACGCTCGACGATTTCTTCCGCAATCAGGCAAAGCGTGCCCCACTGGCCGGACTGAGCCAGCCGCTCAAGCAGATCGAGGGCGCGCTGACGCTGCTGGGGGAGGACGAGGCGATTGCATTGGTGCGGCAGGCGACCGACACGGTGGCGCGTCTCGCGAGCAAGGATGCCGAGCCGGTGCCCGGCGAGTTCGAATCCCTCGCCCAGCGCCTGTCCGCACTCGGCTTCTACGTCGACGCACTCCAGCATGGACCGGCGACGCTGGACCGTTTTCTCGAACCTGCCCGGCCCACACGCGCCGAAGCGCCGCTGGGCGGCGCCGGGGAGGCTGCAGCCGAGCGCGCAGCGACGATGCAGCGCGCACCCGAGGCCCCCGGAATCTTCCCATTCACGGAGACGACCGACCAACCCTGGGCCACGCCCGAACCGGTGGAAGAGGCCGGGCCATTGGCCGCGACAGCGGGCGTGGAGGAGTTCGATCTCGATCTGGAACTCGAACCCGTGTCACTGGACGAGGCCCTCGAGGCAAGCGAGGCGACACCGGGTCTCGAATCGGTGCCATTCGGCGGGCCGACGGTGCGCGAGCACGCCGCCGCGAGTCTGTCCGATGACGCGATCGACGCCGAACTTCTGGACATCTTCCTCGAGGAAGCCCGGGAGGTCCTGTCCACGATCACCGAGCAACTCGATGCGCTGACCGCCGACCCGTCGGACGGCGAAGCGCTGACCTCGGTCAGACGCGGATTCCATACCCTCAAGGGCAGCGGACGCATGGTCGGCCTGACCGAACTCGGCGAGGCCGCATGGTCCATCGAGCAGACCCTCAATCGCTGGCTGCAGCTCGAACTGCCTCCATCGGACGCGCTGATGGCGCTGCTCTCGACCGCTCGTCCACTCTTCGCCGACTGGGTGGAGCAGATCGCATCCGGCCGGGGGCATGCACGCGACGTATCGTCGCTGGTGGCCGAGGCCGAACGTCTGTCTGGAACCGATGATGAGCGCGCCGATACCGGCGTGGTAGCGCCCTCGGCGACGGCAATGCAGGCTGCTGCGGGCGACACCTTCGCAGCGCCCGCAGAAGCGCCGGTCGTGCCGCTCGAAACCGAGGAAGACCTTCCGGACGATCGCTTCGAACTCGAGCACAACCCCGGATTCCAGGCTCTGGACGAGGCGCTGCTGCCGGAACGAGGCGCAGCCGATGCGCGGCCCGCACTCGAAGCGCAGGACTTCACGCCGGAAGACGTCGCATCGCCAGGCGACACGCCCGAGCAAGCGGCCGACTTGCTGCCGGAGGACATGGATCAGACGGAACCTGCGCTTCCAGCCGACACCAGTCTGGAGTCGATACTTCGCGCTGGGGAGCAAGCGGAAGCACCGGTCCAGGCCGACGAAACGGCCGGCACCGTGATGGACTTCGGCGACCTCGAAGCCGCGCCGGAGTCCGGGACCACGCCGACCGACGCCGCGCTTACTGAGGAAGGTCAGCGCGAGGCCGAATTTGCCGAACCCACCGACGTTACCGAACCCACCGAATTTGCCGAACCTGCCCAACCTGCGGAATCCGCCGAAACACCGACCGGGCAAACCGGCGGGACCGCACACGACGAGGCGACCGCAGCCGAGGTCGAGCCGGTCGACGCGCACACGCCACTGGCAGCGGAGACGCCTTCCCTCGACGAACCGCCCGAGGCTGGCCTCGAGGCGCCCCCCCAGCCTGGCGCAGCGGCGACCGTCAGGCTCGGTGATGCCGACATCTCGCGCGCACTGCTGGCGCTCTACCTGGGCGAGGCCCAGGAACATATTGCAACGCTGCACGATGCGCTCGCACAACTGCAGCGCAATCCAACGCTGATACCGTCCGAATCGTTGCTGCGCGCAGTCCATACGCTCGCCGGCATATCGGGTACCGCGCACATCGAGTCCATCCACAGACTTGCGCGAGCGCTGGAGCACGCGACCGAACGCCTGCGCGAGTTCGAGCGCGCCCCGTCCGCCGAACAGACCGAGCTGATGCGTCAGACGACGGTCACGCTGGAAGCCATGGTCGCCGACGTCGCCGCCGAACGGCTACCGCTGAGCGTTCCCGAACTCGAGGCACAGCTGGACGAATGTGGGCGCATGCCCGATGCCGGTCAGCGGGACGTGTCCGGTGTCATCTTCCCGCGAACCGCACCCGACGCGTTCAAACCGATTCCGGCCCTGGCGCAGGGGTCCGTCCCCGAACCCTCGGCGCCGGTGCATGACGATCTGGACGAGCAGTTGCTGCCGCTCTTTCTCGAGGAAGGCAGGGATCTGCTCGGCGAACTGCATACCGCGTTGCGGCTGTGGCGTGACGATGTCGACAGCATCGAAGCATCCGGGAAAACGGCTCGGCTGCTTCACACGCTCAAAGGCAGTGCCCGGATGGCGGGCGCGATGCGCCTGGGCGAACATGTCCATCAACTCGAGAGCAGGCTGGAACTGGCACTGAAGGCCGGTCGTCCGACCGCGGCGCTGATCGAGGAACTGGTCGGCGGGCTGGACGCCGCCGAACAGATGATCGAGCAGATCGCACATCCGCGAGCGCCGGAAGCCGTGGCCGCCGCCGCGACGGATCCGGACGAACTCGCACTCCAGCCGGACATCGCCGGAACCGTCGCCGCACTCGAAACCGCGCCCGCCCCCGATGCCCCGGGCGGCGGCGCAAGCCTGCGCGTGCGCGCAGACCTGGTGGACCGTTTCGTCAACGAAGCCGGCGAGATCGGCATCGCGCGCACCCGCATCGAAGGCGAGCTGCGCACACTCAGGCGCTCGATGCTGGACCTGACCGACAACGTGATCCGCCTGCGCAATCAGTTGCGTGAGGTCGAGATCCAGGCAGAGTTGCAGATGCAGTCGCGCATCGCCCAGGCCGAGTCCGAGCATGCCGACTTCGATCCGCTAGAGATGGATCGCTACACCCGGCTGCAGGAACTGACCCGGATGATGACCGAGAGCGTCGGCGACGTCACCACGGTGCAGCAGAACCTGCTGCGCAACCTCGATGGCGCCGAACTGGCCCTGAACAGCCAGGCACGTCTGTCGCGCGACCTGCAGCAGGCCTTGATGCAGGTGCGGATGGTACCGTTCGAGAGCCTCGCCGACCGCCTGCACCGGGTCGTCAGGCAAAGCGCCAAGGAGCTCGGCAAGCGGGTGAACCTCGATCTGCGTGGCGGCCGCATCGAGGTCGATCGCAGCGTGCTCGAACGCATGACCGCGCCACTGGAACACCTGCTGCGCAATGCCGTGGCGCACGGCATGGAATCGGCCGAAGAACGCGAGGCTGCCGGCAAGGATCCGATCGGCGAAATCATGCTGTCGGTAAGCCAGGAAGGTAACGAAATCGCGATCACGCTGCGTGATGACGGACGCGGGCTGGACCATGACGCGATCCTGGCCAGGGCACGCGAAAAGGGGCTGGTCGGGGCGGACGAGGTCGTGGACGAGCGACGTCTGACCAACCTGATCTTCGTGCCGGGCTTCAGCACCGCCAGCAGCGTGTCGACCGTGTCCGGGCGCGGCGTCGGAATGGACGTGGTCAAGGCGGAAACCGCGGGCGTCGGAGGTCGGATCGACATCCAGTCCGTGCCCGGCAAGGGCACCGAGTTTCGCATCTACCTGCCGCTGACGCTGGCGGTCACCCAGGCGCTGCTGGTGCGCGCCGGCGCTCGCAGCTACGCGATTCCGTCCAGCATGATCACGCAGGTGATGGAACTGCGGTCGGACGCGCTCGAGCTGATCATCGCCGAAGGCGGCGTCGAATGGCAGGGACAGTTCTTCGCCTACCGTTTCATGCCGCACCTTCTCGGCGACGTCGGCGCCACGGTGGAACTGCAGCGCTTCAACCCCTTGCTGCTGCTTCAGGCCGGCGCCCAGACACTGGCGCTGCATGTCGAGGCGCTGCGCGGCAACCAGGAGATCGTGGTCAAGAATGCAGGGCCGCAGCTGGTGCGCATCGTCGGCATCACCGGCGCAACGGTGCTCGGAGACGGCGAGATCGTGCTGATCCTGAATCCGGTCGCGCTTGCAAGCCGCAACCTGACCAGGATAGGACCGTCGGACGCACCCGCCCCGCAGCAGCCGATGTTGGCCGCGCCCACCGAACCGCCGCCCCCGACGGTCATGATCGTCGACGACTCGCTGACCGTGCGCAAGATCACCGGCCGGTTGCTCGAACGCGAAGGCTACCGGGTCATCAGCGCCAAGGATGGTACCGACGCACTCGAGAAGCTGGTCGATACCGTGCCGGATGCGATCCTGTCGGACATCGAGATGCCGCGCATGGACGGTTTTGACCTGGTCCGCAACATCCGTGCCGACGCGCGCACGCAGGCGGTCCCGGTCATCATGATCACGTCCCGGCTTGCCGAGAAGCACCGTGAGTACGCGATGAAGGTCGGTGCCAATCAGTATCTGGGCAAGCCCTACGACGAGGAGGAATTGCTCGGGTTGTTGAAGCGCTACATCAGCGGCGCGCCCTGACCGACCCGGGCCGCCGAATTCTGGAGTGGGCGCGTCCGCCCCCCGGTCGGCCTGGATTCAGCCCTTGGTCACCGCGAAGCGCGCGAGCGTGCGTTCGCGCGCAATCGCGTGGTCGACCACCGGCGCCGGGTAGTCCTGCCCGACCCGCACTCCAGCGGCCTGCGCGTCGATCCCGCCCATCTTCCACGGCGCGTGAATGTACTTGTCCGGCACGCGCGCGAGTTCGGGCACGTAGCGACGGATGAAGCGGCCGTCCGGATCGAAGCGCTCGGATTGCGTGACCGGATTGAAGATCCGGAACCACGGCTGCGCATCGCAGCCGGTGGAGGCCGCCCACTGCCAGCCACCGTTGTTCGCGGCCAGATCGAAGTCGTTCAACCTGGCGGCGAAGTAACGCTCTCCAAGACGCCAGTCGATTCCGAGGTCTTTGGTCAGGAACGACGCGCTGACCATGCGCAGGCGGTTGTGCATGAAACCGGTGCTGTTGAGCTGGCGCATCGCGGCATCGACCAGGGGGTAGCCGGTGCGCCCGTCGCACCAGGCCTGGAACAGCGCCGGCGCGTCATCCCACCGCACCCGATCGAACGCCGGCTTGAAACTGGCGTGCACCACTCGCGGGTGGTGCCACAGAATCATGTGGTAGAAGTCGCGCCAGATCAGCTCGGCCAACCACGCCTGCGCGCCGGCGCTGCCGTTGGCCCAGGCGTAAGCCGCGAGTTCACGCACCGACACGGTGCCGAACCGCAGATGGGCCGACAGGTAGGACACGCCCTTGACCGCCGGGTAGTCCCTCAGACGCTTGTAGTCATCGATTCGGGCGCAGAAATCGTCGAACAGCTTCCGCCCGCCGGACATTCCGGTCGGCAGTCGCAGCGCGCTCAGATCGGTCGGCGCGAAGCCGATGTCGGCCAGCTCCGGCAGCCCCTCGCCCACGGGTTTCGGCGCGAGTGCGCGCGCATGTACGGCGATCGGATACGACTCGATCGCCGCCGGCGTCAGCGCCTTCAGCCACGCGTTGCGATAGGGCGAGAACACGCTGAACGGCTGCGTCGCCTGCGACAACACCTCGTCCTTCTCGAAGATCACCGTATCCTTGAAATCGCGGAAGACGACGCCTGACTCACCGAGCCGCTCGGCCACCCGTCGGTCCCGCGCGCAGGTGGCCGGCTCGTAGTCGCGATTGGCATAGACTGCATCGACCGCCAGCGTGCCGGCCAGATCAGGAATGACCCGATCGGCCCGGCCATGACGCACCAGCATGCCGGCACCGCCTCCTCCCGCGGCCCGCGACAAGGCGTCCAGCTCCGCGTCCAGCTCGCGCAGGCTGTTCCAGATGAACTCGACCCGGCGGTCCTCGCGGCTCGGCAGCGCATCCAGGATCTCGGTATCGAACACGAACACGCAATGAACGCGCTCGCAGTTGCGCAGCGCATGATGAAGCGCGGCATGATCGAAGCTGCGCAGATCCCGTCGAAACCAGACCAGGGCTGAGGACATGGATGCTCCAGAAATGTAGGCTGACGCAGTTGGATGATGCGCGGGTGCGTGGGTTCCTCGACGCAGGAACCTGATCATCCGAGGCCTTGAAAGCGTAAAATGAACACATGAGCGAGATCACTGCAAACCTGACCCATCATTTTCTGATCGCGATGCCGGCGATGGTAGATCCGAACTTCGCTAGGACGCTGACCTACATCGCCGAACACAATGAGCAGGGTGCCCTGGGGATCATCGTCAACCGACCGATCGACATGACGGTCGAGAAACTTTTCGAACGGGTAGAGCTCCGGCTGGAATCCGACGACATCGCGAAGCAGCCGGTTTTCTTCGGCGGTCCGGTGCAAACCGATCGCGGCTTTGTGCTGCATCACCCGCCCGGTGACTGGCACTCCACGCTGAGGGTCAATGACGACATCGCGCTGACCAGTTCGCGGGACGTGCTTCAGGCGATCGGTGCGACCGGCATGCCGTCACGCACGCTGATCTCGCTCGGGTATGCCGGGTGGTCGGCGGGACAGCTCGAACAGGAACTGGTCGACAATGCTTGGTTGACCGTGCCGGCCGACCTGACGATTCTGTTCGACACGCCGCCGGAGGCACGCCTGCCCGCCGCGATGCAGAAGCTCGGCATCGATTTCGCGAACCTCAGCGAGGTCCCCGGCCATGCCTGAGGCTGCGGAGCGAGTCGACGCGCGCCGTGCACAACAGCCGGCCGCCAGTGCCGACGGGCCCGTCGCGAGAACGCCGCTGACCCGCCGCGGCTCGCTGCTCGGTTTCGATTTCGGAGTAGCCCGCATCGGTGTCGCGGTCGGCGAACTGGAGACCGGCCAGGCGAACCCGCTGGCTACGCTCGCGGTCGACTCCGACCCTGCCCGCTTCGCGGCGATAGAACGGTTGATCCTCGAATGGAAACCGGTTGCGCTGGTGGTCGGCATCCCGGTTCAGCCGGACGGCAGCGAACATGACCTGACCCGGCGCTGCCGGCGTTTCGCGAACCAGTTGCACGGACGCCATCGACTCCGGGTCTTCGAGTGCGACGAACGTCTGACGTCGGCGGAGGCGGAAACCACGCTGAAGGCCGCCGGACAACGGCGCTGGCAGGCCCGCAGGAAGACACTCGACGCGGTGGCCGCTCAGCTCATTCTGCAACAGTTCCTGGACGGTCTCCAACATGAAGAGTCTTGACGCAGAGGCGCTTTGCCTCACCCTGATCGACCAGATGCGATCGCGGGTCCGGTCCGACACGATGCTGGTCGGCATTCATACCGGCGGCGTGTGGCTGGCCGAGCGACTGCACGCCGCGCTCGGACTGACCCACCCGCCCGGTAGCATCGACGTGTCCTACTACCGCGACGATTTCGGTTCCCGCGGACTGAACACCAAGGCCAGGCGCACCGACATTCCCTTCAACGTCGAAGGCGCGAACCTCATCATCGTCGATGACGTGCTCTACACCGGCCGAACCACGCGTGCGGCGCTGAACGAACTTTTCGATTTCGGGCGTCCTGCGTCGGTGGAGCTGGCGGTGCTGGTGGACCGCGGCGGGCGCGAGCTGCCGATCGCGGCGCGCTATTGCGCCCACACGCTGCCCGAGCCCTTGCCCGCGTCGCAGATCCTCGAGCTCCAGAAGGACGACTCCGGCATGCTGACTCTGAGACTGATCGATGCATAACCCCCAGCTCAACAAGAACGGCGAACTTCAGCACCTGCTCACTCTGGACGGGCTGCCGCGCGACATTCTGACCGCGATCCTCGACACGGCAGCCCCCTTCACCGAAGTAGCCGAGCGCGAAGTCAAGAAGCTGCCCATCCTGCGCGGCAAGAGCATTTTCAACCTGTTTTTCGAGAATTCGACCCGTACCCGCACCACCTTCGAGATTGCGGCGAAGCGCCTCTCGGCCGACGTGGTCAATCTGAACGTGTCGACCAGTTCGACCGCCAAGGGCGAGAGCCTGCTCGACACCGTGGACAACCTGTGCGCGATGCAGGCCGACATGTTCGTCGTGCGGCATGCGGCCAGCGGCGCGCCGTTCCTGATCTCGCAGCACCTGTTCGCCAACGGACGCAACGACATCCACGTGATCAACGCCGGCGACGGTCGCCATGCCCACCCGACCCAGGGCCTGCTCGACATGTACACGATCCGCCACTTCAAGCAGGACTTCACGCAGCTGACGGTCGCGATCGTCGGCGACGTACTGCATTCGCGCGTCGCGCGCTCGCAGATCAGCGCACTGACCACGCTGGGCGTGCCCGAGGTGCGCGTGATCGGCCCGAAGACGCTGCTGCCGACCGAGGTCGAACGCATGGGCGTGCGGGTATTCCACGACATGCGCGAGGGGCTCCAGGATGTCGACGTCGTGATGATGCTGCGCCTGCAGAACGAACGCATGAACGGTGCGCTGCTGCCCACGCCGCAGGAGTTCTACAAGGTCTGGGGGCTGACGGCCGAGAAGCTCGCGCGGGCCAAGCCGGATGCGATCGTGATGCACCCGGGACCAATGAACCGAGGCGTCGAGATCGACTCCGCGGTGGCCGACGGTGCGCAGGCGGTGATCCTGCCGCAGGTCACGTTCGGCATCGCCGTCAGGATGGCCGTCATGAGCATGCTCGCTGCATGAACATCCGATCAATCGCCGGTTGAACAAATGAAGATCAGAATCAGCAACGGCCGTGTCGTCGACCCGGCCAACAATACCGATGAAACGCGGGACGTCTTCATCGCGGACGGCCGCATCATCGCTCAAGGCGCCGCGCCCGACGGATTCCAGTCGGACCGGATCATCGACGCGACCGGGCTGGTGGTGTGTCCCGGTCTGATCGACCTGGCGGCGCGCCTGCGCGAACCGGGTTTCGAATATCGCGCCACACTCGAATCCGAGATGGATGCGGCGATGGCCGGCGGTATCACCAGCCTCGCGATCCCTCCCGATACCGACCCGACGCTGGACGAACCCGGCCTGGTGGAGATGTTGTGCCATCGCGCCAAGAAGCTCAATCGCGCGCACGTCTATCCCGTCGGTGCGCTGACGCTGGGGCTCAAGGGCGAACGCCTGTCGGAGATGGCCGAACTGGTCGATTCGGGTTGCGTCGCCTTCAGCCAGGCGAACGTGCCGATCATCGACAGCGCAGTGCTGATGCGCGCGATGCAGTATGCGGCGACCTTCGATTTCAGGGTGTGGCTCCAGCCCATCGCGCCTTTCCTGTCGCGCGGCGGCTTCGCACATGACGGGGAGGTCGCCAGTCGTCTCGGCCTGCCGGGCATCCCGGTGGCGGCCGAGACGGTCGCGCTGTACACCTACATCCAGCTCGCCCGCAGCACCGGCGCCCGCCTGCACATCACCCGCCTGTCCAGCGCCGAAGGGCTACACCTGATCGACCAGGCCCGTGCCGACGGCATCGATATCAGCTGTGACGTGTCGATCAACCACCTGCACCTGTCCGACATGGACATCGGCTATTTCAACGCCAACTGCCATCTGATCCCGCCGCTGCGCAGCCAGCGCGACCGGGATGCGCTGCGCGAGGGGCTCAGCGCGGGCCGGATCGATGCGCTGTGCTCGGACCACACACCGGTCGACGACGACGGCAAGCTCACGCCCTTCAGCGAGTCCGAACCGGGCGCGACCGGACTGGAGCTGCTGCTGCCGCTGACCCTCAAATGGGCGCAGGACGAGGGCGTCGCGCTGATCGACGCGCTCGCCCGGGTCACGTCGAATGCCGCGCGCATCATCGGCATCGCCAAGGCCGGGCATCTTTCGCCCGGCGCACGCGCCGACGTGTGCATCTTCGACCCGCAGGCATGGCGACGAGTCACCCGTGAAGACCTGATCAGTCAGGGCAAGAACACGCCGTTCCTCGGGCTGGAACTGCCCGGGCAGGTGCGCTACACGCTGGTCAAGGGCAAGGTGATGTTCGGTGGTTCACCCGCCTAGGAGGCTGTCGGACTTGAGCGATCGTCACGAGCCGAGTGGGAAAGCGAGGACAGATCTGCTCGATTTTGAGGCGCATAGTGGTTCTATGCAACGAAAAATCGGGCAAACATCGATAGCTTATCCCACCGACGCAGTAGATCAGCTTCAAGTCCGACAGCCTCCTAGTTTTGCCCGCTCCTCTTCCTGCAGACGCAGCACCCGCCGCTGTACCTTGCCGGTCGTCGTCATCGGCAGCATGTCGATGAACTCGATCTCCTTGGGATATTCGTAAGGGGCGAGCTGGCTGCGGACATGGGCCTGCAGGCTGTCGACCAGTTCGGACGAAGCCTCGTAGCCCGCGGCCAGCACCACATAGGCCTTGACCAGCGCACCGCGCTCGGGGTCGGGCTTGGGCACCACCGCCGCATTCGCCACGGCCGGGTGTTTGACCAGACAGTTCTCCACTTCCGACGGCCCGATCCGGTATCCGGCCGCCTTGAACATGTCGTCCGCGCGTCCCTTGTACCAGAGGTAGCCGTCGTCGTCGCAGACGGCCAGATCCCCGGTCCGACACCAGTCGCCGGAGAACTTGCTTTCGGTCGCTCCCGGATTCTTCCAGTAGCCGATGAAGAAGACCGGATCCGGATCGCCATGGATATCGCGGCGATTGACCGCGACCTCTCCCAGCTGGCCCGACGGTACCGGGGACCCGGCATCGCCGATCACCGCCACCTGATGCCCCGGGTAGGCCCGCCCCATCGATCCCGGTCGCGCCGGCCAGTCCTGATGACTGTTGCCGACGATATAGTTGATCTCGGTCTGCCCGAACATCTCGTTGACGGTCACCCCGAGTGCCTGCGCGCACCACGTGAACACCGCATCGCCGACCGCCTCGCCGGCACTCATGATCGCCCGCAGGTTCAGATCGAAGCGGTCACGCGGCTGCGGACAGGCCTTCATCATGGCTTTCAGCGCAGTCGGGAACAGAAACGTGTTCGTGACCCGATGGCGACTCATCAGGTCGAACGCGCGCTCGGGCGAAAAGCGACCGCGGAAACCCACCAACGGGCTACCGAAGTAGAGCGTCGGCAGCATCGCGTCCATCAACCCCCCGGTCCAGGCCCAATCCGCGGGCGACCAGAATACGTCGCCGTCGCGCGGGAAACCGTTCTGACTGGCGACGAAACCCGGCAGGTTGCCGAGCAGCGCCTGCTGCGGCATCAACGCGCCCTTCGGCGGGCCGGTGGTGCCGCTTGTATAGATCAGCACCGCCGGATCGGTCGCCCGGGTCTCGGTCACCGGCCCCACCGGATCGGTGCCCTCCATCAGAGTGTGCCACGTCACGCAGTGCAGCGCAGCGAGGTTCGATGGCTCCGAAACGGTCGGCGTGCCGACCGTGACCAGCGTCTTGAGGTCGGGGCAGGACTCGACCAGACCGATCACCGCCGAGGCGACTGGGGCGTCGACGATCGCCAGCACGGCGGCACTGTCGCGCAACCGGTACTCTAGCGCATCCGGCCCGAACAGCATCGACAGCGGCATCGCGACCGCCCCGAGCCGGTAGACGGCCATGTGCGCGACCGCGGTTTCGAAACACTGCGGCAACACCACCGCGACGCGATCGCCGGCACGAACGCCCAGCCCCTGCAGCGCGGCACTCAGACGCTCGGCCGCGACCCGAAGATCATGATAGCTATGCCGAGTACAGGCGCCGGTGTCGTCCTCGACGATCAGCGCGACCCGCTCGGCGGACCCATCCTCTGCCCAGCGCGCACAACAGGCCTGATAGATGTTGAAATCGGCTGGCACCTGCCAGCGCCAGGACGTGTAGAGCTCTTCGTAACGATCGATGCTCGCCATCGTGTCTCCTCCAGGCGAATTCTTGTGTCGTTTCCCAGCGCCGTGCATCGGCGCTGATGGGTGCAATCGTAGTCGTTGCGGACCGACTTGTCGCGACAATGCGCCCATGCTGGCGACACGCACCCCCGACACACCCTTGGGCCGGGCCGGGCCGGACAGGCCCGCCTCGACACGGCGGCGGTGTCCGCGCCGCTCAGGCTGCCGGGGCTCCGGTGGCGTCGGCGGCAGCCCGAAGGCGGTCGACCGTGGCCCGATCCGCCCCGTCGATGCGCACGCGCTTGCGCCGCGACGTCTGTCCGCTCACCAGCGTGACCGCGGCCCGAGGCAGACCGCAAAAGCCAGCGATGAAATCGCACAGCGCCGCATTGGCCTTGCCGTCGACCGGCGGCGCAGCCAACCGCAGCTTGAGCGCATCACCATGCAGACCGACGAAACCGCTTCGCTTTGCTCCCGGCTGCACATGCAGGTCCAGCAAAACACCCCCGTCGCCATGGGTCCTCAGCCAGTCGCAGGTCATCCCGCGAACAGCAGCAACATGAAATTGGCGCGGAAGCCGCCCAGCACGATGAGCAGGATCTGCAGCAGCAACAGCAGCAGCAACGGTGACAGGTCGATGTTGGCAATCATCGGAACGATGCGCCGGAACGGACGCAGAAAGGGTTCGGCCAGGCCCCGGAACAGTGGCGCGGCAGGCGCGTGCGGACTGACCCAGGACAGCACGGCCGACACCAGCACGACCGCGAAGATCAGATAGATCGCCATGCGCGCGAGCCCCACCAGCCCGAGCCCCCACAGGCCGAGCAGCACCCCCAGCGGACCACCGTCGAACGTCGCGCCGCGCAGGCTCAGCTCGATGAACACATAGGCGGTCTGAAACGCCCACGCGGGCAGCAGGCTGGCCAGGTCCAGACCGAACAGCCCGGGCACCGCACGCCGCAGCGGGCGGACGATCCAGTCGGTGGTCGTGACCACGAACTGTCCAATCTGATTGCGGAACGACACGCGCTGCCACTGCATGAAGAAACGCGCCAGCAGCAGCAAGGTGATGAAACCGAAAGCGAAATTGAGCAGCAGCAGCAGAATGCTTCCCAGCATCGTGATCAGCCCTCCTCCCGGCCAAGCGCATCGCCGAGCTCCCGGCTGCGCGCTTCGGCAGCCTTCACCGCGGTCACGATCGCATCGAATACGCCCGACTCGGCCATGCTTGCGAGCGCGGCCGCAGTGGTCCCCCCTTTGGAGGTCACGCGCTCGCGCAGTACCGCGGGCGATTCGTCGGAATCGGCGGCCAGGCGGGCGGCGCCGAGCATGGTTTCGATCGCGAGCCTGCGCGCAGTGGATTCATCGAAACCGAGCGACACACCGGCGGCCTCCAGCGCCTCGATGAAATGGAAGACGTACGCGGGTCCGCTGCCGGACACGGCCGTGACCGCATCGATCAGGCTCTCTTCGGCGACCCAGACGACGCTGCCGACCGCCGACAGCACCCGCTCGGCCGCGTCACGGTCCGCCGCACCGACGCTGGCGTCGGCGAACACGCCGGTGACCCCCGCGCCGATCAGGGCCGGCGTGTTCGGCATGGCCCGCACGATTGCGCGGTATCCCCCGGTCCAGCGCGCAATGTCCTTCATGTGCAGGCCCGCGGCGATGCTGACCAGCAACTGGCGTGTCAGCCGCCCGTTCAGCGGCGACAGCGCGAGCTTCATCTGCTGCGGCTTGACCGCGAGCATGATCAGGTCCGAGTCGAGAAACGCGTCGTCCACCGCCAGCACCGCACGCACGCCAAAATCACGGGTGAGCCGCTGACAGGCCTCGCCCGACGGGTCGACCACCTGGATGTCCCCCGGCGGACATCCGCGCGACAGCATGCCGCCGATCAATGCGGACGCCATGTTGCCGCCCCCCAGAAACCCAACCCTCGAACGCCCGCTCACGATTCCACTCCCTGCCTCGTTCTGGCCCCGAATATCGCACTGCCAATCCGCAGCATCGTGCTGCCCTCTGCAATCGCGAGTTCGAGATCGTCCGACATGCCCATCGACAGCGTGTCGAGCGCGAAACCCCGCACATTCAGTTCGTCACGCAATTCGCGCAGCAGCCGGAACCGTCCACCCAACACCGTTTCATCCTGCACCGGTTCAGGGATGCACATCAACCCGCGCAATGCCAGTCGCGGCAGTTCGGCGACTGCGCGAACGAGGGGCAGAACCTCTTCCGGTGCGACACCGCTCTTGCTGGCCTCGCCACTGACATTGACCTGTATGCAGACCTGAAGCGGCGCACGTGCGGGATCACGCTGGACGGACAGGCGCTCGGCGAGCTTCAGACGGTCGATCGAGTGCATCCAGTCGAAGTGTTCGGCGACGAGTCGCGACTTGTTGCTCTGCAACGGGCCGATGAAATGCCATTCGAGCGCCCGGTCCGCGAGCGCCTCGATCTTGCCGACACCCTCCTGGACGTAATTCTCGCCGAATGCGCGCTGCCCGGCACGGGCTGCCTCGATGATGGACCCGGTCGGCCAGGTCTTGCTCACCGCCAACACCGCGATACCGGAGACATCACGCCCCGCCGCGTCGGCAGCCGCGGCGACACGCCGCCTCACGGCTTGCAAGTTGGCTGAGATTGATGTCATATAGCGGTGACCCGGCATTCGAAGCGGCAACAGTATAGCATCGCCTACTGTAGCCTCCGCTTGCCCCCACCTTCCTATCGAAGTGCGCGCCCAGACCTCATGGACATAACCGAACTGCTCGCTTTTTCAGTCAAGAACAGGGCCTCCGACCTGCATCTGTCCTCTGGCCTTCCGCCGATGATCCGGGTCAATGGTGACGTCAGGCGAATCAATCTGCCGCCCATGGAGCACAAGGACGTACACGCGATGGTGTACGACATCATGAACGACTCCCAGCGCAAGCAGTACGAGGAAGTGCTGGAATGCGACTTCTCCTTCGAGATTCCCAACCTCGCGCGCTTCCGGGTCAATGCGTTCAATCAGAACCGCGGCGCATCGGCGGTGTTCCGGACGATTCCGTCCAAGGTGCTGACACTCGAGGAGCTCAACGCACCCAAGATCTTCAAGCAGATCGCGGACCAGCCACGTGGCATCGTGCTGGTCACCGGTCCGACCGGTTCGGGCAAATCGACCACGCTCGCAGCCATCATCGATTACATCAACGAGAACCAGTACGCCCACCTCCTGACGATCGAAGATCCGATCGAATTCGTGCACACATCCAAGCGCTGTCTGATCAACCAGCGTGAGGTCCACCGCGATACGCTGTCGTTCACCAACGCGCTGCGTTCCGCTCTGCGCGAGGATCCCGACGTCATCCTGGTCGGCGAGATGCGCGACCTGGAAACGATCCGTCTCGCGCTGACCGGTGCAGAGACCGGCCACCTGGTTTTCGGGACCTTGCATACGTCATCGGCCGCGAAGACCATCGACCGGATCATCGACGTGTTTCCGGCCGAGGAAAAGGACATGGTCAGGGCCATGCTGTCGGAATCGCTGCGCGCAGTCATCGCGCAGACGCTGCTCAAGACCAAGGACGGCTCGGGCCGCGTCGCGGCGCACGAGATCATGATCGGCACGCCGGCCATCCGTAACCTGATCCGCGAGAACAAGGTCGCGCAGATGTACTCGGCGATTCAGACCGGTCAGAGCCTGGGCATGCAGACGCTGGACCAGTGCCTTCAGGATCTGGTCCGACGCAACATCGTGTCGGTCGGCGAAGCGCGCATGCGCGCGCAGAACAAGGACAATTTCGCGGGATGACCGAGGCCCCGCGAGATTGCAGCGCAGCCACGAGTTCGCAGGCCCGCAGCCACACCGGCGAAACCAAGATGAATTCAACGCAACGCGAACGCAAGCGTTTTCCGACTGGAGACTAGAGGATGGAACGCGACCAGGCACTCAAGTTCATGCACGATCTGCTGAAGCTGATGGTGCAGAAGAACGGCTCGGACCTCTTCATAAGTTCGGGATTTCCGCCGGCGATCAAGATCGACGGGCGCATCGTCCCGCAGTCGAACCAGATCCTGAGCCCGACGCACACCGCCGAACTGGCGCGCTCGATCATGAACGATCGCCAGGCAGCCGAATTCGAATCGACCAAGGAATGCAATTTCGCGATCTCGCCGGCCGGAATCGGACGGTTCCGCGCGAATGCCCACATCCAGCAGGGCCGGGTTGGCCTCGTACTGCGCACGATCGCACAGAAGATCCCGACCTTCGACGAACTCGGACTGCCGGAGGTGCTGCGCGACATCGCGATGACGAAGCGGGGACTGGTGATCTTCGTGGGCGGCACCGGCACCGGCAAGACCACGTCGCTCGCGGCGATGGTCGATTACCGCAACGAACATTCGTACGGCCACATCATCACGGTCGAGGACCCGATCGAATTCGTGCACCAGCACAAGAACTGCATCGTGACCCAGCGCGAACTCGGCATCGACACCGACAGTTGGGAGGTCGCGCTGAAGAACACGCTGCGCCAGGCGCCGGACGTGATCCTGATGGGCGAGATCCGTGATCGCGAAACGATGGACTATGCCGTAGCGTTCGCCGAAACCGGCCACCTGTGCCTGGCCACGCTACACGCCAACAGCACCAACCAGGCCCTGGACCGGATCATCAACTTCTTCCCCGAGGAGCGGCGCCAGCAACTTCTGATGGACCTGTCGCTGAACGTGCGCGCACTGATCTCGCAGCGGCTGCTCCCGCTCAGGGAACGCAAGGGCCGCGTGCCTGCGGTCGAGATCATGCTGAACTCGCCGCTGATCTCGGACCTGATCTTCAAGGGCGAGGTGCCGGGCATCAAGGACGTGATGAAGCGCTCGCGCGAACTCGGCATGCAGACCTTCGACCAGAGCCTGTTCCAGCTCTACGAAGACGAGTTGATCACGTACGAGGACGCGCTGCGCAATGCCGACTCGATCAACGACCTGCGCCTGCAGATCAAGCTGCACAGCCGTCATGGCGACAAGGACTTCGTGTCGGGCGCGCAGAATCTGGATATCGTGTGACGCGGCCCCGGCCCGGGCGGCCGGGGATCAGACCTTCGGCTTGCGCTGGCTTCCGGTAAAGATGCGGTACTCATAGAGCCGGCACTCCAGCGCGCCGTTGAAAAGCGGCGTGCGCTTGCTCGCCTTGAGCCCGAACAGGCCGGGCAACGCGGTGTCCGCGCTCAGGAAATAGCAGCGCCAGCCGGCCCAGCGCTGCTTCAGCACGTCGCCCCAGCGCGGGTAGAGTTCGGCGAGTGCCTCGAGTTCGCCGATGCGCACGCCATAGGGTGGATTGGTCACCAGCACCCCTTCGCCCGCAGGGGACTCCCGCTCCAAAAAATCCGCGCGCTCCAGTTCGACGCAGACCCCCAGTCCGGCTGCGTTCAGGTTGACGCCGGCGCGTCGGACCTGGTCTCCGACGACATCCGAGCCGAAGATGTTCAGGGGGCGGGCCGGCTTGCGCCGGCCCTCGGCCGCGCTGCGCAGCGCGGCCCACACCGGCCGCTCGAAATGCCGGAAACGCTCGAAACCGAACGAACGCCCGAGACCGGGTGCGACATCGAGTGCGATCTGGGCCGCCTCGATCAGAAAGGTGCCGCTGCCGCACATCGGATCGATCAGGGCCTCGCCAGGCGTCCAGCCGGTCAGCCGCAGGATGCCGGCCGCCAGATTCTCCTTCAGCGGCGCTTCGACCGCCGCCTGCTTGAAGCCGCGCTTGTACAGCGGCTCGCCCGACGTGTCGAGGTACAGCGCCACCGTGTCCTTGGTCAGGAACGCATGGATGCGCACGGCGGGTGCCGCGGTATCGACGCTGGGACGCCGCCCGGAGACGGTGCGGAAATGATCGCAGACGGCATCCTTGATCCGCAGTGTCACGAACTCCAGGCTTCTGAGCGGCGAGTGGCGAGCCGTAACATAGATCCGAATCGTATCGTCGGGCGTGAACCATTTCGCCCAGGTCGCCGCGTAGGCCAGTCGGTAGATGTCTTCCTCCGCCCGATAGCGGCCCTGGTTGATCCGCCACAGCACGCGGGTCGCGATGCGGCTCTCGAGATTGGCCCGGTAACAGGTCGCCCAGTCGCCCCGAAAGCCCACCCCACCATGGGTCGGAGCGACATCGGTCGCCCCCAGCCCGGTCAGTTCGTCCACCAGCGCGGGTTCCAGCCCCCGCGGACACGGGGCGAAATAGAATTCGGGTGAGGTCACAGGGTTCTCGCGTGCATCAGAACGGCTTCAATACGGTCAGGAACACGACCACCAGCAGGACCAGCACCGGCACCTCGTTGAAAACCCGGTACCAGACATGGCTGCGGGTATTCCGCCCAGCTGCGAAGTCGCGCATCAGCTTCCCGCAGTAGAGATGGTAGGCGATGAGCACGGCCACCAGCGTGGTCTTCACGTGCAGCCAGCCCCCGCCAAAGCCGTAGCCGAACCACAACCAGAGCCCGAGCGCGACCGCGAGCGCTCCGATCGGGGTCACGAAGTAATAGAGCTTTCGCTCCATCATCGCAAGCCGTTCGCGGGTGGCGGCATCCTCGACCATGGCGTGATTGACGAAGATTCTGGGCAGATAGAAAAGCCCGGCAAACCAGCTCACGACAAAAACGATATGCAGGGCCTTGACGGTCAGCATCGGGGCGTTTCTCCAGTTCGATTGCGGGATTCGGGGAGCGCAGCGGCCAGGCCCTCGCGCACCGTCGGATAGGTGGGCCGGAAACGCAACTCCCGGCGGAAACGTTCGCCGCCGAGGCGACGGGATTCCGCCATGAAGCTCAGCGCCATCGGCGATACCACGCCTGCCAGCGTGGCACGACTGACCCGCTGCGGACGTGGCAGACCGAACATGTCGGCGGCGAGGTCGAAGTAATCGCCCATCTTCAGGGCCGTTTCATCGACCGCATTATAGACCCGGCCGGGACGCCCCCGAAAAAGCGCCAGACATGAAGCGCGGGCCAGGTCCTCGGCATGAATATGATTGGTGTAGACATCCTCGTCGGCCGACAGCACCGGGTCGCCGCGCTGCAGTCGGGCCACCGGGAGTCGATCCGCCGCATAGATGCCGGGCACCCGCAGGATCGCCACCGTCACGCCCCGACCGCGTCCGAAGCGGCGCAGCCGCGCCTCGGCGTCCACCCGCCGTCTGGCGCGGGCCGTAGTGGGCCGACAGGAATCGGTTTCGCTCACCCATGCGCCGCCCCGATCGCCGTAAACCCCTGTCGTGCTTATGTATACGAGACGCTGTGGTAGACTTTGGCGGCTTGTGAACGCGGCAATGAGATTTGCCGTTCGGGTATCCACGGCACCGCTTGCAGGCGGAGGCGCGAAGTGAAGCACCCACTGTGCAATGCCCGCCAGGCGCCTGAGCGTTCTGCGGTCATCGAGGTCGGCGATCAGCGGGATCGCGCCGGCCGCCCGAAGTGCATCGATGTCGTCGTGCCGACGTGTCACGGCATAGACCCGGAACCGTTTCGCCAGCCAGGGAATGGCCCGGCGGGCCACATCACCGCTACCGACTATCAGAACGCTTTTCATTGACGGATTATCTCACGACCGATGCAGTTTCAGATCTCGACCGAACCGGGGGCCCAGTCCTTCGAAGCCAGCTCCGAGCAGACCGTGCTGGAGGCCGCGCTGGCCGCGGGCCTGCTGCTCCCCTATGGATGCCGTGACGGTGCCTGCGGAACCTGCAAGGCGCGCGTGATCAGCGGTGAGTTCGACCCGGGCGACACGTCGGGCAGCGGCCTGAGCGCAGAAGAGCGCACGCAAGGTTACGCGCTGCTGTGCCAGGCTCGCCCCAGATCGGACATGGTGCTGGGCGTGCGCACGCTGGCCCGAATCGGTGACATCCCGTGCAAGAAGATGCCATGCCGCGTCCAGTCGCTGGAACGGGTGGCGTCGGACGTGATGATCCTGACGGTCAAGCTGCCCGCGAGCGAACAGTTCCGTTTCCGCGCCGGTCAGTACATCGATTTTCTGCTCACGGACGGACGCCGCCGCAGCTTCTCGATCGCCAATCCGCCCCACCAGGCGGATCATCTCGAACTCCATGTCCGTAGAGTCGAGGGCGGCAGCTTCACGACCCATGTGTTCGATTCGATGAAGGTTCGGGACATCCTGCGCCTGGAAGGGCCGCTGGGGAGCTTTTTCCTGCGCGAGGACACGCAGCGACCCATCGTGCTGATCGCGGGCGGGACCGGCTTCGCCCCGATCAAGAGCATCATCGAACATGCGATCGACACGCACTGCAGCCGGCCCATGGTGCTGTACTGGGGCGCGCGCAACCGCGAGGGTCTGTACCGGGACGATCTTGCGCGTAGCTGGGAATCCGCGCTGCCCGGCTTTCGATACATTCCGGTGCTGTCGGACGCGAATGCAACGGACGACTGGCAAGGTCGCCGCGGACTGGTGCATCATGCTGTCATGGAAGACGTCGCGGACCTGTCCGGATACGAAGTGTATGCCTGCGGTGCACCCGCGATGATCGACGCCACTCGAAGCGACCTGGTGACGGCGCGCCACCTGTCTGAAGACGCGTTCTTCGCCGACGCCTTCACCTTCGCATCCTCACCCTGATACGCCGCCGAGCTCATGAACCAGACCACGATCCTCACGCGCGAACCGGTCGTCAACAAGAAACGTGCGATCACCGCGAACCGCCTTATCGCCCACGGGCCGAACATCGCATCGGTCGTCGAGACGCTGAACGATCTGAGCGACGTGTGGCCCGGGCATCACACCGTGTTCGTGTCGCTGGCGCGACTGGTTCCGACCCCTGAACTGCTCGGCTGGCAGATCGCACCGAACACGATGGTCGAAATTCCGGCGCAGGCACTCGCACATGCGAAGACGCGCCAGTTGCTGCCCGAACTGCGCCAGGCCGGCGTCAGCACCTGCCTCAGCTGGTTTTCGCCCGGTATCGAGCTGCCGCTGGACGCCGACTGGCGCTTCGTGCTGATGGACGCCCGCAAACATCCCACGTCGGCCGGCTCCCCGGGCATCGCGCTCGCCTGGGGGTTGCCCGACATCGAGGCCTTTCAGCGCGCTGTCAAGAACGGTTTCGACGGGGCCTCCGGCTGGTTCTTCCTGTACGGCAACCCACCCCCGAAGGCTCTCACGCCAGGCCATGCGCAGATCGTGCGCTTGCTCAACCTGGTCCGGAAGAATGCGGACATACGCGAGATCGAGGCACTGCTGAAGCAGGATGTCGCGATCTCCTACAAGCTGCTGCGCTACATCAACTCGGCCGGCTTCGGATTGATGTGCGAGATCCAGTCCTTCCGCCACGCGGTCACGATCCTTGGCTATTCGAATCTGAACAAATGGCTGTCGCTGCTGCTGGTCACCGCGACCCGTGATCCTGGGGCCCAGGCGATGATGCAGACGTCGATCGCCCGCGGTCGCTTCATGGAGGAGATCGGTTCGAGCTTCTTCGACAAGTCCGAACTCGACAATCTGTTCATCACCGGCGCATTCTCGTTGCTGCCGGTGCTGCTTGGCACGTCCATGCAAAGCATCCTGGATGAAATGCACCTGCCGGACAACGTGACCGATGCCCTGCTGCATGAGGAAGGCGAGTTTGCCCCGTTCCTGAAGCTGGCAAAAGCCAGCGAGAACTTCGATGCGGCCCACTTGCAGCGGCAGGCAGCGGAACTGCAACTCACCAACGAGCAGATCAACAAGGCCTTGCTGAGTGCACTCGGGTTCGCCGACAGCCTCCAGAGCTGAGCGAAACGGCGCGCGGCGCGTCCGACGATGAATCTTGAGTGCATTTTTCACGGACAGCCCTAGATACTGTCGCAATGGATCGCTTACGCGTATTCGGTCACGCAGCCCGCCTGAGGCCGGCTCATAGAATCGGGGCAAGATTAAGAAGGCCCCGTGAGCCGATGATGCTGGCATCCGCCGAATCTCCACTCCTTGCCGGTTCGATACGATTTGCCGTGCTGCCCGAGCAGGCCGGCGCATTGCTGCGCCAGCTCGGAACGGCTTCGGTCGACTGGAGTGAGCTGGCAGAAGAGATCATGCACTCACCCGGCCTGCTCCATGCTTTGCTGACCGCCGCACCGCTGGAGGCGAGGCGCCTGGAGCGCGATCTCAAGGACCGGGTCATCGAACGACTGCAAAGCGTCGGCGTCGAGCTGTTGCGCGCCTGGCTGCTGCAGGAGAGCTGGAACCCGCCGCCGTCCCCACACGTCCCCGAACTGCACGCGCGCTCGGTGATGGCGGCCGAATGCGCGCTGCACCTCGCGCTCGAAACGCGCTACCCGCATCCGGACGAAGCCTATCTTGCCGGACTCTGGCATCGCCTGGACGAACTGCTGATTCCGCCTGCAGCCGACGCTTCCCTCCGCTCGAATTCGGTCAAGACCGACGCCGCGTCACTGAGGGCCACCCTGTTGGCAGCGTGCGGCGTGAACGGTCCAATCGGGGACGCGTTGCGCTTCGGTTCGGCACTGGAAGAGCGGTTCGCCTTCGCGCATCCGCTGACCAAGCTCATTCGGGTCGCGGTACAACTGGCGGCGGACGACTGGGATCACCATGTCGACAGCATGTCAGGGCTGTGCGCGCTGTCGACATCGGCGCTTTTCAGTCTGCGGACCGACGTCGCCTTCATCGCGCAGCAACGTATCGCGCCGGACACGATCGCACCGCCTGCGCTGACCGACTCGGGGGCCGAACAGGATCGCATGCCGGCCAGAGCGCTTGCGGTGCCGATGCTCCCCGGACTGCCCGACGACTTCCTGAGGCGGGCGGCGCTGGCCGGCTGCATCCGCAATGCCTTTGCCGCACTTGAACCGGAGGCCATCAGTTCGCGATTCATGATGTCCACGTGGCTGCTGTGCAGGACGCGCGTGCCGCTCATCGTGACGGTTTCGGAGCAGGACGACCTGGTCGCGCTGGCGCTCGGCGACGATGCCGGCATCCACGCGTATTTCAACGAGCTGAAGCTGCACCTGGAGGACGAGACCAGCGTGATCGCGCTCGCATCCAGAACCGGAGAGCCTTCGAGCCGCGCGGGCAACGGCGCCACGCCGGGGCGCGCGGTCGCGGACTGGCATGTCTCGCAGTGGCTGCGTGCCGATACGCTGATCTGCCTGCCGCTGCCCTGCAAGGGTCGGCGCGTCGTCGCGGTGCTCGCCGCCGACCGGGAGGCACCGCCCCGCACCGAGATCTGCGACCTGCTGGTACAACTGACCACCGAAGCCGCGGATGCGTGGCTGCGCATCGACACGGAGCGGACACATCAGGATCGGATGAGCGCGGAGATCGAGAGCCGATTCCGCGAGCACGCCCGCAGAATCGTCCATGAGGCCAGCAATCCGCTCACGGTGATCAAGAGTTACCTGGAGGTGATGCCCGACCGGCACCCGGAAGCGCGTGCGCTCAATGACGAACTGCGCATCCTGAGGGCAGAGGTAGAACGGCTGGGCACCTTGTTCCGCGAAGTCGCGCATCCACCGGCACAGGCCACCGAACCGGCGACATGCCGGATCCCGGCTCTGCTCGAGGACATGCGCGCACTTTACGGTGAGGCGCTGTTCACTCGCCGCGGGATACAGTTCGAGGTACGCACCAGCGCGGCACTGCCGCCGGCCGCGATGCCCGCTTCGGCCCTGAAACAGGTGCTGCTGAATCTGTTCCGCAACGCCTCGGAAGCGCTGCAACCGGGCAAGCGCTTTTCCATCGTGGTCCCCGGGCAGTTGATCGTCAATGGAATCGCATGCATCGAGATTCGCGTCATCGACAATGGCCCGGGGTTGCCGGCCGAGCGTCTGTCACGGCTCTTCGCCGCACACCCGAGCACGAAAGGCGGTGAACATCAGGGTCTGGGACTGTCGATCGTGAATGAGATCCTCGGCAAATGGCATGGCTCTATCCTTTGTCGTAGTCAGCCCGGCACCGGGACAAGCTTTCAATTGCTTGTTCCTGCTACGGAATCAAGTTAAATTAGTCGGGATGCGCGGAGTTCGTCACGGATTCCGAAGAGCAACAGATCGAAACACACAGAACAGGGATCATGGTCATTCCAGGTGAGGCGCCCTTCTACGGCCAGTCTTCCGAAGTCGCGTCGGACCCTGAGGACATGATACGCATCCTGGTCGTCGATGATGACGTGGCCTTGCGCCGAAGCCTTCCGCACATCCTCGCGCAGGACGATCGACGCTTCGAGCTTTGCGGCAGCGTGTCCGAGGCGATCGCGATCCTCGAGCACGCCACGTTCGACCTGATTCTTCTCGATTACCGGCTGCCCGACGGGACCGGCCTGACCGTGCTCGACTGGCTGAGCAATGCATCCCGCGAGGAGGCGGTGATCATGATCAGCGGCGAGGACGCGATCGACGCTGCGATCGGCGCGCTGCGTCGCGGAGCCGACGACTTCGTGCGCAAACCCTACCATGTCGCCCAGCTTCAGCGCGCCGTTCAGGGCGCTCTGCACAAGACCGCGCTGGAACGCACCAACAAGGTCATGGGCGACAAGCTCAGAGCGTCCGAGCGGCTGCACCGTTATCTGGTGGAGAGTTCGCCCGACCTGATCTTCACGATCGACGCGCAGGCGCGCTTCAGCTATCTGAATCCGCGCATCGAGGGGCTGCTCGGCTATCAGCGCAACCAGTTGCTGAAGCGGCCCTTCCTGTCGCTGGTGATGCCCGAGGATCTCGATCGCATCCAGAGTCTGCTCAAGGCCCAGCTCGAAAGTCCGTCGTCCAGCTTCAGCGTGGAACTGCGTCTTCGGCGCTCACCGGCGGAAGGGGGGGCCGGTTTCATCACGGTCGCGATGCAGGGCATTCCCATGCTTGGCCGTGACGGCGGCGCCAACCGCTACGTCGGCCTCTACGGCGTGGCGCGCGACATTTCGGATCGAAAGCGGGCCGAGGAGATCATCAGTTTCCAGGCGTATCACGATCAACTGACGCGGCTGCCCAACCGGGTCCTGTTCAAGGACCGTCTGGAACTCGCCATTGTGCAGGCGCAGCGCCGGGGCGGCTCGCTTGCGGTGATGTTCGTCGATGTCGACCGCTTCAAGCTCGTCAACGACACCTATGGTCATGCCGAGGGCGATGCCCTGCTGCGCGGGATCGCAACCCGACTGAGCAACAGTCTGAGGCGCGGCGACACGCTGGCCCGACTGGGAGGGGACGAGTTCACGGTACTCCTTCCCGATATCGCCGGCCCCGAGGACGCCGAGGTCATCGCCCGCAAGATCCTGCTCGCCCTCGAGGATCCGTTTCCGCTGGATCACGGCGATTTTCGTGCTACCGCCAGTGTCGGCATCGCGATCTATCCCCCGGACGGCCAGACCGCGGAAGCCCTGACCCAGCACGCGGATATCGCAATGTACCAGGTCAAGCGTTCCGGCAAGAATGGATTCCGCTTCTTCGCCCCGGAACTCAATACACACCATCAGAGCCGCATTGCGGTCGAGAACGATCTGCGCATGGCTATCGAACGCAACCAGCTGGAACTGTACTACCAGCCGCAGGTCAGCCTGTCGAGGCAGCGCGTGGTCGGCATGGAGGCGCTGCTGCGCTGGAATCATCCGGAAAACGGTCTGATCGGCCCTGACGTATTCATCCCGGTGGCCGAAGAGGTCGGGTTCATCGGCGAGATCAGCCGGTGGGTACTGGAAGGCGCATGCATGCAACTGGCCAGTTGGCGAAAGGCCGGTTACTGCGACCTGAAGATGTCGCTCAATCTTGCTCCGCATGACTTCGATCGCGGCGACATCGTGCAATTCGTCACCGACTGCATTCAACGCTACGACCTTCCGCCGAGCAAGGTCGAGCTCGAGATCACCGAGAGCATGATGATGCAGGACACCGCCGGCGTGGCCGCCAAGGTCCGCGAACTGCGCAGCGCCGGCATCGGCGTCGCAATAGACGATTTCGGTACCGGCTATTCCGCGCTGGCCTATCTGCAGAAACTTCCGGTCAGCGTACTGAAGATAGATCGAAGCTTCGTCCGCGACCTGGACGGTTTGATGACGAATCCGATCATCTCGGCCATCACCGGCATCGCCAAGGGCTTCGGACTGGAACTCATCGCAGAGGGCGTCGAACACGCACAACAGGCGAAGACACTGAAGGCGCTCGGCTGCGACGTGATGCAGGGCTATTACTTCGCCCGCCCAATGCAGGCAGCCGACGCGAGCACGCTGATCGGCATGGCGCCCAGGGCGATCTGACCGGGGCGAACCCGGCCCGAAGTGCCACCACGAAGCCCGATCGGCGGAAACGAAAAACCGGCCCTTGGCCGGTTTTTCGCGTGGGTCGCGTCATGCTGTCGATGCGACCGCGAGACCCATCATTTCAGGCTCAGCACCCATTCGGCGAGCTTGACGGCCTCTTCCTCGCTGACCTGCGGGTTAGGCGGCATCGGTACCGGACCATAGACGCCGGAACCGCCCGCCTTGATCTTCTTGGCCAGATACTCGACGGCATCGGCCTGATCGGCGCGCTTGGCCGCGACTTCCTGGTAGGCCGGGCCGACCAGTTTCTTGTCAACCGCATGACAGGCCATGCAGTTCTTGGCCTTGGCCAGATCAGCGTCGGCGAAGGCAGGCGCCGCGGCGAGCAGTCCGGCAGCGACGGCGACGGTAAGGAAAAGCTTCATAGTCATCCTCTCAACAGTAGTGTGGCGAGCACACGATACTAAACCAAGCAAGGTAGTTTGCCTACCGGATCGCCGTCTGAAGCGCAAAACCGCAGTGAGTCACATCGTCGCACCAAGCCGGCTTGCCACTTCAACGCACCAGCCCCGCAAAGGGTTGACCGCGGAATGTGTCGCTCACGCGACGCCGTCGACCGTGGCGACGCGAAGCGCCACTACTGACGCACCTCGAACTGGTCGTCCACCGCTCCGGCGGGTTCGGTCGTGCGGTACGGGTTGATGTCCAGACCGCCGCGGCGGGTGTAGCGCGCCCACACCATCAGTTGCACCGGCAAACAGCGCCTCAGGATGTCGCAGAAGATCCGCTCGACGCATTGCTCGTGAAACTCGTCGTGCCCGCGAAAGGACACGATGTAGCGAAGCAGCCCTTCACGGTCGATTCGCGCGCCCCGGTAGCGGACGAAGATCGATCCCCAGTCGGGCTGTCCGGTGACGAGGCAGTTGGACTTCAGCAAGTGCGAGAACAACGTTTCGGTCACCGCTTCGCCGCCCGGGTCGCAACTGAGCAGCGACGGGTCGGGCTGATAGGTCCGGATCTCGACATCCAGCTCGTCGAGCAGCACGCCGTCCGGATAACCCACCCTGCGCACCGGCCGTGCCGACAGCGAGGTCAGTTCGACGTCCACGCGCGCGCCGTTGGCGACGGACAGGTCACGCGCAATCACATCCCGAACACCACTGATATCCACAAACCGGGTCTGGTTGAAGGAGTTCAGATAGAGCTTGAGCGACTTCGATTCGACCAGACACGGGGAGTCGGCAGGCACTTCGAAGCGCCCCAGCGCGACGACCGGCTTGCCGCGCCCATCCAGCCAGGACACCTCGTACGCATTCCAGAGGTCCACACCGTGAAACGGCAATGCGCCCCCGGAAAGGCCGAGCTCGTCACGCTTGGTCTGCCTCGCGATCGGAAACAGCAACTCCGGTGCATAGCTGTCACGGTAGGACACCGGCCGGCCCAGAGGCATCGTGCGGTCAGGATCGTCGCTGTTCTGGATGGTCTTCATCATGAGCCGGATTGTATCGGATCGGGGCGGCCGGCCGCAGCGCGAACCACTTTCGGGGAAGTGCCGAGATCGACTCGAGCGCAGCCTCAGGCGCGTCAGCGACTCATTGCGCGCATCGCCTCCGCGAACACCGCCTCCTTGTCGATCCGCAACGGTTCCGGCGCCTCTGGCGGGCAGATCGAATCCGGATCGATCGCGCCGCGTTGCTGGCCGAGATCTGCCGGGGTCGGCAGATCCTCCCGGGCCACATCCAGCGCACGCATCAGACGTCCCATCTCGGCCAGCGAACGCGCCTCGGCCACGAGTTGATCATGGAGCGCGCCGACATAGGCACGGCTCGCCTCGGAGAACTCGTTCTCGGTGTCGAGCAGATCGAGCAGCGTGCGCTGCCCGATGTCGAACTGCTGGCGGTAGGCCTGGCGCGTTCGCTCGGACGACCGTCGGTGCTGCGCCAGATAGCCGAGTTGCTCGTTCAGGCGACTGACGTCGTTGTAAGCGATCGACAAGGATTGCCGAACGTCGCGACAGACCTTCTCGCGCAAGTCCATGCCTTCGTTGGCGGTTTCGGCGGCCCGACGCAGCCTGGCCTGATCAGCGCCGCCCCGGCTCAGGTTGTAGGTCATCACCAGTCCGACCACGCCGTCGCGGGTCAAGCCGCCGCCGTGCGCATGTGCCAAGCAGAATCAGGCATTCGAGCAGGCTGTCGGACGCCGCCTCGGTCACATACACCAAAAGCGCAAGCTCGGCGGTGCGCTATTCCTTGTACTCTTCGACCCGAATGCCGCGCATCTGGTAGCCGGCCGAGCCCAGTTCGGAGTTGAAGCGTGCGACGGTCAGGACGCCGCTCACCCAGACCGGCACCATGTTCCAGGCGGCCGGAATCTCGCTGTCCGGCATGACATGGATGAGCTGGTTGGCCGGCGGCGGCGGCACGTGGATGCACGCGCCGAAATACGGCACCAACAGGAACTCATGGATGTTCTGGCCGTCGCTCTCCAGCGGCACCACGAAGCCCGGAATGCGGATGCGCCTGCCGTCGAAGCGGTCCACGACCGGGGCGCTGTCCCACATCTCCCGGATCTTCTCCATGATCTCGACCGCCCGCGGGTCGTAGTCATCGAGGGCATCCATGTTCGCATCGTCGAACAGCCCCGCGAACAGGTCCTCCGGCAGCCAGTCGGGCGGAATCAGATCGTCCCAGCTGATCTCCTGGAACCCGTCGCTGGTCGCGCCATCGCCTGCGGCCAGCGTGTCACCGATCTGGAACGCCCCGTCCGCAGGAGGCGGCGCATCCTGCGCCGTAGCGGGCGTAATTACGCCTGCCAGGCAAACCAGCAAGCCGGCCATCAGCAAATTTTTTGTACGGTTCAAGCTCATTCATCCTCAGATTCTGATCGTCATGCCGTCGGCCAGCGAATAGCGGTAGGCACGAAACCCCGGCACCAGACTGGCCAGGAACGCCGCGATCATCACGCTCCCGAGCAGCACCCATTCTCCCGTTGCCGGCATGCCGGTGCTCAGCAACAGTCCATGCTGTGCGGCCAGCCACGGTCCGACCAGCAGCGACACGCCCTGCACCAGCGCGAGGCCGGCGATGCAGCCGATCAGGCTGATGACCAGACTCTCCAGTGCCAGCAACAGAAACACCTGCCGCGGGCTGGCCCCCATCGCCCTCAGGATCGCCAGTTCTCGCCGGCGCTCGCCCAGACTCGCCACCACGACCGCGACCAGTCCCGCCAGCCCGACCAGCACCACCACCGCCGATACCACCATCAGGGCGCGCTCGGCAACAGAAATCAGACTCCACAATTGCTGCAGGGTTGCACCCGGGAGAATCGCCAGCAGCGGCTCGTCCGGAAACGCATTCACGAAACGCTGCACCCGAAACACCGCCACCCGCGACTCGAGCCCGACCAGCGCGGCGGTCACCTCCCTGGGGGTCAGGTCGAAACGCTGCACATGCGCGGCGGGTATGGAGACGCCGGGCATGCGCGCCCCGCCCGCCCAATCGACGTGAATCGCCTCGATCGCCTCCAGACTCACGAGCACCGACCGGTCCACCGGCGTGCCGGTCCGCGCCAGAATGCCGACGATCGTGAATGGCTTGTCGTCATGCGTCGCGAAACTCACGTCGCCCGCACCATGACTGACGACGATGGACTGTCCGACCCGATAGCCGAGGCGAGCGGCCACCTCGGCGCCGACCACCGCGTCGAAGAGTCCTTCGAAGGCCGCACCGTCGGTGAAAGCAAGATTGCGGTCGCGCGCGTAACGATAATGCCTGAAGAAATCCGTGCTCGTACCCACCACGCGAAAACCGTGATGCGAGTCACCGAGCGAGATCGGCACCAGCCAATCGACCTGCGGGTGCGCCGCGATCTGCCGGATGCTGTCCCATGACACGTTGTTGGTCGGATCGCCGATATGGAAGACCGCATAGAGCAGCAGTTGCACCGGTCCGCTGCGGGCGCCGATGACCAGGTCGGTTCCGGAGAGCGTCTGCGCAAATCCTTCACGCGCGTCGTTGCGCAAGCGCTCTACCCCGAGCAGCATCGCGACCGCGAGGGCCACCGCGAGCGCGGTCAGGCCGACGGTCAGACGCCGGTTCCCAATGCTGCGCCAGGTCAGATGCCACAACGGGGTCATGCCGCACCCGCCGTCATGCGGTTGATCGCGCCCAGTTCGACCGTACGCGCGAATCGTTCGCCAAGCCTGTGGTCGTGGCTGACAAACAGCAGCGTCGTTCCGACGCCTTCGCATTCGCTCAACAACAGATCGAGAAAGGCCTGCTGCCGATCCGCATCCAGCGCGGAAGTCGGCTCGTCCGCAATGATCATGCCGGGCCGGCCGATCAACGCCCGCGCGGCCGCCACGCGCTGTTGCTGTCCGACCGACAGCTCCGCCGCCGAACGGACGAGCAATGCCCGATCGAGATCGAGCCGATCCGCCAGACGCAGGGCTTCGTCCCGTGGCGAGCTCTGCAGCCGTACCGCCCGCTCCGCCGAAAAGCGACAGGGCAACAGGATGTTGTCCAGGGCCGACAGATACGGAATCAGGTTGAACAACTGGAAGATGAAACCGATGTGCGCCGCGCGAAACCGGTCACGCGCAGCGGTGCTCATCGCGGCCAGATTCTGCCCCAGGACCCGGACCTGCCCCTGCTCCGGCGCGATCACACCGGCGACCAGCGACAGCAGCGTCGACTTGCCGCTGCCGCTCGCCCCGTGGAGGAAGACGCGTTCGCCCGTGCCGACACTGAAGGTCGGCACGTCCAGACACACGTCGGCGCCCCGCGCCCAGCGAAAACGGACGTCGGTCAATTCGACGGCCGGTGTGGGTACGTGCTCAGACATGAAGACGCTTCACCGGCCCTGCAGACGAAGCGACGGGGACGCGCGGTCGATGCGGACCGCGCTCTGCCCCTGCGGTGACGCGACTGCGGCACGAACGGTCTGCAGACGCGGAAACGCGTCGAACAGTCTCACATCGAGCCGGTCGAGTGAAGCCGGATTGGCGCATTCGAACTGATACACGACATACAGATCGGCATGGGCATCCGCCTCGTCGTGCCTGTGCTCGTCGTGATCGTGCTCGTCGTGATCGTGCTCGTCGTGATCGTGCTCGTCGTGATCGTGCTCGTCGTGATCGTCGTCGCCCTGCGGATAGGGCGACTCCAGCTGAACGTCGGCGAGTACACAGCCGGCGGCCGCAGGCAGCGTGAAGAGCGGCGTGAATTCCTGCAGACTGCGTTCGGCCTGCAGCAACGCCTCGCGTTGCTGATCGGTGCTCGGTGCGTGCTCGAACCCTACGATGCCGTCCAGCGGACTGTCGAATTCTATCAACAGCGTCGATGATTCGAGCGCGACCCGCAGTTCGGCCACGCCATGCTCATGCGCACCCTGCTGCGCCCCGACTGCCGTTGCGAAGGCCAGCGCCATACTGGCAATGACTGGCTTGAAGAACGCACCGGAGCCGCAGCCCAGCGACGGTAGATTCAAAGGTTTGGACATTGACGGGGGCCTCCAGGTGGGCGTTCAGGGTCGAGATTGGCATCGCATGCTGCGGTCGCTCCGAGCAATCGTCGATGCAATTCCGAGCGAATGCTACAATGTTGCATTCTCGAATACAAATCCGCCGCAGAACCACGGTTCGAAATCCAGACGTGCCCTTCGACCCCGGATCGGGCTGTCCCAACAGCGCAGCCGGCCTCGCAGGCGACCCTGAAGCATTCGCCCACAATCATGACGACCACCAAGATCTCACCCGCCCAGGCGCATCCTCATCACCACCCGGCGCACGGCGGCCTGCCGGACGTCGCATATTCGGTGTTGACCGGCGGCGCATCCTGGCGACTGGCGATCGCGGCGGCGGTATCGCTGCTGTTATGGCTGATCGTCGGTTGGGCGCTGGCATGAGACGGGACATGCCGCCGGCTGCGATACGGTTCAGCAACCTGACCCTCGGATACGACCGTCATCCGGCCGTCCATCACCTCGACGGCACGATCGCGCGCGGCTCGCTGGTCGCGGTCGCCGGCCCGAACGGTGCCGGAAAATCCACGCTTCTGAAGGCCCTGACCGGCGAGATCCGGCCGCTGCAGGGCGGCTTCGAACTGGGCATCGCGCAGGCGCGCGTCGCGTATCTGCCCCAGCGCAGCGAGCTGGATATCAGTTTTCCGGTGAGCGTGTTCGACATGGTCGCAATGGGACTGTGGCGGAGCATCGGCGGCTTCGGTGGGCTCGCCCGCAGCGAACGCAACCGGGTGCGCGAGACCTTGCACCAGGTCGGTCTGCACGGACTGGAACAACGACCGATCGGCACATTGTCCGGCGGGCAATTGCAACGGGCCCGGTTCGCGCGGCTGATGCTGCAGGACTGCGACCTGCTGCTGCTGGACGAGCCCTTCAACGCGATCGACAGCCGCACCACCGACGACCTGATCGCGCTGATCCTGGATTGGCATGCTCAGGGCCGGACGATTCTCGCGGTCCTGCACGATCTCGAACGAATCCGCCGCTATTTTCCGGAATGCCTGCTGCTTGCGCGCGAGGTGATTGCCTGTGGTCCGACGGCTGAAGTCCTGACCGCGGACAGACTGACCCGGGCCCGCACGCTCGCGGAGTGGGTCGATGAGGATGCGCCGGTCTGTCATCGCCATCCTGAACAGGAGGCGATGTGATGATGGAGGGGCTGATCGGCCCCTTTTTCGAGTTCGAGTTCATGCGTCGCGCGCTGGCGGGTTGCCTGGCGCTCGCGCTCGGGGCGACACCGATCGGTCTTTTCCTGCTGCTGCGGCGGATGAGCCTGATGGGCGATGCGATGTCGCACGCGATCCTGCCCGGGGCCGCACTCGGCTATCTGGCCTTCGGCCTGTCGCTGGGCGCCATGACGATCGGCGGACTGATCGCCGGCGTGGTGGTCGCGATGGCGGCCGGCCTGGTGGCGCGCTCGTCGGTGCTGAAGGAAGATGCGAGCCTGGCCGCCTTCTATATGATGTCGCTCGCGGCCGGGGTGCTCATCGTCTCCCTGCGCGGCCGCAATCTCGACCTGCTGCATGTGCTGTTCGGTTCGGTGCTGGGACTGGACGACGCATCGCTGCTGTTGATCGCGGCGATCACGACCGTCACCGTGTTCGCGCTGGCGCTGATCTACCGCCCACTGGTCGTGGAATGCTTCGACCCGTCGTTCCTGCGCGGCGTGAGCCGTCTCAGCCCGGTCGCGCATTACGGCTTTCTGGTTCTGGTGGTCCTGAATCTGGTCAGCGGCTTCCATGCGCTCGGCACACTGATGGCAGTCGGCATCATGATTCTGCCGGCCGCTGCCGCCCGCCTGTGGGCACGCCGCCTGGGCACGATGCTGGCGCTGGCGGTCGTGATCGCATTCGGGAGCGGTCTGATCGGCCTGCTCGCCTCATTTCACGCCGACGTACCGGCCGGCCCGGCGATCGTGTTCTCGGCCGGCCTGTTCTATCTGATCTCGCTCGCGCTCGCACCCGGCGGTCTGTTTGGCGCCCGGCTCCACCGTCGCCCGCATCTGGAAGCCTAGGAGGCTGTCGGACTTGAGCGATCGTCACGAGCCGGGTGGGAAAGCGAGGACAGATCTGGTCGATTTTGAGGCGCATAGTGGTTCTATGCAACGAAAAATCGGGCAGATATGGACCGCTTCTCCCACCGGCGCAGTAGATCAGCCTCAAGTCCGACAGCCTCCTAGACACCCACTACGTCGAAGTCATGATCAAAATACCCCCCCTGTTCAAAACCTTTCTGCTGATCCTCGCGCTCGGCCTCAACGCGACCACGCTGTCGGCACGTTCCGAGCCACTGACCGTGGTCACCAGTTTCAGCATTCTGGGTGATCTCGCGCGGCAGATCGGCGGTGACGACATTCGGGTCATCAGTCTGATCGGCCCGGACGAGGATGCCCATGGCTACCAGCCGAGGCCCTCCGATTCACGCCTGATCGGTGAGGCAGGCCTCGTGATCGTGAATGGGCTGGGGTTCGATACCTGGCTCGAGCGAGTGGCGAGCTCGACCGGACGGTCCGGTCGCGTCGTTATCGTCAGCGAGGGCATCGACGCGATCGAGAATGCCTACGGACAGGCACACGCGGGACATGACCATGGGCCCGGCGATCCGCACGCCTGGCAGGACGTCGCGAATGCGCGCGTGTATGCGCGCAACATCGCCCGCGCGTTCGCTCAAGCGGATCCGTCCAGGGCCGACGTCTACCGCCGCCGCGCCGAGGCCTACGACCAGGCACTCGCGGCGCTCGATGCCGAGATCCGCAGCACGCTGTCAGTGCTTCCGGCGTCGAGGCGCAAGCTGGTGACGTCGCACGATGCATTCGCGTATTTCGGACGAGCCTATGGAATCGTCGTGATCGCGGCTGCAGGAATAAGCCATGAATCCGAACCCTCGGCGGCCGGCATCGCGCGGCTGATCCGGCAACTCCGGCGGGAGAAAGCACCGGTCGTTTTCGTCGAGAACATCAGCGACCCGCGGCTGATCGAACGCATCGCACGCGAGGGCAGCGCAGGTCTCGGCGGAAAGCTCTACTCGGACGCACTGTCCGGACCGGACGGTCCGGCCGGAACCTACATCGCCATGATGCGGTTCAACCTTGCGCAGTTGATGGACGGTCTGATGTCGGAAGCGGCGCTGGAAGAGGACGAATCGGGTCCATGACGTGCGGCAACGAATCGACCGGTAGCACATGACCGGACATCAGAAGAAGATCGTGTGCAGCATCTTCGCACACAGCAGCATCAGCACGCAGGCGAAAACGCGTTTCAGTGTCGCCACCGGCAAGCTGTGCGCGAGGCCCGCACCCACCGGCACCGTAAAAATGCTCGCCAGACTCACGAACACGAGTGCCGGCAGGTAGATGAAACCGAAGCTGAATGACGGCATGCCGGTCGCACTCCAGCCATTGGCCAGGTAGCCAATGGTGCCGGCCAGCGCGATCGGCAAGCCGATCGCGGCGGACGTGCCGATCGCCTGATGGACCTTCACGTTGCACCAGGTCATGAACGGAACCGACAGCGATCCGCCACCGATCGCGACCAGCGCCGATACGATGCCGATGCCGCCACCGACGGCGCTGATCCCCACCGGGCCCGGGAGGTTTCTCGACGGCTTCGGTTTGACGTTGGCCAGCATCTGAATCGACATCAAGGCCATGAAGCCGGCAAAGAAGATCGCCAGCGGCTCCGACGGCACGCGGGATGCGATGAAGGTCGCCGCGAAGGTGCCGACGACCACGCCCGGGGTGATCGCCCTGACGATGTCCCAGCGCACCGCCTTGTGGCGATGATGCGCCCGCAAACTGGCGATCGACGTCATCACGATCGCGGCCATCGACGTACCGAGTGCGAGATGGACGACCTTGTCCATCGGAAATCCCTGTGCGACGAACAGCGTCGCCAGCACCGGCACCATCATCCCGCCGCCACCGACACCGAGCAGACCCGAAAAGAACCCGATGAACGCGCCCAGCGCGAGATAGCTCATCCACCAAAGATCGAACGCCATACGATCGAGTGTCCATCCACGGAACCGCCACGGTTCACGAACGCGCGCAAAAAATTAAGGCGCGGACTCGTCCGCGCCTTGAATGTGGGCTCATCGGCCCGATTTGGCCCCCCGCCTGTGCCGCCTCCGCCGGGCATCCTGAACCGGTGGTTCAGGGTGGTCGCGTCCCGTCCGTATCAGGCTCACCCGGCGAGGGGCGTGCACACCAACGGTTTCATTGGTCGGCAACCATGTCTCTCGACATTGGTTCAAGGAATCTACGGCTTCGACGTACACTGCAGGGGATTGATACTTGCCCACCTTGCCACCCACCCTCGGAAGCTGTCAGAACAGCTTTTCCTGCTGGGCGAGTACCCCGTCAAGGCGTGCATTCATGAAATCGATTCTACGCTTCAAGGCCGGCATGTCAAACCCGCCGGAACGCTGGAATGCCAGAAACTCGTGCGTGACGTTCAGTGCAGTCATGATCGCGAGTTTCTCGCCGGACGCGTTAGTCTTGACGGCGGCATCGCGCAGTTTCTGGTCCAGATACGCGACCGCCTCGAGCAGCGCATCGCGTTCCTCCGGCTTGCATGCCACCCGGTACTCGCGGCCCAGCAGCTTGATGTCGAGCATGTCGTTGTGCATGTCAGGCTTCCGGCATACGGTCGAGCAGGGACTCGAGTTTCTCGGTAGCGAAACCGAGCTTCTCCTTCAGCCTGCGGTTGTCGAGTTCGAGCGCCGCGAGACGCTCGCGCAGCCCACGCATCTCGACCTTGCGAGACTCGTAGAGCCCGATCAGCTGCTCGAGCCGGTTTTCGAGATTGGCGAGTTCAGTATCCATGCGAGCATAGTAGAGGGGGCCCGCCAGGGCGGTCAACAAAGGCGGCGAGCGCACCCGAATCGATCAACGTTGCACCTGCGTGACGTCACGTACCGCACCGGTGTCGGCACTGGTGGTCAGAGCCGCATAGGCCTGCAGCGCAGCCGACACGACGCGCTCACGGTCGGTCGGTTTCCAGGCCTTGTCGCCGCGCGCATCCATCGCCGCACGCCGCTGGGCGAGCACCTCATCGGATACGGCGAGATGGATGCGACGGGTGGGAATGTCGATCTCGATCGTATCGCCCTCTTCCACCAGACCGATTGCGCCCCCACAGGCCGCTTCGGGCGAGGCATGCCCGATGGACAGGCCGGACGTCGCCCCCGAGAAGCGCCCGTCGGTCAGCAGGGCACAGACCTTGCCCAGGCCCTTGGACTTGAGGTAGCTGGTCGGGTAGAGCATCTCCTGCATGCCCGGCCCGCCCTTCGGCCCTTCGTAACGGATGATCACGACGTCACCGGCCACGACCTCGTCGGCCAGAATCGCCTTCACCGCCGCCTCTTGGCTCTCGAACACCCGCGCCCGCCCGGAGAAGGTCCAGATCGATTCATCCACGCCGGCCGTCTTCACGATGCAGCCGTTCTCCGCGATGTTGCCGTAAAGCACCGCGAGTCCGCCGTCCTGGCTGAACGCATTGGCACGATCACGGATCACGCCCGTGGTGCGATCCGTGTCGAGTTCGTTCCAGCGTCGATCCTGCGAGAAGGGTTGTTGCGTCGGAACGCCGCCCGGCGCGGCGCGGTAGAACTCGAACACAGCCTTGTCGTCCGCCTGCATCACGTCCCAGCGACGCAATGCGTCGCCCATGGTGCTCGCATGCACGGTCGACACTTCCCGATGCAGCAGGCCGGCTCGGTCGAGTTCGCCGAGAATTCCCATGATGCCGCCGGCCCGGTGCACATCCTCGATATGGACGTTGGCGACCGCCGGCGCGACCTTGCACAGGCAGGGCACCTTGCGCGAGATGCGGTCGATGTCCTTCATCGTGAAATCGACCTCGCCCTCGCGCGCAGCTGCGAGCAGGTGCAGCACGGTGTTGGTCGATCCGCCCATCGACACATCCAGCGTGATCGCATTCTCGAAAGCCTTGAAGTTGGCGATCGAACGCGGAAGCACGGAGGCGTCGTCGTGCTCGTAATACCGCCGTGCCATGTCGACGATCGTGCGCCCGGCGCGCAGGAACAACTGCTCGCGGTCCGCGTGCGTCGCGAGCACGGTGCCGTTACCCGGCAGCGACAGGCCAAGTGCCTCGGTCAGGCAGTTCATCGAGTTGGCGGTGAACATGCCGGAGCACGACCCGCAGGTCGGACAGGCGGAGCGTTCGATCTCGGCCACTTCCTCGTCCGAGCAGGCGCTGTCGGCGGCCTTGACCATCGCGTCGACCAGGTCGATCGCGATCACCTTGTTCTCCCACTTCACCTTGCCGGCCTCCATCGGACCGCCCGACACGAAGATCGCCGGAATGTTCAGGCGCAGCGCGGCCATCAGCATGCCCGGCGTGATCTTGTCGCAGTTGGAGATGCACACCAGTGCATCGGCGGTGTGAGCATTGACCATGTACTCGACGCTGTCGGCGATCAACTCGCGCGACGGCAGGGAATACAGCATGCCGCCATGCCCCATCGCGATGCCGTCGTCGACCGCGATGGTGCTGAACTCCTTGGCGACCCCGCCCGCGGCCTCGATCTCGCGCGCGACCATCTGACCGAGATCCTTGAGGTGCACGTGGCCGGGCACGAACTGCGTGAAGCTGTTGGCGATCGCGATGATCGGCTTTTCGAAGTCGCCGTCCTTCATGCCTGTGGCGCGCCACAGGGCGCGGGCCCCGGCCATGTTGCGACCGGCGGTTGACGTGCGGGATCGATATTGGGGCATGTTGACCTCGATTCTTCGGGATGCGGAAATCTGCTTGCGGAGGCGGGAATTCTAACCGGACTCGGCTATCATCGGCAGGTGATGCTCAGTATAAGCGGGCCAACCAGCGCCCGCACACCCAGAGAATTCATGACCGAAACCACTGAACAGGGCGACCGCAACACCGAGGGCGGATTCGACCTCCGCCCGGACGAGATCCGGGTCCTCGGCGTACTCATCGAGAAGGGCTTCGTCACGCCGGACAACTATCCGATGTCGATCAATGCGATCCAGACCGGCTGCAACCAGCTCACCGGACGCGACCCGGTCATGAACCTGACGGAGGCCGACGTCCAGGATGCGATAGACAGCCTGATCGCGCGCAGGCTCGTGTCGCGTCGCGACTCGGCCAGTGCACGGGTCCCGAAATACGAGCACCTGGTCCGGTTGCGCCATTCGCTGCCACCGGCCGAACAGGCGGTGCTGACGACGCTTCTGCTTCGCGGCCCCCAGACGGCCGGCGAAATCCGGCAGCGCAGCGAGCGCATGCACGCGTTCGCGGACATCGCGGCGGTCGAGACGGCGCTCGAACACCTGTGCGACAAGTACCCCCCCATGGCCGCACCGCTGCCGCGGGCACCGGGTACGAAGGAGACCCGCTACGCCCACCTGCTCGGCGGCGAGGCACAGTTCGAGGCCCTTGCCGAAGCGGCCGCCAGCGGCGCAACGCCGCCCGCGGCCGGGTCACGCGGACGCAATGCCGAAATCGAAGAAGAGCTCAGACGCCTGCGCGAGGATATCGACCGCCTGCGCGGTGAGTTCGACAGGTTTCGCACCCAGTTCGAGTAATCACACAATAGCGCCCGAAGATCGTCCATGCTGACCCATCCCCAGTTCGACCCGGTTGCAGTCTCCCTCGGTCCGATTTCGATCCACTGGTACGGTCTGATGTACATGGCCGCCTTCGTACTTTTCGTGGTGCTCGGGCGTCTTCACGCCCGGCGCAGACCCGAACTGGGCTGGGATGCGAAAGCGATCGACGACCTGTTGCTGTATGGCGTACTCGGCGTGGTCGTGGGCGGGCGCCTCGGCGAGGTCATCTTCTTTCAGCCGGCCTACTATCTTGCCAATCCGCTCGAGATTGTCGCGATCTGGAAGGGCGGAATGAGCTTTCACGGCGGTTTCCTGGGTGTCCTGGTTGCGATGTGGCTGTATGGCCGCAAGCACGGCAGGGGGTTCTGGGCGGTCACCGACTTCATCGCACCACTGGTACCGACCGGCCTTGCGGCCGGTCGCATCGGCAATTTCATCAACGGAGAACTGTGGGGACGCCCGGTGAGCATGGATCTGCCTTGGGCGATGGTGTTCCCATGGGTGGATGGGATTCCGCGCCATCCGTCACAGCTCTATCAGGCCGCGGGCGAGGGCCTGGTGCTGTTCCTGATCCTGTGGCTCTACGCCGCCCGACCGCGGCCGGTCGGTGCGGTATCGGCGGCATTTCTGGTCGGCTACGGCGTGCTGCGTTTCGGCGCCGAATTCTTCCGCACTCCGGATCCGGGCATATTCGGTACGCTCACGCTCGGGCTGTCGACCGCACAATGGCTGTGCGTCCCGATGGTCGTCGTGGGCGTCTGGATGCTCGGCCGCCTGCCCAAATCCTGAGCGCGCAACCGGCCGAGCTGCGCCTCAAGATCGGTCGATCATACCGGCCAGCGCGAATGGAAGATCGGCCTCGGTCGTAATGACATTCGCGCCGAGCGCACGGGCAGCGCGCGCGGGCATCGAATCGAGCGAAGGTACGACCGAGATGATCCGCAACTCTGGCGCGACCCGTTTCAGCATGCCGATCAGCCGTGCCGGCTCGCTCACGGCAAGACGGGTGTCGAGCACCGCGACGTCGGGTCTGACCCTGAAATACAGGCGTATCGCGGCACTCTCGCTCTCCGCCCGACCGACCAGCTGGATCTGCGGCGCGATCCGCTCGAGCGCACTGTCGATCCAGTTGCACAGCCCCTCCGGAGCGGCGATGATCACCCGCAGTGAGCGATCGACGGTCTTATTCCTGATCGGATGTTCGGACAACAGGCCCATTTGGCATAACCTCTTCAGATACAGCGGAATCATGCATCAACGACCCGGGAAATGACATAGGGGAATATACGAAGTCGTGAAATCCTGCCGCGGCCCGACGGCTTTCAGATGTCGAGCGAGACCAGCCCGCAGCGGATTGCATGGCGCGTGAGACCGGCGACATCGAATATTCCGAGCCGCTGCATCAGTTGTGCGCGATGGGTCTCCACCGTCTTCACGCTGATGTGCAGGCGCTCGGCGATCTCGCGGGTGGAACCGCCTTCGGCGATCAGTTGCAGGATCTCGCGTTGGCGACTGGTCAGCAACACGTTGCGGTCGCCGGGTTCGCCCGCCGGGGTTTTCGCCGCGCGGTCGAACAATGCCGGCGACAACGGTGGCGACAGGTAGCGTCCGCCCCGGGCCACGCGACGCATCGCCGCCTCCAGGGCTTCGGGTGCCGCATCCTTGATCACGTAGGCGGACGCGCCCGCCCGCAGCGCCTCGATGACATAGTGATCGGCCGAATGCATGGACAGCACCAGCACGGCGCAGTCCGGAACAGCCTTGACGATGCGCGCGGTCGCATCCAGACCGTTCAGCCCCGGCATCGTGACGTCGATGACCACGATCGCGGGACTGGCAGACCGGACCAGCCGCAGCGCGTCGCGACCGTCGGCCGCCTCGCCGACCACTTCGAATCCGTCGAAGCCCTCGATCAGTGCGCGCAGGCCACGTCGCACCAGGGCGTGATCATCGACCAGCAGCACCCGCACGGTCATGACTGCACGTCCTCCCCTCCCGCCCGTGATTTGACCGCCAGGGGCAGGCGTACTGCGATGCGCACCCCCGTTCCCGGTTCGGACGACAGCGCGAAGGCTCCTCCGAGCAAGGCCACGCGCTCGCGCATCGCAATCAATCCGTAACCCTCGCGTGCGGCCCGCGTTGTCGCCCGGTTGACATCGAAGCCTCGTCCGGTATCGCTCACTTCGATGTGGAACGCCCCATTATCGACCCGCAACCCGACCGTCACCTGATCCGCCCCTCCATGCTGCAGTGCGTTGCTGACCGCCTCCTGCACCACGCGGAACGCGGTGATCTCCACCGGTTCGTCCAGCCGCCCGAGCGATTCGGCGCCCTCCAGCAGGATGCACACGCCGGCGCGCTCCTCCTGTCGCCGGCAATACCAGTCCAGGGCCGCACCGAGCCCCATGTCGTCGAGCATCGGCGGGCGCAGATCGAGAACACGTGCTCGAACACGATCCAGCGTCTGATCGAGGATGGCCACGCAATCGGCAAGCCGGAGCGACTGAGCCTCTGCATCCCGGGCTGCGCCGATCGCATGCAGATTGAACCTGATCGCAGTCAGCTGCTGGCCGATCTCGTCGTGCAGCTCGCGCGCAAGACGGCTGCGCTCCTGCTCCTGCACTGCCAGCAGGCGCGCCGACAGTTCGGACAGCCGGCGCATCGCCTCCACCTGCGCGGTGATGTCCAGATAGGTGCCCACCACTCTGGCCGGCCCGCCCCGCGCATCGCGCTCGACGACCTGGCCGACCGAACGGAACCAGCGATACTCGCCGCTGCGGGTTCGCATCCGGAACTCGCTCAAATAGTCCTGCTGCGCCCCGTCGAGATACGCGCGAAAGCGGGCCCGCACGGCATGCCTGTCATCAGGATGCAGGCGTTCCACGAAAGCCGACCGGGTCTCGCAGAACCCGGCCGGTTCGTAACCGAGCAGCAACGCCACTTCGTCATTGCTGCCCACACTTTCGTGTCCGGGCCGGTAATCCCACAAGCCCAGTCCGGTCGCATGCATCGCCAGACGCAAGCGCGTCTCGCTCGCGACCAGCGCCTGCTCCGCATCGTCGAGCTGCCGGTGTTGCTCTGCCGCCAGGGCCGCGACCCCGCGGCCGATCACTTCCCGGGCCGCCAGCGCAAACCCTGCGGACAACAACAGCATCGCGCCGACCGAGCCCACCATGCCGACCGAACCACCCGACGCAGGCGACCACCACTCGAACAGCCCGAGTACGATGAACACCAGCGCGCCCAGCGCGACCGCCAGCATTCGCAGCAGATTTCGTTCATCCATGATTCGAACCCCGCACTCGGACATCGATCGGCACATCCGAGCGCATGATACCGGGCGCGCAACTTACGCAATCGATTCCGGTCTGGCATGATCATCGGCCAAGCGGATTCACCCGCTTCGTTTGCAGGAAGATCGATCATGCCCAACGGACTCGTAGCGCGCAGTCTCTCCAAGGTGCGTGAGATCGTCGCCAGCGCGACAGGTCTGGGCGCCGAGACCCCGGAAAAGACACTTGCACGGATTCGACAGCAGTTGCAGGAGTGCGCGGAGAGCCTGGGTGGAGAAGTGTCGACCCGCCAGCGCGCCGCCCGACTGGCGCACAGTTATCTCGAACTGGATGACGACGGACGACGGGCCTTTCTGCGGATGATCGCGCTCGAGTTCGGTCCGGACCCGGTCCGCATCGCGCAGGCGCATGAACAGTATCAGGCCTCGATCGGCACTGCCGGGCAGTGGGATGCGGAAGCCGGGCTGCGCGCCGCGATGCGATCCTCGCGTATCCGCATACTGACACAGTTCAACGCGATCCCGCAGGGCGTCAAGTTCCTGGTCGACCTGCGGGCGGATCTGATCCGATATCTTCGCGACGACGCTGACCTCAAGGCGCTCGACAGGGAGCTCGAGGCCCGCCTGTCGGCCTGGTTCGATGTCGGTTTCCTCGAACTGTCGCGTCTCACGTGGAATTCGTCCGCGGCGCTGCTCGAGAAGATCGTCCAATACGAGGCGGTGCATGAAATCGCGTCCTGGGGGGACCTGAAGAACCGGCTGGATTCGGACAGGCGCTGCTACGCTTTCTTCCACCCGCGCATGCCAATGGAGCCGCTGATCTTCGTCGAGGTCGCGCTTCTCGAGGATCTCGCCGACAACGTCCAGAAACTGCTCGACGAGAGCGCACCGGTCTTGGACACCGCCGGGGCGACCACCGCGATCTTCTATTCGATCAGCAACACCCAGCCTGGCTTGCGCGGCGTGTCCTTCGGCAACTTCCTGCTCAAACGGGTCGTCGACGACCTGAAGCGGGACTTTCCGCACCTGAAGACCTTCGCGACGCTGTCGCCGATTCCCGGTCTGTCGCGCTGGGCGGGCGCGCATGCCGACCAGGTCACCGCAGGATTCACGTCAGCCGACTGGAAACGGCTGTCCGAAGCGGGTGTGGACGGTCCGCACTCACCCATCCTGCAAGAGGTACTCGCGGGCACACTGCCACCCGACCGGGACGATGCGCTCGCCCGCGCGTTACGCGAACCCCTGCTCCGGACCGCTGCACATTATCTTCTGAGCGCACGCTCGGGCGAGCAACCGGCCGATCCGGTGGCGCGATTTCACCTTGGCAATGGCGCGCGCATCGAGCGCCTGCACTGGCTGGCCGACGGATCGGAAAAGGGTCTCGGCCAGTCCTGGGGGATCATGGTCAACTATCTGTACGATCCGGACCGGATCGAGGACAACGTCGAATCCTTTGCGCGCAGCGGCGCCGTCGATGCGGCCGCGTCGGTCCGAAAGCTGGCCGCTCGCTGACCCGGCGCGACCAGCGGCACACCCGGCCCGCCCCGCGGTACGGTCGCGTGCGGCGCCTTATGTCGATTTGATGTAACCTGTGCCCAAAACGGGCAAAGCCCCCTATACTCGGCGCCATCCTGCCGGTCAGCCTGCGCCTGAGATCACGCGAAGGCATAGCCGGCACTTTGACGCCATGGCGATCGCGGGCGTTGATCAGCTGCGATCCAGAGCCGGAAACCCTGCTTGAAACTGCCTTCGCCCCGCACATCGATCCGCATCCGCCTGCTGCTCGCGAGCACGACCGTTCAGGTGGTCCTGCTGTCGCTGCTGCTGTTCAACAGCATCCGCCTGATGAACGAGGCGACCGACGCGACCTTGCAGACCATGGTCAGCCAGAACGCCACGATGCTTCATGCCCTGGCCACCGCATACGGTGAGCAGGGACGCCTCGATGTGATGCAGGACGTGCTGGACGAGTTGCTGTCCGACGCGGGCGAAGGCCTGGTCTATGTGCGCATCGGGCATGCCGACCAGGACGTCCTGCTCAGCGCAGGCCTCCCGCAGATGCAGTCCCTGCCCGATGCAACGAGCCAGTTCAGCCGCCCGACGACCGGTTTCGGGCAACATCTGATCCACGTGCGCGCGCCACTGCTGCTCGAGCGCAACGAAGTCGGATATCTGCAGTTCGGCGTATCCGCATCGGTGCTCGCCCTCGCACAACAGGCCATCCTGAAGCAGGGCGCGGCCATCGCAGTGGTCGAGATACTGCTGACCGTGCTGCTTTTGTCGGTGATCGGCTATCTGCTCACCCGCAATCTGGGACGTCTGCTCGACGGCAGCCTCGCCATTGCCGAGGGGCGTCTGACCCACCGCATTCCCGAAGACGGCAACGACGAACTGGCGCACCTTGCCCGTCGCTTCAACATCATGTCGGATCGCCTGCAGGACAGGATCACCGAGCTGGAGCAGACGGCCGAACGCCTGCACGTCAGCGAGGCCCGCTATGCGCTCGCGATGCGCGGCGCCAATGACGGCCTGTGGGACTGGGATATCGAGGCCGGGACGGTGTATGTCTCGCCACGCTTTCATGACATCCTCGGTTCTGCCTCGGACAGCGAAGTCATTCACGTGCAGGCATTCACCGAGCATCTGAGTCCGGAGGACGTGCATGACTATCGCGACAGGATGGTCGCGCATCTGAAGGGGCGTACCGCCCAGTTCGAATACGAATGCCGCATCGCGCGCGGAGCGGAGGAACATTACTGGGTGCTGCTGCGCGGTGTCGCGCTGCGCGATGCGGCTGGTCGCGCCTACCGCATGGCCGGTTCGATCAGTGACATCCACGAGCGCAAACTGGCTGAACAGCAACTGATGCATGATGCCTTGCACGACCCGCTCACCGATCTGCCCAACCGCGCACTGTTCCTGGAGCACCTGAACAACGCGCTCCGTCGTCAGCACCGCAGCGAGATCCTCCGCTTCGCCGTGCTGACGATCAACCTGGAACGCTTTCATCTCGTCAATGACAGCTTTGGCCATGCTGCCGGGGATGCGGTGCTGCGCACGGTCGCATCGCGCATCAGCCAGATGATCCGCGAGGGCGACGTCGCCGCCAGGGTCGGCGGCGACCAGTTCGCCATCCTGCTCAATGGATTGGTGTCCGGTGCCGAGGGCCTGAGCATCGCGGAGCGTCTGCGTGACGCCGTCGGGCAGCCGATCATGATCTCCGACGGCAGTCACCTGTTCTATCCGAAGGCAAGGGTCGGCCTGGCGCAAAGCGACGAGAACGTCCGCGACGCGGAGGCATTGCTGCGCGACGCGGACAACGCGCTCCATCAGGCCAAGCAGGCCGGTGACTCGGGGGTGGCGGTATTTCATGTCTCGATGCACAGCCGTGCGGTACAGGCGCTCGAACTCGAGGCGGACCTGCGCGCGGCCGTCCGACAGCGGGCGCTCACGACCTTCTTCCAGCCGATCGTCTCGCTGCATACGGGCAGGATCACGAGCCTGGAGGCACTGGTCCGATGGCCTCATCCGGAGCGGGGCCTGCTTGCGCCGGGCGCGTTCATCACGCTGGCCGAGCGGCTCGGTCTGGTGCATGAACTCTGCCTGCAGGTGCTCGATCAGTCCTGCGCTGCGCTGCGCGACTGGCAGTCGCGCCTCGGTGGCGCACAGATGCCGACCATCAGCATCAACCTGTCGGTGGTCCAGTTGTCCGATCCGGCTCTGGCCGACGCGTTGATCGCAAGGGTCGCACGCAACGGCATCGCGCCCCGCTTGCTGCGCTTCGAGGTGACCGAGAGCATTCTCGCGGATCAGGACGGTGCCGCCCCCGAGACGCTGAGACAGTTACGCGATGCCGGATTTCGGGTGTTGATCGACGATTTCGGCACCGGCTTCTCGGCGCTCAGTTACCTGCACACGATACCGTGCGACCTGATCAAGTTCGACGGCACTTTCGTTCGACGGATCGATTCCGACGACCGCCTGCGCGCGATCGTCAGACGCAGCATCGAGCTCGCCCACGATCTCGGCATGGGCGTGGTGGCGGAATGGATCGAGACGGAATCACAGGCAGAGGTCTTGCGCGCGCTGGGTTGCGACTATGGTCAGGGCTATCTGTATGGCAGACCCCTGCCCCGGGCCGAGATCGAGGAAAAACTGTTCGACAATCATTCATCCGGGGAGGCACCGGTCTGATGCATCGAATCGGGCAATCATTCCTGATCGGCCTGGCACTCGCTGTGGCGAGCCCGGCCTCGCTGGGCAGCGACCGGCTCGTCATGTCGGGCTTCGGCACCCTGGGGGCCGTGCATGTGGATCAGCGCGACCTTTTCTTCAATCATCCGGCCAAGCCGCGCGACGGCGCCGATCGGCCGGACTGGGGTGCCGACTCGGTGCTCGGCGTGCAGGGCTCGTTCGCCCTTGCGGACAGGACCGGCGCCACGATGCAGATCCTGTCGTCCGACAGTCACGACCGTAACTATCGGCCGCGGGTGAGTTGGGCCTTTCTGCATCACGACCTCAACCCGAACCTGACCGTTCGCGCCGGGCGCCTGCGAACGCCCTTCTTCATGCATTCCGAAAGTCTGAACATCGGCTTCGCGCACCCGTGGGTCCGCCCGCCAGTGGAGGTGTATGGACTCAACCCCTTCAACGACATGGACGGCGTCGACCTGTTGTTCACCCGACGCCTGGGTGGGGTCGACATCGAGGTCCAGCCCTACGTCGGCTACGAGTCGACGCTGGAGTTCCCGGACGGTGACGCATCGCTGCGCCGTATCCAGGGCATCAACCTGAACATGAGTCACGGCCGGCTGAGCGGGCAACTCGGTTATGGCCGCGCGCGGCTCAAGATCCGTTACGGAGACCCGTTGTTCGATCTGATCGGCGCTCTTTCTCCCGACACCCAGGCGCAACTGGCGGGCAGCGATGCCCGGGCCTCGTTCACATCGCTCGGCGTACGCTGGGACGACGGGGATCTGCTGGTGATCGCCGAGTTCGCGCGACGCAGCGTCGATCGATACGTGGCATCGGCCAATGGCTGGCATCTGACGACCGCATACCGCGTCGGTCCGCTCACCCCCTTCGTCACATTCGCGCGCCAGAGACAATCCAAAGGGGCGATTTCTCGGGTCAGCGCCAATCCGATGCTGGGTGCGGTTGTGGATGCCTATCTGGAATCCCGCAACCAGTCGCAGCGCAGCGTCACGCTCGGCGCACGCTGGGACATTCATCCGCAGACCGCGCTGAAGGCGGAGTGGAGCCGGGTGGAGGTGGACAAGGCATCCTGGGGCGCCTTCTTCCCGAACGACCTGACCAGCGCCAGTCCGGCCGGCCGGACCGTGAAGATGTTCAGCCTGTCCATGGACTTCGTGTTCTGAGGCCGACATGAGCGCCAGACGCCTCGTTTGCGCGATCCTGTTGGGTATTGGCCTGGGTTTTGGCGATGCGGCGCACGCATCGGGCGACATCGTGCTGGTTGCCGGCCGCGACGGCGTGATCTCGGACATCGGTCGCGACGAAGCCGAGCAGCTTTATCTCGGACGACTCAATGCGCTGCGGGACGGTACGCAGGTGCGATTGCACGACCTCCCCCCCGGTCCGATACGCGACCGCTTCTACCGCCTCATGATCGGAAAGAACGCGGTCCAGACCCGCGCCTACTGGTCCAGGCTGGTATTCACCGGCCGGGCGCGTCCGCCCCGCGAAGTCTCCGGTCCCGAGGATCTGCGCGCCGTACTGGCCGCCGATCCGAATGCGATCGGCTACCTGCCCGAGACCGACGTTACCGAGGAAGTCCGGGTGCTGCTCAGTGTAGACTGAGCACCGAGCGCCATCGAACCGGGCACACACCCCGGAATTCGGTCGGCATCGTTTTCGAGATGCATGGACGGTATGAGCATGAACCCGAGCGAAGCGTTCGGCCTGGCACACCTGTGGGCCCAGTCGGACATCATCATCAAGCTGGTTGCATTCGTGCTGGTCGTGATGTCGGTCGCGAGCTGGTATCTGATCCTGGTGCGCGGCGTGCGCCAGGTGCGCGCCCGCAATCGAGACGGCGCGGTCGAGGCCTTCTGGAATGCGCCGACCCTCGTCGAGGGGCTCGTCAGCCTGTCCAGCCGCGCACCGGATTCACCCTTCGACGCGCTGGCACGCCAGGCGGTGGCGGCCACCGAACATCTGCGGCGCCACGGCCATGCCGACACGCTCGGAGGCAAGCTCGATGCCGACGAGTTCATCACCCGCGCCATGCGCAAGTCGATCGCGCTGTCCACCGCGCAGCTCGAATCCGGCCTCACGGTGCTGGCATCGATCGGCTCGACCGCCCCCTTCGTGGGTCTGTTTGGCACCGTCTGGGGGATCTACGGCGCGCTGATCGGCATCTCGGCGTCGGGCAGCGCGACGCTGGATGCGGTCGCCGGACCGGTCGGCGAGGCGCTGATCATGACCGCCTTCGGGCTGTTCGTCGCGATCCCGGCGGTGCTGGCATTCAATGCCTTCACGCGTGCCAACCGGCTCGAACTGTCAGAACTCGACGCGTTCGCGCACGATCTGCACGCCTGGTTCACCACCGGCACCCGTCTGGCCAGCGCTCCGGCACCGGGCGTGGCGCACACGGACGCCGCGCACGGACGAAGTGTCGCCGGCCCGGACCCGTCGGCATCGGGAGCCGTGTGATGGCCTTCGGAAGCTTCAGCCAGGAGGGCCGCTCGACGCCGATGAGCGAGATCAACATGGTGCCCTTGATCGACGTGATGCTGGTGCTGCTGATCGTGTTCATGATCACCGCACCACTGCTGACCCACTCGATCAAGATCGACCTGCCGAGCGCGGCCAGCGAGACCAGCAACGAGAAACCGGAGACCATCAGCCTGGCGGTGGATGAATCCGGGCTGCTGTACTGGAATAACGAACCGATCGCGGACGACGTGCTCGCCGCGCGACTTCGCGAGGCTGCAGCCGCAACGGAGCAACCTGAACTGCACCTGCGCGCCGACCGCAACACCCGCTACCAGCGGCTTGCCGAAATCATGGCAGAGGCCCGTCTCGCGGGTATCCAGAAGCTGGGCTTCGTCACCACGCCGGATTGACCGCGCGCTCACCCGGGACCGACCATGGGGACAGACGTCCCGATGGTCGGTCCCGAAAGCGCCGCTTCCCTGTCGGGCTGAACTCCGCTACAGGCATCGCATCCAATCAGCACGTCACCAGCGTTGCGACGGATTTCCGCCCCAGGCTTTCTGCATGCTCATCTCGCAACCGATCGCACCCACGGACGCGTGCAATACGATACAAAGCCTGGCGCCGAAAACCGTATGCTGTAACAGTCCCAGCTGATCTCATTGACCGGAACCCGATGCCCCCTCCCTCATCCATCCGTCCCGCAGTCATACGCAGCCGCTGGCCGCGCATCTTGATGCTCACCGCTGCCGTCACCGCCGCAGGCGGCGGTGCGTGGTACTTCTGGGACGCGAACCGGCGTGAGAGCGACGAGCTCTCCGCACAACAGTTCGTCAGCGTGACCCGTGGCGATATCGAGGACGTGGTCACCGCAACCGGCACGTTGCAACCGCGCGACCATGTGGACGTCGGCGCCCAGGTCTCGGGCGTGCTGACCCGCATCCATGTGGAGGTCGGTTCCGAGGTCGGCGAGGGCGACCTGCTCGTCGAGATCGACCCGACCGTGCTGCAGAGCCGCGTGGACGCGACCCATGCGCAACTTCGCAATCAGCGGGCGCAGCTGACCGATCGGGAGTCCAGCCTGCAGCTTGCGCAGATCCAGTTGCGGCGCCAGCGCAACCTGATCGCCGAGGATGCCACTACCGAAGAAGCCGTGCAGACCGCCGAAGCGACGCTGCGCTCGGCCCTCGCCCAGATCGAGGCGCTGAAGGCGCAGATCGACCAGACCGAATCCAACCTGCGCGCGGACGAAGCCAATCTGGCCTATTCCCGCATCTTTGCGCCGATGTCCGGCACGGTGGTGTCGATCACCGCGAGGCAGGGTCAGACGATCAATGCCAGCCAGCAGGCACCGACCATACTCCGGGTGGCCGACCTGTCGACGATGACGGTGCAGGCACAGGTCTCGGAAGCCGATGTCACGCGACTGACGAATGGCATGGACGTTTATTTCACCACGCTGGGAAATACTGGCCAGCGCTGGTCGAGCGTCTTGCACAAGATCGAACCGACGCCGACCATCACCAACAACGTGGTGCTGTACAACGCACTTTTCGATGTACCCAATCCGGATCGACGTCTGATGACGCAGATGACGGCGCAGGTCTTCTTCGTGGTCGCCCGCGCCGAGGACACCCTGACGGTGCCGATGGCCGCGCTGTCGGGTCTGGCACCCGTCCGGGCTGGAGGCGGATCCGACGTGGGTGCCCAGCACAGCGGTGGCCCGCCGGGCAACGGCGTCGCGCTTGCGGCGGGCGCTGCCGAAGCCGGCCGGGGAGGAGCCGGCCCCACCGACCAGCAGACGGACGCCCACCGGGATCTTGCGAGCGCGCGCCAGGCAAGCGTCAGCGTGCTGCGCACAGATGGTCGCATCGAGGAACGCAGCGTGCTGATCGGCGTGACGAGCCGCATCGCGGCACAGGTGCTGTCAGGGCTCGCCGAAGGTGACCGGGTCCTGCTCGGCCGACGCCTACCGGCTGGCGCGGGACGGGCCGCTGCCGGATCGGGGACGCGGCCGGTGCTTCGATGAAGCTCGAAACCGACATCGCCCGCCTGGCCGGCGGGGTCGCCGACGTTCCGCTGATCGAGATGCGCGGGGTCACGCGACGCTTTCGCAGTGGCGACATCGAAGTCGAGGTGCTGCACGGCATCGACCTGACGATTCACGCCGGGGAGTTCGTCGCGATCGTCGGCAGTTCCGGTTCCGGCAAGTCGACGCTGATGAACATCCTCGGCTGCCTGGACCGTCCGACCGGTGGCACCTACCGCTTCATGGGGGCGGACGTCTCCACCCTTTCCCGGGACGAACTGGCGCGTCTGCGGCGCGAGGAGTTCGGTTTCGTGTTCCAGAGCTACAACCTGATCGGCGCTGCGACCGCGACCGAGAACGTCGAGGTGCCGGCGATCTACGCGGGCGTGCCGCCGCACGAGCGCCATGAACGTGCGCGTGCATTGCTGTCCGAACTGGGACTGGAAGACAGGCTTGACCACCGGCCCAGCCAGTTGTCCGGCGGCCAGCAGCAGCGTGTGTCGATCGCGCGCGCGCTGATGAATGGCGGCCGCGTAATCCTGGCCGACGAACCCACTGGCGCGCTCGACAGCAAGAGCGGTGCGGACGTGATGCGCCTGCTCGGCGAACTCTCGGCCCGCGGTCACACCCTGATCCTGATCACCCATGAGCGGGAAGTGGCGGCACATGCCGAACGCATCATCGAGATCCACGATGGCAACATCGTCAACGATCCATCCGCGATGCCAAGCTCCCGCCGGAAGTCCCGCCCCGACCCGGTCCCAGACCACACCCGGTCCGCGATGCCGGCGGATGGTTCGGCATTCAGGCCGGTGTCGTCGCTGGTCGAACTGGTGGAGGCGACCCGCACCGCGCTGCGCGCCATGCGTGCGAACTTCTTCCGCACCGTGCTCACACTGCTCGGCATCGTCATCGGCGTCGCGTCGGTGATCGCGATGCTGGCGATCGGCGACGGCGCCAAGCAGGCGGTCGTCGACCGGGTCAGCGCGATGGGCTCCAACCTGCTGACGGTGCGCCCGGGCGCCCCCAACATGCGCGGACGCGACACGCCCGCCACACTCGTCCTGGAGGACGTACGGGCGATCGCCGAGTTGCCCAACGCGCTCGCGGCCGTGCCGGAGCAAAGCAGCACGGTGACGGTGCGCTTCGGCAATGCCGACCATCGCACGTCGGCCAACGCGACCACGGCCGACTTCATCGTCGCGCGCACCTGGCCGGTCGTGCGCGGCGCCTTCTTCAGCCATGAGGACGAAATACGCTACGCCACCGTCGCGGTGCTGGGGCAGACCGTGGCGAATGCGCTTTTCCCCGGGGCAGACCCGATCGGCGAATACGTGCTGATCAACAACATCCTGTTCCAGGTGGTCGGCGTCATGGCACCGATGGGCGCGACCGGCTGGGGTCAGGATCGGGACGACGTGATCTTCGTGCCCTATTCCACCGGCAGTCTGCGGCTGTTCGGCCAGCGCCACCTGCGCAACGCGACGATCGCGGTCGAGGACATGTCGCGCATCGACGAAACGCAGGCCGACGTCCACGCCCTGCTGCTCGCGCGTCACGGCGTGGAAGACTTCCAGATCCGCAACATGGCCTCGGTCATCGAGAGCGTGTCGGCCACGCAGAACACGATGACGATCCTGCTCGGGTCGATCGCCGCGATCTCCTTGCTCGTCGGCGGCATCGGCGTGATGAACATCATGCTGGTGTCGGTCACCGAGCGCACCCGCGAGATCGGCATCCGCATGGCGACCGGGGCGCGCACGAAGAACATCCTGCAGCAGTTCCTGATCGAGGCCCTGGCGGTTTCGGCGCTCGGAGGAGCCATCGGCGTCGCGGCCGGACTCGGGGTCGCCGCGCTTATCGAGCGCCTCGGCACGCCCATACAGTATTCGGTGTTCCCGGTCGCGCTCGCCTTCGGCTGTGCGTTCGCGACCGGACTGATCTTCGGTTTCCTGCCCGCGCGCAAGGCGGCGCTGCTCGACCCGGTCGCAGCGCTGGCATCCGAATGAGGCAGCCGATGCCCCGATTGCCCCGACCGACCAGCCTGCTTGCAAGCACCGCTGCTGCACTGCTGGTCGCCGGCTGCGCGATCACGGAACCCGTGTCGCGCGTGGATCTCGCACTGGCGGAGGAATGGACCGAAACCTCGACCCCGACCGCCGAAGCGCCGGATCTTGAATGGTGGCGCCACTTCGAATCGACGCGCCTGGACGCGTTGATCGCGGATGCCGTCGCTGGCAACCCGGACCTCGCGATCGCGGCGGAACGCCTGATCCAGGCCGAACTTCAGTTACGCAGCGCCGGCACGTCGCTGCTGCCGGGGGCCAGTCTCGGCGGCAACACGGGTTGGCGACGGGTGGATCCCGGCTCCGGCGCATCCGCGCTCGAGGTCGAGTCGACCACGCTGTCGCTGGCGATCAGCTACGAGATCGACCTGTGGGGGCGGCTCGCCGCCGGCGTCGACAGCGCCCGGGCGGGGGTGCAGGCCTCGCAGTACGAACTCGAAGCCGCGCGCCTGAGCCTGCAGGCCTCGGTCGCCGCGACATGGTTCCAGGCGATCGCGGCCGCCGAGCGACTCGCAATCGCGCACGAAAGCGTCGCGACCGCGGAGCGGATCCTCGACATCGTCCAGGCGCGCTACCGCAACGGCGCCGCGTCGGCGCTCGACGTGAGCCAGCAGCGCCGCACGGTGCTGTCGGTGCGCGCCACGCTGCAGCCGCTGGAACTGCAGGTTCGACAGGGCTTGTCGGCGCTCGCGCTGCTGACCGGCACGCCCCCGCAGGGTTTTGCGCCGGAGTTGGAGGTTCTCGACGCGCTGGGTGTGCCGGAGGTCGCGCCCGGCCTGCCGTCCGACCTGCTGACGCGGCGCCCCGACCTCGCCGCTGCCGAGAGCCGGCTGCTCGCGGCCGACGCCAACGTCGCCGCAGCGCGGGCCGCGTTGCTGCCCAGCCTGTCCTTGTCCAGCACCGGCGGGCTTGCCAGTACCGCGCTGCTGTCCCTGGCGGATCCTTCGAACACCGTCGCGATCACCGCGTCGCTCGCTCAGACCATCTTCGACGGCGGCCGCCTGCGCGATCAGGTCGAGACCGCACGCTCACGCCAGCGCGAACTGCTGGAGGCCTATAGGCGCATCATTCTGGTCGCGCTGAAGGAGGTCGAGGACGCGCTCGGCAACGTGGAGCGCAACCGCCTGCAGGAAGCCTCCCAGCGCGAGATCGTGGCCGAGTCGCAACGTGCGCTGAGGCTGGCGGAACTGCGCTACCGGGAAGGCGCCAGCGATCTGTTGTCTACCCTCGACGCGCAGCGCACATTGTTTGTGGCGCGCGATCAGCTCGTGCAGCTGCGCCTGGCGCGCCTCGGTTCCGCGGTCGACCTGTACAAGGCGCTCGGGGGTAGCTGGCAGCGAACAGGCTGAGCGGGCGGTCACCAGCCCAACCCCTTGCGCAACACCAACAGGACCCCCATGCCGAGAATGAACGGCAGCCACGGATTGCGCGAGCGCAGGCTGATCGCAATCACCACCAGGCCCGCGAGCAGTTTCGGATTCGCCGGATCCAGCACCCCGTCGTCCAGCAGCAGATCCGGTGCGATCAGGCCTGCAAGCGCGGCGGCCGGCGCGTAGCGCAGCACCCGCTGCGCGACCGGCGGCAGCCTCGCCCGCTCGCCCGGAATGATGAAACTGCCGCGGGTCAGCATCGTCGTGCTGCCGATCAGCGCCAGAGTGATCCACAGCCACATTCCCTCGCTCATGCGCTTTTCCTCCGCACCAGCCAGTGCTCGGCGGCAAACCCGGCCAGGATGCCGATGAGAATGCCGGCGATCAGCCCCAGCTTGAGCGGCATGCCGCGCAACAGCACCGCAGCGAGCCCGCCGGCGATCGCGGCCACCAGCATCGGCCGGGTCGCGGTCATCGGGATCAGCATGACCATCAGCGCGATCGTCGCCATGAACTCGAGCGACCAGTCGCGCGGGAGCACGCCAGCGCCCAGTACACCGACCAGCGAGAACACCTGCCACAAGACCCAGCACCACACCGAAGGCACGATGTAGCAGCCCCACCGCCAGCTCGCGTCGGTCGCCTTCAGCAGGCGCTCCGACAGCACCGCGAAGGTCCCATCTACCAGCAGATAGCTCGACAGCACCCGCCGCGGCCATCGCTCACCGGCGAAGGCCGGGGCCAGCGCGGCACTGAAGATGATGAAGCGCAGGTTGAGCACCAGCGCGGTCAGCACGATCAGCCAGACCGGCGCTCCGCCCGCGATCAGCGGCAGCGTGCCGATCTGCGCAGTGCCGGCGAACACGATCACGTTCATGCCCATCGCTTCCAGCGGCGACAGGCCGATCGAGCGCATCGCGACCCCGGTCACGATCGCCCACGGCACCAGGCCGACCGACAGCGGCAGGAAAGCGCGAAAGCCTTCCCGGCCGCCTTGAAGGAAGTTGGAGTTCATTCGTATGTAGTCGTCGCAACGGTGACGACGATCATATCAGCGATGCCCTCGCGCGCACGGCACGCGTCGAGCGACGCGCCAAGCTCAGGACCGTCCCAACGCGAGCGTCGCCAATCCGATGGTGATGATCAGTGCGCCACCCAGCCGCCGGCGCCAGCCCGCATGTTCATGAAAGACCACGATGGAGGACACCGTGGCCAACACGATACCAGCGTTGGTGTAACTCACCGCCTCAGCTGCGGTCATTTCGCGCATCGCGTGGATCACCAGCGCATAGGCCAGACCGATGCACAATCCGCCCACCAGCATCGCCGTCGCACCGGGTCGCTCTGCCGGTATCCAGCGGCCGGATCGCCTGTAGGCCGTCCAGGCCAGAAAGGCCCAGGACGCCGTGTAACCCACGGACAGAAAACCGATCAGGCCGAGGAACGACGGAATCTGCGCGGTCGCCGCCTTGTCGCTCAGCGAATACACGCTGGTCGCGAGCATCGCCAGCAGCGCCGAGGGCAGCGCCCGACGGTCGTCGCCACCGCGCGCGCTCGACGCCATGATCCACAGCCCCGCGACGCTGACCGCAATGCCGGCCCAGGCCAACGGCGGCAGATGCTGGCCGAAGAAGACGCTGCCCCATACCGCGATCAGCAGCGGCGAGCTACGCACCAGGGGATAGACGAGCGCCACCGGCGCATACTCGTAGGCCCGCGCGAGTCCAGCGAAATAGACCATGTTGGCGGTCGCCGACAGTGCGAGCAAACCCACCAGGCGCGGCGACCACTCGGCATGCTGGACCAGGGCCCACACCCCGAACGGTGCGACCAGCACCAGATGCACCGCCAGCACCCACCACAGCGGATTCGACGCCCGGGGCTGCTGACGGGCGATCAGATTCCACGTGACGTGCATCAGTACCGATACGGCAAGCGCCCAGCCTGCGCTCACGAAGACGTACCGGCGATTTCCACCTTCAGCCCATCCCGGGCGAGCGCGATTCCGGCGGGCATTTCCGGCGCATGACGCATGTGCCACGCGTCCAGCGAATGCCCGACATGGGTCAGCCAGGTGCGCCGCGCACCGACTTCGGCGGCAATCCGACAGGCCGTATGCCAGTCGTTGTGGTTTCGCGGCTCGGGACGGGGCGGGAAGCTGCAGTCCAGCGCGAGATCGAAGCCCTCCCATTCGCGCAGGAAGTCGCTGCTGCGTGGCGGCAAGCCGAGCGTATCGGTGAGGTAGGCGAATCGCGCGCCGCCCGGTCCCTCGATCGCATAGCCCAGCGTGGGCCTGGAATGGATCAGCGGCAAGGGCGTAAAGCGCAGCACGCCAATCTCGAACGGTTCGAACTTGCGCGCCGTGTCGAAGGCCAGCAGACCGGGATGCTTGTAGAGGTCGGCGCACCCTTCGGAGTCGGGCGGTCCGAACACCGGAATCCGCTCACCCACGCCCCAGCGCAGATGAAACAGGCCCTGGACATGATCCACATGGTAATGGGTCAGCACCACTGCCGACAGCGCGCCCGCAGGAAAACGCTCATGCAGATCCATACGCCCGGCGTCGATCATCACCCGGGTGTCGCCCGCCTCGATCAGCGCGCTGCACGGTGCGCGCTGGAAGCCTGGGTCACGCTGTGCTCGAAAGCAGGCTTCACAACAGCAACCATAAAGCGGCACGCCGCCGGCCGCGCCAGTGCCCAGAAAAGTCACACGCATGCGCTCACACCCTCTCGCGCGCGGATCAGGCGGACCAGGGCCTCGCCCGCCTGCTCCACCGATCCGTCGTTATGGATCACCACCCCGGGCCAGGCACGCTCGCGCATCGCCTCATGCCGCGCCAGCCTCGCCTCGATCTCGTCAGGCGTCTCGCGTCCGCGCGCCAGCAGGCGATCACGCAACACCCCGGTCGAGACGGCTATCGTCACCGGCTCGAGTTCCGGGTAGCGGCGTGCGGCATCGAGCAGGTAGTCGCGGGACCCGTTCACGACCACGGTCAGACCTCTGGCGAGCCACTGGTTGATCTCGACGCCGATGCCGTAGTGCAGGCCGTGACTGCCCCAGTGCAACGCGAACAGGCCACTGTCCCGACGCGCGGCGAACTCGGCGGGGCTCAGCGCCATGTGGTTCTCGCCCCCGGCGTTGGCCGGCCGGGTGATATAGCGGTGCGCGAAACACACGCCCGCCTCGCCCGCCAGACGATCCCGCGCATAGGTAATCAACGTGTCCTTGCCGCTACCCGACGCGCCGACGACGTAGATCAGTCTTCCTTCGCTCATGGTCGGCCCTCAGACGTGATCGAAGTGCAGCCCCAGCGACGGCACGCCGGCCGACCACACCCGCTCGGCCTGGGGCAGGCCCCCGAGTGTCCTGACCGCGACCAGGTCGGCGCGTTTGCCGACCGCGATCTCGCCGCGGTCGCGAAGACCCGCCGCGCGCGCCGGGTTGGCAGTGACCAAGGCGATCGCGTCGTTGAGCGGAATGCCGGCCAGATCCGGCAGTCTCATCACCGACGGCAACAGTGCCGCCGGCGAATAGTCACCGCACAGACAGTCGACCACCCCGGCCAGCACCGCGTCGAGCGCACGCATGTTGCCCGACTGCGACTTGCCGCGCAAGATGTTGGGGGCGCCGAACAGCGTCGCCAGGCCCCGCGCACGGGCCGCCTGGGCGGTCTCCAGATTGACCGGAAACTCCGACACCACCGCGCCCAGCGCCTTGACGATATCCACCTTTTGCGGACTGTCGTCGTCATGGCTGGCGATGGCGATGCCGCGCTCATTCGCAAGCGCCGCCAGTTGCCGCATGCGCTGCATCGCCCCCTGGGCCGCCTCGGCCTTGCGCGCGAGGATGTCGTCGATCTCGGCCGAGTCGGTCTTGTAGGTTTTCGCCAGATAGGCCCGATACGCCTCGACGTCGCGGAACTGCCCCTGACCCGGGCTGTGGTCCATGAAGGACATCAGGTGGGCGTGACCGTCGTGTAACAGCGTCGAGAGCACCGGCGGCGCAGTTTCATCGGTGACCTCGTAGCGTACATGCACCCGGTTGTCGATCAGCGCATGCGCCTGCCAGTCGCCAATCGCGCGCGCGATCTCGGCGGCGAAGGCGTTGTTGCGCACCCCCAGCTCGTGGTTGGCGAAAGACAGGGCGTGGAAAACGGTGGTGATGCCGGCAGCGGCGTTGCGCTTGTCGGCCTGGGCGCAGGCGAACTCGAGCGGAAAATGCACCCCGGGGCGCGGCTCCACCTCCTTCTCCATCGCATCGCAGTGCAGGTCGATCATGCCCGGCATCAGCACCCGGCCGGAAAGGTCGATCTCGGTGGCGCCGGCAGTGCTTTCCGGATCGATCGCTGCGATCCGCCCGCCTTCGATCAGCACCGCCACGTCGTCGCGAACCTCGTCGGGGAATACCACGCGGGCATGGGTCAGTAACACGGCTTTCATCAGTGACACGCCTCCAGCAAAGCGTCGCTCGCGAGCGGTGGCGAAAGCGTCACGACGCGTTCGGCCAGTCGCTCGACCAGATCGGGGTGATGGAAAATCGCCAGCATCGCGACACCTTCGGCCTTGATCGACTGCAACAGCTCGACGACGCGGTCGGTGGTGTTCAGATCCAGGCTGGCGGTGGGCTCGTCGAGCAACAGCAGACGCGGACGCGCGATCAGGCCACGGGCGAGGTTGACCCGCTGCTTCTCGCCACCGGAGAAGGTCGCCGGTGGCACACTCCACAGGCGTTCGGGTACGTTCAGACGCGCGAGCATGTCACGTGCGCGGGCCTGCGCCAGATCGGGGCTGACGCCGCGCACCACCAGCGGTTCGGCGACCACCTCGGTCGCCGACTTGCGCGGCAGGCAGTGCAAAAACTGGGTAACGAAGCCGATATCGCGGCGACGCAGTTCTAGAATCCGGTGCTCGCTGGCCTGGGCCAGATCAGTGACCGCCCCGTGCTCGTCGCGGTAGAGCATGCGACCCGCGGTGGGCAGGTAGGTGCGGAACACCGCCTTGAGCACCGACGACTTGCCGGCACCGGTAGGGCCGACCAGCGCGGTGAGCTGGCCGGCGTAGACCTCGAGCACCACATTGGCGCAGGAGGGGATGAGCTTTTGCTGGTCGTGAAGCTGGAACTGCTTGACCAGCCCTTCGACCTTGAGAATGGGCGCTTGCATGGCGACTCCTTAAAGGGCGGAGGCCACCAGCCGCTGGGTATAAGCGTGCTGGGGGTCTTCGAGAATCTGATCGGTCAGCCCGGCCTCGATGACGCGGCCGTACTTCATCACGATGGTGCGTCCGGCCAGCAGCCGGATCACGCCCAGGTCGTGGGTGACGACGATCATCGCGGTGCCGAGCTCCCGCTGGATCTCCAGGATCAGGTCGAGGATGCGTGCCTGCACCGACAGATCCAGTCCGGTGGTCACCTCGTCCAGATACAGCAGCGGCGGCTGGGTGGCGAGCGCCTTGGCGATCTGAACCCGCTGCTGCATGCCGCCGGAGAACTTCTTCGGCGACTCGTCCATGCGGTCGGCCAGCACCTCGGTGCGCGCCAGCAGACGCCGGGCGCGCTCGCGGATTTCGCCGTAGTGGGTGAGATCGTTCATCAGCAGGCGCTCGGCGATGTTGCCGCCGGCCGATACGTTGAAGTTCAGCCCCAGGTGCGGGTTCTGATACACCATGCCGAAGCGCTGGTTACGCAGCCAGCGCTGCTGCGCGGCGTTAAGCGCGAACATGTCCCATTGCCGTTCGCCATCGAAGAAGATGGCCTCGCCGGCGGTCGGTGTCTCGTCGAAGTACAAGGTCTTGACCACCGTGGACTTGCCGCTGCCGGACTCGCCCATGATTCCGAGTATCTCGCCTTCGAACAGATCGAAGCTGATGTCGTGGTTGGCCACCACGGTGCCGCATTGCGGGCAGATGTTGGTGTCCATATCCGGACCGGTCAGCTCGACGCAGGCCGAACAGCCGGGCCCGTAGAAGTTGGACAGCGCACGCACTTCCAGGATCTTCTTCATGGCGCGACCTCCTCGCCGGCGGCTTCATGTTCGGCCACCCGTGAATTGCAGTAATCGGAATCCGAGCATTGCCAATGGCGCTCGCCCGCGTCGTCGATGAACTCGTCGAGAAAGCTGTCGTCGGCGCCGCAGCGCTCGCAACAACGGCGCCCGCCGCTCGCGTCGCGGAAATCCTCGGTACGGAACGGCACGTCGTCGAATACCAGCGGCTCGGCGCGGGTGTAGGGCGGCACCGCGTAGATCTTTTTCTCGCGCCCGGCGCCGAGCAGCACCAGCGCGGCACTGTCGGCCAGGCGCGGCACGTCGTAACGCGGGATCGGGCTCGGGTCGATGACGAAGTGACCTGCGACGCGCGTCGGGTAGCGGTGCGAGATCGTAATCTCGTCGAACTGCACGATATCCTCGTAGAGCTTGGTCAGCAGGCGCGAGTAATCACCCTCGCCGTGCATGGCCTTGCGCCGGGCTTCGGACGGCTCGACCACGACCAGCGGATCGGGGTATGGCACCTGCAGGATCAACACCTGCTGCTCGGTCAGCGGCACCTCGGGGATGCGGTGGCGCGACTGGATCAGCGTCGCCTCAGCGGTGTGCTCGGTGGTGTCCACGCCGGGACAGGTCAGCTCGACGAAGTGGCGCAGATTAACCGCGTTGACCGAGTCGTCTGCGCCCTGGTCGATGACCTTGAGCGTATCGTCCGCACCGATCAGCGACAGCGTGAGCTGTAGCCCCCCGGTGCCAAAGCCTCGGCCCATCGGCATTTCGCGCGAGGCGTAGGGCGTCTGGTAGCCAGGGATGCAGATCGCCTTGAGGATGGTGCGGCGCACCTCGCGCTTGGCGTATTCGTCCAGAAAACCGAAGCTGTAGGCCGCCTCGTCGAGCGGCAGGTCATAGCCGGGATTCATGCCTCACCTCGTTCGGTGGATTGACGGACAGCCGCCTTGTCCTGCGTGGTGCGCAGCCGGTCCATGTCCGACTGGAAGGTCACGTAGTGCGGCATCTTGTAGTGGCTGGCGAAGCCCATCGAGTCGACCCCGTCGATATGCAGCAGCACGAACTCCGGGTCTTCCGACGGATTGGTGGGTCCGTCGCGCATGCCTTTCTGCAGCGCGCGGTCGAGAATCGCCATCGAGATCGCCTTGACCTCGTTGTGGCCGAAGCAGGCGCCGTAGCCGAGTGTGAAGGTGGGCGGGGCATCGCTGTCGCTGCCCTCGTACATCGCGACCACCTCGCATTCGGTCATCAGCACCTCGCCGGCTTCGATCGGCTCGCCGGTCACCGGGTGCGGCACCGTCACCGGCAGATAGCCGACGCGCAACTCGGCCACGGTGGGGTGCACGTCGCCGTAGCCACGCATGTTGGAATACGCGATCGACAGCAGCGAGCCGGTCTCGGCACGGGCCATGGTCGCCAGCGCGGCCGAACGTGGCACCGGAAACACCAGCGGGTCGCGGGTGATGTCGAACGGCGCCAGCGCACGCCGCGCCAACGGTGGCAACAAGCCCTCTGCGCGCAGCGCGTCGACCACCTTGGGGAAAGTATCCGGCAGCTCGCAGTCGGCGACATCGTCCATAAAGCGCCGCGACACTGCGCGGAAATCCTCGCTCGACTCGCGCGCCAGATCGAGCCGCATCAGGCGCAACGCATAGTCGGTGGTCGGGCCGAGCATCTGGCCACCGGGGATATCCTTGAATGCGCTCGAGATGCGGCGGATCACGCGCATGCGCGCGGTGTCCTGCACCGGCAGTTGCTGCAGGCGCGGTTTGGTGGAGCGGTAGGCCCGCAACGCGAATGCCGCCTCGAGCGTGTCGCCCTGCATCTGCTTGATCGCCAGCGCCGCGAGCCGGGGGTGGTACAGCCCACCTTCGGATATCACGCGCGAGGTCAGCAGGCGCAACTGGTTTTCGATCGCGTCCAGCGCCAGCGGCGTGCCCTGCGCGCCTTCGGCGCAGCGCAAGGCCTCAAGCGCGGCCTCGGCACCGGCGATGGCCTTGCCACCGCCCTTGATGGCAACGTAACCCATCAGTTGGTCTCCTTGAATATGATGCGCGTCGTGCGCGGCAGCGCTACGATGCGGTGCCCGGCGAGCAGGATCAGGTCCACGCCCATCGGAAACTGGCAGTTCCACTCGGCACGCTGCTGCCACCAGGCGGGATCGACACCGGCCACCCGCAGCGTGTGCGTGGCGCGGACACCGGGGCCATCCAGGGTGAGCTTCGCACCATCGTCGAAATCCGCGACCTGCAGGATGACGGTGGCGCCCTGCTCGGGGCATTCCAGGGTGCCGAGGCGAGGCGTATCGTCCAGCGGGGCGTCGCCGCGCGCGAGCACGAATTGCGCCTGCTCGACGGTCGCGCCGCGGGCGCCGAGGCGACGCCAGTCGTCGGCGCTCAACGCCGCCATGGCATCGGCCAGCGTGCATGCGCCATCTACCAGTGTCGCCAGCAGCAACATGCGCGCTGGGTCACCCGCTTCGGTCAATTCGCACACCCGGCCCGGATAGGAGAAGGCTTCCATCAGGGTGCGGAAGGCTTTTTGCTGGCGCGACGGATGCCAAGCTTCGAGCGTGGCTGTATCGGCAGTCGCCATGTTGATCTCCTCATTCATCTTCGTCGTCCTCGACCGCGCCGAGCAGCGCGAAATCCACCCGCGTCGCAGCGAGAATCGCCTTGCGCATCCTGTCCTGCTCGGTCAGCGCGGACCGCCCTTGCTCGAGCAGCGCGTCAGCCGCCTCGCAACCTGGCCAACGCGCAGCACACACGGCATCCAGCACCGCCAGCGCACGCGCCAGACGGGCGCGGTCGTCGATCAGCACCGCGGCACCTTCGGCGGTGGCACCGTCTTCGGCGCGCAACCGCACATGGGCACGGGCAAGCGGCACTTCACCGACAAAGTAGGTGTCGCCCAGCGCGCTGTCATTCACCGGCAACAGGCCGAGACCGGACTCGGCCAACGCCAGATCCTCGGCCGCGTAGTGCTGCGCCAGCGGCCTGGCAACCTGCTGTATCGCAGCTGCCGGCAGGGCCGACCACAGGCGCAACCACTGGCCGCGCGCAGCGGGTGCGGCGGTCATTTCATCGAAACGTGTCATGTCCGTGACTCCTTAAATCAGCTTGCCGCGGATGCGGGCCTGGACCTGGTCGAGCACGAACACGAACAGGAAGATCGCAATCAGGATCGTCATCACATGGTCGTACTGGAACAGGTCGAAGCGGCCCTTGAGTTCCTGGCCGATACCGCCCGCGCCGACCAGACCGACGACGGTCGCCATGCGCAGGTTACGGTCCAGGATATAGGCGGTATAGGCGATGTATTGCGGCACCACCTGCGGCAGCACGCCATACCACAGGGTCTTGATCTTGCCGGCGCCGATGGCTTCCAGTGCCTCCTGCGGCTTCTTGTCGGCGTTCTCGATGTCTTCGGCGTAGAACTTGCCGAGAAAGCCGGCGGCATGCAGACCGAGCGCGAGCACCCCGGCAATCGGGCCGAAACCGTAGGCCAGCACCAGGAACAACGCAACGATGAGCTCGGGCATCGAGCGCAGCGCACTGACGAAGCCACGCGCGGCGTTGTAGGTAAAGCGGTTGGGGCTGTAGTTGCGTGCCGCGAAATACGCCAGTGGAATCGACAGCAGCACCGACAGGATCGTGCCCCAGAGCGCGATCTCCAGCGTCTCGATCATCTTCACGAATACGGTCCAGACATAGCCGAGCGGTCGGATCAACACCTCGACTTCGTCGACATGAGCCTCCAGTTGCAAGGTCTCGGTGTTGAGCCGCTGCTCGACGCGTTCGATCGTCTCGATGCGTTCGAGCAGGCCGAGGCGCTCACGGTCGAGCCCGGGCAGGCGGTTCACCTCCTCGACCTCGGCGATGGCCGGCGGCCACATCGCATTGCCGACACGGGTCAGGCCGCGCACCACCTGCGAGTCATCCACCACGCCGATGAGGTTGCCCACGGCAGCAGCCGTCATGCCCACCATGCGATCCATCTCGGTGCGTTGACCGGTGAACATCAAAAGCGCGAAAACCATCAGCACAACCAGCGCATGACGCCAGTTGTAAGGCGCGTCCAGATGCCAGCGAAGCTGTGCCCCCTGCGGCGGCAAAGGTATGGGTCGGTTCGTCATCATGTCCATATCCTCAGGCCGCGCTCAGCTCGACCATGCCTGCCGGCGGCAGCGCGCAGGCTTCATCATCGTCCGCGGCAGGGGCATCTTCCCAATGCGCGCCGTGATAGAGCGCCTCGACGCGCTCGTCAGAAAACTCCGCCGGCGTGCCGTCGAACACCACCTTGCCGTCGCGCATGCCGACGATACGATCGCCAAACTCGCGCGCCAGATCCACCTGGTGCAGGCTGCACAACACTGTGGCACCCCGTTCGCGAGCGGCATCACGAATCAGCGTCAGGATGTCGGCGGAGATCTTCGGGTCCAGGCTCGCGACCGGCTCGTCGGCGAGCACCACTTCGGGGTCGAGCATGAAGGCACGGGCGATGCCCACGCGCTGCTGCTGCCCCCCGGACAGATCGCCAGCACGTCGCGTCAGATGCATCGGCAACAAGCCGACGCGCTCGAGCAGCTGGCACGCCTTGACACGCTGTTCGGCACGGAACCAGCCCGACAGTGCCCGTACGGTTGACACCGTCGGCAGCAGACCGGCCAACACATTGCCGGCCACGCTCATGCGGTTGGTGAGGTTGAAGTGCTGGTGGATCATCGCCACGCGCTGGCGCAGTTCGCGCTGAGTGCGGGGATTGAGCTCGATGTCGTCAATCATCACGCGGCCAGCGGTCGGCCGCGTGAGGCCATTGACCGCGCGCAGCAGCGTCGATTTGCCGGCTCCGGACGGGCCGAGGATCACGCAGAACTGACCTTGCGGCACCTCGAGGCTGATTTCGTCCATGGCCACGGTACCGTCGGGCCACACCTTGCGCAGGGATTCGAAGCGAATCATGTCGCGTTCTCCTTGTTACGTGGGCAAGACACGACCGTGCCACGCGGCGCGGCGTGTCGTTTTGCATTGCGATTTAGAAACGCTCAGCGGGCGCTGGCCTTTCTCATGATGTCCTGCTTGATCTGGTCGGTGACCAGCTCGAACATCTGGCCGGCACTGGCCATCTCCTGTTCGCTGACATTGGCGGTGTAACCATCGACCTTGCCGCCGCCGTAACCGCGAATCTGGTCCTTGGTGATCCCGGGCAGGCTGTCGACCCGGTTGAAGGCATCACGCAGGCTGGACTTGACGCTGGCATCGACGGCCGGGTGAATCGCCAGCGGCGGATACGGGATCGGTGCGCTCTTGGCCACCACCTTGACTGTTGCGGGGTCGATGCTCCCGGCATTGACCGCCTTCTCGAAGGAGTCGAAGGAGGCGCCGCCGGCATCGACCAGACCTTCGGACAGCGCCAATAACACGTTGGCATGACTGCCTGCGAGGTTGATATTACCGAGATCCCCAGTCGGATTGACACCCGCCGTCATCATCATCGCTACCGGCACCGCGAAGCTCGAGGTGGAGTTGATATCCCCCAGCGCAACTTTCTTGCCCTTGAGGCTGGCTACGTCGGTCACGCCACTGTCGGCACGGGCGAAGATGCCAGAGTAATAGACCGAATCTCCTTTGCGCACGGCCATCGCAAGCAACTCGGCGCAATCACGTGCCTTGGCTTGCAGGTAGGTCGCAGGGCCAAACCAGGCGATATCAGCCGCACCACCGCACATGGCTTCGACCACGCTGCCGTAACTCTGGCCGACAGTCAGATCGAACTTGAGCCCGGTGGCTTGTTCGATCGCGGTGAAGATCGGCTGGAAGTCCTTCCGGGTGCCGTCCTCGGTACCGCCGTCAGCCGGCACCAGCACCACACGCAAGGGTTTGGCGGTACTGCCGTCGTTCTGTTGGGCCTGTACGGCAAAGGGCAGGGTAATTGCGGCGAGACCGGCGATGGCGACGGTCAGCAGTTTGCGACGGATGGATTGTTTCAGGTACATTGCTTGAGCTCCTGTGAGAGGCATGACAAAGGGCGAGGTTTGCGAGACCTTCAGGGGGTGATGCGCAGTTGGATCCGGTCTGCGCGGAACCGGGTGATCGCGTATTCGACCGGGGTGTCGTCCCGCTCGTCCACGTTGATGCTCTTGACCCGCAGCACCGGTCGGTTCTGCGGCATTGCCAGCAGCCTTGCGTCGTCCCCTTGCGGGAGCACCGCGGTCACCAGGCTTTCGGTACGTCTCAGGCTGCAGCCGTAATCGGCCTTCAACACTGCATGCAGCGACCCACTCTCGAAGCGCTGCCGCAAATCCGGGAACCGTGTCGCCGGCACGAAGTGGGAGATCACACACACTGGCCGCTGGTCGGCCAAGCGCAGCGTCTCCAGCCAATGCACCTTGGCGCCGGCCGCAATCGCCAGCCGCGCGGCCACACTGGGAGAGGCTTCGATGGTTTGGGCACGCAAGATGCGGTTCTCAGCGGTCAGGCCGAGCAAGGCGAGGTTCTCGGTGAAGCGGGTGCCCTTGCCGATCTGATAATCCCACTGGGTATCGAGCACGAACACACCAAGACCGTGACGGCGCTCGAGCAGGCCCGCCTCGACCAGCTCATCCACAGCCCGTCGCAGGGTGTGGCGATTGACACCGAAACGCGCGGCCAGTGCGCCTTCCGAGGGCAGGCAGTCACCCGGCGCCTGCTGGTCGCGCACCTCCTTCTCGAGCTGCCGCGCGATCTGAGCGTAGATGGCGGTTCCGGATTCGCGGTCGAGCAAATAAAGACTCATGACGGGCCTGCATAGCTGTCTAGATGACTGGATGACCGGCATCCTAATCATCGTCTGTGACGGTGCAATGAAGCTTGTGTGACGACTGAACATTACAAAACGTCGCCGACCGCCCGATGCACCTGAAACGCGCTCGAGCACGGTTCGCCCATAGCGGAAACAACATCCAATTCAATAATCGTTGTATTATTGAACTAATCGATTCTGAGCTTCCCGCTCGCATCCATGAACGTCCTCTTTCTCTGCACCGGTAACTCGTGCCGCTCGATTCTCGGCGAGGCCACTTTCAACCATCTGGCGCCCAATGGATGGCGCGCCATCAGTGCCGGGAGTCAGCCCACCGGCCAGGTCCATCCGCGTTCGCTCGCCTTGCTGCAGCGCGAGGGCATCGCCACCGAGGGTCTCCACAGCAAGTCATGGGGCGACCTGCCGCTGACACCGGACATCGTCATCACCGTGTGTGCCAGCGCGGCCGGCGAAGCCTGCCCGGCCTATCTCGGACCGGTGCTGCGCAGCCACTGGGGTGTGGACGACCCGGCCCATGCCACCGGCACCGAAGCCGACATCGACGCGGCCTTCGTGAATGCCTACCGCATCCTGCGCGCCCGCATCGAAACGCTGCTCGCGCTGTCGCTGACCGAGCTCGAGCACGACCGCAAGCGTCTTAAGGCCGAACTCGACCGCATCGGCAATCTGACCGTCTGACATTCACGCTTTTCAAAGGAAACCCTCAAAATGGCAAACATCCAGATCTTCGACCCCTCGCTGTGCTGCAGCAGCGGCGTGTGCGGCGCAGACGTCGACCAGGCACTGGTCACTTTCGCGGCCGACGTCGACTGGGCCAGGTCCCAGGGCGCCACCATAGAACGCTTCAACCTCGCGCAGCAGCCTCTTGCGTTCGCAGAGAATGAAATCGTCAAGGGTTTTCTAGAGCGCGCCGGCCAGGAGGCATTGCCGCTGACGCTGGTGGACGGCGGCGTCGCGCTGGCCGGACGTTACCCGAAGCGCAGCGAGCTTGTTCGGTGGGCCGGCCTCGCAGTACCGACAGCCGAAACCGCGGCGGCCTCGGGCTGTTGCTCCGGTGGCCGCTGCGGCTGAACGGCACGGAGACTCCAACATGATCGCGACGCCCACACCCCTATTTCTTGCGCATGCTCCGCGCTTCCTGTTCTTCACCGGCAAGGGCGGAGTCGGCAAGACATCCATCGCATGCGCCAGTGCGATCGAACTGGCCGAAGCAGGCAACAAGGTGCTGCTGGTCAGCACCGATCCCGCCTCCAATGTCGGTCAGGTGTTCGGCGTCACCATCGGCAACCACATTACCTCCATCCCGGCAGTCTCGAATCTCTTCGCACTCGAGATCGACCCCGAAGCGGCCGCCCGCGACTACCGGGAGCGTCTGGTCGGCCCGGTGCGCGGCGTGTTGCCGGACGATGTCGTCAAGGGTATCGAGGAGTCGCTGTCCGGCGCCTGCACCACCGAAATCGCCGCGTTCGACGAGTTCACCGCGCTGCTCACCGACTCCGAGCTCACCCGCAAGTACGATCACATCCTGTTCGACACCGCACCCACCGGCCATACCATCCGCCTGCTGCAACTGCCGGGCGCGTGGAACGGTTTTCTCGAGGCGGGCAAGGGCGATGCTTCATGCCTCGGGCCGCTCGCCGGCCTGGACAAGCAACGCATCCAATACAAGGCGGCGGTCGATGCGCTGGCCGATGCGGCGCGGACCCGCCTGGTGCTTGTCACCCGCGCGCAGCAGGCCAGTCTGCGCGAGGTTGCCCGCACCCACGAGGAACTCGCAGCCATCGGCCTGACCCGGCAGCATCTCGTCGTCAACGGCATCCTGCCGCCTGCCGAAGCCCGTGCCGACCCGCTCGCGGTCGCGATCCATGGTCGCGAGCAGGCCGCGCTGGCCGCCATGCCGGACGTGCTGCGCAGCCTGCCTCGCGACGAACTGGCACTCAAACCCTTCAACCTGGTCGGCATCGACGCGCTGCGCGGCCTGTTGCGCGAGCAGCCGCTGCCGGACGGCGACGACTCGCCCGTCCCCACCGCCGACGCCCCGGCGCTGGCCGAACTGGTCGATGGCATCGCTGCGGACGGCCACGGTCTGGTCATGCTGATGGGCAAGGGTGGCGTCGGCAAGACCACGCTCGCCGCCGCGATTGCGGTGGAGCTCGCCAGCCGTGGCCTTCCGGTCCATCTCACCACTTCCGACCCGGCCGCGCACCTCGCCGAAGCCCTGGACGGCGCGTTTCCGGGGCTCGAAGTCAGCCGCATCGACCCCCATGCCGAAACCGAGCGCTACCGCCAGCATGTGCTCGCGACCAAGGGCAAGGACCTGGACGATCAGGGCCGCGCGCTGCTCGAGGAAGATCTGCGCTCGCCCTGCACCGAGGAGATCGCGGTGTTCCAGGCCTTCTCGCGCATCATTCGCGAGGCCGGACGCAAGTTCGTGATCATGGACACCGCACCGACCGGTCACACACTGCTGCTGCTCGACGCCACAGGCGCCTATCATCGCGAGATCGCCCGCCAGATGGGCAGCAAGGGCATGAACTTCACCACCCCGATGATGCAGTTGCAGAACCCGAAGCAGACCAAGGTGCTCATCGTCACACTGGCCGAGACCACGCCGGTACTCGAGGCCGCCGCGCTGCAGGCCGACCTGCGCCGCGCCGGCATCGAGCCCTGGGCCTGGATCATCAACAACAGCGTGTCCGCCGCCCACGCCGGCTCGCCATTGCTACGCCGCCGCGCCACCAACGAGTTGCGCGAGATCGCAGCGGTCGTGAATGAGCACGCCAGCCGCCATGCGGTCGTGCCACTGCTCGCGCACGAACCTGTCGGCGCCGACCGATTGCGCGAAATGATCGCGGCGACCAGGCTTGCAACCGGGTCTGGCGTTTGACCATGCCTCGGCCCCTGCGAATCCGGCTTGTGGTCGATGTCGGCCTTCCCGAACCCTGGCGGGCTTGAACCATGGAAAGGCCCGTAGCCCTTACGATCTTCGAATCCCTGTCCTCCGGCATCCGCCTGGACGTGTTCCGACTGCTGGTCCGCATGGGGCCGGAAGGCATGGTGGCGGGCGACATTGCGGCCAATCTGGCCGTGCCGCCCACGAACATGTCCTTCCACCTCAAGGCGCTCACCCACGCCGGCCTGGTGTCGGCCGAACAGGAGGGGCGCTTCCAGCGCTACCGCGCCAACATGGCGCTGATGCACGATCTGATCGACTACCTGACCGCAGAATGCTGCACCGGCGCGCCGGAACAGTGCATCGACGCGACAATCCCCCCGTGCGTGCCGGTCCGGCACCGCTGAGCGCGAACCCCGCACCGATCCGGCCTGGCGCAGGACCCGGCGTGGCCGCCCGAGCCGTCATCACCCCGGGCCGGCCCGGCGGCTCGAAAAAAATTGTCCACGAAATCTTCACCGGCCTGTAACCCGGCTCTTCTATCTTTGGCGCTCCTCAACGACACATCGACAGGAGATCCACTGCGATGAAAGACAATTCCCTCGAGCTGATGCTCGCCGACAACGGCGACGAACTGCCGTCCAACGATTCCAGCAATCCGACCTTCGCCTCCATCCTGGAGCGTCGTTTCTCCCGCCGCGACATGATGCGCACGTCGCTCAGCGCAGCCGTCGTCGGCGCGTTCGCGACCGCCCCGGTCGCCGCGATGGCGCGCACCGGCTTCCTGCCGCCGGTCGCCGCCGGTAACGCCGCTTTCGGCCTGAACCCGACCCTGAGCTTCGACGCGATCCCGGTGGTCCGCTCCGACACCGCCACCGTGCCGCACGGCTACAAGGCGCAGGCGCTGGCCTCCTGGGGTACGCCGATCACCGGCAGCTACCCGGCCTTCGACGGCGTCAACGGCAACAGCGGCGAGGACCAGGAACAACAGGTCGGCTCGCACCACGACGGGCTCCACTATTTCCCGATGGCGGAAGACCCGAACGGCCACGGCATCCTGTGCATCAACCATGAGTATGTAGATCAGCGTGTACTGCATGCGAACGGCCCGACCACGGACAACAACACCCGCCCGCAGGACGAAGTGCGCAAGGAGATCGCGGCCCATGGCGTGACCTTAGTCGAGATCAAGCGCACCAATGGGGAATGGGATGTGGTCCGCGGCGATTACAACCGCCGCATCACCGCCGGCACGCCGTGCGAGATCGCCGGCCCGGTGCGCGGCTCGGACTTCGTCAAGACCAAGCACAGCCCCGACGGCACGATGGCCCGCGGCACGATCAACAACTGCGGCAACGGCCATACCCCGTGGGACACCTACCTCGCCTGCGAGGAGAACTGGGCGGGCTACTTCGTCAACCGCAGCCCGCGTCCTCGCGAGCAGAGCCGCTACGGCGTTCGCACCTCTACCAGCCGCTATCTCTGGGACACCGTCGCCGGCGACGCGTACGAGCGCTTCAACGTCACCCCGAGCGGCGCCAGCGCGACCGAAGACTATCGCAACGAAGTCAACGGCCACGGCTGGATCCTCGAGATCGACCCGTTCGATCCGACCAGCACACCCAAGAAACGCACCGCAATGGGCCGCTTCGCCCACGAGGCCTGCGCTTTCGCCACCCCGCAAAACGGCCAGCCCCTCGCGTTCTACTCCGGCGACGACGCCCGTAACGAATATATCTACAAGTTCGTCACCAAGGGCCGCTGGAATCCCAACCGGGTCGACCGCGACATGCTCGACCATGGCAAGCTGTACGTCGCCGTGTTCAACGACGACGGCAGCGGTGAATGGCGTGCGCTGGACTTCAACGATCCGGCCTTCCTCGCCGCCGCGCTGGAAAAGGGCGTGCAATTCACCAGCCAGGCCGACGTGCTGGTCAACACCCGTCTCGCGGCCGACGTGGTCGGGGCGACCAAAATGGACCGTCCGGAATGGGGCACGGTGCACCCGCAGACCAACGAGGTGTATTTCGCGCTGACCAACAACAACACCTCGCGCACCGAGACCGATGCGGCCAACCCCCGCCTGCCTAACCCATACGGCCACATCATCCGCTGGCGCGAAGAAGGTAACCGCCCGTGGGCGACCAAGTTCGAATGGGACATCTTCGTGCTCGGCGGGCCTGAAGAAGACAGCCAGATCCTGCCGGCCCAGGACGGCCCGGCGCTGGACGAAAACAACCGTTTCGCCAGCCCGGACGGCCTGTGGATCGACCAGAACGGCATTCTGTGGATCCAGACCGACATGAGCGGCAACCAGCAGGCGGGCATCAACGGGACCAACTTCGGCGAGAACGGCATGCTCGCGGCCAACCCGATCACCGGCGAGATCAAGCGCTTCCTGGTCGGTCCGTTCAACCAGGAGACCTCCGGTGTGGTCTCGACGCCGGACGGGAAGACGCTGTTCGCGAACTTCCAGCACCCGGGCGATCGCTCACGGCCGGGCGAGTTCACCAGCAACTGGCCGGACAACGGTGCGGTCTATCGCCACCCGGGCGATGCACCGGTGCAGGTCGATCCGAAGGGCCCGCGTCCGCGCTCCTCGACCATCGTCATCACCCGCGAAGATGGCGGCGTGGTCGGCCTGTAAGCGCTGACGATTGTCCCGAGGCGGCCGCAGCCACTGCGGCCGCCTCGGGCAGAACGACCGGACCCGCTGCAATGCGGGTCCTTTTCTTTTGGAAGAACCGGACCGATGACTGCGCCGCCCACCCCCGCATTGACGCTGCCGAAACCCGGCGAGCGTGCCCCGGAGTTCCTGCTGCCGCCCGAAGACGGCATGTTGACGACCTTCTATGAGCGCTACTGCGGCCGCCCGGCCGTTCTGCTGCTCGCGCACCGAGCCGACGCGTTCTCACCCTTCGCAGCATTAGGTGAGGCGATCCCGCTGCTGGGGCTGCTGCCCGGTGCAGGCAGCGCGAAGGTCCCGGCCGCGATCGCCGCGATGCAGGACCATGGCCGACTGACCGACATGCTTGGACTGACGAACTCGAGTAATGACGAGCCGCTCGCCTGGCTGCTCGACCGGCAACTGAGGTTCCGCGAGCGGATCGACAACGCGAATCCGCAATCCGTTGCCGACGCACTCGACCGACTGGTCGCCCGCGAGCCGGTGCCGCCGTCCTCACCGCCGGTGGTGCAAAGCGGCGCAGCACCTGTACTGTTACTCCCCGACGTGCTCGATGCCGGCCTGTGCGCCCGCCTGATTGCGGCCTACGCTGCCGACAATACCGAAAGCGGCATGGTCCGCCTGATCGATGGTGCTCCGAAGCTGGTCCCCGACGACCGCGCGAAGAAACGCCGCGATCACAGATTACTCGACCCCGACCTGGTCGCCGAGGTCACCGACGCGATGTCGCGCCGGGTGTTGCCTGCGATCGCCGCCGCCTTCAACTACACTGTGACCCGCTTCGAAGGCTTCAAGATCGTCGCCTACGACTCGGCCACCGGCGGCTATTTCCGCCGCCACCGCGACAACGTCACGCCCGACGCGCGCCATCGACGTTTCGCGATGAGCCTGAATCTGGACGATGACTACGACGGCGGTTGCCTCGCCTTCCCGGAGTTCGGCGCCACGCTGTACCGCCCGGAGGCCGGCAGCGCAATCGTGTTCTCGGGCGCGCTGCTGCACGAGGCGACCAACGTCACCCGCGGCAGGCGGCATGTGTTGCTGACCTTCCTTTGGGGCGACGAGGCGGCAGGGTAAACATTCGACCGGCAGGCCAGCGGGCGATGCCTGGTCGACTGCGGCGCCCCTGCGCCCTCCCCTTCAAGGGGAGGGATGGGGTGGGGATGGGTCAAACAGACCCCGACGGCTTACTGACGACCGACCAGCCGCTCGCGGTCGATGCGGAACACCGTCGTCGTGCCGCTGACCTCGTTGGCGACCACCAGCAGCGGCACCCCAGGGATCGGGCTTTTGGCGGCCTCGATCACGATCAGGCCTTCTGCACCGAGATCACCCGCGGCTTCGGTATCTGGCGCTGCCGCGAAGTCGCGGTTGTTGAAGTACTGCACGAAGCTCGGCGCATACGGGTCGGTGATATCGTAGATCATCACGCCGCCGATCCGCTCCAGCCCGACGAAGGCATAGGTGCTGCCCCATAGCTTGGCCACGGTCACGCCCTCGGGCTCCGGCCCCTTGTCGTCGCTGCGGGTCTCGAACGAGTTCTGGCGGTGGTTGGAGTTGAAGAACTCCGGGTAGGCCTCGGCGGTGATCCGCTCGAAGTCCGAACCACTGTCATAGACCTGTTCGATCTCTTCATCGTAGATCGAGAACGAGCGCGCACCGAAGGCGTAGATCGCTTCGTAGCAGCTGCCGTCGGCACGCAGGCCTTCGGTGGTGAGCACGTTCAGACGGCCCATGTTGGCGTTATCGCGCAGCTCGGAAGCGGTCTGTACATTGACCTCATTATCGGCCAGGAAGGTGGTCAGGCGCGGCGAATCCGCACAGAACGGAGTGTTACCGCTCAGAGCGCGGTAGCGCGACACATCGGCGAAGCCCTCGTACTCGCGCGCATCGCCTTCGTTCGCGGTCACGATGTAGTTGCGGCCGCGATACTCGTAGCTCGCGATCGAATCCGGCATGTACACACCAAACACCGGCCAGTTCGCGATACGGATCACGTTGTCACGATCACTGACATCCAGTTCGTTACCCGGCAGCATGTGGTCCTTGAAACCCAGCCCCTTCAGCGCGGTGAATTCACCCGCCTCGATGTCGAGAATGCCGATCGCATTGTTCTCCTGCAGCGCGACCCAGGCCGTGCGTGAGTCGGGCGACACGGTGATGTACTCGGGCTCAAGGTCCTGCGCGACGGTCGCATTCGGCCCGGTGATGCGGATCGAAGCATCCAGTTCGGCATCGTTGAACTGCGTGAAGCCGGCGGTGCGCACATGCCCCTGGTTCAGCGTGCGGACATCACTCGGCAGGTCGATGATGCTGACCGAGCCTTCGGGATCGATGCTGTAGTCGATATTCGGCTCGCCCTCGTTGGCGACCAGCACGCGCTTGCCGTCCGGCGTGAACGTGACCATGTCCGGCAGCGCGCCGACCGCGACCGCCGCGATCACGTTGCCGTCGATGTCGGTGAATACCGCCATGCCCGGGTCGGTCTTCTCCTCGGCTTCGACCGCCGCCACGACCAGTCCCTCGCGCACGTCGACACTATTGACCGTATTGCCGTACTCCGCCAGATCGATACTGAACAATTTGACCAGCGCGCTCGGCACACGCGCATCGAGCACATCGATCTGGCCGCTCTGCGCATTCACGACGAACAGGCGCTGGCTCTGCGGGTCGTGCGCAACGATCTCGGCCGCGGACTGATCGAACACGCCCGACGCATAGCTGCCGATCGGCGTAATGTCGAGCTGGAAAGGCGTCACCTGAGCGACGGCCTGCATGCTGCCAGCCGAGCACAGCGCGACGATGCCGGCCGCGATCGCGTTACGGAGAAACTTCTTGTCGTGCATGGTCTATCCCCTGTCGTGGCAAAAACTGCGACTATCGGGGGCGCCTGTTTCACGGCGATGACGTTTCCGTGTCGGTTTTCCTGCGAAACGTCGCGGCTGAAACATGAACGTCACACTGAAATGCAACACTTCGTGCCAACCCGCGTGCCGTCTCCAGTGGGTCGGCCCCATTGGCGCAGGCCGCGGATGCTCCCGTGACCCTAGACATCCGGGAACCGACCCGACCCGCCGGTTCGGACAGACGCCAAGCGGCACGGACAGCATTCGATGATGAACTCCGACCTCCACCCCTCCCGCGAGACACCCGATCCGGCGCCGCGACCCGGCGCGCGCCTGGGCGAACGGCTGGTCGCGAGCGGCCGCCTGGAGGCACGTGACCTCGAGCAGGCGCTGCTCGCGCAACGCAGCATGGGCGGGCTGCTCGGGCGCGTGCTGATCCGGCTCGGGCTGCTGTCCGAGCTGGATGTCGCGCGCGCGCTGTCGTCCCAGCTCGGCATTCCTCTGGTCGAGGCGGATGGTTATCCGCAGGAAGCGATCGCGGTGCCCGGCCTCGGTGTCGACTACCTGCAACGCCACGGGGTATTGCCGATCGCGATCGGCGACGGCTGGTGCGAAGTCGCGATGGTGACTCCGCAGGACGGATTCCTGATCAAGGCGCTGCAGCTTGCGACCGGCCTCGACGTGCGACCCGCGATCGCGCTCGAAAGCGAACTCGCGGCCGCACAGGCACGACTGTTCGGTCGCGACGACGAAGCACTCGGGCACGAGCCCGACGGCACGCCGGAGGCCGGTCAGGACGGCGACTTCATCGAGCATCTGAAGGATCTCGCATCCGAAGCGCCGGTCATCACCCTGGTGAATCGCATCATCGCGCGCGTGGTCGATCTGCGCGCTTCGGACATCCATATCGAGCCGTTCGAGGACGGCCTGCATGTGCGCTATCGGGTCGACGGCGTTCTGCTCCCGCCCGAACTGGAAGACCTGCGCCTCGCCGCGGCGGTGACGTCGCGAATCAAATTGCTCGCGCATCTGAACATCGCCGAGCGCCGCCTGCCGCAGGACGGACGCATCCGCACGCGGGTCAAGGGGCACGAGCTGGATCTGCGCGTGTCGACACTGCCGACCGTGCATGGCGAGAGCGTCGTGATGCGGGTGCTGGACCGTGCCAGCCTGCGCGTCGAACTCGAGGACATGGGCTTCTCGGCCGAGACGCTGCAACGCTATCGTGAATTGATCGCACGCCCGCACGGCATCGTGCTCGTCACCGGGCCCACCGGCTCCGGCAAGACCACGACGCTGTACGCGTCGCTGGCCAAGCTCGACGCCGACGCGCTGAAGATCCTGACCGTGGAGGATCCGGTCGAGTACCAGCTTGCCGGCGTCAATCAGATCCAGGCGCAGCCCCAGATCGGGCTGGGCTTCGCGCAGGCGCTGCGCGCGATCCTGCGCCAGGATCCGGACATCATCATGATCGGGGAGATGCGCGACACCGAGACCGCCCGCATCGCGGTGCAGTCGGCGCTGACCGGCCATCTGGTGCTGTCCACATTGCACACCAACACCGCCGCGGCCGCGATCACGCGTCTCGAGGACATGGGCATCGAGCGCTACCTGATCACGTCGACCATCACCGGCGTACTCGCGCAACGCCTGATCCGCAGGCTGTGTCCGCAATGCAAGACGCCGCAAACCCTCTCGACAGAGTGCCTCGAAGCGACTGGCCTGGACCGTCTGGTCGACAGCGGCGACGTGCGCGTCCATGAAGCCAGGGGTTGCCCGCACTGCAAGCACACCGGCTACCGCGGTCGAACCGCGATCCACGAGCTGCTGGTGCTGGACCCGACCTGCCGGCAGGCGATCCTGGCGGGCGCGGACGCGGGCGGCCTGCAATCGGTCGCGCGCAGCGCCGGCATGGGATCGCTCTACGAGGACGGCCTGCGCCGGGTGCTCGCCGGCGATACGTCGCTGGACGAGGTGCTGCGTGTCACCCAGGACGAGCACCATGGCTGAGTTCGCCTACCGCGCCGCCACGCTCACGGGCGATACCCGGCGGGGGTCCGTATCGGCCGACAGCCGCGAAACCGCGTTGCGCCAGTTGCGCAACCAGGGTCTGACGCCGATCTCGGTGCAAGCCCCGGGCCCGGAGTCCGCGCACGCGGGCGACGGCGGCGCGGTCATGCCCGCTGCGCCTGCGCCTGCGCACGCGCGCCGCCGCTGGACGCTGCGCGCCGAGCAAGGACCGAACCGCGCCGACGTGCTGATCCTGACCACCGAGCTCGCAGTCATGCTCAAGGCGGGGCTGCCGTTGGACCGGGCGCTGCGGGTAATGGCCGGCATGACCCCCCGCGCCCCGGTCGCCGCACTGGTCGAGGACCTGCTCGCGTCGGTCAAGGCGGGCAAGCCATTCAGCCAGGCGCTGGACGATCATCGGGCGCTGTTCGGCGAGTTCTACATCAACCTGCTGCGCGCCGGCGAGACGAGCGGACATCTGGCCGACACGCTGGCCCAGCTCGCCGCCCATCTCGAAAAAGTCAGCGAGATCCGCGAAAGCGTGATCTCGGCGCTGACCTACCCGGCGATCCTGCTCGTGGTCGCAGTGCTGTCCGTCGCGCTGATGCTCGGCTTCGTCGTGCCGCAGTTCGAGACGCTCTTCGACGACATGGGCGAGGCCCTGCCCTGGCCGACGCGCGCGCTGCTGATCGGCGCCGACTTCGTGACCGCCTGGGGTCCGTGGCTGCTCGCGGCCATGCCGGTCGCGCTGCTGCTGGGCCGGCGTGCCCTGCTCGGCCCGGCCGGACGACGCTGGCGCGACGCCCGACTGCTGCAGCTGCCGGTGCTGGGCCGGGTCCTGCGCGAGGCCGATCTGACCCGCTTCGCCCGCAGTCTCGGCACGCTGATCGGCAACGGCGTGCCCATCGTCGGCGCGATCCGGATCGCGATAGACACGATGAACCTGCAGGGCCTGCGCGATGCGATCGCCCCGGTCCCGGACGCGATCAAGCGCGGCGAGCGACTCGCCGACGCACTCGCACCCGCCCACCTGTTCTCGCCGCTGGCTCTGAACATGGTGCGTCTGGGCGAGGAAACCGGTCGGCTCGACGCGATGCTGCTGGAACTCGCGCGCGTGCAGGAGCGGGGAATCCAGTCGGCGATCAAGCGCGCACTGACGCTGATCGAGCCGGTGCTGATCCTGCTGCTCGGTGGCGTCATCGCCGGGATCATGGCCGCGATCCTGATGGGCATCCTGTCCGTCAACGAGCTGGTGCTCTGAGCCGTGCGAGAGCCGCTGCCAAGCCCGATCCGGGCCATATCTTCCGCACACATCGAACACCTCCCCGCCGAGCGGGCCAGACACGAATCAGGAGCCGCACCCATGCCATCGAAGCAACCATGCACCCGCAACACCCGGCGCGGCTTCACGCTGATCGAACTGCTGGTCGTACTCGCGATCCTGGGTCTGCTCGCTGGTCTGGTCGGGCCGCGCGTGCTGAACCAGCTCGGCGGCGCGAAGAGCAAGACCGTCGCGGTGCAGATCCGCGACCTGGAGCAGGCCGCCGACCTGTTCCGGCTGGATGTCGGCCGCTTTCCGTCCGCACAGGAGGGTCTGGACGCGCTGATGACCCGGCCGTCCAGCGCGAGCGGCTGGAACGGCCCCTACCTGCGCGGCAACGCGCTGCCGCTGGATCCGTGGGGCAACCCATACCGCTATGCCGTCCCGGGTCGCCATGGCGACATCGACATCTATTCCTACGGCTCGGACAATGCGCCGGGCGGCAGCGGCGAAGCCGCCGACGTCGGCAACTGGCAGCTGTGATCGGCCCCGCTCGCGCTCACCTCGCGACCGCGCGGCATCGCCGCCGACACGGCTTCACGCTGGTCGAGATGGTCGTTGCGCTCGGCATCGCGGCATTGATGCTGGCCACTGTGCCGACCGCCGTGACGCGCGCCTTCGACACGATGGCGTACCGCTCGACCGTGCGTCACCTGCTGACGGACCTCAAGCGCGCACGGCTGCACGCGCTGCACAGCGGACAGGCGACGGTGTTCGCCTACGAACCGCAGTCGCGCCGCTTCGGCGTTGGCGAGCAGCTCAAGCGCGAGGTGCCGCCCAAGCTCGCCATCGCGATGATCGTCGCCGACACCGAGGTCGTCGCCACGCGCGCCGGCATCCGCTTCTATGCGGACGGCGGTGCGTCCGGCGGCTCGATCGACGTGATCCGTCCGTCGGGCGATGGCGTGCGCATCAGCGTGGACTGGTTGCTCGGACGGGCGCGCCAGCAAGCGTTCGATGCCTCCGAACGGTCCGGGCCTCTCCGTGACGCGCGAGGACGGCCCGCGGCCGGGCCCCGACTCCCGGCAACGGAGGCGTCATGACGCGCTGCCATGCTGCACGGCCCGACGGGTTTTCGCTGCTGGAAATGCTGGTCGCGATAGCGATCGCGGCGATGACGCTGATTGCGCTGTATCACGCTTCGGGCGGCAGCGTGCGCGCCGCCGCCGAGATCGACCGGCAGACCCGCGCGATCATCGCGGCTGAGTCGCTGCTCGCACTGCATGGCCAGGTTGGACCCGACGGAGTGCACGCGACCGGACGTTTCGAGGACGGAATGGACTGGGACGTCACATCGACTCCGCTGGATTCGGCCCGAAGCACACGACAACGCATGCAGCATATCGTCGTCACCGTCCGATGGCCGCAGGACCGGCAGCTGCAGCTGGTCGGCGTGGTACCGGAGCGGGCGCCATGATCGGCCGCGTTGAAGTGCAGCCGCGCGGCTTCACGCTGATCGAGGTCGTCGTCGCGCTGAGCCTGCTCGGCATGCTGCTGCTCGCGGTCACGGCCGCCTTTCGCGGTCTGGCCCAGACCAGCACGCGCCTGGAACGCAATGCGCTGGCCAGCGAGGATATGCGCGTGGTCACTGCGCTGCTGCAGCGAACCGTCGGCATGGCAGTCGCCCACCCGGGCGCGACCGCGGCCGATCGCGGCATGCGGATCCGATTCGCCGGTCGGCCGGACGCCCTCGAGTGGCTCGCGCCGCTGCCGGCACGCGAGGGCGTGGGTGGGCTCACCCATGTCGGCCTGCAGATCGGACAACATGCTGGCCGCGCGGCGCTGATGCTGCACATTGCGCCTTACGTGAACCACGATCCGCTCGCGGCCGCGACCGGCCTGACCCGGCCGGCCATGCGCGGAGCCGAACCCGACTGGCAGAGGCTGCCGCCCCGCCCGCTGATCGAAGGACTGACCGGCTTCGAGCTTCGCTATCGCGGCGTCGGCGAATCCGCGTGGCACACGCACTGGCTGGATGCCGAGGCGCTGCCCGGCCATGTGATGTTGTCGCTGCAGATCGACGGACGCGACTGGCCACCGCTGGTGATCGCGCTGAACGCTGCGTCGCCGCGGCGCGACGCAGCGCGCACCCGCGCCGGCCAGGAATCGCTGCGACTGGCAGGCGTCGCGCGATGAATGGTCGCCGCTTCGACTCCGGTCATCAGCACGGCATCGCGCTGGTCGCGATGATGTGGCTGCTGGCCGCACTGGCCCTGCTGGTCGCCGGCCAGGTCGGTGCGACGCGCGCCGACCTGCGCAGCCTGCAGACCTTCCGCAGCTTCGCCGAACATGCCGCGCTCGGCGATGGTGCGATCCGGCTGACGATGGCCGAGATCGCGGTGTCGCCGCCGCCGACCCGGCCGCTGCGCCGCACATTGCAGATCGGCGAGCACCGGCTGCGGGTCGAGGCGGTGCCGGCATCGGCGCTGATAGACCTCAACAATGCACCGCCGGAGCTGTTGCACGATGCGCTCGTGTTCGGCGCCGGTCTGTCCGCCGATCGGGCCGGACCGCTTGTCGACGCGCTGGTCGCATGGCGCGATCCCGAAGTCGCGAGCCTCGCCGGCAACCCGACGCCTTCAGTTGGACGCATAGGCGGCTTCGACACGATCGAGGACCTGGTCCAGGTCCCAGGCGTGGACCTCGCGCTGTACCAGCGCCTGTCCGATCTGGTCACGGTGCATAACCCGCTGACCGGCGTGGATCCACGCTTCGCATCCGACCGGGTGCTGACCATCCTGTCCCGCGGCGACCGGGTCCGCGTCGAACGCGTGCTCGCTGCGCGCGACACGGGTGACCCGGCGATGGACATCGCCGACCTGCCCCATGCGCAGATCTCGCATTCGGGCATACGGGTCATGCGCGTCGCGGCCACCCGCCGGGTCGGGGATGCGACGCTGACGCGCGTGGGCTGGCTTGCGAACGAGCGGGTGCCGCACAGCGGTGTACCCTGGCGCGAACTCGCCTTCGAACCGGTGCGGTCGGTGACGATGACGGAGCGTCACGATGGTGGCTGAAACACGCGATGCGCGCGCAATGGCTCACCCGGCGCACGGGTGGGCGCAGTTCCGCCGCGGGTGGTCGGACGCGCTGCAGTGGCCGGTGTTCGCGTGGCTGAACGCGAGCGAGCCGGTGCGGGTCGTCCATGCCGACGGGCGGATCGGCGTGCACGACGGGGCGTCAGGCGCGACGCTGTCGTCGGCACGCGTGCGCACGACCGCGGTGCTGGTGCCGGATCCGATCGTGTTGCGCGCGGAGCGGGTCCTGCCTGCGCTGGACCCGGACGATCTGGCCGCGGCGATCGCGCTGCAGGCGGCCGAACTCAGCCCGTTCGACGAAGCTGACACCGTCCATGGCTGGCAGGCGCGCATGCGCGCCGACGGACGACTGGACGTCATCATCGCGATCGCGTCGCGGGCGCATGTATCCGCCCATCTCGCCGCCCTGGCCGCACGCGCCGCCGACGATCCGCGTGCGCCCGGCCTCGCACTGGCGAGCGAAGCGGAGCCCGAGGTCTGGGCGGGCGGCAACCCTTCGATCGTTCTTCGCGGTTTCGGCGAACCCGCGCGGCTCGCCCGTCAGGCCCGGCACCGCCGAACACTGCTCGCGATGCTGATGATCGCGGCAAGCCTGTCGATCGCGCTGGCGGCGACGCCGGTGCTGGTTCAGTCGCAACGGCTCGCACATGCGCGCAGCGCGTTGCAGGCGCTGCAGTCCGAGACGCGCGCCATCCTCGGCGAGCGCGAATCCCTGGTCCGGACGAACGACAAGCTGAACGCACTGGCGCGCGTGTTCGAGGATGACGTGGATCTGCCGGTGCTGCTCGAGACGCTGACCCGCACATTGCCGGACCAAGCGTATCTGCAACGGCTCGAAGTCAGTGGCCGGCAAGTCCGCATCGCGGGTTTCTCGGACAACGCCGCCCAGCTGATCGATCGCCTCGGCGAGCAACCCGGTTTCGTCGAGGTGCGCACGCCGTCGCCGATCTCGCGCGGCCGGGATGGTCGCGAATCCTTCTCGGTTGAATTCACGTTGAACGGAGCACCTATTGATCGCATCGACTGATTTTCCGGGCCGGCGCGCTCGCGCCGTCGTTGCGATTACGCTGCTCGTCATCGTCGCGCTGCTTTATGCCGGTGGCACCTGGCTGCTCGAGGCCCATGCCGATGCACGGCGCGAACTCGACGACATCGGCGCGCGCCATGCGCGCCTGGCCAGCCTGCGCGACGCGACGCCGCAGATCGTCGCCGCGCTCCACGACGCGACCGCGAGGCTCGACCGTTACGCCTATCCGGTCAGCGTCGGCGTCGACCGCGTCGGCGCCGACCTGCAGCAACGTGTGCGGGCGCTCGCGGCCACTGCGGGGCTGGGCGTGGTGGGCAGCCAGATCCTCGCACCGCGAGAGATGGAAGCTTTCCAGCTGGTCAGCATGATGGCGACGCTGGACGGCGGCATCGAGCAGGTGCACGCCCTGCTGCACTTGCTGGCCGAGGCCGAACCGGCGATACGCGTCGAATATGTCGGCATCCAGCAGGTTCAGCAACGCGGCAACGCGGGCGGGGCCGACCTGCGCGTGCAACTTAACATCGTCGCGTTTCACCTGCTATGAAGCGCTCCGCATCGACCCTGCTCGCCGCGCTGTGCATGCTGCTCGCCGCAGCACTTGCCGCCCGCTGGATCGGCGCCGAAAGGGTGTGGACGCCACCTGCGCCGCAGGCCTCTCCCGACACGCTGTTCCTGAGCCTGGCGCCGGGCGTGACCGATCCACCGGCGACGGCAGATGTCATGCCGGACGCGCTCGCCGAGATCGCCGCCCGTCCATTGTTCAACCCGGGTCGGCGTCCGGCGGCGCCAGGCTCGACTCCAGCGTCCGCTGCGACGCCAGCCGACATCGCACTGGTCGGCGTATTCAGCACCGAATCCGCCGGCGGCGCGATCCTGATGATCGACGGCGCGGCAACACGCGTGCGCACCGGCGAGCGCGTCGGCGGGCTGATCCTGCTCGCCGTGGACGACACGCATGCGCGCTTCGTCGCGGACGACGGCAGCGGTTTCGAACTCGCGCTGCAACGACGCGTGCTGCCGCAGGCCCCGGACGCATACGAGGGTCCGGCGCAAGCGGATGTGCCCGACGCAGATGAAAACGAAGCCGACTGACGCCCCCGGGCCGCAGGCCCCGCCACCCACAGCACGCTCATCCCATGACCCAGATCGCAGGAACGCCATGAATCTCCACGCTGCATCCGCAACAGCGCCTTGCTCGACCCGCCTCGCTGCGTTTGGCCTGTGCCTGACCCTGCTGGGCTGCGCCGGCCTGCCCGCCTCCGACCCGGCAGCGCTGTCGTCGTCCGCCGCGCCGGTTGCGAGCGTGTGGGCGACGCAGCCCGCCGCAGCGGTGGCCCCGCCGCCATCCTTGGCCGCGATGTCCGCGGATGCGCCGGAGGCGCCGGGTACGACAGAAGCCCCGGTGACGCAACCGACGCTGGTACGCGGCAACGACCGCATGTTCGCGCCGCCGGCGGCCCGCCCGCCGATCAGGCTCAGCGGCGAGCGCGTGTCGCTGAACTTCGATCAGGCGCCGATCACCGAGGTCGTGCATGCCGTGCTGGGTGACCTGCTCGGCCTGCCCTACGCGATCAGCCAGCCGGTCAGCGGCTCGGTCACGATCCAGACCCACAACCCGCTGCCCCAGGACCAGCTGTTCGCGGTGTTCGAGTCGCTGCTGCACAGCAACGGGCTCGCGATCGTGCGCGATTCGAGCGGCATCCACCATGTCGGCAAGCCGGACACACTACGTGGCATCGCACCGGTGTTCGGCAGCGTCGGCTCGCTTCCCGCCGGCCACAAGCTCGTGGTCGTGCCGCTGCGCTTCATCGGCGCAGCCGCGATGGCCGAGATCATCGAGGCGCTGGCCGGCCCCGAGGCGCTGCGGCGGGTCGACGGCGCGCGCAACCTGATCGTGATGGCCGGCACCGGTCCGCAGGTAGAGGGCTGGCTCGAGATCGTCAACAGCTTCGACGTGGATATGCTCGCCGGCATGTCGGTCGGCCTGTTTCCGCTGCAGCATATTTCGGTGCAGGACATGCAGGCGGCGCTGAAAAACGTGCTCGCTGGCGTGGATGCGACGATGGCGCGCGACGCAGACGGTGGCGAGCCGGCTCGCTCAGCCGGCGGTCCGGTCGGCGGCGTGGTGCGCCTGATGCCGATCGAGCAGCTGAATGCGCTGCTGGTGGTGACGCCGCGGGCCCATTACCTGGATCGCGTGCGCGACTGGATCGCGCGCTTCGACCGCGCCGGCAACAGCGGCACCGAGCCGCAGCTGTACGTGTATCCGGTCCAGAACGGCGCGGCCGAACACCTCGCGCATCTGCTGAACGCGGTGTTCGGCGGCGAACTCGCGCAACAACCGGAACGCCTGCAGGCGGTCGCACCCGGACTGCAGCCAGTCGCCATCGGCGACATGGCGACGGCCGGCACGATGCCGATACGTGGCGACGGCACCACGGGCAACGGCGGCGAGGTCGCTCAGGTCACGCTCGCGCCCGACATCCGCGTGGTCGCCGACGTGCGCAACAACGCGCTGCTGATCTACGCGCCGCCCGGGGCCTACGGCAAGGTCGAGGCCGCCTTGCGCCGCCTCGATATCGCACCGACCCAGGTGCTGATCGAGGCCAGCATCCTCGAGGTCACGCTCAGCGACGACCTCAAGTACGGGCTGCAATGGTATTTCAGTGGCGGGATCGGCGGGGACCGCACCGGCACCGGCATCCTCGGCAATTCACCGACCGGCCAGATCGCGTCCGGCGGACCGGGCTTCTCTTACACGATCACCAATGGTGTCGGCGAGATCCGCGCGGTGCTGAACGCACTGGCCGAAAAGTCGCTGGTGAACGTTATCTCGAGCCCGAGCGTGCTGGTGCAGGACAACCACACCGCGACGATACAGGTCGGCGACCAGCAGCCGGTGCGTTCGTCGACGACGATCAGCGACGGCGGCACCACCACCAGCAGCATCGAGTTCAAGGACACCGGCGTGATGCTGTCGGTGACGCCTTCGGTGAATGCGGGCGGCCTGGTGTCGATGATGGTCGACCAGTCGGTCACCGATGTCGGCCAGGTCGATGTCGCGACCGGGCAGCGCAGCTTCCTTCAGCGTCATATCTCCAGCCGGGTCGCGGTGCGCTCGGGCGAGAGCGTCGTGCTCGGCGGCCTGATCCGGGACAACGCGATCCGCGGCCGTCAGGGCGTGCCGGTCCTGCAGGAGATCCCGGTGTTCGGCGCGCTGTTCTCGACCACGACGAACAATGCCAGCCGCACCGAACTGCTGGTCATGATCACGCCGCGGGTCGTGCGCTCCGAGACCGACCTGCGCCAGGTCGGCGACGAACTGCGCCGCCGCATGCGCTCGCTCGAAACCCTGCCGGAACGCATCGGCGGCGACTACTCGGCGCGCGCGGCCAGGGTGGAGTGACGGCGTCCCCATCCGGGGCTGACGGCCAGTATGGTGCATGCGTGATAGGATCCCGGAACGACCACGGGATATGAAAGCATGCGCACTGAAAACGGCGGCAGGCCCGCTACCCACCTGGGCTTCGAGGCCGACCTCTTCAAGACCGCCGACAAGCTGCGCGGCAACATGGAGCCCAGCGACTACAAACATGTGGCACTCGGGCTGATCTTCCTGAAATACATCTCCGACGCCTTCGAGGCCCGCCACGCGCAGCTGCTTGCCGAAGACCCACAGGCCGCCGAGGACAAGGGGGAATACCTGGCCGACAACGTGTTCTGGGTGCCCAAGGACGCGCGCTGGTCACGCCTCAAGGCCAACGCCAAGCGCCCCGAGATCGGCACCCTGATCGACGACGCCATGCGCGCCATCGAGAAGGACAACGAATCGCTCAAGGGCGTGCTGCCCAAGGACTACGCCCGCCCGGCGCTGAACAAGGTGATGCTGGGCGAGCTGATCGACCTGATCTCCGGCATCGCCATGAACGAGGGCGGCGACACGTCCAGGGACTTGCTCGGCCGCGTCTACGAATATTTCCTCAGCCAGTTCGCCGGTGCCGAAGGCAAGCGCGGCGGCGAGTTCGTGCAGAGCGAGAAGTTTGTGCTGGAGCACGGCGGCCGCATCGGCGACATCGCCATCTACGGCCAGGAGAGCAACTACACGACCTGGCGCCTGGCCAAGATGAACCTCGCCGTGCGCGGCATCGACAGCGACATCCGCTGGAACAACGAAGGCAGCTTTCACAAGGACGAATTGCGCGACCTACGCTTCGACCACATCCTCGGCACGCTGGACAACAAGATCGAACTCAACCGCCGCCGCAACCACACCCTGGAGGCCATGGCCCGCGCCCTGTTCAGGGACTGGTTCATCGACTTTGGCCCCGTCCGCGCCAAGATGGAAGCCCGCGACCCCTACCTCCCCGCCGACCTCTGGCAACTCTTCCCCGACCGCCTCGACGACGAGGGCAAGCCCGAGGGGTGGAGTGAACGGCCGCTCAGCGAACTTCTGACGATCATTGGTGGAGGGACTCCCAAGACATCTGTTGATGAGTATTGGGGCGGAGGCATACCCTGGTTTTCGGTGGTGGACACGCCCTCGGCCAGCGATGTATTCGTCGTAGTCACGGAGAAGACGATTACGGCTCAAGGCTTGGCTGGTAGTTCTGCACGATTGATCCCGAAAGGCACAACGATCATTTCTGCGCGGGGCACCGTCGGCAATCTCGCCATCGCGGGATGCGACATGACGTTTAACCAATCGTGCTATGGCCTGCGCGGAACCGGCAGTACAGGTGATTATTTCGTCTACCTCACTGCGCAGCAGATGGTCGACCAACTCAAGTCCATGGCGCATGGCTCGGTTTTCTCGACGATCACCCGCCAGACCTTTGAAGCGATACAGCGCCCCGTGCCGCAAACGGGTGTCTTAACCGAATTCGAAAGGATGGTCGCGGGATGGTTTGACTCCATCCTGTCCAATGTTGAGGAATCCCGAACCCTCGCCCAACTCCGCGACACCCTGCTGCCCAAACTGATCTCCGGCGAGCTGCGCATCGCCGATGCCGAACGATTTGTAGAGAGCCTGCGATGAGCGACACCATCCATCCGCCACGCATCGAACGCCTGCATGTGCGTAACTATCGCGCATTGAAGGACATCACCTTGGAAAAGCTGACGCCGCTGACCGTATTGCTGGGTCCGAACGGCAGCGGGAAGTCTACGGTGTTCGATGTCTTTGCTTTTCTGGCCGAGTGTTTCTCCGACGGTTTGCGCAAGGCGTGGGAGCGGCGGGGCCGGTTTCGTGAACTGCGCAGCCGCGATCAGGACGGTTCCATCGTCATCGAGATCCAGTACCGCGAGAAGCGCGGCTCACCGCTGATCACGTATCACCTGGAGATCGAGGAGCAAGGCAAAGGACCCGTGGTCAAGCGGGAGTTTCTGCGCTGGAAGCGGGGCCACCCTGCGGCGCCATTTCATTTTCTCGATTATCAGTACGGTCAAGGCAAGGTCATCACCGGGGAAAGCCCCGAAGCAAACGACACCCGCATTGACAAAACGCTGTCTGGCCCCGATGTGCTGGCGGTCAATACCCTTGGCACGCTTGCGGAAAACCCGCGCGTAATTGCGCTGCGCAGCTTCATCACCGGCTGGCACCTGTCGTACCTGTCTGCAGATGCAGCGCGTGGCAACCCCGAGGCGGGCGCGGAGGAACGTCTGTCGCCGACCGGGAGCAACCTGCCGAATGTCATCCAGTATTTGCGGGAACAGCATCCGCAACGCCTGGAACAGATCTTCGAGACGCTGCGTCGGCGCATCCCACGCATCGAGAAGGTAGAGGCAGAGGTCTTGCAGGACAGCCGCCTGCTGTTGCTGGTCAAGGATGCGCCATTCTCTACACCGGTGCTTTCACGCTTCGTATCGGACGGCACGCTCAAAATGCTGGCTTACCTGACGGTGCTCTACGATCCGGACCCGCCGCAATTGATCGGCATTGAAGAGCCAGAAAACTACCTGCATCCGCGCCTGCTGCCCGAACTGGCCGAGGAGTGCCAGCAGGCATCGGAGCGCACTCAGTTAATCGTCACCACCCATTCGCCATTCTTCATCAATCCGTTGCGACCTGAAGAGGTCCGTGTGCTGTATCGCGCCGCCGACGGCTACACCAGGGTTCGCCGGGTCGCTGGCATGCAAGGGATTCGGGCATTCCTCGATCAAGGTGCGCACCTGGGTGAACTCTGGATGGAGGGACATTTCGATGTTGGCGATCCACTGTCTCCGGTGGAGCCACAGTGATGCAGATCGAGTTTCTCGTCGAAGAGCAGTCCACGGAAGAGGCGCTACGCCACCTGCTGCCTCGCGTCTTGCGGAATCGCGCCCGCGCCAGAGTGATCAATCTGGGCAGCAAGTACAAACTATTGAAAGTGCTACCACAACGATTGGCTGCCTATGGCCAACGCATCGCAAGGGGCGAGTCGCTGCGGGTCGTGGTGCTGGTGGATCGGGATGATGACGATTGCGAACAACTCAAGACGGAGCTTGAGAGGATGGCTGCTGCGGCCGGATTGCCGACCAAATCCGCTCCTTCTGCCGATGGGCGGTTCATGGTGTTGAACCGGATTGTCATCGAGGAACTGGAATCCTGGTTCATTGGCGACCCAACCGCCTTGCGCAAGGCGTTTCCCAGCCTGCCGGCGATTTCGCAAAAAACGGGGATCTTCCGCAATCCGGACAATGGCGGCAGTTGGGAAGCCTTGCATCGTTTCCTGAAGAAGTACGGCATCTACAAGAGCAGCTTCCCCAAGATCGATGCCGCCCGCCGTATCGCGCCTCATATGCATATTGAACAGAATCGCTCCCGAAGCTTGCAGGTCTTTGTGGATGGCATGGAGGCGTTACTGACTTGACCCGCATCCCGGCCAACCCCGAGCTGCTGACCTGGGCGCGTGAAAGCGCCGGGCTGGATATGCTCGCGCTGGCGGGGACACGGAATTCGGGAGCCACAAAACCCGCGGACGGAACCCATGAGTAACATCGTGATTTTCGAATCCGGCGATCAACCAGTGCAGGTGCGGTTAGAGGGTGAAACCGTCTGGCTGACTCAGGCGCAGATGGCAGAGTTGTTCGGCACGTCAACCGACAACGTTAGCCTGCACTTGAAGAATATTCACGCAGACAAGGAGTTGGAAGAACTGGCAACTACCGAGGATTTCTCGGCAGTTCGTCGGGAAGGGGCGCGCCAAGTCAAACGTCAGCTCAAGCACTACAACCTCGACGCCATCATCTCCGTCGGCTACCGGGTCAATTCCAGCCGCGCTACCCGCTTCCGGCAGTGGGCCACTGGCGTGCTGCGTCAGCATCTGGTCGAGGGTTACAGCCTCAACCAACAACGACTTAAAGAACGCGGCATCGCGTTCGAGCAGGCGCTGGATCTGCTCTCGCGCACCCTGGCCAACCAGCAACTGGTCAGCACCGAGGGTACAGCTGTGCTCGGGGTGATCACCGATTACGCCCGCAGTTGGAGCTTGCTGCAAAGCTACGACGAACAGAGCCTGACCGGGCAGAGCGGCAAACAACAGAACATGCGCTCGCTGCAACTGGATGACGCGCTCACCGCGATTGCCCAGCTCAAGCGGGAGCTGATCGCCAAGGGTGAAGCCACGGAACTGTTCGGCCAATTGCGCGGCGACGGCCTGGCATCGAGTATCGCCACGATCGAGCAGGGCTTTGGCGACGATCTGTTCTATCCCAATGTCGCCAGCCGGGCGGCGCACCTGCTGTACTTCGTCATCAAGAACCACCCTCTGGCCGATGGCAATAAACGCACCGGGTCGTTCCTGTTCCTGTGGTATTTGCGCCTGAACCAGCATTTGCTGGCGCGGCCCGTGGAGAGGCTGGTCAACGACAACACCCTGGTGGCACTGGCGCTGCTGGTGGCTGAGAGCAAGCCGGAGCAAAAGGAATTGATGGTGAAGCTGGTGGAACATTTTGTACTGCTAAAAGACAGTGCCAACACAGGTGGCATCTGATGGCATTTCTTTCCGAAGCCCAATCCGACTCCGCGCTGCTGGAGCAGCTTGCCGGCCTGGCTTATGCGACGGCTTTGGATGAACTCCCATGAGGACCTTCACATGACCGAGGAGCCCCTTCTTCGGTCACCGATTCTCCAGCATCTTGCGCCGGATCTCCCACACCTCGGGCGGCCAGGTGCTCTGGATATATGCGAACACCGCGCGGATCTCGGCGTCGCTCAGTACGCCCGCATAGGCCGGCATGTCGCTCTCGTAGCCTGCCGGCGCGAGCGGCGGCACCAGGCCGTCGCGGGTCATCGCGATCAGGTCGGCATTGCGATGGTGCCAGGTGTGGCCGCTCTGGTCGTGCGGCGGGGCCGGCAGGCGACCGTTCTGCAGGCGGCTGCGCCAGTCGGGCTGCCCCTCGAGCTCGGTGCCGTGACAGCTCGCGCAGTGCCGGGCGTACAGCCCCTCGCCCAGCGCGACCTGGGCCGCGTCGTTCGGGTCGATACCATCGGACGGCCCGCCACGGCCGCATGCGGTCAGCAGCGTCGCGCACGCGAGCAACACAGGCCAGGACGGAAGACGGTAGACTATCGACATTAGACTTTCCTGATAAATATGGAACCGAAAGCGACGACGAGCGAATGCGGTGGCGGCTGTGCGTGCAGCCAGGCATTGACCGACAGCGACGATGCGATGCAGCGCAACGTGCTGTGGTGGTTGCTCGGCATCAACGCGTTCATGTTCGTCGCCGAGTTCGGCGCCGGGCTGTGGGCGCAGTCGGCCGGCCTGATCGCCGATTCGCTGGACATGTTCGCGGACGCCACGGTCTATGCGCTGGCGCTCTACGCGGTCGGTCGCAGCGCCGCGCTGAAGCTGCGTGCCGCCCATCTGTCCGGCTGGTTCCAGATGCTGCTCGCACTGGGCGCACTGCTCGAGGTCGGCCGCCGCGTGCTGTTCGGGGCCGAGCCGATGGGCGCGGCGATGATGGCGGTGGCGGCGGTCGCGCTGGTGGCCAACGTGACCTGTCTGCTGCTGATCGCCAAGCACCGCCACGGCGGCGCGCATATGCGCGCGAGCTTCATCTTTTCGGCCAACGACGTGATCGCCAACTGCGGCGTGATCCTGGCCGGACTGCTGGTCGCGATGACCGGCAGCGCGTGGCCGGACTGGATCATCGGCGTCATCATCGCGGCCGTGGTGTTCAACGGTGCGATCCGCATCCTGCGCCTGCGCTGAGCCCGCCGCCGGCGCTACACGGACACCGACGGCTGCATTTCGGCGGTGACCCGCTCCAGCGCCAGCGTCAGGTTCGCGACGGTGCGATCGATGTCCTGCAACTTGTCGAGGCCGAACAGGCCGATCCGGAAGGTCTTGAAATCCGCTGGTTCGTCGCACTGCAGCGGTACACCGGCGGCGGTCTGCAGGCCGACCTGCGCGAAGCGCGCCCCGCTCTTGATGCCATCGTCGAGCGTATGGCAGACCACCACGCCAGGGGCCTCGAAACCCGCCGCAGCGACACTCGGGAAACCCCTCTCGGCCAGCACCGCCCTGACCCGCTCACCAAGCTCCCGCTGCGCGAGCTTGAGCCGGTCCAGGCCGCAGGCCAGGGTCTCGTCGATCGCGTCGCGCAGGCCGCGCAGGCCGTCGGTCGGCAGCGTCGCGTGATAGGCATGGCCGCCGCTCTCGTAGGCCTCCATGATCTGCAGCCATTTGCGCAGGTCGCACGCGAAGCTGGTGCTGGTGGTCGCATCGATGCGCTCGCGCGCAAGCTCGCTCAGCATCACCAGCCCGGCGCACGGTGACGCGCTCCAGCCTTTCTGCGGCGCACTGATCAGCACGTCCACGCCGCAAGCCTGCATGTCCACCCACATCGCCCCGGATGCGACGCAGTCCAGCACCATGATGCCGCCGACCGAATGCGCCGCGTCGGCCACCGCGCGGATGTAGTCGTCCGGCAGCATGATGCCGGCCGAGGTTTCGACATGCGGGGCGAACACGACCTGCGGCCGTTCCGCAAGGATGCGGGTGACGACTTCGTCCAGCGGTGCCGGCGCCCAGGCGGACTGCGCACCCGCCTCGAGCGGACGGGCCTTCATCACGATCGCCTCGGACGGGATCGCACCCATGTCGAAGATCTGGGTCCACCGGTAGCTGAACCAGCCGTTGCGCACCACCAGGCATTTCCGGCCGGTCCCGAACTGGCGGGCGACCGCTTCCATCGCATAGCTGCCGCCACCCGGCACGACCACGACCGAATGCGCGGCATAGACCTGCTTCAGTGACCGGGAGATGTCGCGCATGACCTGCTGGAAGGCCTGCGACATGTGATTGAGCGAGCGGTCAGTGAAGACCACCGAATATTCCAGCAATCCGTCCGGATCGACGTCAGGCAACAAACCGGGCATGTTCTCCTCCTGTGTCTGTCTCAGTGTTTCTTGCGTCGCGGTGACTCGGGCGTGCGCCCGTCGCGTCGCTTGTGGGTCAAGCCTACCATCGAACCGACCGGCTGCCGATGCGGCACCAGTTGATGCGGGCGGCTGCCGATCAGGTCGGCGCGACCCATCGCGATCAGCCCCTCCCGGATCAGCGGCCAGTTGTCCGGATCGTGCCAGCGCAGCAGGGCCTTGTGGAACTTGCGCACCTTGCCGGAGCGCGCGGTCTCGACCGTTTCCGAGTCTTCGCCGACCTTGCGCAACGGGTTCTTGCGGGTATGGTACATCGTGGTCGCCAGCGCCATCGGCGTCGGCATGAAGGTCTGCACCTGGTCGGGCTTGAAGCCGTTGGCCTTCAGCCACAGCGCGAGATTGACCATGTCCTCGTCGGTGGTACCGGGGTGGGCCGCGATGAAGTACGGCACCAGATGCTGGTTCTTGCCGGCCTTCTTCGAGAACTTGTCGAACAGCTTGCGGAATTCGTCGTAGGCACCGATACCCGGCTTCATCATTTTCGACAGCGTGCCTTCCTCGGTGTGCTCGGGTGCGATCTTGAGAAGGCCGCTGACATGATGGGTGACCAGTTCCTCGACATATTCGGGCGAACGCACCGCCAGGTCGTAGCGCAAGCCGGAGCCGATCGTGACCCGCTTCACCCCCGGGATCGCGCGCGCCTTGCGGTACAGCGAGATCAGCGGCGCATGGTCGGTGTTCAGGTTCTCGCAGATGCCCGGATAGACGCACGACAGGCGTCGGCACGAGGACTCGATCTTCGGATCCTTGCACGCCATGCGATACATGTTCGCGGTCGGCCCTCCAAGATCGGTGATGTGGCCGGCAAAGCCCGGGGTCTTGTCGCGGATCTCCTCGATCTCGTGCAGGATCGAGCGCTCCGAGCGGCTCTGGATGATCCGGCCTTCGTGCTCGGTGATCGAGCAGAAGGTGCAGCCGCCGAAGCAGCCGCGCATGATGTTGATCGAGAAGCGGATCATGTCCCAGGCCGGGATGCGCGCGTCGCCATAGGCCGGATGCGGACGACGCGCATACGGCAGGTCGAACACGAAATCCATCTCGTCGGTGGTCAGCGGAATCGGCGGCGGATTCAGCCACACGTCGCGCCGCCCCGGCCCTTGGCCATGGGCCTGCACCATCGCCCGCGCATTGCCCGGATTCGATTCGAGATGGAACACCCGCGATGCATGCGCATACATGACCGGATCGGCGCTGACCGTCTCGAAGGACGGGAGCCGGATCACGGTCTTCGCGCGCTGCGCCCGATGCGCCGCGATGCGCTCGGCCGGCGACAGGATCCGGATCGGTTGCGCGATCACGGGGGGCCGCGCAGCCGCCCCGCTGTCGGCCGAGGCACCGACCCCCGAGGCCGGCGTGGGTTCCGGCGCCATCGCATATGGATCGGGATGGGCCTCGATGCGACCCGGCTTGTCGAGGTTCAGCGAATCCTGCTCGACCCAGTCATGGGCCGGCAGCCAGCCGGGCCTGACCATGAACGCAGTGCCGCGCAGGTCGCGAATCGCGTCGATCGTATCGCCGGCGTCGAGCCGATGGGCGAGCGCGACCAGCGCCCGCTCGGCGTTGCCGAACAGCAGGATGTCGGCCTTGGAATCCGGCAGCACCGAGCGGCGCACCTTGTCCGACCAGTAGTCGTAATGCGCGATCCGGCGCAGGCTCGCCTCGATGCTGCCGATCACGATGTGTGCGTCGGGATACGCCTCGCGGGCCCGCTGCGCATAGACCGTCACCGCCCGGTCGGGCCGCCGGCCGGCCTCGGCGTTCGGGGTATAGGCATCGTCGGAGCGGATCTTGCGATCGGCGGTGTAGCGGTTGACCATCGAATCCATGTTGCCGGCGGTCAGGCCGAAGAACAGGCGCGGCCGGCCGAGCGCGCGGAACGGTTCCGCACTCTTCCAGTCCGGCTGGCTGATCACGCCGACGCGGAAGCCCTGTGCCTCGAGCAGCCGCCCGACCAGCGCCATGCCGAAACTCGGGTGGTCGATGTAGGCGTCGCCGGTGACGATGATCACGTCGCACGCGTCCCAGCCGAGACCATCCATCTCGGCGCGCGTCATCGGCAGAAAAGGAGCGGGGGCGGCCGGTTTGCGGGCGCGGGCGAAGATCGGTGTGGTGGGCTGCATGATGCGCAACATTGTAGCCTCTCCCCCGCAACACCGACGACGCGTTACGACCGCAGCAGACGCGTCACTCGGAGAACAGGTCGACGATGGTCTGTCGCAACCAGCGGTTGGCCGGATCGCGGTGGAAGCGGCCATGCCACAGCAGATTGATCCCGATGGACGGCAATGGTGCCGGGTGCGGCGACCACGCGAGGTCGAAGGGCTCGACGAAGCGCATCGCGAGTTTCTCCGGCACCGTGGCGATCAGATCGGTCGCATGCAGGATGTGCCCGATCGCGGTGAAATGCGGCACCTTGAGCCGGATGTTTCTGCGGATGCCTGAGCGGTCCAGGATGATATCCACCTCGCCGTGGCCGGTTCCGGCCGCGACGACGACCAGGTGATCGAGCGCGGTGAAGCTGTCCAGGCTCATCGGACTGCGCGCGACCGGGTTATGCTTGCGGTACAGGCAAACGTAGCGCTGCTCGAACAGCCGCCGCTGGAATAAACCGGCCTGCAGATGCGGCAACAAACCGATCGTGAGGTCGACCGCGCCCGACTCCATGTCCTCGCGCAGGCTGACCTACCAGCGGCATATCGTCGGCACCCCCCGGATCACCGCGGTCGAGCGCGACCTCTACGGCGAGCTGATCCGTTCCGAGGCGAACTACGCGGTGATCCGGACCAAGCTCGACGGCGAAGCGATCGTGCTCAACGCCGGCATCTACCGCGACGAGATCGTGCGAACGCCCGAAGGCCTGAAATTGCGCGCGCGCCTGTGCATCTGCGACACCGAGATGATCGCGAACTCGATCATCTATCCGATCTGAGGATTCCGACATGTCCGAGCAATGGATAGACGTGGCCGACGTGACCGCGGTCCCAGAGGGCGACGTCATCGGCGTCATCGTCAATGGCCGGGACGTCGCGCTGTACGAGGTCGAGGGCGAGATCTTCGCCACCGACAACACCTGCACCCACGGCCAGGCACGCCTGAGCGACGGTTTTCTGGAAGAACGCGAGATCGAATGCCCGCTGCACCAGGGCAGGTTCGACGTCTGCACCGGCAAGGCCTTGTGCGCACCGCTGACCGAGGACACTCGGATCTACCCGGTCCGGATCGAGAGCGGCCGGGTCTTCCTGCAGTTCGTCTGAACGGGCGCGATAAGCCCGGTTGATACAACGACGAGAAACGCTGATTTGCTGCGCCGCACAAATAACCATACACTGATATTCCGCCTACACGATGGGCGGCATTTCATTATTGGAGCATCAAAAATGCAGCAGCAAAACCCGGCCGACCTGACAGCCCTGATCCAGCAGGCACGCGCCCAGCGTGACGCAACCGTCGCAGCCCTGATCCATGCCGGATTCCTCGGCGCGAAGCGCGTGATCCGCAACGCAGTCATCAAGAGCCGTAGCCCGCTCGCGCAGTGAGCCTGTACTCCACTGCGCTACTCGGGCGCCGACTCAATCGTACCGATTCCGGCGACGGAAGACATTCACGCCGAGCACGATCCCGGTGACCAGCATCAGCGTGACGAAGGCGATGTACCGCCCGAACGCAAGCACCACCGCGGGGTAGTCGTGCAGCAGCAGCGGAACGATGAAGATCAGCCCCCACAGGGCGCCTGCTCCGAGCGCGGCCAATATGCCGAAACCATACCGGACTCCAGGTCGGCCCCTTTCAGCCAGGAGCGTTGCCACAGATGCCACAAATGCCACCATCGACCCCCGACGACCGCGACACGTCCCCCGCGGAAGACGGCCTGCAGCGCCAGGCACGATCGCTGACGCAATCGACCCTCAGTCACTACGAACAGCACGCCGCACCCTACTGGGAAGGCACGCGCGACCACGACGTCAGCCAGAACATCGAGGCGCTGCTGGACGCGATCGACCACCCGGCGCCCTGTCGCATTCTGGATTTCGGCTGCGGCCCGGGCCGGGACCTGCAACGGTTCAGAGCCCTCGGTCACGACGCGATCGGGCTGGACGGCAGCCGTGCGTTCGCGGAGATGGCCAGAAAACATACAGGCTGCGAGGTCTGGATTCAGGACTTCATCGCGCTCGATCTGCCGGCATCATTCTTCGATGGCGTTTTCGCCAATGCCTCCCTGTTTCACGCACCCCGATCGACGCTGCCGGACGTGCTCGCCGCGCTCCATGGTACTTTGAAGCCCGGAGGCGTGCTGTTCTGCTCCAACCCGCGTGGCGACAATCAGGAAGGCCTGAACGGACTGCGCTACGGCTGCTACTACGACTATGAAACCTGGCACGCCAAGGTCAGCGGCGCCGGTTTCTCCGAGATCGGGCACTACTACCGGCCACCGGGCCTGCCACGGGATCAGCAGCCATGGCTCGCGACCTTGTGGCGCAAGCCCCACGCGGTTTGAAGCCTGGGAGGATGTCGGATCACGCAGCCGATGGCGGTGGATCCTCGATCAGTTTGCGGTGCACGCAGACCGCCGTCACGCGCGGACACACCCGCAGGCCTCTCGCCTCGAGATGCGCCCGTGTGAAGGCCGCGCCGAACAGCAGGATCAGCGACGAGTAATTGACCCACAGCAGCAGCAGCACCAGCGACCCGGCCGCACCGTAGGTCGATGCGGGCGCGGTATTGGCCAGATAGAACGCGATCAGCGACCGTCCCACCGAGAACAGCACTGCGGTCACGAAAGCGCCCGGCAGCACGTCCCGCCAGCTCAGCACCACATCGGGCAACACCCGGAAGATCGTCGCGAACAGCAGCGTCGCCACCGCAAGCGACACCGTCACATCCAGGCCCACCATGAACCAGCCGGGCACCACCAGCCAGTCACTGGCGAACACGACCACCGCGCGCACCATCACGCTCATCAGCAACGACACCAGCAGCACGAAGCCGATCACGAGCACGATGGTCAGCGACAGCACCCGATTCTTGATGAAGATGAAGATGCTGTTGCGCGACGGCTTGGGCACCACCGCCCAGATCGTGTTCAGCGACAGCTGCATCTGCGCGAACACCGTGGTGGCGCCGAACACCATCGCCGCGATTCCGATCATCGTCGGCATCAGTCCGCTCTGATCGATCTGGCTGCTCTCGACCGCGGTCTGAATCGCCTCGGCCGCCTCCACACCGATGGTCTCCTCGAGCTGCAGCGCAATTTCGCCGGCCGCGGCCTCCTCTCCGAGAAAGAACCCGACGATGGTGACCGCGATGATGACCACCGGCGCAACCGAGAAGACCGTGAAGAAGGCCAGCGCCGCCGCGAACACGAAAGCATTGCCGTCCAGCCATAATTTCACCGAAGACTTGAGGATCCGAAACCAGAACACCAGCGCCTGCCACATAGTCGATCAGCCCCTTCTCACCATTTCAACCGCCAGTGTAACGCCTCGGTCGGCCGCACTCACCCCGGGGCGACGTTCGCCACGCTGCGGATCTGTTGCACAATGGGGCCGATAAGACTTCGCGACCGCATCGGAATCCGACCGCCGGTCACGGCCACATTCTCATTCCATCCGGACCGACCCATGGGCGTCATCACCAAGAACATCCTCACCGGGCTGATCACGATCCTGCCGATCGCGCTGACGCTCTATCTGATCTACTGGCTCGCAGTGTCCACCGAGGCGCTGCTCGGCGGGCAGCTGATCCGCGTGCTCCCGGACGGCATCTATCTGCCTGGGCTGGGTGTGGCGGTCGGCATCGTGATCCTGTTCTTCGTCGGCATGCTGATGCACAGCTATGTCGTGCAGAATCTGTTCTCGCATGTCGAAAGGCTGTTTCTTCGCCTGCCGCTGGTAAGCCAGGTGTATCCGGCGATCCGCGACTTCTTCGACTATTTCTCGCCGATCAAGAAGAAGGACTTCCAGCAGGTGGTATCGGTCACGCTCGGCGACACCGGCATGCAGGCGATCGGTCTGGTCACACAGGCCAATGCGTCGCGCTTTCCGGCCGGTCTGGGCGACGACGATCAGGTGCTGGTCTATCTGCCGATGAGCTACATGATCGGCGGCTATGCGCTGCTGGTGCCGCGCAGCGCCTTGCGCCCGATCGACATGAGCATGGACGAGGCGATGCGCTTCATCCTCACCGCCGGAGTCGCCGGCACGGCCCCGCCGCGCAGCGACCCCGCCTCGCCGCACCTCTGAGCCGCAGCGCTCGATCTGACGGAGATCTCACATGCATGAGATGTCGCTCGCCGAGGGCATTCGCAGCATCGTGAAGGACGCCGCCGAAGCGCACCCCGGGCGCCGGATCGCAGCGGTGGTGCTCCAGATCGGCGAACTCGCGGCGGTCGAGGTGGACGCGCTACGATTCTGCCTCGACGTGGTGTTGCGCGGCTCGGTGGCGGAGTACGCCAGGGTCGAGATCGAGTCGGAGGCCGGCCTCGGCTGGTGCATGCAATGCAGCGCCACCGTTGAAGTGGCGGCCTTGTACGACGCCTGCCCGCAGTGCGGCAGCTATCAGGTTCAACCCACCGGCGGCACCGAAATGCGGGTCAAGGCGCTCGAACTGGAGTAGAGAACGATGTGTACAGTGTGTGGATGCGATGGCGGAGAACTCAGGATCGATGGCCAGTCGGTGCCGATGCGCACGCCTGTCAGGCGCACGCCGAGGCAGGAAGCACAAGGATGGCGCCAGGCCGCGCCCGCCTCCGCGCCTCAGACCGAAGCCACAGCGGAACCGGCCACGGACGATGCGCCCGACCCGCTGCATTTTGGCCACGGCCCGGCGCGCGCCCATGCCCCCGGACTGTCGCAGACCGAGATGGTGCGCATCGAGCGCGACATCCTGGGCAAGAACGACGCCTATGCCGCCGCCAACCGCGCACGGCTGGCCGACGCAAGGGTATTCGCGCTGAACCTCGTCTCCAGCCCCGGTTCGGGCAAGACCACGCTGCTGGTCGAGACCATCCGCCGCCTCGCCGGACGCATGCCCATGGCGGTCATCGAGGGCGACCAGCAGACCGAGTTCGACGCCGAGCGGATCCGCGCCACCGGCGCACCGGCACTGCAGATCAACACCGGCAAGGGTTGCCATCTCGACGCCCACATGGTCGGCCGCGCCTTCGACCGGTTGCCGATGCCCGAGCGGGGCCTGCTGCTGATCGAGAACGTCGGCAATCTGGTGTGCCCGGCCGCGTTCGACCTCGGCGAGGCACACAAGGTGGTGATCCTGTCGGTGACCGAGGGCGAGGACAAACCGCTCAAATACCCGGACATGTTCGCCGCCGCCGACCTGATGCTGCTGTCCAAGGTGGACCTGCTGCCACACCTGACTTTCGATTCGAAGCGCGCCATCGCCTACGCGCGGCGGGTGAATCCGAAATTGCAGGTGATCCAGTGTTCGGCCACCAGCGGCGAGGGTTTCGACGCCTGGCTGGACTGGATCGGGGCGGGCGTGGCGTGCGCAGCGAACCGGTGAGGTCGGCGATGCAGGCCATGGCGCCCTTCCCCCTGCCGGGACCGCCGGTGCTGGCGACAGGCGCCTGGTTCGAGAGCACCCCGATGCGCGTGGCCGACGGCCAGCTGCACAGGGCCCATGGCGCCGGCGACCTGATCGACGCAGACGCCTGCCGGCGTTTCGATGCCGCGCTGGATGCGCTGCTCGCGCTGCCCGGCGAACCCCCGCGCGCGGTCGCACACGACCTTCACCCGGACTTCCATTCCACCCGTCGCGCGCTGGCGCTCGCCGGGCGGCTGGGCCTGCGCGCGATCGCGGTGCAGCACCATCACGCACATCTTGCCGCGGTGCTGGCCGAGCACCGCCATCCGGGACCGGCGGTCGGCCTGGCGGCCGATGGCGTCGGCCTGGGCACCGATGGCGGCGCCTGGGGGGGCGAACTGCTGCAGCTCGCCGGCGCGACCTGCATCCGCCGCAGTCATCTGCGCCCCCTGCCGCTGCCCGGGGGTGACCGCGCCGCGCGCGAACCCTGGCGCATGGCGGCCGCGGTCCTGCATCTCGTCGGTCGCGGCAGCGACATCGCCACCCGCTTCGCCCACCATGCTGCCGCGGCCGGACTGGCACAGATCATCGAGCGCGCGCCGCTGTCACCGCCCACCACCAGCCTCGGGCGCCACTTCGACGCCGCCGCGGCGCTGCTCGGTCTGTGCGAGTTGAACGAAACCGGCGCCCAGGCCGCGATCGCGCTGGAAAGCGCCGCCCGCGCCCATGGCCGGGTCGCGCCGGAAACCGACGCCGCGCGGATTGCGCCCGACGGCACGCTGGATCTGCTGCCACTGCTGGCACGGCTCGCCGACGAAAGCGATCCGGCGCGCGGGGCGGCGCGCTTTCATGCGACGATGTCGGCCGCGCTGATCGACTGGGTCGCGGCCGCCGCCGAGACCGGCGGCACACCCACCGTCGCGCTGGGCGGCGGCTGTTTTCACAACCGGCTGCTGCGCAGCGCACTCGCGCAAGGGCTCGCCGCCCGGGGTCTGACGGTGCTGCTCCCCGGACACCTGCCCCCGGGCGACGCCGGCATCGCCGCCGGCCAGGCCTGGGTGGCCCAACGCCTGCTGGAGGAATGATCGATGTGCCTCGCCATTCCCGCTCGTGTCGTGGAGCTCGCCTCCGACGACCAGGCCATCGTCGATCTGGGTGGTGTGCGCAAGCAGATATCGCTCGCGCTGGTCGACGGGATCGCACGGGGCGACTACGTGATCGTGCACGTGGGTTACGCGCTGTCGCGCCTCGACCCCGAAGAGGCCGAAGCCACGCTGGCGCTGTTCCGCGAGGCCGGCGACCTCCTCGACGCAGAGGGACGGGCGTGAAATACATCGACGAGTTCCGTGACGGCGAAATCGCCCGGGGCCTCGCCGCGGCCATCCGCCGCGAGGCCGACCCCGCGCGCAACTACGCCTTCATGGAGTTCTGCGGCGGCCATACGCACGCCATCTCGCGCTACGGCGTCACCGACCTGCTGCCGGCCAACGTGCGCATGATCCATGGCCCCGGTTGCCCGGTGTGCGTGCTGCCGATCGGTCGCATCGACCTCGCCATCGAGCTCGCGCTCGAGCACGGGGTCACGATTCTGACCTATGGCGACTGCCTGCGCGTGCCCGCCTCCGGCGGGCTGTCGATGCTCAAGGCCAAGGCACGCGGCGCCGACATCCGCATGGTGTATTCGGCCGCCGACGCACTGGCGCTGGCTCGGCGCGAGCCGCAACGCGAGGTGGTGTTCTTCGCGATCGGCTTCGAGACCACCACGCCGCCCACCGCGCTGGCGCTGCAGCAGGCGCGCGCGCTCGGTCTCGCCAACTTCAGCGTGATGTGCAACCACGTGCTGACCCCATCGGCCATCCAGACCATCCTGGAGAGTCCGGAGGTCCGGCAGCTGGGCACCGTACCGCTCGACGGCTTCATCGGGCCGGCGCACGTGTCCACCATCATCGGCAGCCGGCCCTATGAGTTCTTCGCCGAGGAATACCGCAAACCGGTGGTCATCGCCGGCTTTGAACCGCTGGACGTGATGCAGGCCATTCGCATGCTGATCCGCCAGGTCAATGAACACCGCGCCGAGGTCGAGAACGAATTCACCCGTGCGGTCGGCCGCGACGGCAACGTCAAGGCGCAGAACCTGGTGTCCGAAGTCTTCGAACTGCGCCGCAGCTTCGAATGGCGGGGCCTCGGCCCGGTCCCCTATTCCGCGCTACGCATCCGCGCGGCCTTTGCCGACTGGGACGCCGAGACGAAGTACGGTCTCGACTACCGCTCCGTGCAGGATCACAAGGCCTGCGAATGCGGCGCCATCCTGCGTGGGGTCAAGCGCCCGACCGACTGCCGGCTGTTCGCGACCGTGTGCACGCCGGAAAACCCGATGGGCTCGTGCATGGTGTCCTCCGAAGGTGCCTGCGCCGCGCATTTCAACTACGGTCGCTTTCGCGACCGGACCGTACCCGCTGTCGCGGTCGGATCTGCATGAAACCACACTATGTCCGCCCACTGGACCTGCGCATCGGCCGGGTCGATCTCAACCACGGCGCGGGTGGCCGCGCCACGGCACAACTGATCGACGAACTGTTCGCGCGCGCGTTTTCCAATGACTACCTGGGCCAGGGTAACGACGGTGCCGTGCTGCCGGCGCCGGCGCCCGGCGAGCGCCTGGTGATGGCCACCGACGCCCACGTCGTGACGCCGCTGTTCTTTCCCGGGGGCGATATCGGCAGTCTCTCGGTGCATGGCACCTTGAATGACGTCGCGGTGATGGGCGCACGCCCGCTCTATCTCGCGGCCAGCTTCATCCTGGAGGAGGGTTTTCCGCTGGCGGATCTCGCCCGTATCGTTCAATCCATGGCCGAGGCGGCGCACGCGTCGGGCGTACCGGTGGTCACCGGCGACACCAAGGTGGTCGAACAGGGCAAGGGCGACGGCGTGTTCATCTCGACCACCGGCCTGGGCGCACTCCCGCCCGGGCGCAATCTGGGCGGCGCATTGGCCCGGCCCGGCGATGTGGTGCTGGTGTCCGGCAGCGTGGGGGATCACGGCATGGCCATTCTCGCGCAGCGTGAGTCGCTCGCCTTCGAATCGGCGATCGTCTCGGACAGTGCCGCGCTGCACGGACTGATCGACGCGCTGCTGTCCGCGGTACCCGACGTGCGCGTGCTGCGTGACCCGACCCGCGGCGGGTTGGCCACCACGCTCAACGAGATCGCGCGCCAGTCCGGAGTCGGCATGCAACTGGTCGAGTCCGCGATCCCGGTTCATCCACAGGTCGCGGCCGCCTGCGAACTGCTCGGCCTCGACCCTTTGTATCTCGCCAACGAGGGCAAGCTGGTGGCGATCTGCGCGCCGGAGCATGGCGAGCGCGCACTGGTCGCGTTACGGGCACATCCGCTCGGCCGCGAGGCCGCGCTCATCGGCGAGGTCACGGTCGATGCGCAGCATTTCGTGCAGATGCGCACCGCCTTTGGCGGCCAGCGCATGCTCGACTGGCTGTCCGGCGAGCCGCTGCCGCGCATCTGCTGACCGAGCGGCCCGAACGATGCGCATCCTGATGCTGACGCACAGCTTCAACAGCCTGGCCCAGCGCCTGCATGCAGAGCTCGCCGCCGACGGCCACGAACTATCGGTCGAGTTCGACATCGCCGACAGCGTCACCGAGGAAGCGGCGGCGCTGTTCGCACCCGAGCTGGTGCTCGCGCCATTCCTTAAGCGCGCCGTACCGGAGTCGGTGTGGCGCCGGGTTCCGACGCTGATCGTGCATCCGGGCATCGTCGGTGACCGCGGCCCGACCGCACTCGACCACGCGATTCAGCGCGGCTGCACCGAGTGGGGCGTAACGGTACTGCAGGCCGAGGCCGCGATGGACGCCGGGCCGGTGTGGGCGCACGCCGGGTTTGCGCTGCGTCCGACGGCCACGAAGGCTGGGACCTATCGCAACGAGGTCACCGCCGCGGCGGTCACTGCGGTGCGCGAGGCCCTTGCCCGCTACCCGGCGTGGCGGGCCGGACGCTGGCATCCACGCGCGCAGGACTACGCCGATCCGACGGTGCGCGGTCGCCCGCATGCGCCGATGAGGCAGGCCGACCGCGCGCTCGACTGGGCCGGCATGTCGACCGCACAGATTCTCGCCCGAATACGCGCGGCCGACGGGTTCCCGGGCGTCCTCGACAAGCTGTTCGGGCGACCATGCCACCTGTTCGACGCGCACCCCGGTCCGCATGTGCTCGATGTCACCCCTGGCGATGTCGTCGGCCGCCACCACGATGCCTTGCTCGTCGCCACTCGGGACGCCAGCGTGTGGATCGGCCACGTGCGCCGCGCCGACCACATCCCCTCTTTCAAGCTGCCTGCGGCGCTGGCCTTCGCGGACGAGGCGGCAGCCCTGCCCAAACCGTTCGCCGCCCCCTCACAAAGCGAGTCAGCCGAGCCCTTCGACCACCGCCCCCGGGCGGACGGTGGCTGCGATCCGGCCGACACCGCAGCAGTTGCGAGCGCCACCCTCCGTTACCGCGGCATCGCGTACCGTGAATCGGCCGACGGCCGAATCGGGTTTCTCGCCTTCGAGTTCTACAACGGCGCCATGGGCACGGTCGAATGCGCACGACTCACCCGCGCATTGCGCGCCGCACGCCGCCGACCGACGAAAGTGCTTGTGCTCACTGGTGGGCACGACTTCTGGTCGAATGGCATCCACCTCGGCCGTATCGAATCAGCCGACTCCCCCGCGGACGAATCCTGGCGCAACATCGAGGCGATGGACGACCTGTGCCTCGCGCTGCTGGAGACGACCGATCGTCTCACGGTGGCCGCGCTGCGCGGCAATGCCGGCGCGGGCGGCTGCTTTCTCGCACTCGCCTGCGATATCGTGTGGGCGCGGGATGGCGTGGTGCTCAACCCGCACTACAGGAACATGGGCAACCTCTACGGCTCGGAATACTGGACCTACCTGCTGCCGCGCCGGGTCGGCGCGGACGGGGCGGCGCGCATCATGCGCGAGCGCCTGCCGCTGACCGCGCGCCTGGCCGCGGCGCGGGGCCTCGTCGACGCGACGTTCGGAGATACGGTCGAAGATTTCGAAGCCGGGCTGCACGGCCGCGTCGAGACACTCCTTGAGCACGACCTCGACGTGCGTATTGCCGCCAAGGCCGCACGACGCGCCGCCGACGAAGCAGACAGACCGCTTGCCGCCTACCGTACACACGAGCTCGCCGCGATGCGACGCAACTTCTATGGCTTCGACCCCAGCTATCATGTCGCGCGCTATCATTTCGTCATGAAGACGCCGCACTCCTGGACGCCGCGCCACCTCGCCCGCCACCGCGAACCCGGCTGGTCAGGCGCCACGGCCGGGACGGGCGGATGAGACGCCTGCCCACGCTGCTCGTGGTCGACGACGAGGGAATCGCGATGGCGAGTACCGCACTGGCCCTGCTCGGCGCGGCCTGATCACACGTCTGCGAGCTTGCCGCGACCGCCTGCGTGCATGCCCTAACAGCAGGCGTATCATCGGGATACCCCTCACGACCAAGCCGGCCCCGGCCGGCCCTCAGGAGCGCCCGATGGCCTGCTGTCACCACTACGCACTGACCGAAGGCGGCGACGCCGTCTTCTCGGTCGACATCTCCGCAATCACCTTCGGTCCGGGGTGCCTCGCCGAGGCCGGCGATCATGCGCGCGAACGCGGATTGCGTCGGGTGGCATTGTTCACGGACAGAAGATTGGCCGCGCTCGAGCACGTCGAGGTCGTCAGGGCCTCGCTGCGCGCGGCAGGCGTCGATGTCGCGGTCTATGACGAGGTGCGGGTCGAACCCACTGACGCATCCTTCGTCGACGCCACCCGCTTCGCAAGCGAGGGCAACTTCGACGGCTATGTGTCGGTCGGCGGCGGTTCGGTCATCGACACCGCCAAGGCGGCCAACCTCTATGCATCCTTTCCGGCCGAGCTGGCGACCTATGTGAACGCACCACTGGGCGACGGACGTGCGGTGCCGGGTCCGCTGAAGCCGCACATCGCCTGCCCGACCACCAGCGGCACCGGCGCCGAATGCACCGGTATCGCGATCTTCGACTGGGTCGAGCGCGGCGTGAAGACCGGCATCGTATCGAAGCGACTCCGGCCGACGCTGGCGCTGATCGATCCGACCACGACCTACACGCTTCCCCGATCGGTCGTCGCCGCGTCCGGCTTCGACGTGCTGTCGCATGCGCTCGAGAGCTACACCGCGCTGCCGCACACCCGCCGCGCCCGCGCGGAGCGACCGAGCCTGCGGCCGATGAGCCAGGGGGCGAACCCGTGGAGCGACTTCGGTTGCGAGAAGGCCCTGCAGCTCACCGGCCGCTACCTGGAGCGGGCGGTGAACGACGCCGCCGATCGCGAGGCGCGCGACGGCATGATGTGGGCCGCGACGCTGGCCGGCATCGCCTTCGGCAACGCCGGCGTGCACCTGCCGCATGGCATGGCCTACGCGGTCGCCGGCGGCGTGCGCGACTTCCATGCGCCCGACTATCCGGACGATCATGCCATGGTGCCGCACGGCATGTCGGTGATCGTCAACGCGCCGGCGGTGTTCCGCTTCACCGCGGATGCATGCCCCAAACGGCATCTCGAAGCGGCCGGCTGGCTGGGTGCCGACACGAAAGGCGCCGCCGTGAACGATGCCGGCGAGATCGTCGCGCGCCGCCTGATCGACCTGATGCAGCTGTGCGCGATCCCGAACGGCGTAGGCGGGGTCGGCTATCACGACGGCGACATCGCCACGCTCACCGCCGGCGCCTGGGCCCAGCAGCGCCTGGTCAGGAACGCGCCCAAGGAGGTCGGCGAGCAACACCTTGCCGACCTGTTCAGACACGCGATGCGCTACTGGTAGACACGCCGCCCTCGTTTGAAAGGCGCGGCTGCGCCGACTGCCCAATCGACGCGGTCGATCGCGTACGACATCCGCGCGTCACGTGCCGTGGGGCCGAACTCGGTCGCACGCACACAGATCAGAACGCTTGTGGTCGACATCCGGTCGTTTCCCCGCTCGCGTCAGCGCAGTTCGGCAACGACCCTCACCCCGCCAGTCACCCTGTCCCGGGTGCGTGATTACGACCTCTCCGTCACGCAGGCCTTCGACGACCTGCGTGACCAGCCGGGCTCGGCGCCCCGATTCGACCGCGCGGACCACCGCTCGGCCATCCTCGACGACGAACACCGGCGCACGTGCATGCCGGCGCGCGATGGTCTCGTCTCGCACCGCCGTGTCGTCGATCCGGTCCTGTTGCGAAGTCATGGCATGGCCCGATGTCCGACGCCGGTGCGACAGCTGAACGGAGCGCCGCACGGCGTCGACGACAGAATAACCGATCGACCCCACCGCATCGCGATGAAGGTAACGGCCCCCGGCGGCGGCCGCTGCACGCTGCTTACAAATATCCACTTACATCCTCGCGCCAACCGCCGACGCCGGCCAGCCGTTGTATCGGCATCGGAACGGCGTGTGCGATCCACGACGCACCGTTCCGCCGATCAATGTTCAGCACGGAGGTTCGACATGAAATCCCTGGCCATCAGTCTGTGCATGGCGCTGTTCGCCGGCTCTTTGCTCGTCACCGCACAACCGGTCGAGGCGCGTCAAGACCGTTTCGAATCGCGCAGCGTCCATCGGGACTTCCGCTCACCGTCGGGCCGCGCGTGGGGGCATCAGAAACAGCAGAAGCATCAGAGGCATTACCAGCAGCGCCCGTCCCGGCACACCGTCGTTCGAGAGATTCACCATTACCACCATGCGCCGCCGCGACATGCGTCGCCCCGCTTCGGGTCAGCGCGTCATGCGCCCCCGGTGGTGCATCACCGGTATCGGAGTCCGGGAATCGTGATCAGCTTTCCGCCGGTCGTGATTCCGATTCGCTGAGCACGGTCCGGCAGTTGCGTGCATGGTCGATCGCGTCGCGCATGAAGACGCGGAAGTCCGCTTCCAGCGCCGCATAATGGAGTCCGAGTTCGACCCCGGCGCCCTTTAGCGCGGCCGGTTGCCGCAAGCGCAAGGCCATGCGGTCGAGCGCGAGTTCGATCGTCCGTGCCGATCGGTATGAGACCAGCCAGTCGCCCTCGCGCATGCGCGGCAGCTGGTGCGCCAGTCGATGCGGCAGCAGGTGATCGTGCTCGGCCATCAGCGCGTACATGCGCGCCGAGAACGCCTCGAGAGGGTCGTCGTGAAAGTCCGCCCAGTGCCGCGCCAGAAAGTGGTCGTAGAACATGTCGACCATGATCCCGGACACACGCCGGCGCGTCGGAGACACGCGTGCACGGCTGCGCCGGAACGCCGGATGCGTGTCGGCAAAGACGTCGATCAGCCGATGCAGACGCACGCCGGCCGCGACATCCGGCGGCAGACCGGCGGGCAGCGGCCCCTTCACGAAGTCGCCGATCAGGCCGCCGAGTTGATCCGCGGGATCGTCGCCGGCGAGCAACGCGTGCGCGAGAAAGTTCATGCGCCGTCGAGCCTGCGCACTTCGGCATGGCGGAAGCAGTCCCGCGTATGGTCGTTCACCATGCCGGTCGCCTGCATGAACGCATAGCAGATGGTGCTGCCGACGAACTTGAAACCGCGCGCGCGCAAGGCCCGGCTCATCGCGTCCGACTCGGGAGTGGTCACCGGCACGTCGGCCAGAGCAGACCAGAGGTTCTGACGGGGTGCCCCGTCGACGAAGGCCCACAACCATTCGACCGGGTCCTGCCCTTCGTGCTGCAGCGCGAGCCATGCGCGCGCATTGATGATCGCCGCATCGATCTTGGCCCGGTTGCGGATGATGCCCGCGTCGGCCAGCAGCGCCGCCTTCTTCGCGTCGTCCCACGCGGCGATCCGCGCGGGGTCGAACCCGTCGAACACCACTCGGTAGTGCGCGCGCTTCTTCAGCACCGTCAGCCACGACAGTCCCGCCTGTGCGCCCTCGAGCACCAGGAACTCGAACAGCAGCCGCGGATCGTGCACCGGCACGCCCCACTCGCGGTCGTGGTAGTCGAGGTAGAGCGGGTCGGTCCCGACCCAGCCACATCGTGTCCTCATCGCGCTGCACACCTCCTCGGTTCCGGTGAACGACTGTCTCGAGCATCGTGGGCGGGGACCCGATACCGCCCATGCCGGGCCGGCCACGCGTCGCCCATCATGACGATCGCAAGCCCTTTTCCGGCCAATATACGGGAAAACCCACGCTTGAGTTTTCCCGGTCACGCCCATTAAATGTAGAACATACGTCGCGCAACGCGGTGCTCGACCTCTAACCCGCCGCGGCCCGCCTGGCCGCGCGCCCTTCACGGAGCCGAACACATGAAGATGTCGAAACGGGCCATCGCACTGGCCATTGCTTCTTCCACGCTGTTGGCCGGCATCGCAGGCGCGGAAACCCTGCGCTGGTCGAGCGCAGGCGACTCGCTGACGATGGACCCCCATGCGCAGAACGAGGGGCCGACCCATGTTCTGAGCCATCAGGTCTATGACTCGCTGGTGTTCCGCGACCAGGACATGAAGCTACAGCCGCGCCTGGCGCTATCGTGGCGGATCACCGACGAGGATCCGTCGGTTTGGGAGTTCAAGCTGCGCGAAGGGGTCGAGTACCACAACGGCAACCCCTTCACCGCCGACGACGTGGTGTTCTCGATCATGCGGGCCAAGCACGAAAATGCCGACATGAAAGGCCTGCTGACGACCGTGGTGGACGTCACCAAGGTGGACGACTACACGGTCCGGATGCGCACCGACGGCCCCAACCCGCTGCTGCCGAACAACCTCACCAACCTGTTCATGATGGATCGGGAATGGTCCGAGGCCAACAACGTGACCGTGCCGCAGAACTTCAAGGCGGGCGAGGAAACCTTCGCCGTGCGCAACGCCAACGGCACCGGCCCCTTCAAACTGGTCAACCGCGAACCGGACGTGCGTACCGAACTGGTGCGCAACGATGACTACTGGGGCCGCGACCAGTTTCCGATGGAGGTGACCCGCATCATCCATACCCCGATCCGCTCCGCCGCGACCCGCGCGGCGGCGCTGCTGTCGGGCGAGATCGACTTCCTGCTCGATCCGCCGGTGCAGGATCTGGAGCGCCTGAACAAGGCCCCCGGCCTGGTGGTGCGGTCGGCCCCCGAGAACCGCACCATCTTCCTGGGCATGCAGATGGCGCTGCCGGAACTGCGCACCTCGGACGTGAAGGGCAAGAACCCGTTCGCCGACGAGCGGGTGCGCGAGGCGCTGAACATCGCGATCAATCGCGAAGCGATCCAGCGCGTCGTGATGCGCAGCCAGTCGGTGCCGGCCGGCATCGTGATGGCGCCGTTCGTCGACGGCTACAGTGCCGCGATCGACGTCGTGCCCGCGGTGGACATCGAGCGCGCCAAGGCCTTGCTCGCCGAGGCCGGTTACCCGAACGGCTTCACGGTGGGGCTGGCCTGCCCGAACGACCGCTATATCAACGACGAAGCGATCTGCCAGGCTGTGACCGGCATGTTCGGCCAGATCGGCGTGCGTGCCCGACTCGACGCGCGCTCGCGCAGCATCCATTTCGCCGAGTTGCAGCGCGGCGAGCTGGACTTCTACATGCTCGGCTGGGGCGTGCCGACGATGGATTCGCACTACGTGTTCCATTACTTGTTCGAGACGCGCTCGGACAAGGGCGGTTCCTGGAACCATACCGGTTACTCCAACCCGGAAGCCGACGCGCTGATCGACGCGATGACACGCGAGATCGACCCGGGCAAGCGCGACGCGATGGTCGCGCAGGTGTGGAGCATGGTGCAGGACGACATCGTGTATCTGCCTATCCACCATCAGATGCTGAACTGGGCGATGAAGGACAACATCGACTTCCCGGTACAGTCCGAGAACTACCCCTACTTCAAGCTGCTGAAGTACAACAAGTAAGCGCCTGAGGACCCGAGGCGGGGCGATACACCGGTATCGCCCCGCGTGCTCGCCCGTACCGAACATTCATGCTCGCATTCATCATCCGCCGCCTGCTGCAGTCCGTGCTGGTCATGCTGACGGTCGCGCTGGTTTCCTTCGGCCTGTTTCGCTATATCGGCGACCCGATCCAGAACATGGTCGGCCAGGAAGCGACCACTGCCGAACGCGAGCAGCTGCGCGATGCGCTCGGTCTGAACGACCCGGCGCCGCTGCAGTTCGCGCGCTTCGTCGGCAATGCGCTGCGCGGCGAGTTCGGTATCTCCTACCGCATGGCGCGTCCGGTGACCGACGTGATCATGGAGCGTCTGCCGGCGACGCTGGAGCTCGCGATCATCTCGGGCGTCGGGGCGCTGGTGTTCGGCATCGCGCTCGGCGTCTATACCGCCTTGCGGCGCGACGGCTGGCTGAGCCACACGATCATGTCGCTGTCGCTGATCGGTGTGTCGCTGCCGACCTTCCTGATCGGCATCCTGCTGATCTATCTGTTCGCGGTGGAACTGCAGGTGTTGCCGGCCTTCGGTCGTGGCGAGACGGTGCGCCTGGGGTGGTGGACCACCGGGCTGCTGACCGAGTCCGGGCTGAAGTCGCTGATCATGCCGGCGATCACGCTCGGACTCTACCAGCTGACGCTGATCATGCGCCTGGTGCGCGCCGAGATGCTCGAGGTGCTGCGCACCGACTACATCAAGTTCGCGCGCGCGCGCGGCCTCAGCGACCGTGCGGTACACTTCGGGCATGCGCTGAAGAACACGCTGCTGCCGGTGATCACGATCGCCGGCCTGCAGATCGGCTCGATCATCGCGTTCGCGATCATTACCGAAACGGTGTTCCAGTGGCCCGGCGTCGGCCTGTTGTTCATCACCGCCGTGCAGTTCGTCGACATCCCGGTGATGGCCGCGTACCTGGTCCTGATCGCGCTGATCTTCGTCGTCATCAACCTGATCGTCGATCTGCTCTACTTCGCGGTCGACCCGCGGCTGCGCGTGCAGCGCAGTGGACGCGGACACTGAACGAAGGGGCCACGACCGACATGAACCACATCGCCGCCCGGTCCGATTCGCTGCTCGCGCGCATGCTCGACAGCGACATCTTTCACAGCTTCATTGGTTCGCCGGTCACGGTGATCTCGGCGCTGATCACGGTGGTCTTCATCAGCGCCGCGCTGCTCGCGCCGGTGATCTCGCCGCACAATCCGTTCGATCCGGCCACGCTGAACCTGATGGAGGGCTTCACGCCGCCGATGCAGCCCAACGAATTCACCGGCAGCGTCTATTGGCTGGGCACCGACGCACAGGGTCGCGACATCTTCTCGGCGATCCTGTACGGCTCGCGCGTGTCGCTGCTGGTCGGTTTCGCCGCGGTCGGCTTCGCGGCGGTGCTGGGCATCACGCTGGGGCTGATGTCCGGCTACCTCGGCGGCTGGGTGGACGCGCTGATCATGCGGGTGGCCGACGTGCAGCTGTCGTTTCCGGCGATCCTGATCGCGCTGCTGATCTTCGGCGTGTTCAAGGGTGTCGTGCCGCCAGCGATGCAGGACCGGATCGCGATCTACGTGCTGATCGTCGCGATCGGCCTGTCCGACTGGGTGCAGTACGCGCGCACGGTGCGCAGTTCGACGATGGCCGAGAAGAACAAGGAATACGTGCAGGCGGCACGCGTGATCGGGGTGCCGGCGCCGCTGATCCTGCTGCGCCACATCCTGCCCAACGTGATGGGGCCGGTGCTGGTGATCGCGACCATCGGTCTCGCGCTGGCGATCATTCTGGAGTCGACATTGTCCTTTCTGGGCGTCGGTGTACCACCGACCCAGCCCAGCCTGGGCACGCTGATCCGCGTCGGTCAGGACTTCCTGTTCTCCGGCGAATGGTGGATCGTGTTCTTTCCGGGCGCGACGCTGCTGATCCTGGCGCTGTCGGTGAATCTGCTCGGCGACTGGCTGCGCGACGCGCTGAACCCGAGGTTGCGCTGATGCCCTCCACGATCGACACGTCGACGAACGCCGACAGAGCCGCCGTGGCGATCACGCAGTCCGCTGCTCCAACCCCGTTGCTGTCGGTGCGCAATCTGCGGATCGAGTTTCCGCACCGCCGCGGCACGTTGGTGGCGATCGACGACGTGTCCTTCGACATCGCGAGGGGTGAGGTGCTCGGCGTGGTCGGCGAATCGGGCGCCGGAAAATCGCTGACCGGCGCGGCGATCATCGGACTGCTCGAACCCCCGGGGCGCATCGCCGCGGGCGAGATCCTGCTGCATGGCGCGCCGATCCACGCGCTGCCCGCAGCCAGCATGCGCAGGATCCGAGGGCGCAGGATCGCGATGATCTTCCAGGATCCGCTGACCAGTCTGAATCCCCTCTATACAGTGGGTCGCCAGATCGTCGAGACCATCCTGACCCACCGCGACATCGGCGAGAAGGCGGCGCGCAAGCGTGCGATCGAACTGCTGGACGAAGTCGGCATCCCGGCGCCGGCTCAGCGCATCGACCATTACCCGCACCAGTTCTCGGGCGGGATGCGGCAACGGGTCGTGATCGCACTGGCGTTGTGCGCCGAACCGGAACTGATCATCGCGGACGAGCCGACCACCGCCCTCGATGTGTCGGTGCAGGCCCAGATCATCGCACTGCTGAAGAGGCTGTGCCGCGAGCATCACACCGCGGTCATGCTGGTCACGCACGACATGGGCGTCATCGCCGAGACCGCCGACCGGGTCGCGGTGATGTATGCCGGCCGGCTCGCCGAGATCGGCCCGGTCCGGGCGGTGGTGCAGCAGCCGCAGCATCCCTACACGCGCGGGCTGATGGGATCCATCCCGGTGCTCGGCGCCGATGTCGAGCGACTGGTGCAGATCGACGGCGCGATGCCGCGCCTGACCGAGATTCCGCCCGGCTGCGCGTTCAATCCGCGCTGTCCGCAGGTCTTCGCGCGCTGCCGCAGCGAACGGCCCGACCTGCTGCCGGCCCACCAGACGCGTGCGGCGTGCTGGCTGTACGCCTGGGGCGATGGCGCCGGATCCACGGCCGACCCGGAGATCCGTCGATGACCGATGCGCTGCATGCCCCGGCGACGCCCTCGATTCCGCTGCTTCGGGTCGAGGATCTGCGATGTCTGTTCGACGTGTCCAGGCCCTTTCTGAACCGGCTCATCGAGCGCGAGCCACGTCGCTGGCTGAAGGCGGTGGACGGCGTGAGCTTCACGATCGACCGCGGCGAGACCTTCGCGTTGGTCGGCGAGTCGGGCTGCGGTAAATCCACTGTCGCTCGGCTGATCGTCGGCCTGTACGAAACCACCGACGGGCGGATCGTGTTCGACGGCACCGATGTCGCATTGATCACGGCGGGCAGCGAGCGGCAGAAGCTGCGGCGCCGCTTCCAGATGATCTTCCAGGATCCGTTCGCGAGCCTGAATCCGCGCTGGCGGGTGGACCGCATCATCGCCGAACCGATCCGCGTATTCGGGCTGATGAAGGATGAGCACGCGGTCCATGCCCGGGTGGCCGAACTGCTGACCCAGGTCGGCCTGTCGCCGGCGGACGGTCGCAGGTTCCCGCACGAGTTCTCCGGCGGACAGCGCCAGCGGATCTGCATCGCGCGGGCGCTGGCGAACAACCCGGAGTTCCTGGTCTGCGACGAGCCGACCTCCGCATTGGACGTGTCGGTGCAGGCACAGATCCTGAACCTGATGCGGGACCTGCAGGACGAACTCGGCCTGACCTACCTGTTCATCAGCCATGATCTCGCGGTGGTGCGCCACATGGCCGACCGGGTCGGCGTGATGTACCTCGGACGCCTGGTCGAGGTCGCCGGCAGCCGTACATTGTTCGGGAATGCGCAGCACCCCTACACCCGCATGCTGCTCGCGACGATCCCGGACATCACGATGAGCCACACGCGCAAGGAAACCGTACGCGGCGAGGTCCCCAACCCGATCACTCCGCCGCCCGGCTGTACCTTTCATCCACGCTGCCCGCTGGCCAACGAGCGCTGCCGGCGCGAATCGCCCGCACTGGTGCCGATCGCACCCGGCCACCTCGCAGCCTGTCATGCTATCGAGGAGAACCGCATGGAGCCCGAAACCCGATGAGTCTCTACACCCAACTGCTCGCACGCGCAGCCGACCGCAAGCCGATCCGGATCGGCCTGATCGGGGCCGGCAAGTTCGGCGCGATGTATCTGTCACAGGTGCCGCGCACCCCCGGCGTGCACCTGGTCGGCATCGCCGACCTGTCACCGGACAACGCGCGAACCAACCTGGCGCGGGTCGGCTGGAATGCCGAACGCAGTGCGGCGACGTCGCTGGACGATGCGCTCCGCACGGGCACCACCCATGTCGGCGACGACTGGAAGGCGCTGGTGCGCCACCCGGCAATCGACATCGTGGTCGAATGCACTGGTCACCCGATCGCGGCGGTCGAGCACTGCCTGGCCTCGTTCGCCCAGGGCAAGCACGTCGTCAACGTCACGGTCGAGGCAGACGCGTTCTGCGGGCCGCTGCTCGCCCGCCGGGCCGAGGAAGCCGGGGTCGTGTATTCGCTGGCGTTCGGCGACCAGCCCGCGATGATCTGCGACCTGGTCGACTGGGCGCGCACCTGCGGCTTTCCGGTGGTCGCGGCCGGGCGCGGGCACAAATGGCTGCCGCACTTCTGCGAATCGACGCCCGAAACCGTGTGGGGCTACTACGGCCTGACCCCCGAGCAGGCGGCGCGCGGCGGCCTGAACCCGAAGATGTTCAACAGCTTCCTCGACGGCTCCAAACCCGCGATCGAATCGACCGCGGTCGCGAACGCGACCGGTCTCTTCGTCCCGTCGAACGGCCTGCAGTACCCGCCGGCCAGCATCGCCGACATCCCGTTCGTGACCCGTCCGATCGCCGAAGGCGGACAGCTCGAGCGCAAGGGCATGGTCGAGGTGGTGTCGTCACTGGAAAAGGACGGCCGCGCCATCCCCTACGACATTCGCATGGGCGTGTGGGTCACCGTCGAAGGCGAATCCGAGTACATCCGTAACTGCTTCGAGGAGTACAACGCGCACACCGACCCGAGCGGCCGCTACTTCACGCTGTACAAGCGCTGGCACCTGATCGGCCTCGAAGTCGGCCTGTCGGTCGCGAGTGTCGCGCTGCGGCGCGAGGCGACCGGCGTGGCTCAGTGCTGGCAGGCGGACGTGGTCGCGACCGCGAAGCGGGATCTGGCGGTCGGCGAGCGGCTGGACGGAGAAGGTGGCTACACCGTCTGGGGCAAACTGCTGCCGGCGCAGAAGTCGGTCGCGATCGGCGGCCTGCCGCTCGGTCTCGCCCACGATGTGAAGCTCGTCCGGCCGGTCGCAAGAGGACAGTGCGTGAGCTGGGACGACGTCGCGATCGACACCGGCACCGACGCCTATAGAATCCGTCGCGAGATGGAACAGACCTTCGGCCACTGAGCCGATGACCCTCGAGACCATGCGCGACGGGCTCGCGCCACAAGCCGGCGATGCATCCGAGGCCCGCCGCAGGGGCATCGGCATCGCATCGATCGGCGTGCTGGTGCTGAGCTTCGACGCGCTGCTGATCCGTCTCGCCAACGCATCGGAATGGAACGTGGTGTTCTGGCGCGGCTGGCTGATGATGCTGTCGATAGGCGTGGCGATTCTGGTCACGCGGCAACGCATCCGCCTGCCTGCAACCCGGCTCGCGCTGGCCGGTGCCGCCGCGATCTGCATGCTGTACGGCCTGAATTCCGCGCTGTTCGTCTATTCCATCAGCCATACCAGCACCGCCAACACGGTCGTCATTCTGGCCAGCGCCCCGCTGTTCGCGGCGCTGTTCTCGTGGCTCTTCCTGCGCGAACGCATCTCGACCCGCACGCTGTTCGCGATCGTGATGGCGATCACCGGCGTGTGCGTGATCTTCGTCGGGTCGCTGGATGCGCCGCGCTGGCGCGGTGACCTCGCGGCGGTGACGATCGCAGTGACGATGGGCGCATCGCTGACGCTGCTGCGCCGTTTTCCCGACATGCCGCGTCTGCCGCTGATCGCGCTTTCCGGCGCGGTGGCAGGCATGATCGCGATTCCGTTCGCCGAACCGCTGTCGCTGGCCGCGGCGAGCTACGGCTGGCTCGCGCTGATGGGTCTGGTCCAGATCCCGCTCGCGACGCTGATGATCATGATCGCGCCCCGCTACCTGCCCTCGGCCGAGGTCGGCCTGTTCCTGCTGATCGAAACCGTGCTCGGACCTTTCTGGGTGTGGCTGGTGATCAGTGAGCAGGTACCCGACGACACGCTGCTCGGTGGCATCATCATCCTCGCCGCGATCGCGATGAACTCGTGGCTGGCGTTGCGCGAGATGCGTAGGCAGAAGAACGGCACACGGCCGGTCAGATCCCCCGTCGATTGACCGATGCGATCTGGCGGACAGTCCGAACGACTCATCGCTTGAGGTCCGGCCCTTCTGCCCAATCGCGGATCAAGCCGGCCAGCGCCGGCAGCCCCTCGCGTATCGCGACCGGCCCCGGCGACAGGATGATCGCCGACTTGATCTCATGCACCTGCCCACGCGCCACCGCCGGCACCGCCTCCCAGCCGGGTCGTGCGGCGACCTTCTCCGGACGGAAGCGCTTGCCGCACCAGGAACCGATGATGATGTCCGGGGCGCGACGGACGGCCTCGAGTGGATCGGCGAGAATGCGGTCGCCCGCGGATGGTCGGGTCGCGAGTTCCGGGAAGACGTCCTGACCGCCAGCGATCTCGATCAGTTCGGACACCCAGCGGATGCCGGAAATCGGTGGTTCGTCCCATTCCTCGAAGTACACCTTCGGTCGGCGGGTCAGCTTCGCCGCCGCCATGCGGACATTCGCGATGACACCTTCGAGTTCGGCGCACAGCGCCTCGGCACGATCGATCGCGCCGACCAGCCGGCCGAGGGTCGAGATCATCCCCAGGATGCCGTCGACGCTGCGCTGATTGAAGACGTGGATCGCCACGCCGGCCTTGATCAGATCCCGCGCGATGTCGGCCTGCAGGTCGGAAAAGCACAACACCAGATCCGGCTCGACCGCGAGAATGCGCGCGAGATCGCCGCTGCTGAATGCGAACACCTTCGGCTTGTCCTTGCGGGCCTGCGGCGGAAAGACGGTGTAGCCCGAGATGCCGACGATCCGATCCTGCTCGCCGAGCGCATACAGCACTTCCACCGTCTCGGTGCTCAAGCACACGATGCGCCGCGGAGTGCCGCGCATCATGCCGCGGACGACCATGACCCGAACAAGCGGCGCAATGCGTCGGCCAGCAGCGGCGCCACGCCGATCGCATTGCTCGTATGCACGATGCAGTCGGAGCTCCAGACCTCGCCGACGCCGGCCGCGCGCAGACGCTCGAACGCTCCCCCGGCGAACAACGCGTGCGTGACCGCCAGGTCCACCGAACATGCGCCGGCGGCGAGCAATCTGCGGGCCGCGACCGCAACCGTGTTGCCGGTGCTGACCATGTCGTCGAGCAGCACGACCGCGCGGTCTCGCACATCGATGTCCGGCAGTGCGATGTCGACGTCGTGGTCTCCGCGACGCAGCTTGGCGCACACCGCATGATCGAAACCGTGGGCGTCGGCAGCGGTCGCGACCCATTGCGCCGACTCGGCATCCGGACCGATCAACAGCGGCCGCTCACGGCGTGCGGCGATCAGGTCGGCCAGCAATCCGGCCGCCGACAGCGCCACCGCATGGCGCACCGGAACCGCCTCGGCCAGTGTCGCGACCCGGTGCAGGTGCGGGTCGACGGTGATCACGCCGTCGAAGAGATCCGACAGAAAGCGTCCGACGATGCGCTGGCTGACCGCCTCGCCCGGCTCGAAAGCGATGTCCTGGCGCATGTAGGCCAGATAGGGGGCCACCAGAACCACTCGCTGCGCCCCCAGATCGCGCACGGTACGTGCCGCCAACAGGATCTCGACCAGCTTCTCGTTCGGCGTCACCAGACTGCGAAGCAGCACCACCGTTTCCGGCAGCACTGCCGGCAGGCGCAGGCGCAATTCGCCGTCCGGGAAACGGTGACGCACGATGCCGGCCGCGGGCAGGGCTGCCGCCTTCGCCAGCCTGTCGGCGAAGGGCCGTTCGTCGTCGAAATGCAGCAGCGTCGCGGTGTCGGGCATCAGAATTCCACGAAAAGGTGCAGCAACTCGTCTGCCGTACCGATGGTGTAGCCGGACAGTTTTTCGGCCGCCTGACGCGCGAATTCGAGATCGGCGGGATATTCGGCGAAAACGCGGTACAGCGGCTCACCGGCGCGCACCTCGTCGCCGAGCTTGCGGAACAGCTCGACGCCGGCCGCCTTCACCTTGGGTGCGCCGGCCAGCCGCGCGACACAGGCGATCTGCAGATTGTGGATCGCGGTCACGACGCCGCCGGCCTGCGCCGGGATGTCGAAGCTGAGCGGCCCGAACTGTGTCGCATTGTGGTCGAAGCCATGACTGCCCTGGGCGCGGATGATCGCGTCCATCTTGGCCAGCGCCCGGCCGGAATCCAGGATGTCGCGTGCGATCGCGAAACCGTCGCCGCCGCGCACGTCCGGGTCGAACTCCAGCATCCGCCCCGCCAGCCGGAGCGCCTTCTGGCGCAGGTCGTCCGGCGCCCGCGGATCGTTCTCCAGCACCCGCATCACGTCGCGCGCCTCGAGCATCGGCCCGATGCCGTCGCCGATCGGCTGACGACCGTCGGTGATGACCGCGTCCAGCGCCATGCCCATCCGGCCGGCGACGTACTCGAACAGCTTGCGCAGGCGCTGCGCCTCGGGCATCGAACGCACCTTCGCGGTCGGGCCGACCGGGATGTCGAGGACCATGTGCGTGGATCCGGCCGAGATCTTCTTCGACAGGATGGACGCGACCATCTGACCGGGCGAATCGATCGACAGCGGCCGCTCGACCGAGATCAGCACATCGTCGGCCGGGGACAGACGGGCCGTACCGCCCCAAGCAAGACAGCCGCGGTGCTCGCGCACGATCTCCTCGAGCTGGTCGAACGGCAGTTCGACGTTCGCGAGCACCTCCATCGTGTCGGCGGTGCCGGCGGGCGACGTGATCGCGCGCGAAGACGTCTTGGGACACAGCATGCCGTGCGCGGCGACGATGGGCACCACCAGCATCGACGTGCGGTTGCCCGGGATGCCCCCGATGCAGTGCTTGTCGACGACGAGCCGCTCGTGCCAGTCCAGCCGGCGCCCGGACTCGGCCATCGCATCGGTCAGGAAATACACCTCCTCGCGATCCAGTTCCCCCTGATTGGACGCGACCACGAAGGCGGTCAACTCGATCTTGGAATAGCGCAATTCCGCGATGTCGCGCACGATCGCGCGAAAGTCCTCGCGACCGAGGCGCTCACCGGCGATCTTGCGATGCAGGGCCGGAATCGACCCGGGCGGTTCGGCCTGGGAGACCGAGGCCGGGTGTCCGTCCACGACGCTCAGCTGCGCGAACGCGTCCTCGGACAGACCGAGTTCACGACAGCCGACGATAGCTTCGTCGTCGACGACGTTCAGCGTCGCGAGGATGCGGCGCCCGTTAGCCCGGACTTCGACCTTGGACAGGGCCTGAAAACCCTCGGCGCGATAGACGGCGCAATCGCGGTGAAGATAGGCGACGTTCTCGCGATAGGTATCGATCGCGACGCGGCGCAGCGCGAGCGTCGTGGCCTCGTCGACATGAGCGACCGCTCTGTTTGCGGAATCGGGATCGGATATGGTCATCGTTCAAGCCTGCACTGGCGACGCGTGAGTCACGAAAGGAGCGAAACCGGTCAAATGTCCGCGATCAGCCCACATTCTGCCGGCAGTGGGTCTCGTGCGAAAACAGCGACAGCACCATCGACAGCGCGATGAAGGCTGCGATGACCAGGAAGCCGGCCTGGAAGGCCTCGGCCGGGTACAGGCGCACCCCGCCCTCGACCACGCCCTGCCAGTTCAGATCGAGCACCCAGCCGAAGATCGGCTGGAGCAGCATTCCGCCCATCAGCGGCCCCATGTTACACACACCCGACGCGGTACCGGCCAGATGGGGTGGTACCGATTCCTTGTTGAACGCAAAACCGATGATCAGGTTACCGGCGAAGAAGCCTGCCACCAGCAGCACTCCGATCAGCGCCGGCAGCGGCAGATGCACGAGCGCGAGCAGCGTCCAGCATACGAGCCCGACGACGCAGCCGAGCACGTGCAGCGGCTTGCGCCGACCCAAGCGTTCGGACAAGGCCCCGAGGAAGGGACCGCCAAGCGCCCACGCGACCAGGGAGGCGGATGTGATCGCCGCCGCGGTGCTCGCATCGAGGCCATAGACCTGGCGCAGATAGGGCACACCCCACAGGCCGCCAAAGGTCAGAAGCGCACCGGAGACACCGATCGGCGTGATCAGCAGGATCCACACGTTGCGATAGGCGAGCACGTCGGCCAGCCCGCGCAGGATCGATCCCTGTTGGCTGCCGTGCGCACCGTGCGATCGATGGCTGCGATAGCCGTAGTCTTCCGGATCGTTGCGTACCCTGAGCCAGATCACCACCGCCAGCAACGCGGTCACAGCCGCCGACACCAGCATCACCGCACGCCAGCCGAACGCATCGACCAGCAGGCGCAATGGCACACCGCCGAAGACGCCGCCGACGATACCGACGAACAGGGCCATGCCGGAGGCCAGTGCAAAGTGCCTGGGCGCGAACCAGTGCGTCGCGAGTTTCAGCATCGACACGAAAGCCACCGCCACGGACCCGCCGATCAGCAGGCGCCCGAAACTCGCCCAGGCGAGGCTGGCGCTGAAGGCGAAGACCACGGTCCCGACCGCCGCAAGGGCCGCCCCGGTGGCCAGCAGCTTGCGCGCGCCCCAGCGGTCGGCCAGCACGCCGGTCGGCACCTGCATGACGACGTAGGCGTAAAAATAGAACGCCGACAGATTGCCGAGCGCCGCGCCGCTGATCATGAACTCGGCCATCAGGCTGTCGCCGATCACCGCCGGTGCGACCCGCTGATAGAAGCCGATCAGATAGAGCAGCGCACCCAGGCCCCAGACGGTCCAGGCCAGCTTGACGGGCGGGAGCGACGTGCTCGACATGAAGATTCCCGATACGGTGAACGAGGGGCAAAGATACCCTGCCGTATGGCGCGCGCACAAGCAAAGCTTGGTCTCGGACGGGCCGTCCGGATCGCGCGAGGCGGATCGCGGCCGGCTTCGATCCCTGCTGTCGGTCCCGCATCAAGGTGCCGGCCCGATCAGATCTCGCGATTGAACCACACCAGCGACAGCAGACCCGCCAGAACGGCCAGTGCCGTGGCCGCCGCGGCGAAGAGCGCGGTGAGTTCGGTTTCCTGCCGTTCGAGCACGAAGCGCGCACTGAGGTCGTCATAGACCCTGCGCAGGTCCGCCGCGGTGCCGGCATGAAAGTACTCCGCGTCGGTGATGTCGGCGACTGCCCTCAGCGATCCCTCGTCGAAGCGCATGTACATCGACCAGCCCTCGGTCGTGACGGTGGCGCCCTCGGTCGTCCCGAACCCGACCGTGTACACGCGCACACCGCGATCGGCCGCGACGCGGGCCGCCTCGATCGGATGCGGCCCGGTGGTGCTGCGCCCGTCGGTGAGCAGGATGATCGCGGCCGACGGGTAGCTGCCCGGCACCGCGATCGCGCTCGCCTCGCCAGCCCGCCCACCGCCCGACGACGCGCCCTGCCAGTCGCCGAGCAGCATCGTGTCCAGATCCGGGCCCTGAGCGGGAAACAACGTCGCGAGCGACACCAGAATGGCGCTGCCGATTGCGGTATGCCGGTCCAGCAGCAGACGGTCGATCGCCGAGACCACGGCCATCCGATCGATGGTCGGCGCCTGGACCAGCGACGCCGTTCCTGCGAAGGACACGATGCCCACCTGCAGGTCCGACGGCAGATCCTCGACGAAGCCACGCGCAGCCGCCTGCGCGGCGGCCAGGCGGTTCGGCTCGATGTCGGGCGCGCTCATGCTCAGCGACACATCGAGTGCCAGGATCAGCGTGCGTTGATCCGACGGCAAGATCACGATCGAACTGGGGCGGGCCAGCGCGAAAACGGTCGCGGCCAGCGCCAGCAACAGCAGCGCGGGCGGCACATGACACCGCAGACTCTGACCCGGTCCGACCGACCCACGGATCAGCGCGAGACTGGGATAGCGCAGGCGATTGCGCTTGCGCCGCCGCTGCAGCAGCAGGTAGCACGCGACGAGCGCCGGCAGCAGCAGCAAGCCCCACAGCATCGCGGGCCATACAAGACTCATTGGCACATCCCTCGCCCGTTCATCGATACCGCCGTGCGCACCACCGCGATCCGCTTGCGCGCACCGGGCCCTGACAGTGCTGACCCGCTTCGACCGAAATGGTGCCCAGGCTCCGCCGGCGCGCGCGTCGAGCCTGCGGTGCGGATTCGCCGCTCTGCGCTCCCGAGCGCAGCCGGTCGAGCAAATTCCCAGCGCCACGGAATCTCTGCGCTGGGCTATAGTCAGATTAGTTCGTTTTCAGCGACACGACCATGTCCTGCACACCTCATTGGAAGCAGGGTCGCGCGCAACTGTTCGCTGATCAGCTTGAACCGGGTCCAGGCATTGGAACAGGAGGGGCGTGATGAAGCGAATCCCGCTTTACAGTCATTCGGGACCTGCGCGAAGACGGTCGGGCGTCGGCCCGTCCGGCTCGGCCGATTCGATCCGCGGCGCGTCTCGCTCGAGCCGCACGCCTGCATCGAGCCGCACGCTCCCGCCCTCCAGCGCGGCGGCGCCGGACGCGGCGTCAGCATCCCCCGACAAGGTCGTCGAGACCATGCCTCGCACCACCACTTCGCGTCGCGAGCGGTTCGCGCTGGTCGGCGCAGGCGCGCTGATCGCGTCGCTGCTGTTCGTCGCACAGGCCTGGATCTCCGCAGGCACGGGGACGGCCGGGTCGATCGACATCGACGCCGCGATCCAGCGCAAGATCGACGCGCAGGCGATGACCTCGCCCGCGGTGCGCGCGCATCAGGTGATCCAGCCTTCGGTGGTCAGGGTGCGCAGCAAGGTGGCGACTTCAGGGGATGAAACGGATGACGACAGCAACGTCGGCACCGGCGTCGTGATCGTGGACGACGGGACCATCCTGACCAATCTGCATGTGGTCGCAGGTGCGGAGCGAATCACGCTGGTGTTCGCCAACGGCTTCGAATCCGAGGCCGACGTTGTCGGCATGCGCCCGGAACACGATCTGGCGGTGCTGCAGGCACGCGAGATCCCGAACGGTCTGGTCGCCGCCACGATGCGCTCGACCACCGGACTCGCCCTCGGGGAACGCGTGGTCGCAGTCGGCTTTCCGTTCGGGCTCGGTCCGTCGGTCAGTGCCGGCGTCGTGTCCGGGCTGCGGCGCGAATTCGTGTCACCCGAAGGCCAGCGGGTGCTGACCAATCTGATCCAGTTCGACGCGGCTGCCAACCCGGGCAGTTCCGGCGGACCGCTGGTCACCAGCGACGGCGAGGTGGTCGGCATCGTGACCGGCATCCTCAATCCGCGCCAGCACGGCGTTTTCATCGGCATCGGTTTTGCGGTCCCGATCGAGAATGCCGCCGGCGCGGCCGGTCTGTCACCATTCTGAGCGTCCGACGGAGGGCAGCGATGCAAAACCGGGAAACGAGTCGAGGCGATGTCGCAACCTTGATGGAACGCGTCCTGTACGAAGTCAAGAAGGTCGTCGTCGGGCAGGACCACTTTCTGGAGCGGGTGCTGGTCGCGGTGCTCGCGCAGGGGCATCTGCTGGTCGAGGGCGTGCCCGGTCTGGCCAAGACGCTGACGGTGAAGACGCTCGCGCAGACGATCCGCGGCCACTTCCGACGCATCCAGTTCACCCCCGATCTGGTCCCCGCCGACCTGGTCGGCACCCGCATCTACAATCAGCGCACCGGCGAGTTCAGCACGTCGCTCGGACCGGTGTTCACGAACCTGCTGCTGGCCGACGAGATCAACCGCGCTCCGGCCAAGGTGCAGAGTGCGCTGCTCGAAGTAATGCAGGAATATCAGGTGACCATCGCCGGGGAGACGCATCACGTGCCGCGCCCTTTTCTGGTGCTGGCGACGCAGAACCCGATCGAGACCGAGGGCACCTACCCGCTGCCCGAGGCCCAGGTCGACCGTTTCATGATGAAGGTGCTGGTCGGCTACCCGACCGAGGAAGAGGAGTTCACCATCGTCGAGCGCGTAACCGGTCCGCCCACACTCACCTCGCCGATGGCCACCACCGATGAACTGGCCGCACTGCAACGGGAGTGCCGCAATGCGTATGTGGATCCGGCGCTGATCCAGTACGCGGTCAAGCTGGTGGCTGCGACCCGTGATCCGGAACGCTACGGCATCGCCGATCTCGCGCATTACCTGAGCTATGGCGCCAGTCCACGGGCGTCGATTCACCTGATCGAGGGCGCGCGTGCGCTCGCGTTCCTGCGCGGACGCGCCTATGTGCTGCCGGAGGACGTCACGGACCTGGTGTCGGACGTGCTGCGCCACCGGCTGGTCCTGAGCTACGAGGCCCTGTCGGACGGCCTGACGGCCGACGACCTGCTCGACCGCGTCATCGAACGCATCACCCCGCCCGAAAAACCGCTGGAGGCCCATGTCCGGCACGGTACGCGATCCTGAGCGCATGCTGCGTCGCCTCGAGTGGACGGTCATCCACAAGCTCGACGGCCTGCTGCAGGGCGACTATCGCAGCCTGTTCCGCGGTTTCGGCCTCGATCTCGCCGATCTGCGCGAGTATCAGTACCAAGACGACGTGCGCCACATCGACTGGAACGTCACCGCCCGGCAGCACACGCCCTACGTGCGGGAGTTCCACGAGGACAGGGAGATCACTGCGTGGTTCCTGGTCGATCTGAGCCCGTCGGTGGACTTCGGTTCGCAAGCCTCCAAGCGCAGCGTCGGCACCGAATTCGTGACCGTGATGGCGCGGCTGCTGACCCGACAGGGCAATCGTGTCGGCGCGCTGCTGCATGACGGGGCCGAGCGGGACACCATGATCCCGGCCCGCAGCGGCCGCCGCCATGTGCTGCACCTGCTGCATCAGCTCCATGCAAGGCCGGAACGGCCGCGGTCCGCCGAGACCGACCTCGGTCGGCTGCTGCGCGCCGCGATCAGCTTCATGCCCAGGCGATCGCTGGTGTTCGTGATCTCCGACTACATCTCGCAGCCCGGCTGGGCCGGACCGCTGGCGCAGCTTGCCCGACGCCACGACCTGATCGCAGTGCGCCTGACCGACCCGCTCGAGGCAGACCTGCCCGATCTCGGCATCGTCGTGATCGAGGATGCCGAAACCGGCGAGCAGATGCTGGTGGACACGCATGACGCGGGATTCCGACGCCGTTTCCACATGCAGGCCGAGGCGCGCGAAAGTGCGCTGCACGCAGCCTTCCAGAGTGCCGGCGCCGACACGCTGGAACTGTCCACCGACGACGACCTGGTCGACGCCATCCTGCGTTTTGCCGATCTGCGCAACTGGCGCAGCCGGGCCGCCGCCAGCGGTATGCCCGGACATCTGGCGGGGGCCCGAAAATGAGTTTTCTATGGCCCGATCTGCTATGGCTGCTGACCATGGTTCCGCTGCTGGTGCTGACCTACATCCTGCTGTTGCGCCGCAACCGCAAGGTCGCACTGCGCTACGCCAGCCTCGCGATGGTCAAGCGCGCGGTCGGACCCAATAAGGGTCTGCGACGCCATGTTCCGCCCTTGCTGTTTCTGCTGGGCATCACCACGATGCTGGTTGCCGTGGCCCGCCCCAGCGCGATCGTGACGCTGCCGCACCAGGAGCAGTCGGTCATCCTTGCAATCGACGTGTCAGGCAGCATGCGCGCGACCGACGTGGAACCCAACCGACTGATCGCGGCGCAGGAGGCCGCCCGCAGCTTCGTGGCCGAGCAGCCCCGCGACACCCGTATCGGGGTCGTCAGCTTCGCCGCGACCGCCGCGCTGGTGCAGCCGCCCACCCTGTCGCGTGAGGACATCTCAGCCGCGATCGAACACCTTCAACTGCAGTACGGCACCGCAATCGGCAGCGGCCTGGCGGTGTCGCTCGCCACGCTGTTTCCGGAGGCCGGGATCATGATCGCGGCCCCGGGCGGCGAGTCCGCGATCGAGATCCGACATCCCGAGTTCCTCGGCCCGGTGCCGATGGAACCGGGGGCGAACACCGATGCGGCGATCATCCTGCTCACCGACGGACAGAGCACCACCGGACCGGATGCGGTCGAAGTCGCGCGGCTCGCGGCGGATCTGGGCGTGCGCGTGTTCACGGTCGGGGTCGGCACCATCGCCGGCGATGTGATCAATGTCGGGGGCTGGTCCGCGCGGGTCGGACTGGACGAAGACGCGCTGACCGAGATCGCGGGCATGACGCGCGGGGAGTACTTCCATGCGGGTACCGCCGAGGATCTGAAGGCGGTCTATCGCAACCTGAACACCCGCATGGTGCTCAAGACCGAGCAGACCGAGATCACCGCGCTGTTCGCCGCGGCCGGCGCGCTGATCACGCTGTTCGGCGCGATGCTGTCGATGCTGTGGTTCAACCGCGTGTTATGAATCGAACCGGCGGATGATGCGTCGGCGGCCGGCGACGCATCATCCGCATCAGAACAACAAGACCGTGCCCTATCGTGCCAGGGCACCGGGAGGAGACCAGAACCGCGAGCGCGTGACGCGCGCGGCCGCACGCTCCGCCTCGAACACGCACGCAACAAGAGGAGAACGATAATGGACGAGCAACTGCGCCAGGATGCGCTGAACTATCACGAGTTTCCGACCCCAGGGAAGATCTCGGTGACCCCGACCAAGGGCCTCGCCACGCAGCGCGACCTGTCGCTGGCCTATTCGCCCGGCGTGGCCTTCGCATGCACCGCGATCCAGGAGGATCCGTTGCTGGCCGCGCGCTACACGTCGCGCGGCAACCTGGTCGCGGTCATCACCAACGGCACCGCGGTACTCGGACTGGGCAACATCGGTGCGCTCGCCGGCAAGCCGGTGATGGAGGGCAAGGGCTGTCTGTTCAAGAAGTTCGCCGGCATCGACGTGTTCGACATCGAACTCGACGAGCATGACCCCGACAAGCTCATCGACATCATCGCCAGCATGGAGCCGACCTTCGGCGGCATCAACCTCGAGGACATCAAGTCCCCGGAGTGTTTCTACATCGAGAAGAAGCTGCGCGAGCGCATGAAGATCCCGGTTTTCCACGACGACCAGCACGGTACCGCGATCGTCGCCGCCGCCGCGGTCATCAACGGCCTGCGCCTGGTGGGCAAGGAGATCCGCGACGCTAAGCTGGCCGCGTCGGGCGCCGGCGCGGCCGCGATCGCGTGCCTGGACCTGCTGGTGAGCCTCGGCATGCCGGCGGAAAACATCCGCGTCGTCGACGGCAAGGGCGTGATCTACGTCGGCCGCCCGGGCGCGATGGATGCGAGCAAGGAACGCTACGCCCGCGACACGCCGGCCCGCACGCTGGCGGACATCGTCGACGGCGCCGACATCTTCCTGGGTCTGTCGGCAGGCGGCGTGCTCAAGCCCGACATGGTCGCGAAGATGGCACGCGACCCGATCATCCTCGCGATGGCCAATCCGACCCCGGAGATCAATCCGGAGGACGCGAAAGCGGTCCGCCCGGACGCGATCATCGGCACCGGCCGCTCGGATCACCCGAATCAGGTCAATAACGTGCTGTGCTTTCCATTCATCTTCCGAGGCGCGCTAGACGTCGGGGCGACGACGATCAACGAGGAGATGAAGGTCGCCACGGTGCGCGCGATCGCCGACCTGACCCATGCCGAGATTCCGGCCGAAGTCGCCAGCGCCTATGGCGCCGAAGGCTTGCGCTTCGGTCCCGAGTACCTGATTCCGAAGCCCTTCGATCCTCGGCTGATGGAGCGCGTCGCTCCGGCAGTTGCGAAGGCGGCGATGGACTCCGGCGTCGCGACGCGTCCGATCGAGGACTTCAATGTCTACCGGCAACGCCTGCGCCGCTTCGTCTACCACTCCGGCACCAGCATGGAGCCGGTGTTGCAGGCGGCAAGACTGGCGCCCAAGCGCATCGCATATGCCGAGGGCGAGGACGAGCGCGTGCTGCGTGCCGCGCAGATCGTCATTGACGAAGGCATCGCGCGTCCGCTGTTCATCGGTCGCGCGGACGTGATCGCAGCACGCATCGAAAGTTTCGGGCTGCGCATGCGCCTGGGCGAAGACTGCGAGTGCGTGAACATCCTCGATGACCCGCGCTACGATGCCTGCTGGAGCGAATACCTGCGTCTGGGCGGGCGCGATGGCGTCACCACCGCGATCGCGAAGGAAAGGATGCGCAGTCGCCCGACGCTGGTCGCGGCGATGCTGGTGCGCCGCGGCGACGCCGACGGCATGCTGTGCGGCACCAACGGGACCTACATGGACCACCTGCGCTACGTGCGCCAGGTGATCGGCCTGCGCGAGGGGGTGGACACCTTCGCAGCGATGCAGATGCTGATGCTGCCCGGACGCCAGCTGTTTATCTGCGACACGCATGTGAATCAGGATCCGACGCCGGAACAGCTCGCCGAGATGACGGTGCTGGCCGCCGAGGAGGTGCGCCGCTTCGGCATCGAGCCGACCGTCGCGCTGCTGTCGCACTCGAACTTCGGCAGTTCGGACGCGGCGTCCGCGCTAAAGATGCGCGACGCATTGGCGCTGATCAACGCGCGCGCGCCCGATCTATCGGTCGAGGGCGAGATGCAGGGCGACTCAGCGTTGGCACCATCCATCCGTACCGATATCTTTCCCGACATGCGGCTGAAGACCGAAGCCAACGTGCTCATCATGCCGAACGTCGACGCGGCCAACATCGCCTTCAACCTGCTCAGGGTCGCCGCCGGCCATGGCATCACGGTCGGCGCGATCCTGCTCGGCGCGGCACGCCCGGTGCACATCCTGACACCTTCGTCCACGGTACGACGACTGGTCAATATGACCGCGCTCACGGTCGTAGATGCGGACGTCGATCGCTGATCTTCAAGCCTGGGCGCGGATCCGGCAGTTGCGCTGCTCGCGACTGCCGGATCCGCGCCGGTGATGGCCGTGCTCAGCGGTAGATCAGGAAAGGCGCACGCGCCTCGCGCCAGGCCGCCTCGTCGGCGGCGGCCAACCGTTCCAGGTCGCCAGGCATCGCGGCCGCATCATCCACCCACTCGCGCAGCAGCGGGCTGCCGTTGATCAGGTCAATCGCACGCCGCTCAAATTCATACTCGTACGGGAAATCGCGCCAGATCGGGTAATCGGGCCGGAGCCGGCGCAAGGCCTTGAACGCGAGCGCCTGCAGCCGCCACGGCCTGAACGCCGCATGCTCGTAATGACGCGGGTCCTCGACATGGATCTGGAGTCCGGCGCACAGCCGACCGGCATGCTTGTGGAAGGTCGGCTCGAACCAGCACTCGCGCAGCACGCAGCCGCGCAGCCAGTCCGGCGCCAGCGCCTGCATGCGCGCACGTATGGCAATGGCATCGATACCCGGCGCACCGAACAGCTCCAGCGGCCGCGTCGTACCGCGCCCCTCGGACAGCGTGGTGCCCTCGAGCATCACGGTGCCGGCATAGCAGCGCGCCATAGACACATTCGGCGCGTTCGGACTGGGATTGATCCAGCTGCGCTGCGCACCCGGCCAGCCGAACCCGGGCGCGTCGTCCGGCAACCAGCCCTGCATCGGGACGACCTCGCATTCGACGTCGAGGCGCAGCGTGTCGACGAACCACTGCGCGAGTTCCGCCATGGTCATGCCGTGGCGCATCGGCATCGGCCCCGCACCGACGAAACTCTCCCAGCCGTCACGCAGCGTCAGTCCTTCGACCGGCCGGCCGACCGGATTCGGTCGGTCCAGCACCCATACCGCCTTGCCATGCGCGGCGGCGGCCTCCAGTACGTAGCGCAGCGTGGTGATGAAAGTGTAGATCCTGCAACCCAGATCCTGCAGGTCGACCAGCAACACGTCGAACGCCTCCATCATCGCCGCGGTGGGTCGGCGCACGTCGCCATACAGGCTGAACACCGGGATTCCATGACGCGGATCGACGAAATCCGGCGACTCGACCATGTTGTCCTGCTTGTCGCCGCGCAGCCCGTGTTGCGGCCCGAACGCGGCGACGATGTCGAGATCCGGAAGCGCCGCAAGCGCATCGAGCACGTGCGTCAGATCACGGGTGACCGACGCCGGATGCGCGAGCAGCGCGACCCGCTTGCCCGCGAGCGGCCGGCGCAGCGCGGCATCCTCGATCAGGCGATCCAGTCCGAACTTGATGTCAGTGCTCATGGGCAGGTCTCGAATCGGTCGGGGCGAACGCAAAGGCTCGGCCCTCGGCGGAAACGCGCATGGTAGCGCGAACCCCCGGTCTGCAGACAAGCACCGATGACCTTGGCAAGACCATCGATGAACACGCTGCGGCGAAGCGAGCGGGAGGGGACGGTCGCCCTGACGGCGACTCGGCCCGAGCGCATGCCGCTGTCGGCGAGCGTAGCGCCCGCGGGCCTCGCTGTCTGAGCGCGCCAGCGCGAGTTCGAGGCCCGCAGCGAAGCGAGCCTTACAGCGGCAGCGCGAGTGGCCGTCGGAGCCGTCAGGGCGGCCGTCCCCTCCCGCTCGCGGCTTCATGCGGCGCACGATGGAACCCATGACCCGCAGTGACGCTCTGAACAATTGTTGTGGCGACATTCCCGATGCCGACGCCAATCGCCCGGTATTGCGGTTCCGACGTCGGCAGGGACGCCGGCCGGGCCCACGGCACCACCGCCCGATCGCCACGAGGAGACCCGACATGACGCAGACCCCAGTGCCCTCACGGAAACGCCGATCCGACACGGACATCCTGTCGCTGCCCGATGCGCGGCTTCGGTGCGGGCCGGTGCTGCACGCGATCGCAAGGCTGCTCCCGGTGCTGCTCGCGCTGCTGATGCTGGCCCCGGCGATCGGCGCACGCGAACTCGCGCTCCCGAGCGACGCGCTGATACCGGTCGAACTCGCGACGGTCGCAGTGCTGAGCGGGACCGACACGCCGGTCGTGCTGCTGCGCGAACCCGAGTCCGGGGACATGGTGCCGATCTTCATCGGACCGCCCGAAGCACGGGCCATCCTGCTCGCGCAGCAGGGCATCACCCCACCACGTCCGATGACGCATGACCTGCTGCGCGACGTGATCGACAAGCTCTCCGGCACGCTGGAAAGCGTGGTGGTGGACGCCCTGCGCGACGGCATCTACCACGGTGCGCTCGAAGTCCGGGTGGGGCCGGACGCGCGGCTGGTGCGCATCGATGCGCGACCGAGCGACGCGCTCGCGCTGGCCGCACGCACTGGTGCCGCGATCCGGGTCGCACCCAGCGTGCTGCACGGCGGGGCGGGTCTGCAGTTCGACGGACTTGCCCGCGATCAGGTGGCCACCGCGCTCGGTATCACGGTAGTCGAAGCGACCCCGGCGCTGCGCGATGCGCTGCGTCTGCCGGATACGCCCGGGGTACTGGTCACCGCCGTCACCGGTTTGGCCGCCTACGCGGGCATGAACCCGGGCACACTGGTCGTCGAAGTCAATGGCGATGCGCCGGACAAGCCGATGGTTTTTCTGGAACTGGTCCGACGCACCGTCGCCGGCGAGCGGGCGCAAATCGTGTATTGGTACGCCGGCGAGGAGCGCACGCTGTCGCTGCCGACCACCGTGCCGCCACGGCCGAATCAGCGTGCGATGCGCCTGTGACCTGCGCCCCCGCCCGGCTTGCCCTCCTGCGATTTCGGACCAAGAAACTGCGTCGATCCAACGACTTTGATTGATCTTGATCAACAATATCCGGATACTTGCGCACATTCATGACTTGACGGCATGAGAATCGGCAGGCTCAGCACGCGTCTTCGCGACATGGGCCTTGGCGGCCCGACCGCCACGCGACGAGAGGATGGCCCGTGTTTCGACGAGATATAATCATTCTGTTACTGGTCGCAGTTGCGATGTTCGGCCTGCTCGCGCACTACGCCATCAAAGGCCAGGACATCCCGATCTGGCAGGCCCTTCTGGTCGGCTTCGCCAACCTGCTTGCAGCCGGCAAACTCTTTCTGACGGTCAAGAGAGCGAAGGACGAGCAGCGCCGCGCGCAGGCCCAAAAGGTCGCGCCGCACAACCCGCGCTGACCCGGACGGCAACCCGACCGCAGCCGCGGAACCACTGGCTACAGACATTTTCTTCTGATCGGACCTCGACACCCCATCCCTGATAACCCCGAAGCGCAGGACGCTCTCGAATGGATAAAGCAGACGACGCAGTCACAATCGGCATGAACAGGCAGCATCCCGAACCCGGCGTTCAGGTCCTGGATTTCCTCGCACAGCACGCTCTGTCGGCCTCGCCGATCCACTACTGGGTAGCGCACGAGTACCTTCAGGGTAACAATCCCGAACTGGCGAAGACCATCGACGACTGCATCGCGTCCGGCAAGACCTTCGATACGTTCTTCGTGCGGGACCTGTACGAGCGCTTCATCGTCGCGGAGAGCTTTCGCCAGTTTCGCGGCATGGGGGAAGACATGGAGCGGCTGCTCGGCGGCCTGATCGACAATCTGCGCGAGGCCGACCGCAGCGCGACCGGACTCAAGGACTCCCTGTCCGAGAACATCACGCAACTCAAGCGTGCCGAGGATCCGAGCAACCTGAAGACGATCGCGCAGAACCTGCTGAAGGCAGCGGTCGCAGCCAGCGTAGATAACGAAAATCTGCAGAAGAACCTCGAGTCGACCGAGCAGGAAGCCAGAAGTCTGCGCAGCGAACTCGAGAAGCACCGGCGCGAGTCGATCACTGATCCGCTGACTGGACTGTTCAACCGCCGCGGCATGGAGCTCGAGATGGCGCGCGTGTTCGGACTGTCGCCGGACGGGCCAGCCGCGATGCTGGTCCTGGACATCGATCATTTCAAGAAGATCAACGACACCTACGGTCACGCGATCGGCGATGTCGTCATCCGCAAGGTGGCCGAAACCATCAGGAGCGTGACGCCGGAGGACTCAGTATCGGTGCGATTCGGCGGCGAAGAATTCATCGTGTTGCTGTCAGGGGCCTCGCCCGAACTGGCCCGCTCGGTGGGCGAGAACGTCCGCCAGACCATCGAGAAGCTGCGGCTGATCCGGCGTCACGACAAGCTCGCGATCTCGCCTTTCACGATCTCGGTGGGCGTTGCCGCGAGGACCGGCAACGACACCCTGGACACCCTGTTCGACCGCGCGGACAAAGCCTTGTACGAAGCCAAGAGCAGCGGCCGCAATCGCGTGATCAGCGCGCCCTGACCGAAGCGGCGGGCGCCGCGCTCACCCGTGCGCAGGTTCGAGCGCGTCGCGCCGGCGCAACTGCCGGCGCACCACCCACGCAATCAGCATCAGCGCCGGCACGAATATCCATTCCGGTGCCGGCCGCTCCGCCGGCACTTCGACCGCGGTGATCCTAAAGCCGGGTCCCAGGCCGAGCTTGGCGGCGGTGCTGCCGAAGCGCACCCCCTGCACGCCAAACCCCGCCTCGTCCTCGACCACATTCAATCCACTGAACGCAAGCCGCTGTGCGGCATCCTGCCCGGGCGCACCGAGCGGCAGCAGGATCACGCCGTTCACTCCGCGCCCCTCCAGCGTCACGCCCTCGTAGAGGATCCGGATGCGCTCGTTGCGCCCGGCCTGGACCACCGCTTGCGCAACCGCTTCGCCGGTCAGTTGCTGGAAGGGTGCATGAACACGATCCATGAAGAGGGCCGGATAGAAAAGCATGATGGTCGCGAGCATCAGCACCAGCCGCTCGGAGGTCCGGCAACGCACGATCAGCCAGGCCTGATTGACGGAGATGAACACGAAGCCGGCAAGCGTCGCGCTCGCGACCGTCAGCAGCGCATGGCCGACGCCCTGCACGCCGATCAGCAACAGCTGCGGATTGAACACGAACATGAACGGCAGCAAGGCCATCCGCATCGAGTAGCGGAACGCGATGATGCCGGTACGCAACGGATTTGCGCCGGCGATGCTCGCCGCCGCATACGAGGCGAGCCCGCCGGGCGGGAGCACATCGGCCAGCAGTCCGAAATAGAACACGAACAGGTGGGCGGCGATCAGCGGCACGGGCAGCCCGTTCTGCGCGCCCACCGTGACGATGACCGGCGCCATCAACGAGGACACGACGATGTAGTTGGCCGTGGTCGGCAGCCCCATTCCGAGCACCAGACAGATCAGCGCGACCATGATCAGCATCAGCAGCACGTTGCCGGCGGTCAGGACCTCGACCACCTCGGTCATCACCAGGCCGATGCCGGTCAGCGTGACGGTACCGACGACGATGCCGGCGGTCGCGGTGGCGATCGCGACCGTGACCATGCTGCGCGCACCATTGACCAGACCGGTCCGTAATTCGGTCGCCCCCTGCCGGAACGCCGACCACAGCCGGTGCGCTTCGCCCCGGAGCCAGGCCTGCAGCGGACGCTGGGTGAGCACGACGAAAATCAGGAAGGCGGTGGCCCAGAAGGCCGAACGGGTCGGCGACAGGCGTTCGATCATCAGATTCCAGACCAGCAAGCCGATAGGAAGCAGAAAGTACAGGCCCGATTTCAGCGTCGGACCGGGATCGGGGGTATGGGCCAGCGACGCGGCACCGTCGTCGCCCGGCAGCGGGTGGCGGGCGCCGATGCGCAACAACAGCAGATACGCGATCAGCAACAGACCGGCCACCGCCGGCAGCATCGCACCCGGCGCGACTTCCCGGATCAGCGTCGTCGTCAGCGACACTCCCCCCGCGATGGCGCCGAGCACCGCGGCACCGACGGTAAAGCGCATCACCGAACGCTGCCAGTAGCGCGGCCGAAAACGCGCCAGGCCGCGCAGGTCGGCCTTCACCGCCTCCAGATGCACGATGTAGAGCAGCCCGAAGTATGCGATCAGCGCCGAGATCAGCGCATGCTTGAGCACGTCCAGGTAGGGGATACCGACATATTCGACCATCAGGAACGCCGCCGCCCCCATCACCGGGGGCATCACCTGGCCATTGACCGACGAGGCGACCTCGATTGCGGCGGCCTTCTCCGGCGGATAACCGACGCGCTTGATCATCGGGATCGTCAGCGGACCGGTGGTCACCACATTGGTGATCGACGATCCCGAGATCATACCGGTCGCGGCCGACACGCCGACGGCCGCCTTGGCCGGACCGCCGCGAAAATGCCCGAGAACGGCGAGCGCGCTATGCACCAGATAGGCCGCACCGCCCGCCGCCTCCATCAGCGCCCCGAACACCACGAACAGAAAGATGAAGCCCGCCGACACCCCCAGCGCCACACCGAACACCCCCTGGGTCGTGAGCCACAGATGACTGGCCGCCTTGGTCAGCGATGCGCCCTTGTGCGCGATCAGGTCGGGCGCATGCTCGCCGAAGAACACATAGGCGAGCAAGGTCGCAGCCAGCACCACCATCGCCAGGCCGAGCACGCGCCGGGTGGCCTCGAGCAGCAGCACGATTCCGACCAGTGCCACCGCGACATCGAAGCCGGCGGGTTCGCCGGGGTGGGCACTGATACGCGCATAGAATAGATACAGATAGCCGGCGCAGAAGGCCGCCACCACCGCGACACCAATATCGTGCGGCCGCGGCCGATGATCGATGACGGCCCCGCGTGCCGGATACAGCAGGAAGGCGAGCAGCATCGCGAAGGCCAGATGCAGCGAGCGCACCTTGGTGTCGCTGAACACCAGCACTCCGAGCTCGACCGGAAGCGGTGAGGCCACCCACAACTGGAAGACCGCCCAGGACAGCGCGATCCACGCGATGACATCGACCGTACGCCGCGGCGCCGTGGGATGCGCGGCGACGGGCTGCTGAGCGGGAGTCTCGCCGGAGGTCATCGCTACCGGTATCCTGTTCAGATGACGCACATGCGCCGGTGGGCGGGGGCCAGCCTGTCGGCTTCAGACCTCAATCTACCTGAAGTGGCAGGACGCCGCTCGGACAATTCGTACGCAGGCGAACCAATGAGCCCCGGTGCCCACCGCCGATGCGGAACACATGCGCACCCGCGATGTCCCAGCCAAGATGAAACCTTCGGAGTCCCGAGCCAGCGTCCGGCGCAGTGCACGCTGTCTGCCGCTGTGCCTGTTGTTGCTGGCCGCCTGCGCGACCGAGCGGCCGCAGAACATCGGCTTGACCGAGGGGCGACTTTCACCCTGCCCCAGTTCCCCGAACTGCGCTTCCAGCCTCGCTCAGGATTCGTCGCACCGGGTCGAACCATTCCGCTATACGGGCAACCGTGACGCCGCCCGCGCGCGCCTGCTCGCCGCGATCGGCACCTTGTCGGGCGAGCGCATCGTCCGCGACGACGCCGACTACCTCCATGTCGAGGTCACCACGCAGATCATGCGCTTCGTCGACGACCTGGAGTTTCATTTCGTCGGTGACGGCCTCATCCATGTGCGCTCGGCCTCGCGGGTCGGGCATTCGGATCTGGGCGTGAATCGCAAACGGGTCGAGGCGCTGCGGCAGGCGTTCGGGGGCGAGTAGGATGACGACCCGGTCAACCCTGTGCTGTGGAATAAACTGACCCGGGTTCGAGGCACGCGACATGATCCGGCCAGGCTGCCTCCTTCTGCCGCCGCTCGCGATGACAGCCTCGCTGGCGATCGCGAGCGACGGCGACTCGATCGAGTTCCGCACGTTCTTCCTGCTGTTTCTCGGTGCCTTCTGGCTCATCATGGTCGTGTCGTCGATACCACGGCGCATTCGCCCGGGTCTGGTGACACCCGCACTGCTGCGGGCATTTGCGCACGAACATGGGCTGCATGCCGGCACGTCGGGAGAGCGCGCCGGGCAGAGCGGTTCCCGGAGCCGATCGCTGCAACGCTGGCTGTCGACCAATCCCGCGCTGAAGCATCCGGACCGGAACGGGCCGATGTTCGTCGGCGAGCATGCCGGTTTTCCGTACTCGATCGACGAAGTCAGCGTGAACAGCTGGTTCGGCAGTCCCTGGCAGCGGAAACGCTATCTGCGCCTGTGCATCGTCCCGCCGGAGATACCCACCACGCTCGCGCTTCGTCCGGCGCGGTTGCGGGACCGGATCCTGGGCCGCGCCGGACTGCTGCGATCGAGGACGACCGCGAAACATCGAGGCGGCCTGGTCGCGACGCTGTCCAAACGTCCGATCGTCCAGGCACGAGAGCGCATGTTCCTGAACGACGCCCGCCGCCAGCTGCTCGAGCAGTACCAGGCGCGCAGCGACGGCATCCACCTGCACGACGGCAGGCTCTACCTGATACGCGATCGCTTCGAGATCACCGGGCCGGAACTCGACCGGCTCCACGGCGACGCAGGCGCGCTCGCTGCTGCGCTCGCCGCGGCGAGTTGAAGCCGCAGCCAGGGCGGGAGGGTCCTGCCGCGCCCCGCATCTCGGCATAGTCCCGCCCCGCCAAGAAAATTCGGGTTAAGATTGAACCCGACGACGCCTCATGCCGTCAATTGACTGTACGACTACGGATCTGCCGCCATGACCCGCATCATGAAGCACCTCTCGCTGAAGTCCCTGGATCGCACCGAACGTCTGCAGGTGCTCAACCACGCGTTCTTCATCACCGCGTTCCTGTTCGTCGCGCATCAGAACGTGCTGACGCCGCAGCAGGTCAATGCGGAAGTGCCGATGATCGCGCAGGCGCTGCAGATGCAGCCGCACACGCCGCCACCGGGTTACGACCCCGACCAGATGAGCAGCGAGGAACTGGACCTGCGTGACCTGCCGGATCTGCGCGAGCTGCGCGACATGTCGGTGCGCCCGGAGTAGCACCCCGCTCAGGTTTCGCACACCACCACACGCTGCTGCATCGCGTCGGCGAACAGCGTGAGCCGGCCCGGTTCGACGTCGCACACGTGCACGACCTGCGCCCACCGCGCCGTATCCGGCACGATCTCCGCCAGGCGATTCTCGCCGCGCAGCAACGCGGCCTCGTCGATAGCGTTCCCGTCCATCTTCGGAAACAGCGCAAAGTACAGCATGTCGGCTTCGATCAACTCGTTGATGAAGTGCGTGCCGAGTGACACGTCCGGCACCAGCGTCGCGTGCATCGCGACGATCTCGCACAGCGCCGCGACATGGTTGATCTCCGAGAACGCGACCGGGATGCCCAGCGACGGGTCCCGAGAGCCCCATCGCCCCGGTCCGAGCAGCAGCAGCTGGCGATCCCGGCTCGCCTGATTGATCGCCCCGACCAGGCGCGCGATCTCGAAACGATCGGCCTGCGACAGGTGGCCGTAGACGCCTGGAACGACGTACACGACACGATCCGGCTGCAGGACCCGACTGGGTCCGATCACCGCACCACGGGTGCGCACCCGCACCGGCGCCGCCAGCGGCGGTTCCGGGCTGAGGCCGGCATCGATATTGCGCACCTGCATCGGCCGGCACTGCAACAGGTTGATGCGGTAGGCCCCGTCCGGATGCATGTTCAGCGCGAATTCGATCTCGACCGCGTGGTCATAGGCCGCGTGCAGGCGTTCGAGTATCGCGCGCATGTCGGCTACGAACGGCGTGCCGCCGACCAGGCCGTCGAAGGTCAGAAAGGCCGGACCGTCGTCCCGTTCGCGGGACGTGAACAGGCTCATCGGGAAGGTCTTCTGGTCGCGCACCAGTTCCCCGAATGGCCCCGAGGCGACACGGTTTTCCTGCAGATCGAGCGCATCCATGCGGCGCTGGGCATGACGGGCGATCGCGCCGAACCTGGTTTCCGGACGCAGGTCGGGGGCGTTCAGCGCAATCAGACGCGTATAGTCGTCATCCGATCGATCGACCGCGCGGGTCCCCAGGCCCGCGACGATGCGCACGACCCCTGCGCCCATGTCGATCTTCGGGTTCCACGGGTAGGGATTGACCGACAGGCCGACCCCTGCAGCATGCGGGTTGAAGTAGCGTGACCCCGCGGTGCCGGACACCCGCATGATCAGCAGGGCCATCTGCTCGTTTTCCGCGAGCAGCCCGCGCCGCTCCCGGTAGCGCAAGGCCTGTTCGCCCAGCGTGCTCGCATAGACCTGGCGCACCGCATCGAGCAACTGCCCGAGGCGCTGCTCGCGCGGACCCTGGTTGACGCAGAACACACTGTCGTACTGGCCTGCGAAGGCGTTACCGTAGCGGTCCTCCAGGCGGGAACTGGAGCGCACGATGAACGGCCATTCGCCGAAGTAATCGAGCATGCCTTCGAACTGGCGGATCGTCGCAGACGGGAAGCTGCCGGCGAGCATCCGCTCGCGTGCCTCGTCCAGCCCGCTCAGCAAAGTGGCCGGATCGCGCTGTCGGCGCCGTATCCACCACACCCGGTTCTGCACCAGAAACGTGTCGAACACCTCGGTTCCGACGAAGAACGAGTCATGGGCCTCCATCCGCGACAACAGGTCTGGTGCATCGCGCCGGATCACCGCACGCGCGAGCAGCATGCCCAGCGCCTTGCCGCCGATGGCGCCAATGCCGATCATGCGGTTGCGGATCGCGATCAGGTCGTCGAGATCGAGGTAGCCATCGACCAGGCACATCAGCGCCGGGTCGTCCGGGAACACCAGTCGGCTCAGGCGCCGAAACCATTCGGACTCGGCCTCCCTGTCCTGGCCGCCGCCCTGTCGTGCCTTCAGCAGCGCCCGAACCGCCGCAAAATGCCGCTGCCAGTGATCGCTGAACAGGTTGTCCTCGAGCCCGGGCCAGTCCGCGCCGGCCAGGATCTCGGACACGGTGCCGCTGTCGGTGACCGGCGGGAAGTGATCGCCCGCCTCCCACGCGTGAATCAGGTTCATGACCGCGGCGGACCGATGCTGGACCTTGATCGGCCGGATGTAATGCCGCCCGCGACATCGGAACACGTCGAGCAGGAACTGGGTGGTGTCCGTGATCATTTCCATCGCGGCACGGGTATGGGTGTTTCGCAGCACCCCGAAATAGGTCACCGTGTCGAGGTCGAACAGCCGCGGGCAGGTCAGGCGGAAGAAGTTGCCCATCATGCGGTCCGACTGCCAGGCTTCGGCCAGATCCGACAGGCAGTCGAACACATACAGCGTCTCGGTGCCGGCCGTCTCGATCACGTCATGGACCTGGTCGACGAAGGCGTCGAACCCGTCGCCGGGGCGCGGATGATGGATCTCGACCCCGGGATCCTGGGCCAGCAAGGGCGGATGGCACGCGAAGCGGAAATAGATCAGCCGCCGTCGTTGCGACCAGGCCGCCCGCGCATACGGGACCACCAGCGCCACGTAATCCTCCACCGTCTGAATCTGCCAGACGATGTTGTCGCCGCGCTGAACGCCGCTGAAGACCTTGTCGAGCCCGGGCATGCCGGTGGTCGGGGCGAAGGAGGACTCATTGGCGGCATTCATCATCGGGGGCCCTTGTCGGGTGGGTGCAGCACAGCTTAAATCGGATGACGGCACCCCGACAAACCGATAACCTCTGACGACGATCGGGCCATCGACGGGCACAGCCTGTCCGGGTGCGCCGCAACGATCCCGAATCCGCCACGATCCTCAGCCAGCACGACAGGAGCCGGACCGCATGTCGAACCACACGCCTGACGGCGCCGACGCCTACTATCGCTCGGGCACACCCGAGTATCGTCGTGCCAACCTGGCCCTGTCGCTCGGCGGCTTCACGTGCTTCACGCTGCTGTATGGTACCCAGCCCCTGCTACCCCAGCTGAGTCAGACCTTCGACGCCTCCGCGACCGTGGCCAGCCTGACCGTGTCCGCTGGCACAATGGCGATGGCCATGCTGCTGATTCCGTTCAGCCTGATGTCAGACCGCTATGGCCGGGTCGGCATGATGAAATGGTCACTGGTCGGAGCGACGCTGTTCGCCTGGTTGTCGGCGCTGGCGCCGAGCCTCGACTGGCTGGTGCTGGCCCGCGCCGGCGTCGGCGTGTGCATCGCCGCCCTTCCGGCTGCGGCGATGGCCTACCTGGGCGAGGAGGTGTCGCACGAGGCGCGTGCACGCGCGATGGGCATGTACATTGCGGGCAATGCACTGGGCGGCATGTTCGGCCGCTTCCTCGCGGCCACCGTCACGCAGTGGCTGGACTGGCGTTACGGACTGGCATCGCTCGGGGGGGTGGGCATCGTCGCATGCTGGCTTTTCTGGCGCACCATTCCGCCGGCCCGGCATTTCGAGACGCGTTCGCTGCAACCCCGCCAGCTCTTCGCGGATGTCCGCAAGATCTACGCCGATCCGGGCCTGCCATGGCTGTTCCTGACCGCCTTCCTGATCATGGGTGCGTTCGTCAGCATCTACAACTACCTCGGTTTCAGACTCAGCATCGAGCCCTATAACCTGGGGCCGGCCGCGATCGGCGCGATCTTCCTGCTCTACGCGGTCGGCAGCGTGTCGTCCGCGTGGGCGGGTCACCTCGCCGACCGGTACAGCCGGAGCGCGATCATGCTGGTGATGGTGGTCGTGATGGCCGTGGGCATCGTCACGACCGCGCTGTCGTCGCTGATCCCTATCATCGTCGGCCTCGCACTGTTCACCTTCGGCTACTTCGCGACCCATGCGGTCGCGAGCGGCTGGGTGTCGCAGCGCGCCGGCCAGCGGCGCGGGCTGGTGTCCGCGCTCTACCTGTCGAGCTACTACCTCGGCAGCAGCATCCTGGGCAGCGCCACTGGTCCGCTGTGGATCCATGCCGGCTGGAACGGCGTGGTCATCGGCCTGCTGGGCCTGATCGGGCTGGTGTTCGCGATCGCGGTGATGCTGCGCCTGCGCTGCGGCTGACACACGGATCACCCGCAGCACATGACGCGCTCTGACCACAGGAATGGATCTTGACCGAAAAATGAATTGAATGTTGACCTTCCCATGCTGTCAAGGTCTAGAGTGCGTAGGATCAACAGCATTCCTGCGGGAGCATGGCGATGAACAACACGACGATCGATGGCGAGGTCAGGATCCTGAATGTGGACGGCATGACCTGCGCTTCCTGCGTGGCGCATGTCGAGAAGGCCCTGCTGAAGGTGGACGGCGTGCGTGCGGCGAGCGTCAACCTCGCGACCGAGACCGCCACGGTCACGGTCGCGCCGGAGGTCAGCTTCGCGCAGCTGTCGGACGCGGTCACCAAGGCCGGCTACGAAGTCCGGCGTGACGAAGTGACGCTGGATATCGAGGGCATGAGCTGCGCCGCCTGCGTCGGGCGGGTCGAGAAAGTGTTGCGCCGCGTGCCGGGCGTCGTCGACGCGTCGGTCAACCTGGCCGCACGTCGCGCGCGGGTCCAGACCTCCGCGGCGGTGCCGATGGCCGCGCTGGTAGCGGCGGTCGCCAAGGCCGGATTCGGCGCACGACCCTCGACCGAGGTGTCCGAGGCGAGCCGCGCCGAGAGCGCGGAGGCGGAGCGGCACAAGCTGCAACAGGCGGTCTGGATCGCGGTCGCGCTGACGCTGCCGGTATTCGTGCTCGAGATGGGTTCCCACCTGATCCCGGGCATGCACGACTGGGTCATGACCCATATCGGGCATCGCGAGAGCTGGTGGCTGCAGGCCGTGCTGACCACGCTGGTGCTGTTCGGGCCGGGGCTGCGCTTCTTCAGGAAGGGCGTTCCGGCGCTGCTGCGCGGCGCCCCCGACATGAACGCGCTCGTGTCACTCGGCACCGGTGCCGCATGGGGCTACTCGATGGTCGCACTGCTCGCACCCGGCGTGCTGCCCGAAGGCACCGTGAACGTGTACTTCGAGGCTGCTGCGGTCATCGTGACGCTGATCCTGATCGGCCGACTGCTCGAAGCCCGTGCGCGCGGGCGCACCAGCGAGGCGATCCAGCGTCTGATGCGCATCCAGCCGCGTACCGCACGCGTGCGGCGCGACGACGAAGTGCGCGAACTACCGATCGACGAGGTCGTGGTCGGCGACGTGCTCGAGGTGCGTCCGGGCGAGAAGATCGCGGTCGACGGCGACGTCATCGACGGCGCCTCCTGGGTCGACGAATCGATGATCACCGGCGAGCCGATCCCGGTCGAGAAAACACCCGGTGCGACCGTGGTCGGCGGCACGCTCAACACGCGGGGGGCGTTCAGCTTCCGCGCGACCCGGATCGGCGCCGACACCGTGCTCGCGCAGATCATCCGCATGGTCGAGGCGGCCCAGGGCGCCAAGCTGCCGATCCAGGCACTGGTGGACAAGGTCACAATGGTGTTCGTGCCTGTGGTGATGGGCGTGGCGCTGCTGACCTTTCTGGTCTGGCTCATCTTCGGCCCCGAGCCGGCGCTGACCTTCGCACTGGTCAATGCGGTCGCGGTGCTGATTGTCGCCTGTCCTTGCGCGATGGGCCTCGCGACGCCGACGTCGATCATGGTCGCGACCGGCCGCGCCGCGCAGATGGGCGTGCTGTTCCGGCGGGGCGACGCGCTGCAGATGCTGCGCGACGCGGACGTGGTCGCGCTCGACAAGACCGGCACGTTGACCGTCGGTCGCCCGCAGCTGACCGATCTGGCGACCACTGCCGGATGCGAGCGCAACGACGTGCTCGCGGCCATTGCCGCCGTCGAACGCCGCTCCGAGCACCCAATCGCCGACGCCATCGTCCGCGCCGCACGGGAGGCCGGCCTCGCGATCGCCGACGCCGAAGACTTCGAGGCCACCGCCGGGCACGGCGTCCGTGCGCGGGTCGCCGGACGGCGAATCGAGGTCGGCGCCGATCGGCTGATGCACCAGCTCGGCATCGACATCGGCGTCTTCGCCGACCAGGCGGCACGCCTCGGCGACGAGGGCAAGAGCCCGCTGTACGCGGCGATCGACGGCAGGCTCGCCGCGATCATCGCGGTCGCCGATCCGCTGAAGCCCACGTCGGTGCACGCGGTCGAGGCCCTGCATGCGATGGGCTTGCGGGTCGCAATGATCACCGGCGACAACGCCCGCACCGCGCACGCGATCGCACACCTGGTCGGCATCGACGAGGTCGTCGCCGAGGTGCTGCCCGACGGCAAGGTGGATGCGCTGAACACGCTGCGCGGCGGTGACGGCAGCCATGGCGGCAAGGCGCGCAGCGTCGCGTTCGTCGGCGACGGCATCAACGATGCACCGGCGCTCGCCGCCGCCGATGTCGGCATCGCGATCGGCACCGGCACCGACGTCGCGATCGAGAGTGCCGACGTGGTGCTGATGTCCGGCGACCTGGCCGGCGTGCCGCACGCGATCGCGCTGTCACGCGCGACGATGCGCAACATCAAGCAGAATCTGTTCTGGGCCTTCGCGTACAACACCGCGCTGATCCCGCTCGCGGCCGGCGTGTTCTATCCGGCGGCGGGCCTGCTGCTGTCGCCGGTCTTCGCCGCGGCCGCGATGTCGATGTCCAGCGTGTTCGTGCTCGGCAACGCGCTGCGCCTGCGCTATTTCCAGGCGTCCCGGGCCCCGGCGGAAGCGGATCAGCCGCCCGCCGCGAACATCCCCGCCGCACGACCCGCAGGAGGCTGAAGCATGCTGAACATCGGCAAGGCCTCGGCCGCATCCGGCGTCTCGGCGAAGATGATCCGGTATTACGAATCGATCGGCCTGATCCCGGCCGCGCGCCGCGGCGAAAACGGCTACCGCTTCTACACCGACGAGGACGTGCACGTGCTGCGCTTCATCCGGCGCGCCCGGGATCTCGGTTTCAGCGTCGATGACATCACCGAACTGCTCGCGCTGTGGCATGACCAGGCGCGCGCCAGCGCCGACGTCAAACGCATCGCGATGGAGCATGTGGATGCGCTGCAGCGCAAGATCGTCGAACTGCAGGGCATGGTCACCACGCTGCAGTCATTGGCCGAGCACTGCCATGGCGACGCCCGGCCCGACTGCCCGATTCTTGGGGACCTCGACCTCGGTCCGTCGCAGCGGCCGAACGGGTGAACCGTCGCGTTCACCATGGGTTCATCTTCACCGGGGTAAAAGGGAGCCTTCACAACCCCTGTATATCCGCAATCGACAAGGAAAATCGAAAATGAACAATCGCCAGGCCCGTTCCGTCGTCGCAGTCAGCCTGATGGCCGCATTTGCCGATGGCCGGCAGGATCCGGGGGAACGCGAGCATGTCCGCAAGGTGGCCGAATCGCTGAGCGGCGAAACGGACATCGATTTCATCGCGCTCTACCAGGACGTACTGCTCGGCCGGCTCGATCTGCAAGGCGCGGTGGACGGGTTGGACACCCCCGAACTCAGAGATCTCGCGTTCGAGATGGCAGTCGGTGTGTGCGAAGCCGATGGCAGCCACAATACGCAGGAAACCGCCTTTCTCGACCGGCTCACCGGCCTGCTCGGACTGGACCGGGCCGAAGCGGAGAACTTCGTCCTGAATGCCGAAGCGGTCGCGGAATCGCCGGTGAATGGGGCCCTGGCCGAGATTCCATCCGCCGTCCGACCGAATCCGGCCGAACTCGACCGCATCATCCTGCATGCGGCGATCCTGAACGGTGCGCTGGAGCTGCTGCCGCAGTCGATGGCGTCGATGGCGATCATTCCGCTGCAGGTTCGGCTCGTCTACCGGATCGGCCAGGCCCACGGTTTCGAACTCGACCGGGGTCACATCAAGGACTTCCTGGCCACGACCGGCGTGGGCATGACCGGGCAGTATGTCGAGCAGCTCGGCCGCAAGCTCGTGGGCGGCGTGCTGGGCAAGGTCTTCGGGGGGGTCGGCCGGGCCATCGGCAGCCAGGCGACCGGCTCGGCCTTCTCGTTCGCCACGACCTATGCGATCGGTCAGGTCGCGAACCGCTATTACGGCGACGGGCGCAAACTCGACACCGCCGCGCTGAAGGCTACCTTCGCCCAGATGTTCGAACAGGCCAAGACCCTGCAGTCGCGCCACACCCAGGACATCCAGGAACGGGCACGCACGCTCGACCTGAAAAAACTCACCGCCGAGCTGCGCGCTTAGACGATAACCGCGCCGCGCACGCTGAGTTTTCCGACCATTTCGTCGCCCCGTTCGCGGGGCGTCGTCTTCATCGCAGCGAGAGCCCCATGCCGAAGATCCTGTTTGCCGCGACCGACCCGCGGCCCGAGCGCTGGACCGGCGCGATCGAGCGCGCCTACCCGGAAGCAGACGTGTTCGTCTGGCGGGACGACGGCCGCATCCACGACGCCGACTACGCGGTGGTGTGGCATCCGCCCGCCGCGCTGTTCGCACGCGAACGCCGGCTCAAGGCCTTGTTCAACCTCGGCGCGGGTGTCGACGGCCTGCTCGGTCTGGACGCACGTCCTGCCGGCGTGCCGGTGATCCGGCTCGAGGATGCCGGCATGGCGGTGCAGATGGCCGAGTTCGTGATCCATCAGGTGGTCGAGCGCACGCGCGACATGGCGGTGTATCGTGCCCAGCAGCGCGATCGGGTATGGCGGATTCAGCGTCCGATAGACCGGGCGCAATGGCCGGTCGGCGTGCTCGGACTCGGCCAGATCGGCGCGCGGGTCGCGAAGTCGCTCGCAGCGCTGGACTATCGTGTCGCGGGCTGGGTGCGCAGTGCGCGTCGTGTGGATGGCATCGAAATCTTCGATGGCAAGACCGGCCTGCAGGCGATGCTGGCGCGCACCCGGATCGTGATCAACACGCTTCCTCTGACGGACCAGACCCGCGACCTCATGGACCACGCCTTCTTCTCGGCGCTGCTGCCCGGCGCGGTGGTCATCAACGTCGGGCGCGGCGAACACGTTGTGGACCAGGACCTGCTGCGCGCAATCGCCGAAGGTCGGGTCGCAGCCGCCACGCTGGACGTGTTCCGCGAGGAGCCGCTACCGCCGGAGCACGCCTTCTGGCGCACCCCACAGATCACGATGACGCCACACATCTCGGCCCGCACTCTGCGCGACGCGACCATCGCGCAGATCGTCGCGAAGATCCGAAGCATGGAGGCCGGCGCCCCGGTTTCAGGCGTGGTCGACCCGGCCCGTGGCTACTGAAACGCCGCGCAGGGTTTTTGTGTGACCTGGCGGCGGCTCGAGGCGATGTAACGCCCAGCGGCCGGTATATTGGCAAGGAACACAGATGTTCCGTGCAATTAAAGTCGAAAACTCCGTTTCAGCTTCCACGCGGGTTTCACGAAGGCCTCGCTCGACGCGCGTCAAGGCCAAAGTCGAAAACAACGGGGAGCAAGGCAGAAGCTTCGCGCAAGCGCTGCGCAATATAGTCGAAAACGGCTCCGTTACTCGAACCGTATTGACGAGTCGATCTCCCATCGTGATCAGAGCCACCGCGGTCTTCCCGTTACGACCCGTTGCAGTCAGAGAGATTTCCGCAAAGCTGCCGCTCAGCCAGACGGGCCTCACGCGAGTTTCGCTTCCGGGAAGCTGCCGTTCGTGACCTCGCACTCCCGGCCGTTAGCGGGCGGTCACTGGGGAAGTGTAAGCGGCTGAGTCAGCCGTAAACCTGACGTTCGGAACCGGTCTTCGAGATCGATAGCGAGACTGCGACCAGGGAGTCTCTGAATCACACTGTTCGGCGCGGGACGGAAAGGGTTGATGGAAGTCCTGGAGCGCAGCCGTTGCGCGCGCCATTACGGGATGTGGCGTTGCCAGCCATTGTGTTCGCCAACGAACAGACCCGCGACTCCGGGTGAGGCATTTTTCCAGATCATGAACCCGCAATTCGTCTGACCGACATTTTCTACCGTGAAAAAGGAAACAAACGTGACTCGTGAAGTACCAAAAACGGTTGCCGGTCAACTCAAGACCCATGTCGAAGCTATGGCTGGTCAGGTCGTCGACGTTAACCCGGATGCATCATCCAGACACCTGCACAACGGTCGGGACACACTTCTGCCACCGGCTGACCTGCACGGAAGCTATGTCAACCATCGCCCGCTTCCAACCGAGGGCATTGCAGATCGCCAAGCCTATATTGTTGGCAGCGGATTAGGCGGCCTGACTGCTGCCTTCTTTCTGATCCGCGACGGCCATATGCCCGCCGCGAACATCACCATTCTGGAATCCCGAAACATCGAGGGCGGAGCGCTCGATGGGGCTGGCAATCCAGAGGATGGTTATCTCGTCCGTGGCGGCCGCGAGATGGAGCTGAGCTATCAGAATTTCTGGGATGTGTTTTCGGAGATCCCCGCACTGGAGTTGCCCCCGCCGTTCACGGTTCTCGACGAGTTCCGGATCGTGAATGATGCCGACAAGAATTGGTCGAAAGCGCGGCTTATGGAGAAACAGGGCCAGATCGGCGATTTCTCGACCATGGGGCTCAGCAAGTTGCAGCAGCTTGAGCTTGTCCGGCTCTTTCTGGCACGAAAGGAAGATCTGGACGACATCACGGTAGAAACCTGGTTCAGTGAAGGCTTTCTGAAGACCAACTTCTACACGTTCTGGCGCACCATGTTCGCTGTTCAGAATTGGCATTCCGCTCTGGAAATGAAGCTGTACATGCATCGTTTCCACCATCTTCTGGATGGGCTGAACGACATGACCTCTCTCGTTTTTCCAAAGTACAATCAGTATGATAGCTTTGTCCGGCCCTTGATGGCGTGGCTGAAAGACCAAGGGGTCAGGATCCAGTACGACACGATCGTGTCTGACTTCGAGATGGACATCAGCGGTGAAACGCGGACCACCACCGCAATCCTGTGCCGCACCGGCACCGGTGATCAGACGATCGAGGTCGGCGCGCGGGACCTGGTGTTCGTGACGCTGGGTTCCATGGTCGAGGATACTGCTTTTGGCGACGACACATCCGTGCCACAGCTGCGCGTGAACGCGGCTGACCCGGATGTGGGCGTGGCGAGGAAGCTGTGGCAGAACCTCGCCCGGAAATCCCCAAGTTTCGGACGGCCCGAGAAATTTTTCGGCGATGTGCCCAAGACGACTTGGGAATCTGCCACGCTGACCTGCAAGCCGTCACCCTTGGTCGACAAAATCAAGGAAGTGTCGGTCAACGATCCCTATTCCGGCAATACGGCGACGGGCGGCATCATCACCTTCACCGACTCCGCCTGGCTGATGAGTTTTACGGTCAACCGCCAACCCCACTTTGTCGATCAACCATCGGATGTGATCGTCCCATGGGTTTATGCGTTGCTGATGGACAAGCCCGGAGACTACGTCAAAAAGCCGATGCCGGACTGCACAGGCGTCGAGATACTGACCGAGTTGTGCTTTCACCTTGGCCTGATCGATCAGGTCGAGGAGGTGATCGCCGCTACAAAGGTTCGCACCGCGCTGATGCCCTATATCACTGCGCAGTTCATGCCCCGCGCCCGCGGCGACCGTCCATGGCCGGTCCCGCAAGGCTCCACCAACCTCGCCTGCATCGGTCAGTTCGTTGAAACTCATAATGACGTTGTCTTCACCCTGGAAAGCTCGGTGCGGACCGCGCGCATCGGCGTCTACAGCCTGCTCGGGATCAAGAAACAGGTGCCCGATATCTATCCCGGTCAATATGACATCCGCCGCCTGCTGCGCGCGACTCGGACCCTGAACAATGACCAGCCGTTCTTGGGCGAGGGCCTGCTTCGGCGTCTTCTGGGGGGGACCTATTTCGAAAACATCCTCCCCCTTGGTAAGGATGAAGTGCCCGCCGATTTACGCAAACACAGCCTGTTTGAAGACCAGATGACCGAACTGCGGGCATTTGTGAAGGACAGCCACACGTTGGACATCGCAAGAACGTGGGTTCAGGGCATGATCAATACTATGCGCGGCCGTCGTTGACATTGTGTCCGCCATTGTCCGCCGGTCGATCCCATCTTCAGATCTGAAAAGAACCCGCATCATGCCGCAATCCGACAGAGTGAACCGCAAGTTCGTGCTCGCCGAGCGCCCCAAGGGCGAGCCGGACGACACCACCCTTCGGCTTGAAACAGAGGACATCGCGACCCCCGGCAAGGGTCAGATGCTGCTGCGCAACGAATACCTTTCGCTGGACCCCTACATGCGCGGCCGGATGAGCGATGCGCCGTCCTATGCTCCCCCGGTCGAGATTGGCGCGGTCATGATCGGTGGCACCGTCGCGCAGGTCGTGTCCTCCGATGTGAATGGCTTCGCGGCAGGCGACTGGGTGCAGGCGTTCGGCGGCTGGCAGGATTATGTGCTGTCCGACGGCACGGGTGTAATCAATATGGGAAAGTCGCCCGAAAATCCGTCCTGGGCGCTCGGTGTGCTGGGGATGCCGGGCCTGACCGCCTGGGCGGCCCTGACCCGGATCGGCCAGCCGAAAGCAGGCGAGACGCTCGTTGTCGCCGGGGCCAGCGGTCCGGTGGGGGCCACGGTGGGACAGATCGGCAAGATCCTCGGACTGCATGTTGTCGGTATCGCGGGCGGGCCTGAGAAATGCGCCCATGTGGTCGGCACTCTGGGGTTCGATGCCTGCATCGACTACAAGGCAGACGGGTTCTCGGGCGCGCTGAAAGCGGCGGTTCCTCACGGCATCGACATCTATTTCGAGAATGTCGGTGGGGCGGTGTTCGACGCTGTGATGCCCTTGCTCAACACCTCGGCCCGCATCCCGGTCTGTGGCCTGATCTCGCAATACAACGCCACAGCACTTCCGGACGGCCCAGACCGGATGAACCTGCTGCTGGGCACGATCCTGCGCAAGCGCATGACTGTGCGGGGTTTCATCGTCTTTGATGACTTCGGCCATCTTTACCCTGAGTTCGCCAAGCAGATGGGCGCATGGATCAAGGCAGGAGATGTCCAATACCGCGAGGAAATGATCGAAGGCCTTGAACTTGCCCCGGCGGCCTTCGTTGGATTGTTGAGAGGCGAAGCTTTCGGCAAACGCGTGATCAAGCTGACCGCCTGAAGTACAAACAGGTTAAAAGGCACCAACCTTATGAAAATTCTCATGGTTCTCACGTCGCATGACAAACTCGGCGACACCGGCAAGAAGACCGGTTTTTGGCTCGAGGAATTCGCCGCACCCTATTACGTCTTCAAGGATGCGAAGGTCGAGGTCACGCTCGCGTCGCCCAAGGGCGGCCAGCCACCGCTGGATCCGACCAGCGACGCGGACGATGCCCAAACCGAGGCGACGAAACGCTTCAAGGACGACGCGGCGGCGCAACACGATCTGGCAAACACTGTCGTGCTGTCCACGGTATCAGCGGAGGATTTCGATGCAGTCTTCTATCCCGGCGGCCACGGCCCGCTGTGGGATCTCGCCGAAGATGCCGACAGCATCAAGCTGATCGAAACCTTCGCCGCCAACGACCGCCTGATCGCTGCAGTTTGCCACGCCCCGGCGGTGTTCAAGCACCCAAAAGGCCCAGATGGCAAGCCGCTGGTCGCAGGCAAGACCGTGACCGGGTTCACCAATACCGAAGAAGACGCCGCCGGATTGACCGAGGTGGTCCCCTTCCTCGTCGAGGATATGCTGAAAGCCAACGGCGGCATTTATGAAAAGGGCGCCGACTGGACGTCTTTCGTGGTGACGGATGGCAAACTGGTCACAGGCCAGAACCCGGCCTCGTCCGAAGAAGCGGCGCGCAAGTTGCTGGGCCTGCTTTGACCAGGTCGGTCGTGGCGAATATCCGGTGATCGGAAAATAATGACGCACACAACTCGGCCCCGCCCAACTCCGCGGCAAATAACCGTGGTTCTGCCTCGGCGATAACAGCAACCGTCGATGAGGCCCTCCCAGAAAAGAGTCCCGGGCTGAGTTGTGTGCGTTGCAAAGGGCGTGATAGCGCGCCCCGATCTCATTCCAGAACGCCATAGTTAGAGGAGGGGCGCCGTCAGGTCCAGCGCCGCCTTGTAGATCGGCAGATGTTCGTAGCGTGCCATTTCAGCAAACCAGGCGCGCCTCAATAGCGATCGGTGACAGCGTTGAGCGGTCGTTCGACCGGCCGCTCGTGCCAGAGGGGGAAGGGCGGTTGATGGCCGGGTCCAGTCACTGACTCGATTACAGCTCCAGGGCAGCGCCCTTTGGCCGACTGCTTCGGTGTTCTCGACTTTATTGCCACGTTTTCGACTTTAATGGCAAGGAACACAGATCGCCTTTCACGGCCGCGCTTACTCCACCGTCACCGACTTCGCCAGGTTCCTCGGTTTGTCCACATCCGTCCCCTTCACCAGCGCTGCGTGGTACGACAGCAGTTGCAGCGGGATCACGTGCAGCACCGGCGACAGCATGCCGTAGTGCTCCGGCATGTGCATGATGTGCACCCCTTCGGTTTCCAGGATCTCACTGCCGGCGTCGGCGAAGACGTAGAGTTCGCCGCCGCGGGCGCGGACCTCCTGCAGGTTGGACTTGAGCTTCTCGAGCAGTTCGTCGGCCGGCGCGATCGCGATGACCGGCATGTCCTTGTCGACCAGCGCGAGCGGGCCGTGCTTGAGTTCGCCGGCGGCATAGGCCTCGGCGTGGATATAGGAGATCTCCTTGAGCTTCAGCGCGCCTTCCATCGCGATCGGCCAGTGGCGGCCGCGACCAAGGAATAGCGCGTGGTGCTTACTGGCGAAGCGCTGGGCCCAGCGCTCGATCTCGGGTTCGAGCTCGAGCACCTTCTGCACCGCAACCGGGAGATGACGCAGCCCGTTCAGCGCGCGTGCTTCCGCCTCTTCCGGCAGGCGCCCGGCCGTCTTGGCCAGCGCGAGCGTCAGCAGCGCCAGCGCCGCCAGCTGCGTGGTGAAGGCCTTGGTCGAGGCCACGCCGATCTCCGGGCCGGCACGGGTGATGAAGCGCAACGCGGCTTCGCGCACGATCGCCGATTCGGGCACGTTGCACACCGCCAGCGTGCGATGCATGCCGAGCGCCTTGGCATGCTTGAGTGCGGCCAGCGTGTCGGCGGTTTCGCCCGACTGCGAGATCATGACCACCAGCGTGTCGGGATCGGGGACGGACTCACGATAGCGGTACTCGCTCGCGATCTCCACCGAGCACGGCAGCTTCGCGACCGACTCCAGCCAATAGCGTGCTACCAGACCGGCGTGGTAGCTGGTGCCGCAGGCGATGATCAGCACCTGGCGCACGCCGGCCATCACGTCGGTGGCGCGGCTGCCGAACAACTGCGGGCTGATCGAACCGCCGCCGGCGATGATCTCGAGCGTATTCGCGAGGGCCTGGGGCTGCTCGAAGATCTCCTTCTGCATGTAATGGCGGTACTGCCCGAGTTCGACCGCATCGGCTGACAGGTTGGAGATGTGGATCTCCCGCTCGACCGGCGCGCCATCGAGTCGCACGATGCGGTAGCCCTCATGGCGCAGTTCGGCCAGATCGCCGTCCTCCAGATAGATGATCTTGCGCGTCACCTGCAGCAAGGCGGCGGTGTCGGAGGCAGCGTACATGCCGTCCTCGCCGATGCCGAGCAGCAGCGGCGAACCGCGGCGCGCGACGATCGCGCGGAACGGGTCGGCCTCGGACACGACGCCGATCGCATAAGCGCCGACCAGTTCGTTCGTCGCGAGCCGGACCGCGTCGAACAGGTCGGGCACCGCGTCCAGCTTGCTGTGGATCAGGTGCGCGATGGTTTCGGTGTCGGTCTCGGACTCGAAGACGTAACCCCTTGCCTCCAGCCTTTCGCGGATGCTCTCGTAGTTCTCGATGATGCCGTTATGCACGACCGCAAGGCCGCCCGAGATGTGCGGATGCGCATTGCGTTCGGACGGCACGCCGTGGGTGGCCCAGCGGGTGTGCGCGATGCCGATGTGCGCGGACAGCTCGGAGGCGTTCGCAAGCGCCTCCAGATCGGCCACCCGTCCGGCCGAGCGCAGCCGCTTAAGCCCCTTGTCGAGCACAGCGACGCCAGCGGAGTCGTAGCCCCGGTATTCGAGCTTGCGCAGGCCCTCGAGCAGGACGGGTACGACGTTTCGGGTCGAAATCGCGGTGACAATGCCACACATGGCTTTCTCCGGGTGCTCGGACGAGCGGGAACTTTAAGGGATTCAGGACGATTTCTTGACCGGCCGCTTCCAGCCGGCGATGCTGATCTGCTTGGCGCGCGATACGGTCAGCTGATGCTCCGGCGCGTCCTTGGTGAGCGTGGTGCCGGCAGCCAGCGTCGCGCCGCGGCCGACCCGCACCGGTGCCACCAGCTGCGTATCGGAACCGATGAAGACGTCGTCCTCGATGACGGTGCGATACTTGTTGGCGCCGTCGTAGTTGCAGGTGATCGTGCCAGCGCCCACATTGACCCGCTGGCCGATGTCCGCGTCGCCGACATAGGCCAGATGGTTGGCCTTGGAATGATTGTCTATGCGGCTGTTCTTGACCTCGACGAAATTGCCGATATGCACGTCCTCGCCGAGCCGCGTGCCGGGCCGGGTGCGGGCGTAGGGCCCGATCACGCAGGCATCGCCCATGCTCGTGTCCTCGATATGCGAGAACGGCGCGATGCGGGTACCCGCACCGATCACTGCATCACGCACCACGCAGTTGGCCCCGATGCGCACGCAATCGCCGAGCTCGACCCGGCCCTCGAACACGCAATTGACGTCGATCTCCACGTCCCGGCCGCAGACGAGTTCGCCGCGCACGTCGATACGCGACGGGTCGACCAGCGTGACGCCGTCGTCCATCAGGCGCAGCGCGATATTACGCTGATGCAGACGTTCGAGCTCGGCGAGCTGGCGCTTGCTGTTGACGCCCAGCGTCTCCCAGGCCGACGCCGGCTGGACCGTCGCAATGGCGACGCCATCCTCGACCGCGAGCGCGACGATGTCCGTCAGGTAATACTCGCGCTGGGCATTGTCGTTGCCGACCCGCGCGAGCCAGTCGCGCAGACGCGCGACCGGTGCGACCAGAATGCCGGTATTGACTTCGCGCACCTCGAGTTCGTGGGCGGTGGCATCCTTCTGTTCGACGATATGGGTGACTTCGCCGGCGGCGTTGCGCAGGATGCGTCCGTAGCCGCTTGGATCGTCCAGGATCACCGTCAGCAGCGCCAGCCTGTCGCCGGCGGCCGCGCGGCGCAGGGCCATCAGGGTATCGACGCCCATCAGCGGCACGTCGCCGTACAGCACCATTGCGACGTCGTCATCGGACAGCAGCGGAAGGGCCTGCTGCACCGCGTGCCCGGTGCCGAGCTGCGGTTCCTGTCGCGCCCACAACAGATCCGGCATGCCGAGGCACTCGCGCACGCTCTCGCCGCCATGTCCATAGACGACGCAGATACGCCGCGCGTCGAGTGCGCGGGCGGTGTCGACGACATGGCTGAGCATGGGCCTGCCGGCGAGCGGCTGCAGAACCTTGGGCAGGGCCGAACGCATTCGGGTGCCCTTGCCCGCAGCGAGAATCACGACTTCCATCTGCACTCCAGTGCGACGCAATTTGACGGCGATTCTAGCATGGCGCCTGCACCCTTCCCCGTGCATCCCGCCACGGAGACCGACACTTTGTCTTTATGCTGCAATGCAGCTAATCTATCATCGAACCTTAATACTTCGCCTTAAGCACAGGTACAATGAAATTGTTGCAACGCACACAAAGAGATCGCAAATGGACAAGACCATCATCCAGTACATCCAGAACCGCACGTTCGACGAGATCCAGGTCGGAGATCATGCACAGCTGATCCGCACGCTCCGGCCGGACGACATCCATCTGTTCGCGGTGATGTCCGGAGATGTGAATCCGACCCATGTGGACACCGAATACGCGCGCTCCAGCCAGTTTCGCGAAGTCGTCGGCCACAGCATGTGGGGCAGCACGCTTATTTCGTCGGTGCTGGGCACCGAATTTCCCGGTCCCGGCACCGTCTACGTGTCGCAGGGGCTCAACTTCTGGCGTCCGATCACGATCGGCGACACGCTCACGATCACGGTCACCTGCCGCCAGAAGTACGAGCACAACCATCACATCGTGTTCGACTGCCTGGCGGTCAATCAGGACGGGCTCAGGGTCATCGACGGGGTCGCCGAAGTGCAGGCGCCGACCGAAAAGGTCAAGCGTCCGCGCATGAACCTGCCGGAAGTGACGATTTCGGACCGGGAACTGCGCTACCGCCACCTGCTGTCGATCGCGTCCGGCCTGTCACCGATTCCGATGGCGGTTGCACACCCGTGCGACACCGAGTCGCTGCGCGGTCCGATCCAGGCGGCCGAGGCCGGGCTGATCGAACCTATCCTGGTCGGGCCGGAAGCCAGGATTCGCGCAATTGCGGAGGAGCAGGGACTCGACCTGCGCAGCTACCGCATCGTGGATGTGCCGCACAGCCATGCCGCGGCCGAGGCAGCGGTGGCGCTGTGCCGCGACGGCGGTATCGAGGCCCTGATGAAGGGTTCGCTGCATACCGACGAGTTGATGAGCGCGGTGGTATCGCGCGCCAGCGGGCTGCGCACCGGCCGCCGCATCAGCCACGTCTTCCTCGCGGACGTGCCGACCTATCCGCATCCGCTGATGATCACCGATGCCGCGATCAACATCGAGCCGTCGCTCGAGGTGAAGGTGGACATCGTGCAGAACGCGATCGATCTCGCGCACGTGCTCGGGCTGGCCGAACCCAAGGTCGCGATCCTGTCCGCAGTCGAAACCGTCACGTCGAAGCTGCGCTCCACGATCGACGCCGCATCGCTGTGCAAGATGGCCGACCGCGGCCAGATCAGGGGCGGTCTGCTCGACGGCCCGCTCGCCTTCGACAATGCGGTGTCGCTGGTCGCCGCCAAGACCAAGGGTCTGCGATCGGCGGTGGCGGGGAACGCCGACATCCTGGTGGTGCCCGACCTGGAGTCGGGCAACATGGTCGCAAAGCAGCTCGAGTATCTGGGCAATGCGCTGATGGCCGGGGTGGTGCTGGGCGCACGGGTTCCGATCGTGCTGACCAGCCGCGCCGACACCGCCGAGACCCGCGCGGCCTCCTGCGCGGTGGCACAGCTGATGGCGCACCGCAAGCGCGAGGCGATGATCTGATGCGTGCGGTGCTGGTTCTGAACGCGGGTTCGAGTAGCCTGAAGTTCGCGCTCTTTCCGATCGACCCGCAACTGGCCGAAAGGCCCGCGCTGTCCGGCCAGATCGAGGGCATCGGCGCGTCGCCCGAGATGAGCGCAAAATCCTCGGACGGTGTCCGCTACCGGGAGAACGTCCGCGTCTCGGGCGGACACGACGCGCAGCACAAGGATGCGCTCGACCACCTGTTCGGTTGGCTGTCGACGCACAGCCCGGAGCTCGAGATCATCGCGGCCGGCCATCGTGTGGTCCATGGGGGCGAATCGTACAGCGCGCCAGTGCTGCTCGACGACGCCGTGCTGGCCAGACTGGATACCTTCGTGCCGCTGGCTCCCTTGCACCAACCACACAATCTGCGCGCAGTGCGCGCAGTGTCGAGCCTGATGCCGTCCATCCCGCAGGTGGCCTGCTTCGACACGGCCTTTCACCGCACGCAGCCGCCGCTCGCGCAGGCCTTTGCGTTGCCGCGCGCAATCACGGCCGAGGGCGTGAAGCGCTATGGCTTTCATGGTCTGTCCTACGATTACGTGGCGCGACTGATGCCTCAGGTCATCGGTGAGCGTGCGCGTGGGGCCGTGGTCATCGCGCACCTCGGCAACGGCGCATCGATGTGCGCGCTACGCGAAGGCAGCAGCGTCGCATCCACGATGGGCTTCACTGCGGTCGAAGGGCTGATGATGGGCACCCGCAGCGGGAGCCTGGACCCCGGCGTCCTGCTCTATCTGATGGAACAGAAGGGCATGGACGCGAAGGCGCTGACCGACCTGCTGTACAAGCGATCCGGCCTGCTGGGCGTGTCGGGCATCAGCCAGGACATGCGCACGCTGCTGGCCAGCGACGCCCCCGAGGCGCACGAGGCGATCGAGCTGTTCTGCTACCGGATCGCTCGCGAACTCGGGTCGCTCGCCGCGGCGGCGCAGGGGCTGGACGCGCTGATCTTCACCGGCGGCATCGGCGAGCACGCCGCCCCGGTGCGCGCCAGGGTGGCCGCGATGTCGAGATGGCTGGGCATAGCCATCGACCCGGAGCTGAACGCGGCCCACGCCTCGCGCATCGATACGCCGGACAGCCGTGTCGCGGTCGCCGTCATGCCGACCAACGAGGAAGCCATGATCGCGCGCTACACTGTCGAACGACTCGACCTGGATTGAGTGAGCCCTTGGGCGGTTCGCCGTTCATCGTGGCAACACGCTTTCACCCATCAGGAACGCATCCACCTCGCGGGCGGCCAGTCGACCCTCGCGCAACACGGCCCGCAGGCCGTGTTCCACACTTGCCCGCCCTTGGGCGGTTCGCCGTTCATCGTGGCAACACGCTTTCACCCATCAGGAACGCATCCACCTCGCGGGCGGCCTGTCGACCCTCGCGAATCGCCCATACCACCAGGGACTGTCCGCGCCGCACATCGCCCGCGGCGAAGACCTTGGGCACGTTGGTCGTGTAACAGCCTTCACCATCGGTCGTCGCGTTCGCATTGCCGCGCTTGTCCTTCTCCACGCCGAACGCGTCGAGCACGCTGCCGACCGGATTCGTGAAACCCATCGCGAACAGCACCAGGTCGGCCTTGAGTTCGAAATCCGAACCGGGCACCTCGACCATGCGGCCATCCTTCCAGTCCAGTCGAACCGCGCGCAGCGCCTTGACCCTGCCGTTGTCGCCGATAAACTCCTTGGTGGCGACCGCGAAGTCGCGCTCGCAGCCTTCTTCGTGCGAGCTGGACGTACGCAGCTTGGTCGGCCAGTAGGGCCAGGTCAGTGCCTTGTCTTCCTGCTCGGGCGGCATCGGCATAAGCTCGAACTGCGTGACCGAGACCGCGCCGTGTCGATTGGAGGTGCCAACGCAGTCCGAGCCGGTATCGCCCCCGCCGATCACGACCACGTGCTTTCCGGTCGCGGAGATCGGGTTGGGGCGGCCACCCGCCACTTCCTTGTTCTGCGGAATCAGGAACTCGAGCGCGAAATGCACGCCATCGAGCTCGCGCCCCTGCACCGGCAGATCGCGCGGCACTTCGGCCCCGCCTGCCAGCACCACCGCATCGAACTCGGCCTGCAGGGTTTCGGCCCCGACCACCTCGGTCGCGTCATTGACGATACCGGCCGGCACGTCCTTGCTTCCGACCAGCACGCCGGTGCGGAAGGTCACACCTTCGGCCTGCATCTGCTCGATCCGACGATCGATCAGATGCTTTTCCATCTTGAAATCGGGAATACCGTAGCGCAGCAGGCCGCCAATGCGATCGTTCTTCTCGAACACGGTCACGTCGTGCCCGACCCGCGCCAGTTGCTGCGCCGCAGCCAGGCCCGCCGGACCGGAACCAACCACCGCGACCTTCTTGCCGGTCCGGGTCGCTGGCACCCGGGGCACCACCCAGCCTTCTTGCCAGGCCTTGTCGATGATCGCGTGCTCGATCGACTTGATGCCGACCGGGTCGTTGTTGATGTTCAGCGTGCAGGCAGCCTCGCACGGCGCCGGACAGATCCGCCCGGTGAACTCGGGAAAGTTGTTGGTCGAGTGCAGTACCTCGATCGCCTCGCGCCACTGGTTGCGATAAACGAGATCATTCCAGTCTGGAATGATGTTGTTCACCGGGCAACCACTGTTGCAGAACGGAATGCCGCAGTCCATGCAGCGCGCGCCCTGAACGGCCGCCTCCGCGTCAGTCAGGCGGAGGACGAACTCCCTGTACTTCTTGACCCGCTCCTGTACAGGCTCGTAGGCCTCGGACAGACGCTGATACTCCAGAAATCCGGTTGGCTTTCCCATCTCTATGCGGCCTCCAGTTGACTCTGACGCTGTCCGGCCATTTCGGACAGCGCGCGACGGTATTCATGCGGCATCACCTTCACGAACCTGGCGCGGAAGGTACTCCAGCTGTCCAGGATCTCGCGCGCACGCGCGCTGCCGGTGAAGCGCGCATGGCGCTCGATCAGCCCCTTCAGGATCAGCTCGTCGCCCATTTCAAGATGATCGATATCGACCCGGCCGAGCGACTCGAGTTCGTCGCCCGACTCCGATCCCTTGCGCGCCTCGAGTTCGTCCGGCAACGGTTCGAGCGCAACCTGAGCCATGTTGCAGCGCGTCTCGAAATCGCCGGTCTCGTCGAGCACGTAGGCCACACCGCCCGACATGCCGGCCGCGAAGTTGCGACCGGTCTGTCCAAGCACGACCACGGTACCGCCGGTCATGTACTCGCAACCATGGTCACCGACTCCCTCGACCACCGCGGTCGCCCCCGAGTTGCGCACCGCGAAGCGCTCGCCCCCGACGCCGGCAAAATAGACCTCGCCCTCGGTCGCGCCGTACAGCACGGTGTTGCCAATGATGATGTTGTCGGTGGTGGCACCACGGAACTCGGCCTGCGGGCGTACGATGATGCGGCCGCCCGACAAACCCTTGCCGACATAGTCGTTGCCTTCGCCGACCAGTTCGAGCGTGATGCCCCTCGCGAGGAAGGCGCCGAAACTCTGGCCCGCGGTACCGGTGAGCTTCACACGGATGGTGCTGTCCGGCAGCCCGGCATGGCCGTAGCGCGCCGCGACGCGGCCGGACAGCATCGCGCCGACGGTACGGTTGATGTTGCGCACCGGCACATCGATCGTGACCTTCTCGCCATGCTCCAGCGCGGGGGCGGCTAGCGCGATGAGCTCGTTGTCCAGCGCCTTGGCCAGGCCGTGGTCCTGCGCTTCGACATGCAGGCGCGGCACATTCGACGGCACGTTGGGGCGATAGAAGATGCGGCTGTAGTCCAGCCCGCGCGCCTTCCAGTGTTCGATGCCCTTCCTCATGTCGAGCAGGTCGGCCCGTCCGATCAGCTCGTCGAACTTGCGAATGCCCAGTTGCGCCATCAGTTCGCGCACCTCCTCCGCAACGAAGAAGAAGAAATTCACGACATGCTCGGGCTGGCCGGTGAACTTGCTGCGTAGCACCGGATCCTGGGTCGCGACCCCGACCGGGCAGGTATTGAGGTGGCACTTGCGCATCATGATGCAGCCCTCGACCACCAGCGGTGCGGTGGCGAAACCGAACTCATCGGCACCGAGCAGCGCGCCGATCACCACGTCACGGCCGGTCTTGACCTGGCCGTCCACCTGCACCCGGATACGACTGCGCAGACGGTTGAGCACCAGAGTCTGCTGGGTTTCGGCCAGACCGAGTTCCCACGGGGAGCCGGCATGCTTGATCGACGACCAGGGGCTCGCGCCAGTGCCGCCGTCATGGCCGGCGATGACGACGTGATCCGCCTTGGCCTTGGCCACCCCTGCCGCGACGGTGCCGACCCCGATCTCGGACACGAGCTTGACCGACACGTCGGCCTCGGGATTGGCGTTCTTAAGGTCGTGAATAAGCTGCGCCAGGTCCTCGATCGAATAGATGTCGTGGTGCGGCGGCGGCGAGATCAGACCGACGCCCGGCACCGAATGGCGCAGGAAGCCAATGTACTCGGACACCTTGTGACCGGGCAACTGACCGCCCTCGCCCGGCTTCGCGCCCTGGGCCATCTTGATCTGCAGCTGGTCGGCATTGACCAGGTACTCGGCGGTGACGCCGAAGCGCCCGGATGCGACCTGCTTGATCGCCGAGCGCAGGCTGTCGCCGACTTGCAGATCCAGGTCTCGGGCGACCCGACTCTCGCCGATGACTTGCGCCAGGCTGGTCGCTCGGGTGATCGGCTTGTAGCGCATCGGATCCTCACCACCTTCGCCGGTGTTCGACTTGCCGCCGATCCGGTTCATCGCAACCGCGAGCGTGGTATGCGCCTCGGTGGAGATGGCGCCGAGTGATATCGCACCGGTGGCGAAACGCTTCACGATCTCCTTGGCGGACTCGACTTCGTCGAGCGGCACGGGGGGGCCGGCTGGCTTCAGCTCGAACAGTCCCCGCAGCGTCATGTGACGGCGCGTCTGGTCGTTGATCAGCTTCGCATATTCCTTGTACGAGTCGAACTTTCCGGAGCGGGTGGAGTGCTGGAGCTTCGCAATCGCGTCCGGCGTCCACATGTGCTCGTCGCCTCGGATGCGGAAAGCGTAGTCGCCGCCCGCGTCCAGCATGTTCGCCAGCACCGGGTCCGGACTGAAGGCCTTCTTGTGCAGCCTGATCACCTCCTCCATGATCTCGAACACACCGATGCCCTCGACCTGACTCCGCGTACCGGTGAAGTACTTGTCGCACAGCGCCTGCTGCAGACCGACCGCCTCGAAGATCTGCGCACCGGTATAGGACATGTAGGTGGAGATGCCCATCTTGGACATCACCTTCATCAGGCCCTTGCCGATCGCCTTGACGAAGTGCTTGACCGCGTTGTCAGCCTCTTCTGCACTGCCTGCAAGCTGCTGCAGCGTTTCCATCGCGAGATAGGGATGGACGGCCTCGGCACCGTAACCGCCGAGCACCGCGAAATGGTGGACTTCGCGCGCCGAACCGGTCTCGACCACCAGACCCGCACGGGTGCGCAGCCCCTTGGTCACCAGATGCTGGTGGATCGCGGACAGGGCCAGCAGCGCCGGAATGGCGACATGGCTCACATCGGTGTTGCGGTCCGACACGATCAGAATGTTGAAACCCTGCTCGACCGCATCCTCGGCCTCGGCGCACAGCGAGGCCAGCCGCGCCTCGACGCCTTCGTTGCCCCAGTCGACCGGGTAGCAGATGTCGAGCACCGCGGAGCGGAACCTGTTCTTGGTGTAACGGGCGATATCGCGGATCTTCGCCATCTCGTCGAAGTCGAGCACCGGCTGCGAGACTTCGAGTCGGAACGGCGGATTGATCTCGTTGATCTCGAGCAGGTTCGGCCGTGGCCCGATGAAGGACACCAGTGACATCACCAGTTGCTCGCGGATCGGATCGATCGGCGGATTGGTGACCTGCGCGAACAACTGACGGAAATAGTTGTAGAGCGGCTTCTCCTTGTTCGACAGTACCGCCAGCGGGGAATCGTTGCCCATCGAGCCGGTGGCCTCCTCGCCCGCCTTGCCCATGGGCTCGAGGATGAACTTGATGTCCTCCTGTGTGTAGCCAAAGGCCTGCTGCCGATCGAGCAATGGGGTGTCGGTATGCGGCGGCTGCACGTCGGCCGACGCGGACACGCTATCGAGCTTGATGTTGATCCGGGACAGCCAGTCGGCATAGGGACGCGCGTTCGCAAGCGATGCCTTGAGCTCGGCGTCGTCGATGATGCGGCCCTGCTCCATGTCGATCAGGAACATCTTGCCCGGCTGCAGCCGCCATTTCTTCACGATTCGGCTGTCAGGGATCGGCAGCACACCGGATTCGGACGCCATCACGACAAGATCGTCGTCGGTGACCAGATAGCGGGCCGGACGCAGGCCGTTGCGGTCCAGCGTCGCCCCGATCTGGCGACCGTCGGTGAACGCCACCGCCGCCGGACCGTCCCAGGGCTCCATCATCGCCGCATGGTATTCGTAGAATGCGCGACGCCGCTCGTCCATCTGCGTGTGCGACTCCCAGGCTTCGGGAATCATCATCATCATTGCCTGCGCCATCGAATAGCCGCTCATCACCAACAGCTCGAGCGCATTGTCGAATGAGGCGGAGTCCGACTGACCCGGGTAGATCAGCGGCCAGATCTTCTCCAGATCGGCCCCGAGCAACGGCGACGATACGCCCTTCTCGCGCGCGCGCATCCAGTTGTAGTTGCCGCGCAGGGTGTTGATCTCGCCGTTGTGTGCGATGTAGCGGAACGGATGGGCCAGATTCCACCGCGGAAAGGTGTTGGTCGAGAAGCGCTGGTGCACCAGCGCGAGCGCCGACACCGCGCGCGGATCGACCAGGTCGAGGTAATAGTCGCCCACCTGCGTGGCCAGCAGCAGGCCCTTGTAGTTCACCGTGCGCGTGGACATCGACACGAAGTAGAACTCCTGCCCGTACTTGAGCTTGAGCGCCATGATCGCGTTCGCGCCACGCCGGCGCGCGACGAACAGCTTGCGCTCGAGCGCCTCGGGTACCATCACGTCCGGGCCGCGGCCGACGAAGATCTGCCGGATCACCGGCTCGGTCTTCTTGACCGCCGGGGACATCGGCATGTCGGGATTGACCGGCACGTTGCGCCATCCGAGCACGACCTGCCCCTCGGCCCGCACAGCACGCTCGATCTCCTCTTCACAGGCCAGACGCGAGGCGCGTTCCTTGGGCATGAACACCATCCCGACGCCATACTCGCCCGGGGCCGGCAGGGTCACGCCCCGGGTCGCCATGTCCTCGCGATAGAGTCGATCCGGGATCTGGATCAGGATGCCGGCACCGTCGCCCTGCAGCGGGTCCGCGCCGACTGCGCCACGGTGGTCCAGATTCTTCAGGATTTCCAGCCCCTGAAGAATGATTTGATGACTCTTGTCGCCCTTGATGTGGGCAACAAAACCCACGCCACAGGCATCGTGTTCGTTCGCCGGGTCGTAAAGACCTTGCTTCAGGGGCTGATCCATCACGCTCTTCCTCAACACTACTCATTGCCGGCCATCGCCGGAGGGCACGGGCGGCCAAAAAACCGCGAACAAATCACAAGCAAAATACGCACCAAAAAAGCGCCCGGGCCAAAAAAAACCGGACTCACCTGGTCCGGCTCGAGAATCGGCAGGTGCTCACACACACGGCCTCACCCCATTGTTTCAGGCGGGTGGACGAATATACGCCCGACAAACCGCTGATTCAAGTTTTTTTGGGCTGCGGTAAACCTATGATGAATCAATGAATTTCGCCGACCGCAAAGAGCCGGCTGTGCTCCTTGATCGCGTACCGGTCGGTCATTCCAGCGATATAGTCGGCGATCGCGCGCGCCTTGTCGGTTCTGGCGCGCATCTGATACTGCGGCGGCAGCAGGCGAGGATCGGCCATGAAGGCTTCGAACAGATCGGAAATGATGCGTCGCGCCTTGTCGGTCATGCGCAGCACCTGATAGTGCCAGTAGAGATTGTCGCGCAGGAAGCGCTTCAGGGACTTCATCATCGGTTCGAAGCGGGCCGAATGCGAAACCAGCCGCGGTGCGCACCGAACTTGTGCAAGGCTGCACACATTCTGTGCATCGATGTTCTGTCGGGTGGTTTCGATCAGATCGAGCGCCATCGCATTGATCATGCGGCGGATGGTCTCGTGAATCAGCCGCCGCCCGCCCAGCGCCGGCCATTGCACCTCGACCTCACGACGTTTCTCGACGAAGATCTCCACCGCATCGAGTTGCTCCAGCGTGATCAGCCCGGAGCGCAGGCCGTCATCGATATCGTGATTGTTGTATGCGATTTCGTCGGCCAGATTGGCCAACTGGGCCTCGAGCGAAGGCTGGGTACCTTCGATGAAGCGCCGTCCGAGCTCGCCCAGTTGCTCGGCATGGGCTCTGGAGCAGTGCTTCAGGATGCCTTCGCGCGTCTCGAAGGTCAGGTTCAGGCCGTCGAAGGCGGCATAATGTTCTTCGAGCGCGTCGACCGTGCGCAGCGACTGCAGGTTGTGCTCGAACCCACCGTGGGGTTTCATGCACTGATTCAGTGCATCCTGTCCGGCATGGCCGAATGGTGTATGTCCGAGATCGTGCGCAAGCGCAATCGCCTCGGCCAGATCCTCGTTCAGGCCCAGCGCCCGCGCGATGCTGCGGGTGATCTGAGCGACCTCGATACTGTGCGTCAGGCGGGTGCGGAACAGATCGCCCTCATGATTCACGAAAACCTGGGTCTTGTACTCGAGCCGACGAAATGCGGTGGAATGTACGACACGGTCGCGATCGCGTTGAAACTCGCTGCGGACACCGGGTGGCGGCTCGGGATGCAGGCGCCCGCGCGAATTGTGCTCGGTAACCGCGTAGGATGCGAGCGCAGTCATGTCGAACACTCGGCGATCGCCGCCGAAATGTCTTCGACGCGCGCATCGCCGTGGATGACCGACCTGCCGATGGCCCTCAGCAACACGAGACGCAAGCGACCGCCCTCGACCTTCTTGTCACCCGCCATCAACGCGTGGTATCGCTCGACCGGCAGATCCGGCCCGGTCACCGGCAGGCCCGCCCGCTCGTGCAGGGCACGGATACGGGCCACGTCTGCATCATTCAGCCACCCAAGCCGTCGCGACAGCGCAGCCGCCATCATCGTGCCCGCTGCGACCGCCTCGCCATGCAGCCACTGGCCATAGCCCATCCCCGCCTCGATCGCATGGCCGAAGGTGTGGCCCAGATTCAGCAGCGCACGCTCGCCACGCTCGGTTTCGTCGGCGGCCACCACTTCCGCCTTGTTCGCGCAGGACCGCTCGATCGCGTAGGACAAGGCCTCGGTGTCGCGTAGCCTGAGCCGGTCGATGTGTGCCTCGAGCCACTCGAAGAAGGCCGGATCGCGGATCAGTCCGTACTTGATCACTTCCGCCAGTCCGGCCGAGAGTTCACGATCGGGCAGGGTGTCCAGCGTGTCGATGTCGGCCAGCACAAGGCGCGGCTGGTAGAAGGCACCGATCATGTTCTTGCCCAGCGGGTGATTGATCGCGGTCTTGCCGCCAACCGAGGAGTCGACCTGCGACAGCAGGGTGGTCGGAATCTGGATGAAGGGCATGCCGCGCTGATAGGTCGCCGCCGCGAAGCCCCCCATGTCGCCGATCACACCGCCACCGAGCGCGATCAGCGTCGTCGACCGCTCGCAGCGCTCGCGCAGCAGCGCGTCGTAGATCAGGTTCAGTGTCGTCCAGTCCTTGTGCTCCTCCCCGTCAGGCAGGACGACCGCCATGCTCGCGACCCCGCCCTGCTCGAGCACGGTCCGCAGGCGGTCCAGATAAAGAGGGGCGACCACATCGTTGGTCACGATCGCGACCCGCGACGTCGTCAGGGCCGCCGTGAGCAGTTCGACGGCATCGAGCAGTCCCCGGCCGATATGGATCGGGTAACTACGCACGCCGAGATCAAGATTCAATGTTCGCATCGTCATTTCGCAGGAACCGTGGGAGACGGGCTATGCGACACCGTAGCTGAGTTTCAGCGCCCGGGCTCGGACGAAGGTGTCTCGGGATGCCCTCCGGCCCGCCGTTTCCGGTATTCCTCGATCGCCCTGTCCACCTGTTTGACCATTCCACCGGGACTGCCCCGTCCGCCCTCGACGATCACATGCGCGATCTCGCGATAGAGCGGATCGCGCTCATGATATAGCGCTTCGATACGCTGGCGTGGATTCGGGACCTGTAACAGCGGGCGATTACGGTCATGCCGGGTGCGCTCCCACAGGACCTTGGGCGGCACATCCAGGTAGACGACCAGGGCACGTTCGTGCAAGAGCGTGCGATTTTCGGGGTTGAGCACCACGCCACCGCCGGTCGCAAGAACCAGCCCGGGTTCGCGGGTAAGTTCATCCAGCAACTGGGACTCTCGACGCCGGAATCCAGCCTCGCCCTCGATCTCGAAAATCGTCGCAACGCTGACGCCGGTCCGCGCCACGAGTTCCTGATCGCAATCGAGGAAGCGCAAGGAATGACGACGGGCGTATTCGCGCCCGACGGTCGTCTTTCCGGCACCCATCATGCCCACCAGAATGACGGGCGTCTCAGGCAAACCCGGTCTCTCGTCAGCTGCGATTCGACAGCGCGTCCGGCACTGCGCCCGCCATCACCGCAAGGTCAGCGAGTCGGCCACGATCCTCGGCGTGATGAAGATCAGCAGTTCGCGTGTCGCCTTGAAGTCGGAATTCACTCTGAACAGCGGCCCGAGCACCGGCAGGTCGCCCAGGAACGGTACCTTGTCGATGTTGTTGGTGTCTTCTTCCTCGAAGATGCCGCCGATCACGACGGTACCGCCGTTCTCGACCAGCACCTCGGTCTCGACGCTCTTGGTATCGATGGGCGGATTGCCGAGGATACTTCTGGAGAAATCGGCCCGGTCCTTGTTGACGACGACCCGCATCTGCACCCTGCCGTCGGGCGTGATCTGCGGACGGACGGTCAGGGACAGCACCGCATCCTTGAACTCGACCGTCGCGGGATCGTTTGCCGACGACGGCGTCACGAACGGAATCTCCTGACCTTGCCGGATCGTGGCCTCGACCTGGTTGGCGGTCAGCACACGCGGGCTCGAAATCACGCGGCCGCGCTGGTCTGATTCGAGTGCAGCGACCTCGAGTGTCAGGAACTTGGTGGCCGCCGCGTTGAACAGGCTGAACGCGAAGCTAGAGAAGTCGGTGACCGGCGTCGACCCGCCGCTCGAGACCCCGGTGCCGGTCAGGAAGCCGTTCGTGAATTCACCGGGGCGAATCCGCGGCCCGCCCGCGAGGTCACCCGGAGCCCGGGGCACGCGAGTGTCGCCGAACCGCAAACGCACACCGAGATCCTGCGCGAACCCCTTGTTCGCCTCGACGATCCGGGCTTCGATCAGGACCTGGCGCGGCGCGATGTCGATCTCCTGGATGAGCCCGCGAATCGCATCGAGCCGGGACCCCACGTCGGTGACGAACAATTTGTTGCTGCGCTCATCGAACACGACGCTGCCGCGCGGCGACAGGACCGTCTGCTCCCGATTCTGCAGAAACTCGGTGATCTCGCTTGCCCGGTGGTAGTTCACCTGGAAGCTCTCGGTCTGCAATTGCTCGAGATCGGCGACCTGCGCGAGCGCTTCCAGTTGCAGTTTCTCACGCGTCGCAAGCTCCTCGGCGGGTGCGATCCAGATCACATTGCCGGTCTTGCGCATGTCCAGACCCTTGGCCTGCAGGATGATGTCCAGCGCCTGATCCCAGGGCACATCCTTCAGACGCAGCGTCAGATTGCCCTGAACCGAGTCACTGGTCACGATATTGAAATCGGTGAAGTCCGCGATCACCTGCAACACCGAGCGCACATCGACGTTCTGGAAATTCAGCGACAGCTTGTCGCCGGCGAACTCGCCCCTGCGCGCGCCCTGAACCAGCCGGTTCGGCTCTTCCACGACGCGCCTGACCTCGAGCACGAACTGGGTGTCGCTCTGGTAAGCGTTGTGCTCCCACAGGCCATTCGGTGTCACGACGAGCCGCACGCTCTTGCCATGCGGTTGAGCGACCATCGACGTGACCGGCGTTCCGAAGTCGGTTACATCCGAACGGCGATGCAGATGCTCAGGCAGATAGGTGTCCAGCAGTTCGACCACCAGATTGGAGCCCTGCCGGCGGATGTCGATGCCGGTATCGGCGCTGGCGAGTTGCACCACGATCCGCCCCTCGCCATCCACTCCGCGACGGAACTGGATGTCCTGCACGCTCTGAACATCAGCCCCTGCTGAGGCGGTCGGGACGGAGAAGGTCGCCATCGCCTGAGATACCTGCGTACTCGCGGCGACTTCGCGTGCAACAGGCGACAACGAAATGATGACGTCACGCCCTTCGACGCGGGTTTCGTAGGGCGAGACCCGGTTCAGGTTCAGGACGAGCCGCGTCCTGTCCCCCGCTTGGACGATGTTGGCGCTGCGCAGGTCACCCTGATTGATCTCCTGCTGCGTTCTTCCGAGCGCATTCGCGGTCGCGGGAAAGTCGAACGCGATTCTTGCGGGATTCGCGATGCTGAAGCTCGCAGGTGGGGCAGCCAATGCCTCACTTAAGGTCAGACGCACGAACAGGGCCCCGCCCTGTTCGGCGACCTGCAGATTCTCGATCCGGTTCAGCGCCTCCTGCGCCTGGGTTTCGGCGGTCTGGGCCAAAGCGACGGGAATCGGCGCGGCGAACACGGACAGGGCCGCGACCAGCGACAGCATGGTTTTTCGTTTCATCATCGGACTCCTACCGCTCCACCAACCGCAACTGGCTGACGCGCTCCACCCAGTCACCTTCTAAGTTCTGAACCAGTTCCTTGAGCAGGATCTCGCTTTCCTGAATGTCGGTCACCACACCATGATCCTGTCCCATGTAATTGCCGACCCTGACCTGGTGCAACAGGCCTGCAACGGCGACGATCCCCTCGATCTTGCCTTCCTGCATCAACACTCCGACCATGGACAGCGATTCGAGCGGATAGGCCTCGAGCGGTTCACGCGGACGATCGAGATCCGGCCCCCCGGAAACCGTAGCGGTCGGCTCGGGTTCGATCCGGCTGAGATCGAACGGGTCGAGTGCGTCGGCCGGGACAGTGTAGGCCGCGACCGGAAAGGACTTCATTTCGGGCAGCGGCTCGATGCCACCCGTCATGCCCCGCTCCTGCGCGACCATCCAGCCACGCAGATCCTCTTCCTCGACCGTGCAGGCGACCAACGCCAGTCCGCTCAATGCGATCAGTAGATGCTTTGTCATCGTCTCCGCCCCTGCGCACCCTGAGCCTGCTGCCTTTGCTGGGCGAGCTCTTCCTCATCGAGGTAACGGTACGTGATCGCCTTGGCATCGAACACCAGGTTATTGTCGTCCCGCTTGCTCAACGAGATGTTGCTGAGCGTCACGATCCTCGACATGCGTGCAACATCGGTCACGAACTCACCCAGATCGTGATACGCGCCGACGACGCGTATGTCGATCGGCATCTCGGCGTAGAAATCCCGCACGACATCGCTGCCGGGCTTGAACAGATCGAATTGCAGGCCCCGCCCCAGACCGGCCTGGTTGATCTCCGCCAGCAGGGAGTCCATCTCGGCACGGTTGGGCAGCTGTTTCACCAGCGCGCCGAACTGCCGATTGGTCTCATCGAGCTGTTGCCGATACTCGTTCAGGTTGATGGCCTGACGCTTCTTGGACCCCCAGTCCTGACGCAACTGGATTTCTTCGGCCTGACGACGCTCAAGCAGTTCCACCTGCCCGCGCCAGTCGAACCACCACACTGCCGCCACCGTGGCGACCAGCAGCACGAAGAACACGGCGACCCTGGGCGCGGTCGGCCAGTTGCCCGGTTCGTTCGCATCGAGCCCCTGGAAGTCCTGCGCGAGCCGATTGAGGTCGAATTTCGGCTGGGCGTCTTTTCGATTCCTCTTCATTTCGGCGACACCTCGGCTTCGCTGTCAGTGGGCCTGACCAGACTGACGTTGAGCGTGAACTCGCTGACCCGGCGATTATTCACCACTGCGGACTTCACCTCCACCAGACCCGGTTGCGCAATATACGGAGAGTTCTCCAGGCTGCGCATCAGATGCGAAACCCGCGCGTTCGACTGGGCATGCCCGGTCAGCGTGACCCTGGCCCCCTGCTGCTTGACCGTGTTCAGTCGAATCCCCTCGGGCAATCCCAGCACCAGTTCGTTGAACAGATTGACGATGTCCGACCGGTTGCCCTGAAGCGACTCGATCACCTGCTTGCGCGACAACAAGGCCTCGATCTGATGGCGCAGGTCGCGTATCTCGGCAATCTCCCGATCCAGTTTGGCGATCTCCGCCTTGAAGAAATCGTTCTTGCGCTCCTGCCGCTCGATATTCCCCGCCATATATATATGGCCTGCGAAACCAATCGCGAGGCCGAGCACGATCATCAGCAGCGAGACCGCGAAGAACTCTTTGCGGCGCTCGCGCCGTTTTTGCTCCCGATGTGGAAGCAGGTTGATGCGGATCATGGATCAAATCTCCTGAGCGCCAATCCGCATGCAACCATCAGGCAGGGCGCATCGGAAATCAGATTCTTGGGCCGGACTTTCGACGACAGCGACATTTTCGCGAACGGATTGGCCACCGCCGTCTGCACCTGGGTCCGCCCGGCGACCACATCGACAAGGCCCGGCATGACCGCACATCCGCCGGCGAGCACGATGAAATCGACCTCGTTGTACTGTGTCGAGGTAAAGAAGAACTGCAACGCGCGGGAGATCTCGAGTGCGACACTGTCCATGAACGGGCGCATCAGATCCCGCTCGTAATCATCCGGCAACCCCCCGCTTCGCTTGGCAGCTTCGGCCTCGTCGACACTCATGCCGTACTGGCGCGCCACGTCCTGGGTCAGCTTGGCACCACCAATCGCCTGCTCGCGCGCATAGATCTGCTTGCCGTCACGCAGGATGGATACGCTCATCGCACTCGCGCCGATGTCAACGAGCGCGACGATCTTGCCCTTGGCGCCATCCGCCAACTGGCGACTGACGAAGTCGAATGCAGCTTCGGCCGCAAACGACTCGACATCCATTACAACTGCTTTCAGACCGGCGACCTCGGCCGCTGCTACCCTGTCCTCGACTTTCTCCTTTCGGGAAGCTGCGATCAGGACCTCGACATCGTTCGGATCGGCGGGCGACTGTCCGACGACCTGAAAATCCAGATTGACTTCATCGATCGCGAACGGAATGTACTGATTGGCTTCCGATTCGACCTGGAATTCCATCTCCTGCTCGCGCAGGCCGGCCGGGAGGATGATGCGCTTGGTGATCACGGCCGACGCAGGCAGCGCGACCGCGACCTGCTTGATGCCGGAGCCCATTCGCCGGACTGCGCGCTTGATGGCTTCTCCAACCCCTTCCAGATTGGTGATGTTGCCATCGACGACGGCGTCACGTGGGAGCGGCTCGATTGCATAGCGCTCGATGCGGTAGCCGTCCTTTTCGCCTCCGGACAACTCGACCAGCTTCACCGATGAAGATGAAATATCGAGTCCGGCCAACTGGCGCGCCCTGGGACGAAACAACTGGAAGTCAGTCACAAAGAAAATCCTTAAATTTCTTTATGTTAGGCGCAACATCTAATTTAGTGCATCAGATGCTAGCAACAAACCGGGGAAAGTGTAAAGGAAAAATGCTTGACATATTCGACTGGAGTGCAACTTTGCCCCCCCGTATAATCTCTAACCCATCTGATTCACTGGATTCTTGATGCGCTGGTTTCTCTATCCCTTCGCGGCGCTGTGCGTCGCGCTGGTGCTCGCCCTGGCCACGCTTGCAACGGTGGTCGTGCTCGCTTGGCCCAAACTGCCTACGCTCGAGGCCCTCACGGATTATCGCCCCAGCATTCCGCTGCGAGTATACACGGCGGATGGCGACCTGCTGGATGAGTTCGGTGAAGAACGCCGCGCGCTGGTCAAGATTCAGGATGTGCCGCCGATCCTGACGAAGGCCATCCTCGCCGCCGAAGACGAACGGTTCTATGAACACCATGGCGTCGATCCGATCGGCATCGCGCGTGCAGCGATCGCCAACTTCACGTCGGGCGAGCGCGGCCAGGGTGCCTCGACGATCACGATGCAGGTGGCGCGCAACTTCTTTCTGTCCCGTGAGAAGACCTACAACCGCAAGCTCTACGAGATTCTGCTGTCGCTCAAGATCGAGCAGAACCTGTCCAAGGACCAGATCCTGGAGATCTACATCAACCAGATCTTCCTCGGCCATCGCGCATACGGCTTCTCGACCGCTGCGCGGACCTATTTCAGCAAGCGTCTGGACGAACTGACGGTGGCCGAAGCCGCGATGCTGGCCGGCCTGCCCAAGGCCCCCTCCGCCTACAACCCGATCTCCAATCTGCGTCGAGCGACCATCCGTCAGCAGTACGTGCTGCGCCGCATGCTCGACGCCGGTTTCATCGATGCGAACACCTTCGAACAGGCGCGCACGGAACCATTGACGCTCGCCCGGTCGAGAACCCCTGCCCGGGAGACCAGCGGGGATTTCGTGGCCGAGATGGCTCGCCAGATCGCCGTGGAGCAGTTCGGCGAGGACGCCTATGTGCTCGGAATCAGGGTGATCACGACGGTGACGAGTGAACAACAGGCCGCCGCGAAACGGGCGGTGCGCAAGGGTGTCATGGACTTCGACAGACGGCGCGGCTACCGGGGGCCCGAGGCCTTCGTGGATCTGTCCGGCGTGGCAGACGCCGACGAGGAACGCCTGGTCGACGCCTTGACCGATCATCGGGATCTGGATCAGCTCCTCGCGGCAATCGTGCTCGAAGCCTCGCCCAAGGAGGTCAAGGCCTACCGCAATGGCGAAGTCCTGAAGATCACCGCCAAGGGACTGACATTTGCAGCGCCGATGCTGGCCGAGCGCGCCCCCCAGACCCGTCGCGTACGCCGCGGCGCAATCATCCGGATTCAGGACAGGGGCGAGGGTAACTGGGAAATCGTGCAACTGCCCGAGGTCGAAGCCGCCCTGGTGGCGATCGACGCGAACACCGGGGCGATACGGGCGCTGGTCGGCGGTTTCGATTTCAACCGCAGCAGTTTCAACAATGCGACGCAGGCGATCCGCCAGCCCGGGTCCGCCTTCAAGCCCTTCATCTACTCGGCAGCGCTGGAGCGCGGATTCTCGCCCGCCCACTATGTGGAGGATGAACCGCTGTTCTTTCCGGCCGGCGTGACCGGCAGCAAGGACTGGGAACCCAAGAACTACGACGGCAAGTACGAGGGGCTGATGACCGTGCGCGACGCGCTCGCGCGCTCGAAGAACCTGGTCTCGATCAGAATCCTGCAGTCGATCACCCCCATCTACGCCCAGGACTACATCAGCCGATTCGGTTTCGAGCCGTCGCGCCATCCGGCCTATCTGACGATGGCGCTGGGCGCCGGTTCGGCCACCCCATGGCAACTGGCCACCGGATACGCCGTCTTCGCCAATGGCGGCTTTCGCGTCGAACCCTATATCGTGAGTGAAATCACCGACAGCCAGGGTCGCACGCTGGCGAAAGTCGATCCACCGGTCGCCGGCCAGAGCGCACCGCGCGTCGTCGATCCGCGCAATGCATGGCTGATGGATTCGATGCTTCAGGACGTGGTCAGGCGCGGCACGGGCGCTCGCGCCAAGGCGCTCGGGCGCAACGACCTCGCCGGCAAGACCGGCACCACGAACGACTATGTCGATGCCTGGTTCGCCGGCTACAACCCGGATCTGGTCGCGGTGAGCTGGCTGGGATACCCGCAGCCGCGAAACCTCGGGCGAGGCGAAACCGGCGGACGCGCGGCACTTCCGATATGGATCGACTACATGGGCGAAGCGCTGAAGGGCATGCCTGAGAAATCCCGTCCACAGCCTCCGGGCCTCCTGCCGATCCAGCATGAAGGCAGCACGCAGGTGGACTATTACTACCGGGAAAACCCGCCGCCCGAGCCACCCGCCCCGACCCTGCCCGACATCCCGGAGCTGCGCTATTTCATGACCGAGCAGACGCCGTGGCAGAGCCAAACCGGAGCGGCCCCCGTAGCGCCGGCTCCGGTCGAGGAGCGCTCGTTCACGCCCGTCCGGCCTTGACCCGTGTCACTCCGGCCGCAGACTGACCGCGTGGCCGGATTGCTCCTCGACCAGTCGCGACAACGTGGCATAAAGCTCGGCCCCGTCGCGACCGGCGATCCAGCCCTCCCCATCCGGACGGAAATGGAAGCCGCCGGAACGGGCAGCGATCCAGATCTCGCGTGCGGCAGTGTGCCGGTTGATGATGATCTTGCTGCCATTGTCGAATTCGACTTCGAGCACGCTGCCGGGTTTGGGCTCGATATCCAGTTCGACACCGCAGGCTTCGAGCGCAGCCTCGATCCGCATCAACTCCGCGTCGGCAAGATCGTTGAAGACGGTCTCATCCATGGCCACTCCTTCTGTTAACATTCGTGTTTTTGACCGGCACAGCCATGCGAACCCTGTTGCTAGCGAGCGCACTCGGATGCGCGTTGACCCTCACCGCCTGTGGTATCCGCGGACCGCTCTTCCTGCCGCAAGTTCCGGAGGCACCTGCTCGTGACGCGCCGTCGTCGAGCACCGATCATAGCAAGCAACCGGGCACGGAAAGCGCATGAAACCGGAATTCACCATGCCCACGCTGCAGGCTGGCAGCGCAGGACTGCAGGTCGAACAGGTCCCGCTGGTCGAGATCGCCGAACGCTTCGGCACGCCGACCTATGTCTATTCGCACGCAGCCCTGTGCATCGCCTACAGGGACTACCAGCGTGCGCTGGCCGGTCGCAATGCAACCGTCTTCTATGCGGTCAAGGCCAATTCCAGTCTCGGCGTGCTGTCTGCGTTCGCCCGGCTCGGGGCAGGCTTCGACATCGTGTCGGGCGGCGAATTGATGCGGGTGATCGCTGCCGGTGGTGATCCCCGCAAGGTCGTTTTCTCCGGTGTCGGCAAGAGCGCGGCCGAGATGCGCCAGGCACTGGAAGCCGGCATCCACTGTTTCAACGTCGAATCCGAAGCCGAGCTCGAGCGTCTGGACGAGGTTGCGGGCAGGCTCGGCAAGACGGCGCCGATCGCGCTGCGGGTCAATCCGGACGTCGACCCCAAGACCCATCCGTATATCTCCACCGGTCTGCGCAACAACAAGTTCGGCGTCGCGTTCGACGAGGCGATGCGCCTGTACGAGCGCGCCGCGAGCTTGCCACACATCCACGTCAGCGGCATTGCGTGCCACATCGGTTCGCAACTGCTCGACCCGGCCCCGATGGTCGAGGCGACGCGCAGGATTCTGGCGCTGGTCGATCGCCTGAAGGCCTGGGGTATCACGCTCGAGCACATCGATCTCGGCGGCGGGCTTGGCATTCGCTATCGTGACGAGACCCCACCCGCGGTCGACGACTATCTGGCGCCGCTGCTGCATCTGCTCGACGGGCGCAGCGAGCAGCTCTGTTTCGAACCGGGCCGCTCGCTGATCGGAAACGCCGGCTTGCTGCTGACCCGTATCGAGTATCTGAAGCCGGGCGCGGAGCGCAACTTCGCGGTGGTCGATGCGGCCATGAACGACCTCGCCCGTCCGGCACTGTATGACGCGTATCACGAGGTTGTCTCGGTCTGTCCTCGCGACCTCGCGGCCCATGCCTACGAGGTGGTCGGTCCGATCTGCGAGAGTGGAGACTTTCTCGCGCATGACCGAAGGCTCGCGGTCGAACCGGGCGATCTCCTCGCGCTGCTGTCGGCTGGCGCCTACGGGATGACGATGAGCTCCAACTACAATACCCGGGCACGGGCGGCCGAGGTGATGGTGATCGGCGACCAGATGCACCTGATCCGCGCGCGCGAGACCATAGAGTCCCTCTATGCGCTCGAGTCCCGACTGCCGGCCCGTTGAGTCCTCGCGCCAGTGATGTCCGGCACCGCTTCGAGACACCCTGCCCGTGCATGTGCGGCCCTGGACGTGGGTCGATCCGAGTTGGGAACGCTGACATGAGCAGGGTGTTGAATCTTGTGGTCGCGATGCTGGCGATCGCGTGGATGTCGCTCAGCCATGCGGCCACGTTGCCGCCTGCGGTCGCGCAAGCGCTCGCCCGCGCCGGCATTCCGGCATCCAACGTGTCGGTCTGGGTCCAGCCGGTCGAGGGCAAGACCCCGACCCTGAGCGTCAACGCGGACAAGCCGATGAATCCGGCCTCGGTCATGAAACTCGTGACCGCCTTCGCCGCACTCGAGGAACTGGGACCGGCTCACACCTGGACCACGCGCATCGAAACGACTGGCACGGTGCGCGACGGCGTGCTGGACGGGGACCTGCTGATCATCGGCGGCGCGGATCCGGTCCTGAGCTACGAGCGCGTATGGAAACTGCTCAGACAGGTGCGCGCGATGGGCATCGCGTCCGTTCGCGGCGATATCGTGCTGGACGGCTCGGCGCTGGCCCTGCCCGCCCACGATCCGTTCGCCTTCGACGGTCGTGGCTTGCGTCCCTACAACAGCGGGCCGCACGGACTGATGTTGCATTTCAACACGCTATTGCTGTCGCTGCAGCCGGCCTCCGGCCCCGGTGCGCCGGTCGGCGTCGTGAGCAGTCCGCCGCTCGCCGGTCTCGGCATCGACAACCGCATCGTCACGGAATCGGGGGCGTGCGGCGTGTGGCATCGCAATCTTGACGCGCGCGTCGAGTCCGCACCGGGCAACACCCGGCTGGTTCTGCTCGGAGGATTGCCGGCGAGTTGCGGACCGCGTACCTGGAGTGCGGCCCCCCTGCCGCCCGATGCCTTCGCCGCCGCGGTGATCGCAGCCCTGTGGCAGGAGGTCGGCGGGCGACTCGGCGGCACCGTCCGAAGCGGTCTGGCACCCACCGGCGGCACATTTCTTGTCAGCGACACGTCGCCTGCACTGGCCGAGGTGGTGCGCGAGATGAACAAGTGGTCGAGCAATGTGATCGCCCGCCAGCTACTTGCGAGCATCGGCCGGCGCACGCCCGCGTCATTGGACATGATCGCGTCAGGTGCGACACTTGCGGTCGGAAGCCTGGCGCGCGCCGGCATCGAGACCAGCGGCATGGTGATCGAAAACGGGGCCGGCCTGTCCCGCATCGAACGCATTCGTGCCGACAGCCTCGGCACGCTGCTGGTCACCGCATGGCGACGCCCGTTCATGCCGGAATTCATCGCCGCCCTGCCGATGGCCGGCATCGACGGCACCGCGCATCGCCGCCTGTCCGGCAGCCCGGCACGCGGCCAGGCACACATCAAGACTGGCACCATCAACCAGGTGCGCGCGATCGCCGGCTATGTGCTCGATCGCGACGGCCACAGACATGCGGTCGTGATGATGGTGAACGACCCGAAGGCACCCGACAGCCAGGCGGCACAGGACGCACTGGTCGAGTGGGTGTGGGCGGGCGGCTGAACCTCAGTCCGGATCGGGCATCGTGCGCCCATTGACCAGCGCCCACCAGCCGCGGATGATGCGATACACCACCCAGATGCTGGTCGCCAACAGGATCACCAGCCCGGGCAGCACTCCGACGATGCTCACGATGCCGATCAGGGCGATCACATACCACAGCAGCGCGAACCAGAAGGTGCGGATCTGCCATCGGAAATGGCTTTCCAGCCAGGTGCCACGCACCGCCGAGCGTTTCACGTAGTTGATCACCACCGCGACGACCGACGGAACGCTGGCGAGGAAGCTCACCAGGATCGCGACCGACCCGACGAGACCGGACAGCAGCGCGAACGCGTGCAACCCATACACGACGTGAGTGACCAGCAACAGGCTCTCGAACGAATCGGACTTGCCGTCCCCCGGTCCGCTCACCCGGGTCATGTCCCGGTCCGCGCGCTGGTCGCTCACAGTCCGAGTTCTTCCCACATCGCGTCGACCCGGCGCTTGACCGCGTCGTCCATCACGATCGGCCGCCCCCATTCACGTGCCGATTCCCCCTGCCATTTGTTGGTCGCATCCAGTCCCATCTTGCTTCCCAGGCCCGCGACCGGACTGGCGAAATCGAGATAGTCGATGGGCGTGTTGTCGACCAGCACCGTATCGCGGGTCGCGTCGATCCGCGTCGTCATCGCCCAGACCACCTCCTTCCAGTCACGAATATCGACATCGTCATCGACAACGATGATGAACTTGGTGTACATGAACTGGCGCAGAAAACTCCAGATGCCGAACATCACCCGCTTGGCATGTCCCGGGTACTGCTTGCGAATGCTGACCACGGCCAGCCGGTAGGAGCAGCCCTCGGGCGGCAGGTAGAAGTCGACGATCTCCGGAAACTGCTTCTGCAGCAACGGCACGAACACCTCGTTCAGCGCCAGGCCGAGCATGGCCGGCTCATCCGGCGGCTTGCCGGTATAGGTCGAATGGTAGATCGGGTTCCTGCGCATCGTGATGCGTTCGATCGTGAACACCGGAAACTCGGACACCTCGTTGTAATAGCCGGTGTGGTCGCCATAAGGCCCTTCGGGGGCCATGTCGCCCGGCTCGATCACGCCCTCCAGCACGATCTCGCTGGACGCGGGCACCTGCAGGTCGGAGCCGATGCATTTCACCAGCTCGGTCTTCGCGCCGCGCAGCAAGCCGGCGAACTGGTATTCGGACAGCGAGTCGGGCACCGGCGTGACCGCCCCCAGTATCGTCGCCGGGTCGCAACCGAGCACCACCGCGACCGGGAAGGGTTCGCCCGGATGCGCCTGCTGGTGATCCCGAAAATCGAGCGCGCCGCCGCGATGCGCGAGCCAGCGCATGATCACCCGGTTCGGCCCGAGGACCTGCTGGCGGTAGATGCCGAGATTCTGGCGCTTCTTGCCCGGCCCGCGTGTCACCACCAGGCCCCACGTGATCAGCGGCGCCGCATCGCCCGGCCAGCAATGCTGGATCGGAAATTGCGACAGGTCGACGTCGTCGCCCGACCAGACCACTTCCTGGCAAGGCGCCGAGCGCTGAACCGAAGGTGCCATGTTCAGCACCTGCTTGAACACCGGCAATTTGTCCCACGCATCCTTCAGACCCTTAGGCGGCTCCGGCTCCTTCAGGAACGCGAGCAGCTTGCCGACCTCGCGCAGCGGCGTCCGCCAGTCGCGCTGCGGACCCGGATCCTCACCCATACCGAGGGCCACCCGTTCCGGCGTGCCGAACAGATTGGCCAGCACCGGAATGCGCTGCGGCACGCCCCGCGTCACCGGTTTCTCGAACAACAGTGCCGGCCCGCCGGTACGCAGCACCCGGTCCGCGATCTCGGTCATCTCGAGATGCGTGTCGACCTCACGTGCGATCCGCTTGAGTTCGCCGCGTTGCTCGAGTTGTGCGATGAAGTCGCGCAGGTCCTTGTACCGCATTTGATCTCCGTCGGAATTGGGGAGCGGATGCGCCGCATAGGTCGCGGCGCGGCCGAAGTCAGCGATGGCGATTGATCGCGTCCCGTGTCGCGAGCGCCACTTCCCGCGCCGCGTCGGCGAAATCCTCGCCAGCGCCCGCGTACAGGATCGCACGCGAGGAATTGATCATCAGGCCGACGCCGTCATCGCTGCGGCCGGCCCTGACGGTGGCCTCCACATCGCCGCCCTGCGCGCCGACGCCCGGCACCAGCAGGGGCATGTCGCCGACCAGTTCCCGAACGCGACGGACCTCCTCCGGATAGGTCGCACCGACCACCAACGCGCAGTTGCCGCTGACGTTCCATTCCTCGGCGACCAGACGGGCAACCCGCTCGAACAGGCGCTCGCCGCCTCCGACGTCGAGGAACTGCAGGTCGCTGCCTCCCGGGTTGGAGGTGCGGCACAGCAGGATCACCCCCTTGTCCGGACGCGCGACATAGGGTTCGATCGAATCGCGCCCCATGTACGGATTGACCGTGATCGCGTCGGCCCTGAAGCGTTCGAAGGCCTCGATCGCATACTGTTCGGCGGTACTGCCGATATCGCCGCGCTTGGCGTCCAGAATCACCGGCACGCCGGGATGCGCCGCATGGATGTGCGCGATCAGCGCCTCGAGCTGGTCTTCGGCCCGATGGGCGGCGAAATACGCGATTTGCGGCTTGAAACAGCACACCAGGTCGGCCGTCGCGTCCACGATCCCGCGGCAGAACTCGAATATCGCATCCGGCCTGCCGCTCAGATGGGCGGGAATTCGCGAGGGATCGGGATCGAGACCGACGCACAGCAGGCTGTTTCGCTGTCGCCACGCCGTCTTGAGGTCGCGCATGAAGTGCATCGAAGCGGGTTCCGTGGGTTGGGGCGGATTGGAGATCCTCGATCCGGTAGCCGGACGGTTCGAAAGGTCGAGCGATGGACTGCGGGAGTCCGGATGATAGCCGGATGATCCCCCGCCCGAAAGCGAAGGGGGCTGACTGCAGCCCCCTTCAGCCGAAAAACGCGCAGTTGAACAACGGTTTCAGGAACCGATGCCCAGGATCGCCATCGCCTTGGCGAGCGTATCGACCGACTCCTGGTGCTTGCCGGCCTTGTGCAGTTCCTCGCCCTCGGCACGCAGGCTGTTCACCTCCGCCATCTGCTCGCTGCTCAGTTGCGGATTCTGCGCCAGCGCATCGTCGATCTTCTTCATGTCCGCCGGGCAATGGAAAGCGAGTGCGGCCGACGACATCGCCATCGCGAACAGGCCAATCAGTATGTTGCGCTTGATCTTCATCGTGTCCTCCTTGGGGAAGTGCGGGATCGATCCCGCAAGCGGTGGACCGCGAACGCCCCAGGACGTTTCAGTGAGCCTCGCATTGCATGGAAAAAATGGGCCCGCCCCGTCCCGAGCGCCCCGCCCCGAGCGCATGACGGGGTCCGACCGGATGCGCAGGTGACGCGCTCAGCCCGCTGCAAAAGACCACCGGTCCAGCACCAGCGCGACGAAGATCGCTGCACCCAGCCAGTTGTTGTGCAGAAAGGCCTTGAAACAACGCGGTCGATCGCGCTGACGAATCAGCACATAGTGATAGAGCGCGATGCCGGCGGCGACCACCAGGCCCACATGAAACAGCGGCCCCAGGCCGGCCAGCACCCCGGTCAGCGCCAGCAATGCGAGAGTGATCGCATAGCACAGCATCACCGCCGCGACATCGAAGCGTCCGAACGTGATCGCCGCACTCCTGATTCCGATTTTCAGGTCGTCCGGGCGGTCGACCATCGCGTACTCGGTGTCGTAGGCAACCGCCCAGAACACGTTCGCGAGCAGCATCAGCCAGGCCAGTGGCGGCACCGCACCCTGAACCGCGGCGAAAGCCATCGGGATGCCGAAACCGAACGCGATGCCGAGATAGGCCTGCGGAATCGCGAGGAACCGCTTCGTGAACGGATAGCTGGCCGCCAGGAACAGCGCCGGCAGCGACAACCACAACACCAGGGGGTCGAGCGGCAGCACCAACAGCAAAGCGAGCAGGCACAGCAACGTCGCGAGCACCACCGCCTCGCGGACCGTGACGGCGCCGGTCGCAAGCGGTCGGGCGCGGGTGCGTTCGACATGACCGTCGAAATGCCGGTCGGCAAAGTCGTTCATCACGCAGCCAGCCGAACGCATCAGCACGGTCCCGAGCACGAAGGCGAACAGGATGTACGCCGTGGGAACACCGTCGGCCGCAATCCACAACCCCCACAGCGTGGGCCACAACAACAGCAGGATGCCGATCGGCCGGTCGAGCCGCATCAGCCGGACATAATGCGGAAACCGTTCGGAAAGACGATACAGCGACGATGTCATGCAGGAAGATCCAGAATGGCCGGCAGAAAGACCTCGGTGACCAGCAGATCCCGGCCGGATTGTCGAAAGCGCGAGCGCCTGGCCCACAGCCGCTCCGGTCGATCGGGCAGTCCGGCTATAGCCGAGGCCCGATGATAGCGCGCATCACGTCCATCCAGCGCGGTCGACTCGAGCGGAAGCCGTTCGATGCGGGGATCCGCGAAAAGCGCCGCGCCCAAGGGTCGCCCACCGATGCCCCTGAACAGGCGCCACCGCCCGCGCAGGCTCCGGAGCGTCAGAACCGAACGCGCGTAGACGACGACCCGCTCGTCGGCGACCAGCAGCACTTCGCGCACCCACACCCGCTCATGGCCCCGCACGCTCAGCACTGCCCGATCGTCGAGCATCGCTCGCCCCACGTATTGCCCGAGCACGACGACGCGAAAACGCAGGCAGCGCTCGACGATACGACCGGTCAGGGACCCGGGATCGGTCAGCCAGGGCCGCAAGCCGGGCGGCACGCGAGTGCGCGGCGGATGCTGTCTCCAGCGAGCAGAGGATCGCATTTTCAGCTGGTGCAGGTCTTGAGCCGGGTTTCGCATAAGCGAGAGGATACGCACCGGTTTGCCGACATGCACGGCAGAAGCGTCGGCGTCCGATCGGCCCCGGTACGCCCGGAGCTTGGTCAACTCGGCCTGGGCCGGCTCATCAAAGGGCCCGAACCCTGGGTTTGCTCCGTCGCCCGGTCAAGCGGTGACCGCTTCGCCGGGCGCGCGCCGCAACCACTGCTTCAGGTCCTCTAGCAGCGACAATAGCGCAGGGATGAAAAACAACACCAGCACGGCGGAGAAACCCAAACCGAACGCGATCGACGTCGCCATCGGAATCAGGAACTGCGCCTGCAGGGATCGCTCGAACATCAGCGGCATCAGACCCCCGATCGTCGTCAGGGACGTCAGCAGCACCGCGCGCAGGCGCCCGCAGGCCGCGCCGATCAGCGCATCGCGGATGTCGTGGCCCTTCTTGCGCAATTCAGTGAAGAAAGTGACCAGGATGATCGAATTATTGACCACGATGCCGGCCAGCGCGAACAGGCCGAACATCGACAGGATGGTCAGGTTGATGCCCAGCACCCAGTGGCCGAAGATCGCGCCTGCCAGCCCCAGCGGAATGGCGGCCATCACCACCAGCGGCCAGCTCCAGGACGCGAACGACCACACCAGCACCAGATAGATCAGCCCCAGCCCGAGGATCAGGCCGGTTCGCATGTCGCCCAGCGTCTCCCGCTGATCGGCGGCACGCCCCTGAAAGCTGTACTCGACCCCATGGCGCAGCGCGAGCTGCGGCAATGCCTCGCGCAGCAGCTCGGCCTGGATCGCATTGGCATTGGTCTGCGCGACATCGACCTCGCCCGAGACCTCGACTGCGAGCCGGCCGTCGGCATGGCGCAAGGCCTCGAAACCGCGCCTGGACTCCCATCTGACGGCCGTGGCGAGCGGCACGAAGCGCCCGCCCGGCACCTCGACCACCATGCGCTCGAATACGTCCAGTCGCTCGCGTTCGTCCCGCGGCAGCATCACGCGGACTTCGAACTCGTCGCGCCCGCTCTGCACCAGTTGTGCCAGCATGCCGTCGAAGGATGCACGCAACTGCCGTCCGAGACTCTCGGTGGTCAGGCCCAGCGCCTCACCGGATGGTGTGAGCCGATAGACGAGCTGCTCCCGTCCGAACGGCATGTCGTCCTCGGTGTCGGTGACGCCGGGGATGCTCTTCAGCGTTTCGGCCAGGTCCAGCGCAGCCGCCTTCAGCGCATCGGCATTGTCACCGGTCAGGCGAACGGTCAGATCCCGTCCGGGCGGGCCCGCCTGGCGCGCGGTGAAGGTCAGGCTCTCCAGCCCGGCCGCCTCGCCCGCCTTCGCGCGCCACGTGGCGAGGAAACGCTCGTTGCGCACATCGCGCTCGTCCGGCGGAGTCAGCTCGACCATGATCGCGGCGAGCTGATCCCCGGTGGCACCGCCGCTCGCGCCGGTCCCGGCCGAACCGCCAAGCCGCGACACTGCGGTCCGAACCAGGCCGCCACCCAGTTCGGCCTCGGTCTCGAGCAGCGCGCGCTCGAGCTGGCGCAGATACGCATCGGTGTGCGCCCGCGGCGTGCCCGCGACGAAACCGGCGTTGGCATAGACGATCTGGCCCTCGGGCGTCGGAAAGAACACGAAACTGATACGTCCGCCGGCGATCAGACCGACCGCCAGGATCATCACCGCCAGCGTGATCGCGACCGTGGTGCCACGCCATTCGAGCGCCAGCGTCACCAGCGGCCGGAAACGACGGTCGCGGAAGTGCTCGAATGCGGCGTCCAGTCGCTGGCGTACCTTCGACGTGTGACGCGCGGCCTCCCCGCTCAGCGCGCTCTTCAGATGCGCCGGCAGGATCAGGAAGCTCTCCATCAGCGCCGCCATGATCACCATGATCATCACGAATGGAATGTCGAACAGGATATTGCCGATGATGCCGCCGACCATCATCAGCGGGATGAAGGCCGCCACCGTCGTCAGCGACGCCGCGACCACCGGCCAGAACATGCGGCGCGCGCCGCCGAGCGCCGCCAGCTCCGGACCTTCGCCCATCCTGCGATGGGTGTCCGCATCCTCGCTGACCACGATCGCATCGTCCACGATCACGCCGAGCGCCATGATCAGTGCGAACAGGCTCATCATGTTGATCGAGCCACCGAAGAACAGCATCAGCCCGAGGGTCGCGAGAAACGCGGTCGGGATGCCGACCATCACCCAGAAGGCGACCCTCGCCGGCAGGAACACGTACAGCACCAACACCACCAGCAGCAGACCGCCGACACCGTTCTTCACCAGCAGCTGGATCCGGTCCCGGATCAACTCCCACTGCGTGTCGAAGACCTCGAGCGTGATCGTCGGTGGCAGCGTCGGCGTGACCTCCGCCAGCCAGTTTTCGAGCACGCGCGCCGCCTTCAGCGAATGGCCGGTCTCGGCGCGCTGCAACTGCAGTTCGATCACCGCGTCACCGGCCTCGGACAGCGCCAGCGCACCGGGCCGGGGCTCGCGCGTCACCGTCGAGATCTCGCCCAGTCTCACCAGCCCGCGAGCGTCGCTGACGATAGGCAGCGTCTCGAACGCGAGTGGGTCGCGACGCTGCTCCAGCCCGCGGATGTCGCGCGCCCCGTCCTGCTCGCCGGCGACGCCGGCCGGGACATCGCGCGCCAGACTGGAGACGCGCTCCCCGATCTCGGTCAGTGACAGGCCCAGCGTCTCGAGCGCGGCCGACGGCACCTCGATCGCGATGCGCTCTTCCGGAAGCCCGGTGATGTCGACCCGGTCGATGCCGGCGGCGAGCAGTTCGCTCTCGAAGCGACGCACCCAGGGCCGCAGCTCCTCGACGCTGCTGCCACGCACCAGCAGCCGCGCGATCGGATCGTAACGGCTGACGCGGCTGACCTGCGGCGTCTCGGCGTCCCTGGGAAGATTGCGGAACTCGTCCACCCGCTGACGCGCCTGATCGAGCGCGAGCAGCGCGTCGGTGCGCTCGTGCAGTTCGAGCGTGATACTGGACACCCCCTGCGCAGACGTGGAGGTCATGCGTTTCAGGCCGTCGATGGTCTTCAGGCGCTCTTCCAGCGGTGTCGTGATCCCGATCTCGACATCCTCGGCCGAGGCGCCGCTCCAGACCACCCGCACGCTGATGATGTCGAGCGCAAAAGTGGGAAAGAACTGCACGTTCATGCGGGTCACGCCGAGCACGCCGACCACTAACGCGAGCAGCATCAGCACATTGGCCGCGACGCGGTGGCGCAGCAAAAGCGGGATGACGCCCTGCTTCATCGCATGTCCACCGCGCCCGCCGCCGGCCCCGCATTCGCCGTCGCGTCGATCGCGAGCCCGTCAATCGCATTCGGCAGATGGGTCACCATCACCCGCGTGCCCGCGTCGAAACCCGGTATGTGCACCAGCATGCGGGGCGCGTTGTCGACACGGTGCTCGCCGATACGCACGACCCGAAGGCCGACCAGGCGTTCGTCCGCGTCGACCGCGTAAATGCGATCGCCGCCATGCAGGGCCGAGAACGGAAGCGACAAGGCTTCGGCGACCGCCGGGCGCTCGAGCAGCGCGTTGACGAACGCGCCCACGGGCACGCCTTCCGCCTCGTCGAGCTTCAACATGATGTCCACGCCCCGTGCATCGGCCTCGCCACCGATCCGCTCCAGCCACGCGCTCAGGACCCGGGAACCGAACTCGACGCTCGCATCCAGCCGCTCGCCGGCATCCAGCGCCTTGCGCAGCTCGGCCGCGTAGATCGCCGGCAGCCTCGCCCGCAGGTAGATGCCCTCCGACGAGTACAGTGTAAGCAGGGTCTGACCGGCCTGGACCTGATCGCCGGCAGCGACTTCGACCCGTGCGACACGCGCATCGAAGGGTGCGACCACTTCGCCGCGTTCGACGTCCCGCTCCACCTCGGCCAGACGGGCACGCAACTGCCCCAGACGTGCAGGATGCTCGGCGATCGCCTGCTCGCGCATCGAAATCGAAAGCCTGACCCGCGCGACTTCCTCGCGCGCCTGATCGGCGGCGCTCTCCGCACCCATGCGCGCCGTCGAAAGGGTTTCGAAGCGGGCGAGCTTGGCCTGTGCGAGTTGCAGCAGTTCCCGTTCCTGAGTGAGCGCGTCCCGGTCATGTCGCGCGCGGATCAGCTCACGCTCGACATCGGCGCGCGCCTGCTCGAGCCGTGGCTGCAGATCGCGCGGATCCATGCGCGCCAGCACAGTGCCGGCCGCGACGCCATCGCCGTCGCGCACGTTGACTTCTAGGATCCGGCCCGCAACCGGGGCAGCGGCACGAATGCGATCGGGTGCCTCGACCTGACCGTAGAGCGTCAGCGTCGGACGGTGCGCAGCCGGCGTGACCGACTCGACCGCCACCCGCCACACCCGTTCGCGCGCCTCCACTGGCGGAGGTTTGGGGCGGCTCGCCTGCAGCAGCATGAATCCGCCGATCGCGGCGGCGAGGATGAACAGGGCCAGTAAACGGCGCATTACGAACGTCCTGCATAGAAAGACCGGTCCGAACGGTGTAGCAAGCAGGCGGGCCTACCGCCGCCCCACCCGGTCCGGAATAAGCAATCGATGATACACCCGCGCTATACTCAGGCCCGCAACAATCCAGCGCGGCCGCCGAGCCAGCGCGCCATCAGGCACTCCGCTTGAGCCGGCGCTTCGCTCAGCAGGCGCTCCGCTAAGGCACGTGCCGGCGCGATCAGTTCCCGGTCCGCCTCCAGATCGGCATAGCGCAGCAGGGGCACGCCGCTTTGCCGCGCGCCGACGAACTCCCCCGGCCCGCGGATGCGAAGGTCCTCGCGCGCGATCACAAAACCGTCCGAATGCTCGAAGATCACCTTGAGTCGCGCCCGTGCCGTCTCGGACAGCGGTTGGGCATAGATCAGCACGCACACCGATTCGGCGGTCCCGCGACCGACCCGCCCGCGCAGCTGATGCAACTGCGCCAGCCCGAAGCGCTCCGCGTGCTCGATCACCATCAGACTCGCGTTGGGCACGTCCACGCCGACCTCGATGACCGTGGTCGCGACCAGCAGATCGATCGTTCCGGCCGTGAACTCCGCCATGACCGCGGACTTCTGCGCCGGCTTGAGCCGGCCATGCACCAGACCGATGCGCAGGCCGGGCAGGCTGGCGGTCAGCGCGTCGAAGGTCTGCTGCGCGGTCTTCAGCTGTAAGGCCTCGGACTCCTCGATCAGCGGGCACACCCAGTAGGCCTGACGTCCGCCGGCACAGGCGTCCCGAATTCGCGCGATCACCTCGTCGCGCCGGGCCTCGGACACCATGCGGGTCGCGACCGGGGTCCGCCCGGGCGGCAGTTCGTCGAGCACCGATACGTCCAGATCGGCGTAATGGGTCATCGCCAGCGTGCGTGGGATCGGTGTAGCCGACATCATCAGCATGTGCGGATGACGGCCGCCGGTCGCCTTGTCGCGCAGAGCCAGCCGCTGTCGAACGCCGAACCGATGCTGTTCATCGACGATCGCGAGCCCGAGCAGGGGCATCGCGACCGGATCCTCGATCAGCGCGTGGGTGCCGACTGCCAGCGACACCTCTCCCGAAGCCAGTAGGGCAAGCTCGGCCGCGCGCTCGCGTTTTTTGCGACTGCCCGACAGCCATGCCACCCGAACGCCAAGCGGCTCGAGCCAAGTCTGCAGTTTGACGTAGTGCTGCTCCGCGAGAATCTCCGTCGGTGCCATCAGTGCCGCCTGATACGCATTCTCGGCAGTCTGCAGCATGGCCAGCGCCGCCACGATGGTCTTGCCCGACCCCACGTCGCCCTGCAGCAGGCGCTGCATCGGGTTGGGTGCGTCCAGGTCATGCGCGATCTCGCTGAACGCACGCCGCTGCGCCCCGGTCAGCGCGAATGGCAACGATGTCAGCAAGGCGTTGGTCAATCGCCCGCGCGGGGGCAAGGCCACCGCGGTACGCGCCCGGCGGGCATTGTAGGCGCGGCGCAGCGACAGCTGCTGCACCAGCAACTCCTCGAACTTGATCCGGCGCCAGGCCGGATGATCACGCGTCTCGAGCGCGGTCGGGTCGATGTCGGAGGACGGATGATGCAGCGTGCGCAGCGATGCGTCGAAACCGGGCAGCGCGAGTGCCTGCAACACATCGTCGGGCAGCAGCTCCGCATCGTCGGCCTCGTCGAGCGCCCGGGCGATCAGTTTCCTCAGCGCCGACTGCGCCAGCCCGGCCGTGGTCGGATACACTGGTGTGAGCGCGTCGGGCAAGCCTTCACCTTCGCTGACCGTCCGCACCCGGGGATGAATCATCTCGTCGCCGAAGAAGCCGCCCCTGACCTCACCGAACAGGCGCACGCGGCGGCCGGGTTCGAGCTGCTTTTGTTGCGACGGGTAGAAGTTCAGCCAGCGGGCGACCATCGTGCCGGTCGCATCGCGGATGCGCGCGACCAATTGACGGCGGGGCCGCAACATCACGTCGCAGGACACGACGTCGCCCTCGACCTGCACCAACGCCCCTTCGCGCGCGTCGCCTACAGCCGTCAGACGGGTTTCATCCTCGTAGCGCAGCGGCAGGTGCAGGCGCAGATCGGCCGGCCCGTGGATATCCAGTTTGCCCAGACGCGCAGCCAGCTGCGCACCGACTCCCGGCCAGCTTGTCGATGCCCGGCCGGGTTCGCGACCGCCCGCGCCGCCCGCAACCGTGGACGTGCGTCGGACGCCAGGCTGATCTGCCGTCACAGAATCGCCCAAATCCGACCAACTCCGGTAGACGTAAGACCGTTGCAGCCAGGCTCAGGACAGCACGAGTATCGCGTCGGCCTCGACCACCGCGCCCTTGGGCAGTTCCCTGACGCCGACCGCGGCCCGAGCCGGATACGGCTGCTCGAAGTAGCGCGCCATGACCTCATTGACGGTAGCGAAATTCGACAGATCGGTCAGATAGATCGTCAGCTTCACCGCATCGGACAGCGATCCGCCCGCCGCCTCCGCGACCGCCTTCAGATTGTCGAACACGCGCACGGTCTGCGCCTCGAAACCCTCGACCATCGTCATGGTGGCCGGATCCAGGCCGATCTGCCCCGACATGAAGACGGTGTTGCCCGCCTTGACCGCCTGGGAATAGGTGCCGATCGCGGCCGGGGCATTCGGTGTGGAGATGATTGTGCGACTCATGATCTGTATCCTTGTATGAGGGCAGGACGAAAGCGGATTGTAACCGGGAGCCGCAATGAAGCCGATGATCACCAATCTGGAGAAGCTGCTGGACGGGCCGCGCGACGGCGCGATGCTGCGCTTCTCGCTTGCCAATGCGTGGCTGGACGAAGACCTCGCGCGTGCGATCGGATTCTACCGTGATGCGGTGCGACTGGATCCGGACTATTCGGCCGCGTGGAAGGGCCTGGGCAAGGCCCTGACGCTCGACGGCGCGCTGGAGGAGGCGCTCGGCGCGTATACGCAGGGCATCGCGATCGCCGAGCGCAAGGGGGACAAGCAGGCGGCCAAGGAGATGGCCGTCTTCGCCAGGCGGCTGCAGAAGTCGGGGCAGAGCGACGCCGACTGAGGTTTGCAGCGCGCGGGGGCTGTCCGACTAGCGGCCGGACGCCGGCAGCGCGACGATAACGCCTGCCGCACCATGGTCGGCTTCGACCGCGTCGATCGCCGCTTCCGCCGCGGCGCGGTCGGCATACGGTCCCAGCACCACGCGTCGCTGCATCTGTACGGGCAAGCCCGCCGCCTCGAGCCTGCGGGCGAGTCGCTCGGCATTGGCGGCCTCCCCGAACACGCCGACCTGGGCCGCGAACCCGCCGGTTTCGGGCACCTGGATCAGCAGACCGCGCAGACCTTGCTCGGAGCGCAATTGTGCCAGCGCGCGCTCGGCATCGGCCCGAACCGGGTACGAACCGACCGCGACCCGGGTCTGTGTCTGTGCGAGATGGCCGCGTGCAGCCAGGTCGCCCTGCAAAGCGATCGCAGCGTCCGGATCGACGAAGCCACCGAGTCGAATCTGATAGCGCTGAACCGGTGGCGCCGAGCGGGGAACCACCGGCCGCGCCACCGTGCCACCATTCACCCCCTCCGCGACCGATGGGACCGCGTCCTGGGACGACGGCCGGGGTGCCTCATCGTCGCCACCCTCGGTTTCAACGCCGAGCGCGGTCGCGTCGGCCGCCGAATCCGTCACTGGCGGGGATGCGGCATCCTCGTCCGTTGCATCAGCGTGGGCTGCGTCGGTCGCGCCAGCCTCGCGGTCCTCTTCCGCCAGCGCAGGCGACGCATCGGGCGGAACCGTGACCGGCATGGCGCCCGGCGTGACCGGCTCCGCGATGTCAGGCATCGGTGTCAAAGGCAAAGCCGGCGGACTGCTCACCACGCCGCTGACCTGTGGTCCGCTCGGCGCCTCGCCGTCGTACAGCGACAAGCCTATGACCAGCAACACCATCACGCCGCCAGCCAGTGCCGCCCGATAAAGCAGGGCCCGGCGCTTGCGCCTCGGGTCGAGCACTTCCCGGTAGTCGGCCGCCCGCCGGTTCATGGGAATCATGCACCCTCCCGGCCGCGACTGCCGCCTTGCGCCAGGGATCTGACCAGTTCCGCCTCGGCCACCGAGATGCCGCAACGCTCCGCGATCGCCTCGACCCCCAGGCCGCGGCGGGCGAACACCAGCGCCTCGTCGTATGCGGGTGACACGCCCTGGGTCGCCACCGCCGCGTCCAGTTGCTCGCGCAGCCCCACCACCATGGCCTCCAGCCTTGACACCCGTTCGCATGCATCGAGCAGTCCGGCCTGCAACCGGTCGACGTCGTTGCGCAACTGACGCATCACCAGGCTTTGCTGGAAGTCGTTCCCGGCCAGCGCACCGCCTGAGACCTCCGACGTCCCGATGTCGCCCGCTGCGCCCGCCGATTCGAAGAGGTCCCGCATGCCGTGCGCGTCGATCGGGCTCGACACGTCATAGGATCGACCCCGATCGATCGTCTGCCCGTTCTGCGGCACCGACGGCGCGCCGGCGATCCGGTCCCGTGCGGACACGGCCGGGTCCTCGGGTTTCCGGTCGGCATCGATGCGCAGCGCGCGATAGAGCTGGAAAACGACGTAGCCGAACAGCAGGACGATGACCAGCCAGATGAGTTCGCGCACGCCTTTCGACTCCTAGTCCGTCACGCGGGCCAGGGCCTGGTCGAGATCCCACAGGATGTCGTCGAGCGTCTCGATGCCGATCGACAGTCTGACCATGTCCGGCGGCACACCGGCCGCGCGCTGCTCGGCTTCCGACAACTGGCGGTGGGTGGTCGAGGCCGGATGGATCACCAGCGTCTTCGCATCCCCGACGTTGGCGAGGTGACTGATCATCTGCAGTGCCTCGATGAAGCGCTCGCCGGCCGCCTGGCCGCCGCGGATTCCGAAGGACAGGATGCCGCCGGCGCCCTTGGGCAGGTACTTCCGCGCCAGTGCGTGTTCGGGGTTGCTCGCCAGCCCGGGGTAATTGACCCACTCGACGCTGTCGTGTGCCGACAGGAACTCGGCCACCGCCTGTGCATTGGCCACATGCCTGTCCATGCGCACATGCAGCGTCTCCAGGCCCTGCAGCAGCATGAAGGCCGAGAGCGGCGACAAAGCCTGCCCGAAGGTCCGAAGCGTCTCCATCCGTGCCTTCATGCTGAAACCGAAATTTCCGAAGGTCTCGTAGAAGCGCACGCCGTGATAACCGGGCGAGGGCTCCACCATCTGCGGGAACCGTCCGTTGTCCCACGGAAAGGTGCCCGATTCGATCATGACGCCGCCCATGGTCGTGCCATGGCCACCGATGTATTTGGTGGCCGAGTGAATGACGATGTCCGCGCCGTGCTCGAAGGGACGACACAGGTACGGTGACGCCAGCGTGTTGTCGATGATCAACGGTACGCCTGCCGCGCGCGTGATCCCGGCCACCGCCGCGACATCGAAAACGTTCAGGCTGGGATTGCCGATGATCTCGCCGAACACCGCACGCGTGCGATCGGTGATCGCAGCGCGGAAGTTCTGAGGATCCGCCGGATCGACGAACACCGTGTTGATGCCGAGCCGGCGCAAACTGACATCGAGTTGCGAGAAACTGCCCCCGTACAGCGTGCGCGCGGCCACGATCTCGTCGCCGGCTTCGCACAGGGTCAGCAGCGCGGTCATCTGCGCCGCGAGACCGCTCGAGGTCGCAAGCGCGGCGCGTCCGCCTTCCAGCGCGGCCATGCGTTCCTCGAACACCGCGACCGTCGGATTCGAGATGCGTGAATACACGTTCCCGAAGGTCTGCAGATTGAACAGCGACGCCGCATGCTCCGGCGAATCGAACACGAAGGAGGTGGTCTGGTAGATCGGCACGGCACGCGCGCCGGTGACCGGGTCCGGCTGCTGGCCGGCGTGCAGGCATAGCGATTCGATGCCGAAGCGATGATCAGGCATGTGCGTAATGCGGCCCTGATGGTGAGTTCGTCATGGATAATACTCGCTGCACTCACCCCGCGACAATTCGCCACCCCGCGCATCATGCCCTTCGACCCGTCGCCGCTGCTGTTCTGGCTGAAAAAGCTCGCTGCCCTGATGGCCTTGCCGCCGCTCGCCCCGCTGCTGCTGATCGGCCTCGGCCTGCTGCTGCTGAGGCGCCATCGGCGGACCGGTCTGACCCTGGCATGGGGTGGTCTGCTGGGCGCCTTGCTACTCAGCACGCCCTTCACCGTCGCTCTGATGCTGCGCGGGCTCGAGGACGTCCCGCCGCTGACGCTGCAGGACGCGCGCCGGGCCGACGCGATCGTGATCCTGGGCGGCGGCAAGCGCACCCACGCACCGGAGTTCGGCAGCGAGACGGGTGGCGAGACGGTCAATCGCCTGACGCTCGAACGGCTGCGCTATGGCGCGCGCCTGGCCCGCGACACAGGTCTGCCGATTCTGGTCACCGGCGGCCTCGCGCGCGACGGCTGGTCGGAAGCGGAGCTGATGCGCGCGGCGCTGGAGCGGGACTTCCGGGTACGACCGCGCTGGGTCGAGCACGCCTCGCGCGACACGCGCCAGAACGCCGAATTTGCGGCGGTGCACCTGCACGCCGCGAACGTGCACCGCATTGTGCTGGTCACCCACGCGGTACACATGCCCCGTGCGCAGGCGGAGTTCGAGCGGCACGGTCTCGAAGTGGTTCCGGCCCCGACCGGCTGGCTGTCCGGGCCGCCGGACCCGAACGAATGGCCCGACCTGGTCCCGAATGCCAACGCCGCATACGCCGGCTGGCTGGCCACACATGAATGGCTGGGGGGGCTCGCCTACCGACTCTCGCGCTGACTGCAGCCCGTGCGCGACTGGCAGGCGCGCGGTCAAACTGGGACAATCGCGCCGTCGACCGACCCGACTTTCACCGACCGATGACCGATACCCTGATCGTACTGACCAACATGCCGGATGAAGCGTCGGCAGCCGCGCTCGCAACCGAGCTGATCGCGTTGCGACTCGCAGCCTGCGTGAACATCCTCGCGCCGTGCCGATCCTTCTACCGCTGGAACGGCGCAGTGCAGGACGACGCTGAGCATCCGCTGCTGATCAAGACCACGCGGACACGCTACGCGGCGCTCGAGGCCGCGATCCGCGCCCGACACCCGTACGAACTTCCGGAGATCGTCGCTGTCCCCCTAGAGACGGGATTGCCCGCCTACCTCGACTGGGTGGCCGCCGAAACGGCGCCGCCTGAAGCAACGAACGCCGTGGACCGGGACTGATCCCGCCTGCGTCGGTTGCCTGAAGTTTTTTCATTGGAATGGACACGATGCGCTTCCCGTCATCGATACTCGCCTTCATCGCAGGCCTGCTGCTGCTCGCGATGGCATTCCCGGCGGTCGCCGACCCGGTCGAGCCCGAACGCGCATTCGCGGTTTCCGCGCGCGCGCTCAACCCCGAAACGGTTGAGGTGCGCTTCCAGGTTCGAAAGGACTATTACCTCTACGGCGACAAGTTCCGGTTCGTGTCCGACGACGAACGGATCCTGCTCGGCGAACCCGAACTGCCTCCCGGGATCCCCTACAAGGACGAGTTCTTCGGCGAAACCGAGGTGCACCGCGGCACCGTCAATATCCTTATTCCGGTTCAGGCGGCCGAAGGTGCGACCGTTCTCGGCCTCACCGCGCACAGCCAGGGCTGCTGGGATGGGGGCATCTGCTACCCGCCGCAGGACCGGACCATCAGCATCGACCTGGCCGCGCTGCCCACCGGCAGCCTGCTTGGTGGGCTCTTCGATCGGGCTCAGACCTCCGCTCCCGCAACCAGCGGCGACGATCAGGGTGCGCAGGTCGCCGCCACGTCGACCGAAAGCGTGACCGGCGCCGCGACCGGAGACGAGAGCGGCCGGGTCGCCAGCCTGCTTCGCAACGCCACGCCGGCGCTGGTTCTGGTCAGCTTCTTTGGCTTTGGCCTGTTGCTCGCCTTCACCCCGTGCACCTTCCCGATGATCCCCATCCTGTCCGGCATTATCGTCGGCCAGGGCCACCACATCACGCGCACGCGGGCGTTGGTGCTGTCGCTCGTCTATGTGCTCGGCATGGCGTTGACCTATGCACTCGCCGGCGTCGCGGCAGGCCTGTCCGGCACGATGCTGACCGCAGCCCTCCAGAACGTCTGGGTGCTCGGCGCATTCGCGCTGATCTTCGTGCTGCTGTCGCTGTCGATGTTCGGCTTCTACGAACTGCAGATGCCGACCGCGCTGCAGAGCAGGCTGTCCTCGACCGCCAGCCACCAGAAAGGAGGCCACCTCGGAGGTGTCGCGGCCATGGGGGTCCTGTCGGCGCTGATCGTCGGCCCCTGCGTCGCGGCGCCGCTGGCGGGCGCCCTGCTCTACATCGCGCAAACCGGCGATGCCGCGTTCGGTGGCGTCGCGCTGTTCGCGATGGGGCTGGGCATGGGCGCACCGTTGATCCTCGTCGGACTCGGTACCCGCTCGATGCTGCCGAAGATCGGTCCGTGGATGGAAGGAGTCAAGCGTGCATTCGGCGTGATGCTGCTCGCGGTCGCGGTATGGATGCTGACGCCGGTCGTTCCGGCCGTCGTCACGATGCTTGCGTGGGCTGCCCTGCTCGTCTTCTCCGGTATCTTCCTGCATGCACTCGACCCGCTGCCGCATCACGCCAGGGGCTGGCAGCGCTTCTGGAAGGGCGCGGGCGTCATCATGCTGCTGGCCGGGGCGGCGATGCTGATCGGCACGCTGGCCGGTTCACGCGATCCGCTGCAACCCCTCGCGGTCCTGCGTGCCGGCGCAGCGACGCAGAGCGCCCAGCCCAACTTCGAACGGGTCGACTCGGTCGCGCAACTCGAAAACCGCCTGGCCGTGGCCGACCGGCCGATCATGCTGGATTTCTACGCCGACTGGTGTGTGTCGTGCAAGGAAATGGAACGTTTTACGTTCAGCGACCCGCAGGTCGCTCAACGCATGGCGCAAATGCTGTTGCTGAAGGCCGACGTCACCGCCAACAACGAAGATCACAAGGCCTTGTTGCAGCGCTTCAACCTGTTCGGACCGCCGGGGATCATCTTCTTCGATCCGCAGGGGCAGGAGATCACCGATATCCGGGTCGTCGGCTTCATGCGTGCAGACCCGTTCGGTGAACTGCTCGACGCGGTGCTGCGTTGATGCACCGGGCCTGCGGCCGAGGGGGCTGTCGTGCCTGGCTCGCAGACTTGCTTGATGAGCCTGCCCAGCGGCACGCCCTCCAGATACCTCGCCCTGCGGTGTTTTAGCCTACAATTGCGCCTTCCCTTCGCACTGAACACCCCCATGTTTTCAGGAATCGTGGCCGCCTGTGGCCGAATCGTCGCCATCACACCGTCGCAGGACGGCGTCAGGCTCGCTGTGGACACCGGGACGCTCGACCTGTCGGACGTCGTGATCGGTGACAGCATCGCCAACAGCGGCGTGTGTCTCACCGTAGTAGAGATCGACGGCCAGCGGGTCGGCTTCGACGTGTCCCGGGAGACGCTGAACTGCACCGCCGGGCTCGACGCGGTCGGCGCCGAAGTCAATCTCGAGAAGGCGCTGCGGCTTGCCGACAGGCTCGGCGGCCACCTGGTGACCGGGCATGTGGACGGCGTCGGCGAGGTGCTGCGGTTCGAAGCGGTCGGCGAAAGCCATGAACTCGTGATCCGCGCCCCCGCATCGCTGGCCGGTTATATCGCACGCAAGGGGTCGATCACGGTCAACGGCGTCAGCCTGACCGTGAATCGGGTCGATGACACCGATTTCTCGATCAATCTGATTCCGCACACGGTGGCGGCCACCAATCTGAAACACCTGCATGCGGGCAGTCCGGTCAATCTGGAGATCGACCTGATCGCCCGCTACGTCGAGCGCATGCTCGCCTGGCGTGAGGAGTCCGTAAAACCATGACCGCCCTGGCCCCGATCTCCGAAATCATCGACGACATGCGCGCCGGGCGCATGGTCGTGCTCGTCGACGAGGAAGACCGCGAGAACGAGGGCGACCTCGTCCTTGCAGCCGAACATGTCACGCCGGAAGCGATCAACTTCATGGCCAAGCATGGTCGCGGCCTGATCTGCCTGACCCTGACCGAAGTGCGCTGCCGCCAGCTGGGCCTGCAACTGATGGTGCGCGACAACCGTTCTCCGCACGGCACCGCCTTCACGACGTCGATCGAGGCCGCCGAGGGCGTGACCACCGGTATTTCGGCGCAGGATCGCTCGCGTACGGTCCAGGCCGCGGTGGCGCGCCATGCCCGGCCCGACGACATCGTGCAGCCGGGCCATATCTTCCCGTTGATGGCGCAGCGCGGCGGCGTGCTGATCCGTGCCGGTCATACCGAGGCCGGCTGCGATCTGGCGATGCTGTGCGGGCTGGAGCCGGCCGCGGTGATCTGCGAGATCCTCAAGGATGATGGCACGATGGCGCGCCTGCCCGACCTGGTGCCGTTCGCGCGGGAACACGGCCTGAAGATCGGTGCGATCCGCGACCTGATCGAATACCGGGCCGCCAACGAACACCTGGTCGAGCGCATCACCGAAAAGGACGTGATGACGCCGCACGGCCCATTCCGCCTGTTCGCGTTCGAGGACAAGACCGCCGGCGACGTGCACTTCGCACTGAGCCGCGGCGACATCGATCCGGCGGTCGAGACGCTGGTCCGGGTGCATGAACCGATCTCGGTGGTGGACTTCCTCGACCCGGATAGCGGCCATCACACCTTCCCGATCAACGACGCCCTGGCCCGTATCGCCGCGGCCGACCGTGGCGTGATCGTGCTGCTCTATCGTCCGCAAAGCGGCCACGACCTGCTCGCCAACCTCAAGGGCAACAGCAGTCGGGTGGCACGCTGGGATCCGCGCCTGTTCGGCGTGGGTGCACAGATTCTGCGCGATCTCAAGGTCGGCCGGATGCGGCTGATGGCCACCCCGCAAAAGATCCCGAACATGGCCGGTTTCGGCCTCGAAATCGTCGGTTTCTGCGAGCACGACTAGTTCGCCCTTCAATCAGGACACGATTCACACCATGGCACGCTTCGACAACATTACCGAATTCGAAACCGATCTGAACGGACGGGGCCTGCGCATCGGCATCGTGATGAGCCGCTTCAATCAGGACGTCTGTGAAGGCCTGCTGTCGGCCTGCGTGGACGAACTGTTGCGCCGCGAGATCGCCCCGGACCTGATCCGGATCGCGACCGTACCCGGCGCCCTCGAGATCTCCCTGACTCTTCAGACCATGGCACGAAGCGGCCGCTTCGATGCCTTGATCGCACTCGGTGCGGTCATCCGCGGCGAGACCTATCATTTCGAACTCGTGTCGAACGAGATGGGCAGCGGCATCAACCGGGTCGGACTGGACACGGGGATCCCGATCGCGAACGGCGTGCTGACCACCGAGGACGACGACCAGGCACTGGCCAGAATGCACGAAAAGGGCACGGACTGCGCGCGGACGGCGATCGAGATGGCCAACCTGCTCAAGGCTCTCAAATGAGCGGCAAGGCAGCGCGTCGGCGTGCGCGGGAATTCGCGCTGCAGGGGGTCTACCAGTGGCTGCTGTCGGGCAATGCGGGACCGGTCATCGAGGCGCACGTGGAGAATGCGACCGGCTTCGACAAGGCAGATCGCGAACTTTTCATCGACCTGTTCCGCGCCACGCTGGACAACGTCGAATCCCTGCAGGCAGAGTTCGCGCCATTCACCCATCGCGAGCCGCAGGAACTGTCGCCGGTGGAACACGCCATCCTGTTGCTGGCCACCCATGAGCTCAAGAACAGGCTGGAAACGCCGTACCGCGTCATCATCAACGAGGCAATCGAACTCGCGAAGACCTATGGCGGCACCGACGGTCATCGCTTCGTCAATGGGGTACTGGACAAGCTCGCTGCGCATCTGCGCGCGATCGAAGTCGCCGCGATGCGGGACCGCAAGGCCGGATCCTGACCCTGGATCCGGCAGCCGACAGTGTGACTGACGCGGTCGGTCATCGCGAGCATGACTCACCCTGATTCGATCGTGTGTCGCTCGCGCCACTGCCCGGCACGGCGTGGATGAGTCACCCGGGCTTGCGCGCACCACTGTCGTAGGCGCCACAAGGCCGGATCGCGCGGGCGCGGGATCCGGCCTTCCTGCTGGCTGGCATGAACCGGAACGCGGTTCATGCCAGTCGGCATCATTCAGCGATAGTCGGCACGCGGGCGACGCGGTCCACTTCTGGCCCGGTCGGAATCGGGCCCGCGCGTCGCGTCGCTGCTCCAGCCTTTGCCCGCGCCCGGTCGGGCATCGCGCGCCGGCTTGGCCGAACGGCCCGCGCCGGTGCCGGCTCCGAAACCGGGCCTGCCGCCTGCCGACGGACGTCGCGGGGCCACCGGGCGCAGCGATGGCTCCAGACCCTCGATCACATGAACCGTGATCGACTTGCCGGTGTAGCGCTCGATCGCACGGATCATGCCCATCTCGCGCGGACCGGACAACGTGATCGCGATCCCTTCACGGCCGGCACGACCGGTTCGACCGATACGATGGACATAGTCCTCGGCCGCACGGGGTGGATCGAAATTGATCACATGGCTGATCCCGGCGACGTCGATACCGCGCGCGGCGACATCGGTCGCGACCAGCACGCCGATCCGTCCCTGGCGCAGCTTGTCGAGTGTGCGGTTGCGCGCGGTCTGATGCATGTCACCATGCAGTGCGGCCGCCGAAAAACCCTTCTCACGCAGACTCAGCGAAACCTCCTCGGCGCTGCGCTTGGTGGCGGTGAACACGACGGCCTGATGCAGGCCGTCACTGCCGAGCAGCGATTCGAGCAGACGATTCTTGTGACCGAGACTGTCGGCCATCATCAGGCGTTGCTCGATGTTCGAAGACGACGCCTTGGTCGCGAGGATCTCGATGCGCTGCGGATTGCGGGTCAGATTCTGCGCAAGCTTGCCGACGACGCCTTCGAGCGTGGCAGAAAACAGCAAGGTCTGACGACTCGACGGCGTCGCGGCGACGATCGTCTCGATATCCTCGGCGAAACCCATGTCGAGCATGCGGTCCGCCTCGTCCAGCACCAGCATCTGGACGTCCGACAGTTTGAGCTTGCGGCGGTTGAGATGGTCGATCAGCCGGCCGGGGGTCGCCACGACGATGTCGACCATGCGTGAGAGTTGCTTGGTCTGCGCGAAGATGGGCTCGCCGCCGACCAGACACGCGGTGTTCAGCCAGCGCAGCTTGCGCCCATAGGTCTTGATCGCCTTTTCGACCTGTTGAGCGAGTTCTCGGGTCGGGGTCAGAACCAGCATGCGCGGACCGCTGCCGGGTGCAGGCTTGCTGCCCAGCAGGCGATTCAGGCACGGCAGCGCGAACGCGGCGGTCTTGCCGCTGCCCGTATGCGACGAGACCAGGAGATCTGCCCCACCGATCGCGGCAGGAATGGCACCGATCTGGACCGGTGTGGGATTGGGGTAGCCGGACGATTCGATTGCCGACAGCAAAGCCTCGTCGAGGCCGAGTTCATTGAAGTTCATATGTGCTCCATCACACCGCTGCAAATCCGTTCTGGCGCAGCGGCGCACGCCCGCACAAAACGGGCAGAAAACATCGCGGCAGTACTCGACGCAGTTCGCGTTCGAGGCGCTTCGATGGGCGTGTGGCGGGCATCGACGCGCGCGGATCACAGGATCACGCACGATGACATTCCGCTCATCGGCACCAACCGGTTTTCGCGATGCCAGACGGTCTTAGGAGCGAATGGAGTTCGGAGGCAGGTCGGGGGCGATGGGGCTGTGGATACAGTCCCTCGGCAGGGTGATATGGCGGCGTCGAAAACTGCTAACGTGCCGCACATGGTAAAACGCAGTAAAACCGATGCTGCATTGCACAACGTCCGGCATTATAACCGAAGCACCGCGTTTCACCAAGCAATAAGAGAAGCCGTTGCATGAAACCCGTGGAGCGCGGCCAGCCGGAGCGGGTGATCGTCGCCACGGCTCCGACGGCCACTCGCGCTGCCGCTGTAAGGCTCGCTTCGCTGCGATCCCTGAACTCGCGCTTCGCGCTCAGACAGCAGGGATCGCGGGCGCTACGCTCGCCAACAGCGGCATGCGCTCGGGTCGAGTCGCCGTGGCGACGATCACCCGCTCCGGCTCGCTCCGGTCCTTCGTTGGATGGCGCCGAAACGACGGGGCCCAGCGCATCGCAGCGCCGGGCCCCGAGTCCGACGGTCGCCCGTTCAGGGCGACGGGATCACTTGCCGTTGACGGCGCTCTTCAGCGACGCGCCGGCAGAGAACTTCGGGACGCGCGCGGCGGCGATATCGATAGTAGCGCCGGTCTGCGGATTGCGACCGGTACGCGCTGCACGCTCGGACACCTCGAACGAACCGAAGCCGGTAAACGAGACTTTTTCTCCCGCAGCCATACGCTCGGCGATGATGTCCAGCACTGCGGACAGGGAACGATCGGCTTGAGCGCGGGAAACGTCCAGACGATCAGCCAAGGCTTCGACAAATTCACCTTTGTTCATGCTTTTCCTCGATTGGTGTGGGTAACGAATTACGAATGGGACTACGGAATTCTAGCGCCGTCGTCAAACCCTCAACGTGGCTGCGCCCCGGAGCAGGAATACTTAAAACAGCTGGCATGTTATGCCACGACAGACGCGGGATCAACCGTCATTCCCCCCCCTGCGACGCATAGGCTGTCACAATTATCCAAGAAAGTCCGATCGGCCCAGCCGGCATGATCGGACGCTGGCCGCAGAATCCTGAAATACCGGGCCGCTGTACTAAATTCGGCGACGACAGCCACGCCTGACGTAGGCCCTCGGCGCATTCAATGTGCAATCATCTCCTGATGCTTGCTGCCGAGACCGAGATAGGATTCGATCACGCGTGGATCGTCGGCAAGCTCGGCGGCCGGACCTTCCAGCGAGATTTCTCCGGTCTCGAGCACGTATGCGTAGTCTGCCACCTGCAGCGCGGCACGCGCGTTCTGTTCGACCAGCAGAATCGATACGCCGCGACTGCGCAGCTGCGCGATGATGCGGAAGATCTCGCGTACGATCAGCGGGGCCAGCCCCAGGCTGGGTTCATCCAGCATCAGCAACTTGGGCTTGGCCATCAGCGCCCGACCGACCGCGAGCATCTGCCGCTCGCCGCCCGACAGCGTACCAGCGAGCTGGGTGCGACGCTCCTTCAGACGCGGAAACAGCGCGAAGACTTCCTCCATGGTTTCGCCATGGTCGCGCTTGCCTTCCCGATAGCGCTGGAAGGCGCCGAGCACCAGATTGTCCTCGACGCTCATCTCGCCGAACAGATCCCGCTTCTCGGGCACCAGATTCATGCCGCGGGCGACCATCTTCTCCACCTCCGGAGAATGCTCGACCTCACCGCGGAAGTGTATCTCTCCGACCGACGGCAGCACGCCCATGATCGCCGACAGCATCGTCGTCTTGCCAGCACCGTTGGGGCCGATGACGGTGACGATACGGCCCTCGTCGACGCGAATACTGGCCCGGTGCAGGGCTTCGACCTTGCCATAGGACACGCTGAGGTCGCGAACCTCCAGAATCGTCTGCGGCGTTGCGGCTTCTGTCATTCGATCCCTCCCAGATACGCTTCCAGCACGGCCGGATCCTTTTGCACGTCCTCTGGCAGGCCTTCGGCGATCTTCTCGCCGAACTCCATCACGACGACGCGATCGACCAGTCCCATCACGAAATCCATGTCGTGTTCGACCAGCAGAATGCCCATGCCCTCGGCCCGGAGCTTGCGCAACAGATCGCCGAGCGCCTGCTTCTCCTTGTAGCGCAGGCCGGCGGCCGGTTCGTCGAGCAACAGCAGGCAGGGGTCGGATGTCAGCGCACGCGCGATCTCGACGATGCGCTGCTGACCGAGCGCGAGACTGCCCGCTTCGGCGAACATGAAATCGCTCAGCCCCACGCGTTCGATCTGGCGGGCCGCCTCCGCGAGCAAGCGGCGTTCCTCGGCGCGATCGATGCGCCACGCGGCCGACAGTACGCCCTTGGTCCCGCGCAGATGGGCACCGATGGCGACGTTCTCGATCACACTCATCGTCGGCAGCAGACGCACGTGCTGAAAGGTGCGGCTCATGCCCATGCGTGCGATCTCGCGCGAGGTCTTGCCGGTCACGTCCTGACCGAGGAAGGTCACCTTGCCCGAGGTGGGTACGTCCACCCCCGAAACCTGATTGAACATCGTGCTCTTGCCGGCGCCGTTCGGCCCGATCAGCGCGAGGATCTCGCCCGCACGAACGTCGAGGCTGAGCCCGTTCACGGCGATCAGGCCCCCGAAGCGCCGCGTGACCTGGTTCGCGTCGAGCAGCACCGCGCCGCGTTCCGGCTGCCGTCGAGCAGGCAGCGGCTCGGCGTTGCGGTCGATCGTACGCTGCGCCGACCGGATCGGTACGATCCGATTGGCCAGCGACACCATGATCGGCCACAAGCCGCCGCGCGCACGATGCAGAATCAGCACCAGCAGGGCGCCGAAGAAGATCACCTCGAAGTTGCCCGACTGGCCGAACACCTTCGGCAAGATGTCCTGCAGCCATTGCTTCAGCACGGTGATCACACCGGCGCCGACGATCGCACCCCAGACGTGAGCCGCCCCGCCCAGAACCGCCATGAACAGGTATTCGATGCCCATGTTAATCCCGAACGGGGTCGGGTTGACGAAGCGCTGCATATGGACGTAGAGCCAGCCCGACGTGCACGCGAGCAGCGACGCGATGACGAAGATGATCATGCGCGAGCGTGCGGTGTGGACCCCCATCGCCTCTGCCATCACCATGCCACCCTTGAGCGCACGGATGGCCCGCCCCTCACGCGAATCCAGCAGATTCAGCGACGTGAACACCGCCAGCAGTACGAACGCCCAGATCAGATAGAAGATCTCGTGCCCCTGACGCAACTCGTAGCCCAGGATCGCGATCGGTGGAATGCCGCCAAAACCGGTGTGTCCGCCCAGGATGGCCATCGTGCCGAACAGGAAATACAGGCTGATGCCCCACGCGATCGTACCCAGCGGCAGGTAGTGACCGGACAGTTTCAGCGTAAACGAACCGATCACGAAGGCCAGCGCACCGGTCACAAACAGGCCAGCGAGCAGAGACAGCCACGGCGACCAACCCAGCCAGGCAAGCCACCCTGGCAGGTCCGTCGCTGTGGTGAGTACCGCGGTCGCATAGGCGCCGACCCCGACGAAGGCGGCCTGGCCGAAACTGGTCAGCCCGCCGACGCCGGTCAGCAGAACCAACCCGATCGCCACCATCGAGTACAGGCCGATATAGTTCAGCACCGTGATGTAATACGGGTTTACAAGCAGCGGCGCGAATGCGAGCAGCAGTACCAGTGCGATGGTCAGCACACGCGGAGAAAGCTCGAACTTCATTCCTCTTCCTCCATGTGGTGCGTGGTCAGCGATCGCCAGACGAGCACCGGAATGACGAGCGTGAAGACGATGACCTCCTTATAGGCGCTGGCCCAGAACGAACTGAATGACTCGAGCAGACCGACCAGCAAGGCGCCGAACGCGGCGATCGGATAGCTGGCCAGGCCGCCGATGATCGCCGCGACGAAACCCTTCAGACCGATCAGGAATCCGGTGTCGTAGTAGATCGTCGTGATCGGGCTTATCAGCACGCCCGACAGCACGCCGATCAAGGCGGCCAGAAAGAAGGTCAGCTTGCCCGCCAGCATCGGGGAGATGCCCATCAAGCGAGCGCCGTTTCGGTTGATCGCGGTCGCGCGCAGCGCCTTGCCGTAGATCGTGCGGCCGAAGAACAACGCCAGCGCGACGATCAGCAACAGCGACGACAGAACGACCCAGATCGTCTGGCCGGTGATGAATATGGGACCGACTTCGAAACGCGCCAGCGAGAACGGCGACGTCCGGTAGCCCTCGGGACCGAAGAACACCAGACCGAGGCCGACCATCGCGACGTGCGCGGCGACCGAGATGATCAGCAATACCAGCACCGGCGCTTCGGCGATCGGTTGGTAGACGAGGCGATACATCATCGGCCCCATCGGCACGACGATCAGCAGTGTCGCCAGCACCTGCAGCGCCAGCGGAAGATCCCGCAGCGGCAGCGACCACATCAGCCCGAGCAGCAGCAACGGGTAGGCCAGATTGACCGCGGCGAGGCCGACGAGCTTGCGTCCCTGACCGTTTCTGAGGGCGCCCAGACCGTCAACCACGGTGACGACGACGCCGGCGCCGATCAGCAACCACATCGTCGCAGGAAAGACGCCGTTCTCTATCATCGCCAGGGTCAAGGCGCCGTACGCGACGAACTCCCCCTGCGGAATGAAGATCACCCGGGTCACCGCGAAGACCAGCACCAGGGCGAGCGCGAGCAGCGCATAGATCGCGCCGTTCGTGATGCCGTCCTGACCCAGGATCAGCGCTATCTGAAAATCCATGCTTTACCCCTACCTGCCAACCGGCCGGGACGCCTAGAGCGCCCGCTCCGCATGCCCGCAACCGACCGTCACGGCGCCAAACCCTTCGAGGCCGCGCCATCGACGGACTATGGGCGCGGGACTTTCAGGTTCAACTCGATGATTAAGCGTACCGGCCGCGTCGGTCGTGCAACTGGATGCAACGACATGCACGGCCAATCGGCGCATCCAGACGCAATCCGCGCGCGCGGCCACGGATCAGAGATCCGTGGCCGCGCCGACACCGGCTTCGATTGTCAGTTGGCGAGTTTCCAGGCCCCATCCTGGATCTGGACCATCACACGTGCGCGTTGATCCAGGCCAAGATGGTCGGTCGGGCTCATGTTGAAGATGCCGTGCGCACCGGCGACTTCGCGCACATTCTCAAGCGCGTCGCGCAGCGCGGCCCTGAACTCGGCGGTGCCGGGCTGGGCATGCTTGAGGGCCTCCGGAATCGCCGCCTGCAGCAGCACGCCGGAATCCCAGGCGTGCGCGCCGAAGGTGGACACACTCCCCGGACCGTGTACAGCCTCATAGGCGGTGATGTACGCCATCGCGCTCGCCTTGACCAGATTCGAATCCGGCAGTTGAGCGGCGACCAGAACCGGACCCGCAGGCAGCAAGGTACCCTCGCAGTCGCGTCCGCACACACGCAGGAAGTCGTTGTTCGCGACGCCGTGGGTCTGGTAGATCTTGCCGTTGTAGCCGCGCTCGACCAGTGTCTTCTGCGGCAGCGCGGCCGGCGTACCGGACCCCGCGATCAGAATTGCATCCGGACGCGAGGATATCAGCTGCAACACCTGACCGGTGACCGACGTGTCGGTGCGGTTGTATTGCTGCACGCTGGTCATCGTAAGGCCGCGAAGCTCGGCTAGGGTGCGGAAATGCTGCAGCCAGCCTTCGCCGTAGGCATCGGCGAAACCGATGAAGCCGACCGCCTTGACCCCCTGGTTGATCATGTGCTCGATGATCGCGGTGGCCATGTGCTGATCGTTCTGCGGGGTCTTGTACACCCAGCGGCGGGGACCTTCGACCGGCTCGACGATGCGGCTGGACGCCGCCCAGGCGATCATGGGCGTGCCCGCCTCGGCCGCGACCTCGATCATCGCGAGCGAGTTTGGCGACGTGGTCGAACCAAGCACCACATCGACGCGATCCTCATCGACGAACTTGCGGATGTTCTTGACCGCCGACGTGGTGTCGGACGCGTCGTCGAGCACGATGTACTGGATCGTCTGACCGCCGATCTCCTTGGGCATCAGCTCGACCGTGTTGCGTTCCGGAATACCCAGCGATGCGGCCGGTCCGGTCGCCGAAACCGTCACCCCGACCTTGATCTGGGCCTCCGCGGCACCGACCGCAAAGGCCAGAGTGATCGCAACGAGCAAGGACTTCTTGAGTTTCATGGTGTCTCCTCCTGACTATTGTATTTAGACAAGTGCGCGGCATCGCGCCGGCACTGTTCACAACCCCTCTACAACTCTCGTTTCGTAAACGTCGACTTTTTTCCAAAACTGTACGTAAACGTCAAACGCATGTTAAACGATTCCTTCATTTTTGGCACGCCTCGTCATGCCGGCGCAATGCCGGCGCGCGGGACTTTCCGCGCCGTTTCAAGCCTTCCCAATGCGGGTAATCTGCTCCGCGCGGCCGCAGCGCCGGTATCGCCGACCGGTCTCCCATCTTCGTCACGCAGCGCTTCGCTCCGCTTGATGCCATGCGAATGGAGTGACGCTGGACTGCACCGGACCGGACCCGACGCAGTGGGCTGGTTCCGCCTCTTACCTCGGCTAGATGTACTGACCGCCATCGACCCGAATGACTTCGCCGGTGATCATTCGCGCCATGTCGGACAGCAGAAAGACCACTGCCGCCGCAACGTCTTCCGGCGTTGCCAGACGGTTCAGGACACTCTCGTCCCGCGCACGTTCGAGCACCTCCGCCGGCAGCGTCCGGGCCATGTCGGTCATCACCATGCCGGGTGCCACCGCATTCACCGTCACACCCTTGGGACCGAGCTCACGCGCGGCGGTCTTGGTCAGGCCGATCAGCCCTGCCTTGGCCGCGCTGTAGTTCGCCTGGCCGAACTTGCCACGCATGCCGTTGATCGATGTGATGTTCACGATGCTGCCGCATCCGGCCGCGACCATCGCCGGCGCGCATGCCCGGATCAGGTTGAAGGCCCCCCCGAGATTGACGTCGAGGACCGTACGCCATTCCTCGTCGCTCATCTTGAGCAGACTGCGGTCGCGCGTGATACCGGCGTTGTTGACCAGCAGCGTCGCCGGCTCCGGGAGTCCGTCCAGCGCTTCGGCGATGCTCGCGGGCCGGGCGATATCCACCCGGTGCAGTTGCCCGCTGGATTCGTTGACGTCGGCCTGATCGAATACGTGTACCCGGACGCCCCGGGCGGACAGCGCATCGACGATCGAACGTCCGATGCCGCGCGCGCCCCCGGTCACGATCGCAACCCGCCCGCAAAGCTCCCCCGTGGGACTCATGTCGCGTCTCTCCCTTGGCGGACATCGACATTGTCGACGCCCGGATGCAAGCGGCCGCAGGTCCCGATCGACGGTCGCGCGGCCGGACGATCCACCATGGCCGTCATCCCAGCGCGCGCGACAACGCGAGCTGCTGGCCGGGCTGGAAGCCGCAACGCTCGAGGAAGCGCGCCAGACCGAAGCGATTCCACTCGATCTCGGTGCGCACCGACTCGACCCGCAGCGACGCGAGGTTCGCGAGCAGCTGCGAGATCAGCGCACGGCCGATCTCGCGACCGATCATGGCCGGATCGACGCCGATCGTGTCGATCACCGCGGTGGTCGCAGCCCGGCCGAACTCGCCGTAATCGACGCGCGCCATGACGAAACCCACGACCATGTCGTCCTGTTCGGCGACCAGCGACACCCGCACGCCCGCGTCGCCAAGGGCCTCGTCGAACTTGCGCTGATAGTAGGGGCGCCGATCCAGACCGGCGGCATGGCGGTCGATGCGCACGACCGCATCGAGATCGGACGCGCCGAGAGAGCGCACCGGGATGCGGTCGCGCGACAGCGCCTCGAACTGATCCTGGCTCGGGTCGCTGTAATCCGGCTCCTGCGAGAACTGGTCGAGCAACTGCTTGGTGGTGGGGTGAAGGCGGCTGGACATCGTCTATCTCCGTCTGGGGTCCTGTTCCGGGCAAGTTCAGAAATTCACGAACTCGGTGGGACGCTCGAGCACGACCCGCGGGGCGAGTCTGAAGCCGGCGGCCGAGAAGAACTCCACCAGACCCGGCTGATCCCACTGGGCCTGGGTGCGCATCTCCTTCGCGCCCCGCTCGACCGCGCTGCGATCGAATTCGCTCATCAATGTACGCGCGAGCCCGTGCCGCTGATGCGCCGGATCCACCGAGATCGCATCGAGCACCGCGACGCGACTCCTGACGCCGAATTCGCCGTCGAGCAGATGTCCGAGGATGAACCCCACCACGGCATCGCCCTGCTCCGCGACACACGAAAAAAAACCGTCCGGCCAGGTCGTCTCGGCCCTGAGCCGGCGCTCGAAGAAGCCGTTGCGTGCCTCGCCGCTGCTGGCGCGGTCCAACCGGACAAGCTGTTCGATGTCGCGCTGTTCCAGCCGACGCAGGCGCAGATCGTTGCTTGAAGTCATCATATCCCCCAGAAATGACCGAAGAATCAGGGCGCGGCAGGGCGCCCGGCATGGTTTCAGCCGTGCAGGCTGTGGTATTTGGCGGTCAGTTCATCCCGCGATTCGCGAAAATCCGGATTCTCGGGGATGCAGTCGGCAGGACACACGAGCCTGCACTGGGGCTCATCGAACGCACCGACACATTCGGTGCATTTCATCGGATCGATCACGTAGATCGGGTCGCCCGCGGTGATCGCCTCGTTCGGGCATTCCTCGACGCATGCATCGCATGCCGTGCAGTCGTCATTGATTAGCAAGGCCATGATTGAGTCCTCCAGATCGATTGGGTCAAGCTGCTACCTGTTCGCCCAGGCGGGCGAGTTTTTCGTGCCGGAACGCACCCCAAAGGGCGGCACCGATCGCGCCGGCGAACGGCGAATCGGGATGGTTGTGGCAGACCACCGCCATCTTCTGTTCCCTGGTCGACTCGTTGAGGGTCTTCATCAGCCCCTCGTCGAGCGCAAGACCGCCGGTCGCGAGCACGACGCCCTCGCGCGCACCGATCGACTTGAGCAGCTTCGCGAGCCGCCCGGCCATCGAGATGTGGATGCCCTTCAGAATGTTGGGCGCGGTGATCCCGCGCGACACCATGTTGATCACGTCGGTCTCGGCCAGCACCGCACAGATGCTGGACACGACCTCGGGATTGTCGGCCTGGCTCGACAGCCCGCCGATCTCGTCCTGCGCGATGCCGAGGTAGCGCGCGATGTTCTCGAGAAACTGGCCCGATCCGGACGCACACTGGCTGGTCATCTTGTACTGCTCGACCTTGCCGCGCGCGTCGCAGCGAATCGCGCGACCGTGCAGCGCGCCGATGTCCAGCACCGCCCGCGCGTCCGGGTTCAGATACACCGCGCCGCGCGCATGGGTCGTCATCGAGTAGAAATGCCCGGTGTGGAAGTGCAGGCTCTCGCCCTCCCCGGTGGTCGCCACGTACGCGACCTCGTCGGGCCGGATGCCCGCTTCCTCGAGCAGTTCGTTGTAGGTCTGCTCGGCGAGCTTGAACGGATCGCGCTGACGGATCCGGTCGTTGCGCTTCGCGAGCCATTCGTGCGTGTCGCCTTCGCTGCGGAACAGCACCGTCTTGACCGCGCCGGTGCCGATGTCGATGCCTGCGGTGATAGTCATGTCATGCCTCCACGACCGCGCGCCGGGCGAATTCGGACGCGCCCAGAGCCCCGGTATAGATTGAATCGGGATCGATGTTGATCTTCACGTCGCCGTAGTTCTCCTTGACCAGCTGACGCAGCTCCTTCACCGCGGCCTCGTTCTTGGCGACCCCGCCGGTGAAGGTAAACTGGTCGGTGATGCCGCCCGAGCGCGAGATGATGGACATCGCGCGCAGCATGATCGCGCGGTGCAGACCGGCCAGGATGTCCTCGCGCTTGTCGCCCAGGGCCAGACGGTCGCGCAGTTCGGCGCCGGCGAACACGGTGCAGGTCGAGTTGATGCGTATCGTCTTGGTCGCCTTCATCGCCAGCGGCCCCAGCTCGTGCAGACCCATGTTCATCTCGTCGGCGACATATCCCAGGTAGCGACCGGTGCCGGCGGCACAGCGGTCGTTCATCTGGAAGTTCATGACGATGCCCTTGTCGTCGATCTGTATGCCTTTGGTGTCCTGACCGCCGATGTCGAGCACGGTGCGCGTGGCGGGGTACATCAGGTGCGCGCCCAGACCATGGCACAGGATCTCGGAGCGGATGTGCTCCTTCGGGAAGGGCAGGCGCACGCGACCGTAGCCAGTACCGACCACGTATCGCTCCTGCATGTCAACGTCCAGGGCCGTCGCGATCGGGGCCTCCAGTGCCGCGGTGTCCAGCAGCTCACCCGCGATCTCGGCACGCACCCGTTCCATCGCGCTGCGGAACTTGCGGTTCATGTCGGCCGAGGGCGGGCGGTTCTCCACCTCGATGATGGACTTATCGTACATGTGCAGCAGATGATCGAACTCGACGTCGGTATCGCGGGCGACCTCCTCGCCGCACTGCATGAAGCGCGAGCCGGCCAGATCGCGAAAGAAGTCCGACTTGCGCTGCGCGTCCGGCGCGAACAGCGCATCGGCCTCTTCCTCTCGCAGGCGACGGAACAGCTCGGTCAGCGCCGCGACGATACGCTTTTTCATGCCGGCGAAGCGCGGTCCCTCGACGTTCGCGACGCAGGTCTGCTCTAGATCGGCGAGCTGTTCGATGAACTGCTCACGCCGGAAGTTGCGCGTGAGTCCGGCGAGGATGTCCTCCACCCGGCCCCGTACCCCTTCCTCCTTGTCCAGTTCGCGCCGGATCAGGCACAGCCGCGCGTCGATGAAGGCTTCGAGTTTCGACACGCGCGCGGCAGTGTCGTAGTTGGACCGCGAGTTGGTGATCCCACGGCCGAGCACCTGGCCGTTCGTGTCCATGACGACCGCCTTGGTCGTGGTCGAACCCAGGTCGATTCCGACGAAACATTCCATGATTCGCTCCTCAAGCCGCAGCCAGCGCGACGCTGCCGCGCTTCTGGTCGATCATCTGAAAATAGCTTTCGAGCCGGTTCTTGACGTTCGCATGCGAGAAGTAGCGTGGATCGACGAGGTCGGTCTCGATGAACGCGGCCGGCTTGCCGGTGCGCTTCTCGATCTCGCGCATCATCAGCAGCTGTCCGGCCGAGAAACTGTTGCAGCTCTTGATGGAGTTGATCAGCAGACCGTCGGCCTGGTACTCGTTGATGTACTTCTCGAGCAGATCCACCCGTTGCGGCAGGTTGTTGTTGGTGTAGCAACCGAGGCAGTAGTCGGCGAGCGTACCGAGCGGATCGCTCGGGTCGTGGCGGAAACCCTGGTCGTAGAGCCCGCCCACCTTGGTGTAGGAACTCGCGACGACGACCGCGCCCTCGTCGTAGAAGAGCTTCCAGAACTCGCGGAAGCTCGTCCAGTTGGGCGGGCCCTCGACGACGAGGCGGTACTTCTCGTCCTTCAGGTCGCCTTCCGGCGTGATCGGCCCCTTGCCCTCGGCAAGGCGCTGCTCCACTTCCTTGCGCAGCAGGCCGTAATACTCGACCGCGTCGCGGGTGCCGCGGAACGCGGTGAAGATCGGGCCGATGTAATACACGCCGCCGAAATACGCATCGATCGGTGACGGCTTGTTCTTGCCGCTCTCGAGGACCCACACCAGGTTGTCCTCGGCTTCGGCCGAGTTCTTCAGGTACTCGCGCAGCCGGTCGATGTCGAACTTGACCCCCGACACCTGCTCGAACATCGGGATCACTTCTTCCTTGAGCTGCTTGACGACGAAGTCGCGCATGTTCTTCGTGATCTTGCCGTCGCCCTGGTACGGAATCTGCAGCATCACGGTCGGACACTTGTATTCGTGGCGGAGCAGTTCGAACCACTTCATGAAGGTGAAGCAACCGGTGTAGGACAGCAGCAACAGGTCCGGCGCTGGCATCGGCTTGCCGTTGGGCGCGATGTTGCCCCGACCCATCATGCCGATGTCGGCCTTCACGTAGGTGCACACGTCCTCCGAGTGACCCGCCTTCTCCGCGTCCATGATCATCGCACCGCTCTGCTTGCGCAGGCCGTTCTGGATCGCGTTGGTCTCCGGCAGGTTGTTCACCATGTCGAAGCACATGATCAGTTCGTTCAGGTTCCCGGGCACGAAGGTCGATACGATCTTCTCGCCCGACTCCCGTGTGCCGGTCAGTCGGTCGTAGTTGCCCGCGATCATCGCCTTCTGCTTCAGCATCGAAGGTTCCTTGATGATCTCGCTATCGGTCTTGGCGTTCATGGTCAGCTCCAGAGTTTGATCGAGTCGGCGAAGGTGCCGGCCTGTTCGCGAATCGGCTGCATCTGGCCGGAGTTCTCGGCGTACTTGAAGGAGATGTACGGAACGTTGTGTTCCGAACAACGGTCGGCCAGCATCGGGCGCTCGAGCAGGGCCGGATCGCAGAAGCTCGGTGCCGCGAAGATCACCCCCTCCGCGGCGTTCTTCCTGACCTGCTTGAGCAGGAACATGCCCTTCTCCTTCTCGCAAGTGTCGTACTTCGCGGCGGTACTCGCCGATTCATGCAGGAAGGCCCTGGACAGGTTCTCCATCGGATCGCCGCTGGTCGGCACCGCATTCTGCAGCCAGCGGTGCACCAGAATGTAGTCGTCATCGACGATGTAGCAGCCCGACAATTCGATGGATTTGATCAGGTTCAAAGGCGGCTGCTCGCAGAACGAACCGTTGATCACGACCCGGCAGTTGTCGCGCTTGATGGCCTCGACCGTCTCGGCGGCGGCGAGATAGTCCGCGAGCATCTGGTTGTGCTCCTCCACCGGCAGCACCAGGCCGGCCCGCATCAACAGATAGACTTCCGAGGACGGGACCTTCCACGGCTCGCGCGAACGCATCGCATACACGTCCATCACGAGTTGCCGGTTGCGGTTGTACACCTCGATCGACGCGTGCAGCGCCTCGTCGGTGATCTTCCGACCGGACAGGTGCTCCAGGCCCTCGCGCAGCTCGTTCAGTTCGTTGATGTAGTAATTGCCGCCGATGTCGTCGCTGTAGTTCTGCGGCACGTCGAAGTAGCGCACGTACTTGCCCGGAAACATCATCTTCCACATGCCAGACAGATTGCGGATCACGTCGCAGATGCTGGGAAACAGCATGCCATCGACGAAGTCGAGCCGCTTCGACAGACCGAGTTCGATCGTGGACCTCGGGATCCGGCAGATGTAGCTCTGGTAAAAGGCGTCGCCATGGATGACCTCGAGCTGATCGCCACCGCCCATGATGCCGAGCGGCAGCATGCCGGCCGCGTGGATGATCTCGCGCGGCACATAGACCGGCATGTAGGCGATGACCTTGCGGTCCGGATCGGCCTCCTTCCATTGCTTTGCGGCAGTGAATTCGAGGTCGTCGTACAGCGCCTCACAGCGCCTGATGATGTCTGCAGTGCTCATGGTCAGTGGTTCTCCCAGTGTGCGGAACGCTTGTCCAGAAAGGCGCGGAGACCTTCCACCGCGTCATGACTCGCCATCAGTTCGTCGAGGTAGAGCGCCTCGACGCTGTCCAGCCGGTCCTTGACGGCAGCCGCGAACGCCTGCCGTGCAGCGCGCACCGCGAAGCGCAGCGAGCTCGCGCTGACATGCGCGACATGCTCGTCGTACCAGTGCAGCAGCGCGGCCTCGGGGTCGTCGGCGAGTTGATCGAGCAGTCCGATCCGATACGCCTCGACACCGTCGATGCTGCGTCCGGACCACAGCAGATCCTCCGCGCGCGACTGCCCGATGCGCGGAGGCAGCAGGCATGACGCAGCGGGCGCGAACACCCCGAGCCTGATCTCGGGCTGGCCGAAGCGGGCTTCCGGGGTCGCGCACAGCAGACTGCCGGCCGCGGCGACCTCCAGCCCGCCGCCGAGACACTGGCCACGGATCGCGACCAGGATCGGCACCGGGCAGTCGAGCATGGCCTTGATGAGCGCGTGCAGCCCGCGCAGCATCTGCGCGCATTGCTGCGGGAGATGCTCCTCGACGCTCGCGCCGAAACTGAAGTGCGGACCCTCGGCATCGAACATCACCGCGCGCAGCGCCGGTGCGCCGACATGGGTCTCGAACGCGCCGTGCAGCGCCGCGATCATCGCAGCGTCGACGATGTTCGCCTTGGGCCGTGCGAGACGCATCCGCAGCAGGCCGCCGTCGCGCTCGTGCCAGACCTTGAGCGGCGTATCGGAGTCGACCATCACTGCGCTCCCGGCATCAGGCTGTCGATCAATTCCGGCGTCCAGGGGGTGCCCTTGGCGAGCGCACGGCGCAGCGCGGTGAAGTCGATCTCGCGCCCAGTGTCCCTGTTGCCCTCGTTGAAAGCACGGAAGCCCGCGCGCGCCTCGTTCATCATGTTCAGCGCGAGCCACGCGCGGCTGTTTTCCTTGTTGCGGTTCCAGGTGTCGAGCTTGGGCTTGCGCAGTTCCTCGAAACTCTTGGTCAGGCACTCCGGGAAGGTACCGATCAGCTTCGCGCACAGCTGCTCGACCGCCTCGTCCAGCAGCGACAGATCGATCTCACCGCGCTTGAGCAGCGCCTTGCCCTCGGCCAGCGCCTCACCGGTCTTGAATTCGCCATGCACGATGCGGCCGAACTCGTCCAGATAGCGGTCGGTGACCACCAGCGGGTTGGCCACGAAGCGGCCATCGACCTTCAGCGCCGGAACCACCTGCATGCAGATGCCCAGCCGGTTCGCCTTGTGCGCCGAGAACGGTTCGCACAGCGTGGCCGAAACCATCGCCTGCTCGCAGCCGATCATCAACGGCAGAAAGTCGGTCGCGCCGCCGATCGCGGCCGAACCGTGCTTGGGTCCGGCTTGCCCGAAGTTGGCCAGATCCTGCGCGATCGTGAAGTCCGCCGCCATGCCGATCTCCTGACCGCCCCCGATACGCATGCCATTGACCCGGCACACCACCGGCTTGTCGCAGGCGAGGATGGACGACACCATGTCGTTGAACAGCCGCATGTACTGGCGGTATTCCTGCGGGTTCCCGGCGTAATACTCGGCGTACTCCTTGGTGTTGCCGCCGGTGCAGAAAGCCTTGTCGCCGCTGCCGGTGAACACCACCGAAACCACGTCGCGCGCATTCGAGGCTGCGCGAAAGGCCAGGATCACGCCCTTGACCATGTCGGTCGTGTAGGAGTTGTACTGTTTGGGGTTGTCCAGCGTGATCCAGACGTTGTAAAGCTCGGGCACCACGTTGCCGTTCAGGTCACGCGCCGGGCGCTTCTCGTACAGCACGCCCGGAACGACCTTTTCCGGAACCAGGTTGTGGTCTGCCAGCCGGGCCGGCGCGGTTTGCTCGATCAGGGTTGCGGTGCTTCGATTCATGATGCGGATCTCCACTGTCTTGTCGTCACGTTGCGGTGTGAAAGGCGCATACGCCGGTCACGGCGTCAGGATCGCGCGCCGGCCGAGCCGGTGCGCATGGGCAGCCTCGAACACCTCGTTGATCTGGTCGAGCGGATGCCGCTCGACGAAACTCGCGAGGTCGATGCGACCGTCCAGCACCAGATCGAGCGCGGCCGGATAGTGCTCGGGCAGGCAGCCCCAGTTGCCGAGCGCACGCGCATGAAAGGCCATCAGATTCGAGAGCCGGACTTCGATGCGATCCATCGTGAAACCGACCACGGCCAGCGTCGCACCATGCGTCAGCAAGCCGTATGCGTTGGTCTGGCCAGCACCGCTACCGGAGCATTCGAAGATCTTCCACCGGTTCGTGCGCAGGCCATTGCCGCGACAATGCGCCTCGACCGCCTTCTTCAGGTCGCGGCCTGACAGCTCACGCGCGTCGAGCGTCAGCGCGGCACCGTGCTGCGTCATCAACTCGAGCTTGCCCGGATCGACATCGACAGCGATCACGTGTGCACCGAATGCATGTGCGATCTGCACCGCGTATCCGCCGACGCCCCCGACGCCGATCACGATCGCGACGTCGCCCGGCTCGACCTCGGCCTGCAGCACTGCCTGATAGGGCGTGGTCACCGCGTCGGCCACCACCGACACATCGGCCAGACCGAGCCCGGCAGCAGCCAGGCGCGCTTCATCCACGCGACACAGGCCACGCGCCGGGACCACGACATGCGACGCAAAGCCACCCTGGATGTCGTTGCCCGGCATCACCTGGTCGCGGCAGATCGTGCCGTGCCCGGTCACGCACAGTTCGCACTTGCCGCAGGGGATCACCGCTGGAACGATGACGGCGCGACCGAGCCACCCGCTGGCGGCGACGCCCGCCTGCGTCACCCGCCCGCTGATCTCATGGCCCAGCGCGAGCGGCAGGGACAGGTTCGTGCGCACGCCGTCGTAGTAGTAGCCGAGGTCGGTATGACAGACGCCGCAACCGGCCACCTCGACCAGAACTTCGTCGTCGGCGAGTGCATCGACGGTGAAATCGCAACGGGTCATCGGTTCGCCCACACCCGTCATCAACCACCGATATGGATTGCCGCTCATCTGCTGTCTCCATGCACCGGCGCATTCATCGCCGTTTTATTTACGTTCACGTTTACGTTAACTCTGAATTTGGTTGCTGCCACCGCTGAATCCGATCGGTGTCGCGTTGGATGAACTCTATCGGACAAGGAAAAGAGGGTAGTTGACCTACGTCAACAGATTGACGTTTGCGTCAACGTAAACTCTGGTCGTAACTTGAACACCCGATTGCGCCCCGCGCAAGCCGCCCCCGGCTCCCGTCGTCGGACGGGTTGCGACCGGGCGACGCACAAGGGTCCGGTCCAGCCGGACCGAAGACGAACCTGGAGACTAGGATGACAGCCCGATCCATTTCGATCACATTCGCCGGCAGCGGCGGCGCAGGCGTGATGACCGCCGGCAACATGCTGCTCGACGCTGCCGGCCATGCCGGCTGGTACGCGTACATGACGCGCTCGTCAGGCGCGCAGATCCGTGGCGGCGAGGCGGCCGCGATGCTGCGGCTGTCGACCGAACCGGTCCAGTCACACGACGACGACTACGATCTGCTGGTCGCGATCGACTGGCAGAACGTGGGGCGCTTCTCGGCCGAGATTCCGATGAACGCCGGCAGCCTGGTGCTCGGCGACCCGGACGGTGGCGACTTTCCGGAGCAGATACGTGCCAAGGGCACGCGTACCGCCGAGATCCCGTTCAAGAAGATCGCGAAGGAGATTCCGGGCGGTAGGCCCAACATGATCGCCCTGGGGGCGGTCGCCGCGCTGATCGGCCTGCCCGAGGACTCCATCATGGAGGTGCTGACCGGTACCCTGAAGAAGAAGGGAGCAGACGCGCTCGAGGCGAGCAGGGCGTCGGTCTGCGCCGGACGGGATCTGGCGACGACGCTCCCGCAGCTCAGGCCGCTGGAGCCTGCCCATGGCGAGCGTGCCCGCCTGTGGAGCATCACCGGCAACGAGGCCGCCGGCCTGGGGGCGGTCCGCGGCGGTGTGCGCTTCGTCGCCGCCTACCCGATCACACCGGGTACCGAGGTGCTCGAATGGCTGGCACCGAATCTGGCCAGACTCGGGGGCGTGCTCGTGCAGGCGGAAGACGAACTCGCCTCCATCAACCAGATCATCGGTGCGTCCTACGCGGGCACGCCGTCGCTGACCGCCACGGCCGGCCCGGGGCTCGCGCTGATGATGGAGTCCATAGGCCTGTCTGTTGCGGCCGAGACGCCGGTCGTCGTCATCGACGTGATGCGTGGCGGCCCATCCACCGGCATTCCGGTCAAATCCGAACAGAGCGATCTGAACATTGCGCTGTACGGGCTGCATGGCGATGCGCCGCACCTGGTCCTCGCACCCAATTCGATCGCGGACTGCGCCTTCACTACGCAGTGGGCGGTGCATCTGGCCGAGGCGCTGCAGACCGCCGCGATCGTGTTGTCGGACCAGTCGCTCGGGCAGAGCCGTGCGACGATCCCACCACCGCAGGACCCGGGACTGCGTGCGATGCGGCTCAGGCCCGACGGGGACGCCTCCGAACCCTACCGGCGCTACCGGATCACCCCGTCCGGCGTTTCACCGATGGCCGAACCCGGCATGAAGGGGTATCAGTACACCGCCGACGGCCTCGAGCACAACGAGACCGGCACTCCGTCGAGTCAGGCGGCGGACCATCTCGCCCAGCTCGACAAGCGTCTGCACAAGCTCACCGGTCATGACTACGGAACCCACTGGGCCGACATCGACGGGGACGGCGACATCGTGGTGCTGACCTGGGGCTCGACCACCGGCCCGGTGCGCGAGGCGCTGGCGCGCTGGCGGGCGGCCGGAAAGCGTGCCCGCCTCGTGTCGATGCGCCTGCTCGCCCCTTTCCTGCCGGACAAGATCGCAGTCGCGCTCGACGATGCGAAGCGCATTCTGGTGGTCGAACAGAGCCACGGCGCCCAGTTCCACCGCTACCTGCGCGCACATTACGACCTTCCCGGAGAAGTGCGCGCCTTCCACCGTCCCGGCCCCCTGCCGATCCGTCCCGACGAAATCGTCCGTCAACTTTCCGACTGGAGCTGAACATGGATGCGACCTCTGCCTGCCCGAGCTACACGGCACGCGACTACAAATCGGACGTCAAACCCGTGTGGTGCCCCGGCTGCGGCGACTACTCGGTGCTGTCGGCGATCACCAAGGCCCTCGCCGAACTGTCCCTGGCACCCGAAAACGTGGCCCTGGTTTCGGGGATCGGCTGCTCCTCCCGCATCCCCGCCTACACCAACGTGTTCGGCTTCCATGGCGTGCATGGCCGTGCGCTGCCGATCGCTACCGGCATCAAGGTGAGCCGGCCCGAGCTCACCGTCATCGCGTCCGGCGGCGACGGCGACGGTTTCTCGATCGGCGGCAATCACTTCCTGCACGCTTGCCGGCGCAACGTCGACATGACCTACATCGTGATGGACAACGAGGTCTATGGCATGACCAAGGGCCAGGCCTCGCCCACCACCGCGCCCGACTGGGAGAAGAGCAAGCTCACGCCGCACGGGACCGGGATCAACCCCTTCCACCCGCTGGTGATCGCACTGGCATCCGGGGCCAACTTCATCGCACGCGGTTTCTCCGGCGATCCGAATGGCACCGCCCGGCTGATCACCGAGGCGATACGTCATCCCGGCTTCTCCTTCGTGCAGCTGCTCAGTCCGTGCGTGACCTTCCGCCCCGAACAGCGCGACTGGAAGGACGCGGTCCATACCGCACCGGTCGAGCCCACCGACGACCCGGCCCGCGCCGCGCGCCGCCTGATGACCGACGACGGCTTCAACATCGGCGTGCTCTACCGCGGCGACCGCCGACCCTACCGCCCCGCCCCGACGCCGAGCGTAGATTCCGTCACCGAACTGGAGAAGGAGTTTGTGATATGAGCCCCACCGAGCCCCGCGAAAACGACGACAAGGACATCGAATCGGTGGAGCAGCTGCTCGCTCACGCGCTCGCGATGGAGACCGAGGCCGCCGAGCGCTATGCCGAACTCGCCGACCAGATGGAAGTGCACAACAACCATGAGGTCGCAGCACTGTTCCGCAAGCTCGCGGCGATCGAACGCCTGCATGTCGACAGCGTGAATGCGCTCGGCGAGGGCATGGAGTTGCCGCACATCGCGCCATGGGACTATGCATGGGAGACGCCCGAAAGCCCGGAAGCGCCCTCGACCATCGCACGCGAGATCCATTACCTGATGCATCCCTGGCATGCAATCGCGCTGGCGCTCAAACACGAGAAGCTCGGTGTCGAGTTCTACCGCAATCTGGCGGAGCGAGGGGAAAACCCAGCGGTGCGGGAAACCGCGCAGGAACTGCTCGAGAGCGAAGTCGAGCATGTCACGCTGCTCGAACGCTGGCTGACTCGGGTCGAACGCCCCGAACAGGGCTGGAACGAGGATCCCGATCCCCCTCTGCTACAGGAATGACGGGCCGGTCCAAGCGAGCCGCCCGGCCCGGTCAGGCCGGCTCGGTCCGCACCGCCCCTCGATCTTCCGGCGGCGCGTTACGCCCCTGCCGCGACATCCACGGTGACGTCGTAACCGGCGGCACGCAGACCGTCGATCACGGCCGGCTGATCGGGCGCCTTGAAGCGGATCACCGCCATGCGGCGGCCTTCGGTCGCCGGCGTATGCGGTGAGACCACCGATACGATGTAGCCGCCATGCGCGTTCACCGATGCCAGCAGGGCGGAGAGCTGACCGGTCTGGTCGGCCAGCGCGACCGTGATGCGGGTCGCGTCCTCCACCCAGCAGCCGGTGATGTCCAGGAAATAGTCGAGCAGATCGACGCTGGTCACGATGCCGACCAGCCGTCCCGCCTCCACCACCGGCAGGCAGCCGATCTTGTTCGGCCGCATCATGCGGGCCGCTTCCTCGATCTGCGTGCGCGGCGAACAGGTGAGCACCTTTTTGTGCATGATGTCTGCGGCGGTCACCGACGCGAGCAGGTATTTGACCTCCCCCACGTCCAGCGTCGTGATCATCGACGGCTGCGCACGCTGCACATCCCGGTTTGTCACGATTCCGACGAGACGGCCATCGCTCTCGATCACAGGAAGATGCCGCAGCTTCTTCAGCCGCATGATCTCGGACATCCTCGCGAAAGAGTCGCCCGGTCCGACGGACAGGACTTCCCGGGTCATGATGTTTTCTACGTACATGAGAAACTCCAGATGACGATCAAGGAATCCGGGATTGGCCGGGTTCTGACGCGAGTGTAACAAAAAACGGATCGACGACAGCGGTTCCCGCAATCGACCTTGGTTCTTGTTAACGTTAACTGACTCGAACATCTTAGACGCTCTCGTTGACGTTAACGTCATTCTTTGATGCAGGTCAACGGCGCAACGTCTCCACGCTCCTAGAATGGACTCGTCGATCAGGCGCTTCATGTGCGCCTGCGACGCGCCATGAAGCCGGCGCACATCGAAAGCCGGCGCGGAGGAGAACACGCGATGCCGATCAGCAGCACGGCGCAGACCCGAAAGGTCGCGACCTATTGCTACCAATGCGTTGCCGGCCCCGACCTGCTCAAGGTCAAGGTCGAGGATGGCGTGGCGACCGCGATTGAACCGAACTTCGACGCGACGGGCGTGCATCCGGCCGACGGACGGGTGTGCGTGAAGGCCTTCGGCCTGGTGCAGAAGACCTACAACCCCAGTCGCGTGCTTCGGCCGATGAAGCGCACCAACCCGAGGAAGGGGCGCAACGAGGACCCTGGCTTCGTCGCGATCTCATGGGACGAGGCACTCGATCTGATCGCCGAGCGACTGCGCGGGATACGCAAGACCGGACTGCTCGACGCATCGGGCTATCCGCGGGTCGCGGCGAGCTTCGGCGGCGGCGGCACACCGACCGCCTACATGGGCACCTTCCCCGCCTTTCTCGGCGCATGGGGTCCCGTGGACATGAGCTTCGGTAGCGGACAGGGCGTGAAGTGCTATCACTCCGAGCACCTCTATGGCGAGCTGTGGCACCGCGCCTTCATCGTCTGCCCGGACACGCCGCGCACCCGCTATCTCGTGTCCTTCGGCAGCAACATCGAGGCCTCGGGCGGCGTGTGCGGGATCGCGCGACACGCCGCGGCCCGAGTCGAGCAAGGCATCAAGCGTGTTCAGATCGAGCCGCACCTGTCGATCACGGGCGGCTGCTCCGCCGAATGGGTCCCCATCAAGCCCAAGACCGACGTGGCCTTCATGCACGCGATGATCCACGTGATGCTGTTCGAGAACGACCGCTCGCGCCTGGACATACCCTTTCTGAAGCGGATGACCGCATCCCCTTATCTGGTCGCACCCAACGGGCTGTATCTGCGCGATCCCGACACGCACAAGCCGCTGGTGTGGGATCTCGTTCAGGCCGCCGCGGTGCCGTTCGACACGCCCGGAATCGACCCCGCGCTGGACGGCGAGTTGGTCGCGTCGGGCGTCGAGGTGCTGGCCGACGGGGATCTGACCGAGCATCATGACGCGCGCGTGAAGACCGCATTCGGCAAACTGCTCGCACACGAACGCGAGCTGACGCCGGAATGGGCCGAAGGCATATGTGACGTGCCCGCGGCGACGATTCGCCGCATCGCCAACGAATACCTGGATCATGCCCAGATCGGTGCGACGATCGAGATCGAGGGTCGCACTTTGCCGTTTCGGCCGGTCGCGATCACCTTGGGCAAGACCGTCAACAACGGCTGGGGGGGCTACGACTGCTGCTGGGCGCGCACATTGATGGCCTGCCTGGTCGGCGCACTCGACGTGCCCGGGGGCACCATCGGCACCGCGGTGCGCCTGAACCGGCCGGCCAACGACCGTCACAGCAGCGCGAAGCTGGGCCCCGACGGTTTCATGGACTACCCGTTCAACCCGACCGACAAGGAAAACTGGATCGGCCGCCCGCAGATCCGCAACGCCAACCGGACGCTGGTCCCGCTGGTGGCCAATTCCGCCTGGAGCGCCGCGCTCGGCCCGACCCACCTTGCATGGATGCAGCAGCGCCACGGCTTCGAGAGCTTCCCTGAGCCGACCCAGCCGGACGTATGGTTCTTTTACCGCACCAATCCGGTCATCTCCTTCTGGGACACACCGCGGGTCGAGGAGGTGGTCACGAAGTTTCCGTTCGTGGTGGCCTTCGCCTACACGCACGACGAGACCAATCACTTCGCCGACGTGCTGCTGCCCGACTGCACCGACCTCGAGAGTCTGCAGCTGCTGCGCATCGGCGGCACCAAGTATGTCGAGCAGTTCTGGGACCATCAGGGCTTCGCGCTGCGCCAGCCAGCCACCGAACCGCAGGGCGAGGCGCGCGACTTCACCTGGATCGCGACCGAACTCGCGCGACGCGCGGGCATCCTCGAGGGCTACAACAACGCGATCAATCGCGGCGCCGCCGGCGTGGCGCTGAAGGGCGAGCACTACGACTTCAGGCTCGATCCGGCGCAGGTCCACGACGTCGAGACGATCTGGAATGCGAGCTGCCGCGCGGCCAGCGCAGAACTGACCCGTGGTGCGGAGGATCACGGCCTCGACTGGTGGCGCGAACACGGCTTTCGCACGATCGGCTATCCCCGCCTGCAGTGGTATCTGTACCCCCACCTGGAAGACCAGGGCCTGCGATTCGAGATGCCCTACCAGGAGCGCATCTACCGGATCGGTCAGGAGCTCGGTCGGCGCCTGCACGAGTCGGGCATCGCCTGGTGGGACCGGCAGCTCACAGAGTATCGCCCGCTGCCCGAATTCCACGACTTCTCCAACCTGATCAAGGATGCGGTGATCTCGAACCTGGGCGGACGGGCCGAGGACTTCCCGTTCTGGCTGCTCACCGCGCGCAGCATGCAGTACGCGTGGGGCGGCAACGTCAGCCTGCAGATGATTCGGGAAGTCGCGGACAACATCAAGGGGCATCGCGGCGTGATCATGAACACCTCGGCGGCGGCCCGGCTCGGCATCGAGGACGGCGATCTGGTCGAGGTCCGCTCGCCGCTGCGCGGCACGCGCGGCCGGGTCGTGCTGCGCCAGGGCATACGTCCCGACACCCTGCTGATGGTCGGCCAGTTCGATCACTGGATCACACCCTACGCGCGCAATTTCGACGTACCCAGCATGAATGCGCTGGTGCCGATGTTGATGGACCTGACCGACGCGACCGGCTCGGCCGGAGACATCGTGCCGGTGTCGATCACACGAATCGGAGGCGCCCGATGACGCGTTACGCGATGGTGGTCGACCTGCGCCGCTGCGTCGGCTGCCAGACCTGCACCGCCGCCTGCAAGCACACCAACGCGACCGCGCCGGGCGTCCAGTGGCGGTGGGTGCTGGATCTGGAGTCCGGCGAATTCCCCGACGTGTCGCGCACCTTCGTGCCGGTCGGCTGCCAGCACTGCGACGAACCGCCGTGCGAATCGGTCTGCCCGACCACCGCGACCAAGAAGCGCGCGGACGGCCTGGTCACCATCGACTACGACCTGTGCATCGGCTGTGCGTACTGCTCGGTCGCCTGCCCCTACTACGCGCGCTACAAGGTCACCGCGTCCAGACCCGCCTACGCCGACGAGCCGATGGCGCATGAACACAAGCGGGCCGACCCCGGAATGGTCGGCGTCGCGACGAAGTGCACCTTCTGCTCCGACCGCATCGACTACGGACACGCCCATGGTCTGACCCCGGGCATCGATCCGGACGCCACTCCGGCCTGCGCGAACGCGTGCATCGCCAGCGCGCTGACCTTCGGCGACATCGACGATCCGGACAGCAAGCCCTCGCGCCTGCTGCGGGACAACCAGCACTTCCGTATGCACGAGGAGCTCGGCACCGGTCCGGGTTTCTACTACCTGTGGGAGAAGACCCGATGAGAGGCGTCGAACCGGAACTGCAACCCTTCTGGGACGCGCGTGCGGCCGGCAACTTCATCGGCGGCGGCAGCGGCACCGGCCTGCTGCTGTGGACCGCCCTGGCCGCGAGCACGCACGCGATGCCGCTGCGCGCCGCGACGCTGGTCGCGCTGGTATGCATCGCGGTCGGACTGACCTGCGTGTGGCTGGAGATCGGCCGACCGTGGCGTGCGCTCAACGTGTTCCTGCATCCGCGCACGTCCTGGATGACACGCGAGGCGATCATCGCGCTGCCGCTGTTCGCGCTGGGCGCGCTTGCGCTGCTGACCGGCGCCCCGGCAGTCGCGTGGCTCGCCGCGCTGGCCGGCCTCGCCTTTCTGTATTGCCAGGCACGCATTCTCGCCGCCGCTCGCGGCATCCCGGCCTGGCGCGAACCCGCCCTGCTCCCGCTGATCATCGCAACCGGGCTCGCCGAGGGCGCAGGCCTGCTGGCGATCATCGCGTTCGTGCTCGCACTGGCGCCAGGGCCCGCCCACACCGGCGTGATGCTGCTGCTGGTGGGCCTGCGCGGCTGGTCTTGGCTGCGCTACCAGCGCGCGCTGTCACGACCGGGCGGCGCGCCGATCAAGACGGTGCAGGCGCTTGGACGGGAATCGCGACTGTGGCTGCCACTGGGCCATCACCTGCCGGCGGCGCTGCTGGTGGTGGCATTGCTGGCGCCGACCCTGGCCCCGGCACTGGCGGCGCTTGCCGGCATCGCGATGCTTGCGGCCGGCTGGCGCCTCAAGTTCGCGTTGATCACGCGCATCGCCTTCACGCAGGGTTTCGCGCTCGAACACATCCCGGCGCGCACACCCGGCTATGCGCGCCCCGGCGTGAAACCCGGCTGGAACTGAGACTCACGGCCGACGGGCGCTGCGCGGGTCGCAGCGCCCGTCGGCATCGACAGGAGACGAGCACATGTACGAAGTCCGAATCCACGGGCGAGGCGGTCAGGGCGCAGTCCTGGCGGCCGAGATGCTGGCCATGGCGCTGGTCGAGGAAGGCAAGTACGCGGTCTCGATCCCGTCGTTCGGGTTCGAGCGTCGTGGCGCACCGGTGATGTCCTTCATGCGCTGCAGCGATCGCGAGATCCGTCAGCTCACCAACATCTATCAGCCGGACTGCATCATCTGCGTCGATCCGACCGTGGCCAATTCGATCGACATCTTCGCGGGCCTCAAGCCGGGCGGCACGCTGGTGCAGGCCAGCGCCCGGGGACTCGACGAATTGCAGGTCCCGGACACGGTCGCGCGCGTCGGCTTGTGCGACGCGGTGCGCATCGCGACCGAGATCTTCGGCCGACCGATCACCAACACGCTGATGCTCGGCGCATTCGCACGGACCACCGGCGCGGTTTCGCTGGACGCGCTCGGGCGTGCGGTCGAGGCCTCCGAGTTTCGCGACGCCGGGCTGCGCCAGAACCTGACCGCGCTGGAACGCGGCTATGCCGAGACCGACGTGCACAGCATCGACCGGAGGGTGACCCAATGAGCACGCGCCATCAACGCTACCCGGTCCTGAGCCTGAAGCAGTCGAACGTGCCGGACGACCTGTGCCCGGTCGCGACCGACCTCAGTCCGATGCTGCCCGGGGACTGGCGCAGCGATCGCCCGGTGGTCGATCGCGACAAGTGCGTCAAGTGTGCGGTGTGCTGGCTGTATTGCCCGGTGCAGTGCGTCGAGGAGCGGGCCGCGTGGTTCGACTTCAACCTGAACACCTGCAAAGGATGCGGCATCTGCGCGCACGAGTGTCCGCAGCGCGCGATCACCATGATTCCGGAGGCGCAATGAATACGAGCACGACCGAATCGCCCACCCGCAGCCGCGGCAGGCTGATGCTGTGCGAAGGCAACGAGGCCGCCGCGCTCGGCGTCGCGCTCGCGCGTCCCGACATGGTGGCGGTCTATCCGATCACGCCGCAGTCCTCGCTCGTCGAGCATCTGGCCAAACTGATCGCGGACGGGCGCATGGACGCCGACATCGTCGACGCCGAAGGCGAGCATTCGGTGCTGTCCATCCTGCAGGGCGCCGCGCTCGCAGGCGCCCGAACCTACACCGCGACCTGTGGCCCGGGTCTGGCCTTCATGTTCGAGCCCTTCTTTCGCACGCCGGGCATGCGCCTGCCGCTGGTCATGACCATCGTCACCCGCGACGGCATCACGCCGCAATCGGTGTGGGGTGGCCACCAGGACGCGATGACGGTGCGCGAAACCGGCTGGATCCAGATGTACTGCGAAACCGTGCAGGAAGTGCTCGACACCACGGTGATGGCGTTCAAGCTGGCTGAACACCATGACGTGATGCTGCCCGTCAATGTCTGCCTGGACGGCAACTACCTGTCCTACGGTGCGGCGCGCGTCGAGATGCCCGAGCAGGCCGATGTCGATGCGTTTCTCGGCGACAAGGACGTCAACTGGCATGTGGCACTCGACCCGTCGCGCCCGATGGCCGTGGATCCGCTCACCGGCGGATCGGGCGGCGTCGGCCCGGAGACCTTCGTGCGCTATCGGCGCGGCCAGTGTCGCGGCATGCAGAACGCACTGCAGGTCATCGAGGACATCCACGCGGACTGGGCGACGCGCACCGGACACCACTTCGCGCCGCTGGTCGAGGAGTACCGGCTGGAAGACGCCGACTACGCGATCATGACGCTGGGCAGCATGACCGGCGCGGCCAAGGACGCGATCGACGAGGCGCGCGAAGCGGGCGAGCCGGTCGGGCTGATCAAGATCAAGACCTTCAGCCCCTTCCCGGTGGCCGCGCTGAAACACGCCCTGCGCAAGGTCCGCGCGCTCGGCGTCGTAGACCGCTCGGTGGCGTTCCGCTGGAACTGCGGACCGATGTTCCAGGAGACGCTGGGCGTCCTCTATCGCCTGGGACGCCATGTGCCGGCGCAAAGCTTCATCGGGGGTCTGGCCGGCGCCGATCTGACCACCGATCACTTCCACCGGGTCATCGCGGACACGCGCGCGCTGCTGACCCGGCCCGCCTGCGACGAGCCGGTGTGGCTCAATGCCAAGGACTGACGGAGACCCCATGGACACGACCGACTATCTGATCGTCGGCAGCAGTCATGCCGCCATCGAGGCGATCGACGCGATTCGCATGCACGACGACGAGGGCCGCATCACAGTCGTCACCCGCGACGCCCATCCGCCCTACTCCCCGACGGTGCTGCCATATGTGGTGTCCGGTCGTTCGGCGCCCGAGCGCGTGTATCTGCGCGATGCGGCCTATTTCGAACGCAACCGCATCAACTATCTCTGCGACACCACGCTGGCCGCGGTAATGCCCGACCGCCACGCGATCAGGCTCGGGGACGGCACCGAACTCGGCTACCGCAGGCTGCTGCTCGCGACCGGCGCCAGCCCCATCATCCCGCCGCTGCCGGGCATCACCGAGGTCGAGTATCACGTGCTGCGGACGCTGGCCGACGCGACCCGCCTGCGCACCGCGATGAACGGTGCCCGCCGCGCGGTGGTGCTCGGCGCCGGACTGGTCGGCATGCATGCGGCCGAGAACCTGGTCAAGACCGGCACCGCGGTGACCATCGTCGAAATGGGACCGCGGCTCACGTCGGGCTATTTCGACGAAACCGCCGCGGGACTGATCGAGCAGGCCTTCCTCGACGCCGGCACCAGGATACGCACCAACAGTCGCGTGGTCGGCCTCGCACCGACCGACGAGGGCGTGCAGCTCACGCTCGCCGACGGCGCGACGCTGGACGCGGACCTGCTGCTGATCGCGGTCGGCGTGCGCCCCGAACTCGGCTACCTCGCCGGCAGCGGCATCGGTACCGATCGCGGCATTCTGGTCGATGACCAGATGCGCACCAGTGCGACCGACGTGTGGGCCGCGGGCGACTGCGCGCAGGCGCGCAGTTTCTTCGGCGGTGCGCGGACGATTAACGCGATCCTGCCCGACGCGACCGTGCAGGGACGGATCGCCGGCATGGCGATGGCCGGCGATCCCGGCATCAAGCCCTACCCGGGCGGTGTGCCGCTGAACACCTACCACTTCTTCGGACGCCATGCGATCTCGGTCGGCGCGAGCCGCAAGCCGGACGACGGCGACGAGCGGGTGCGCTTCGACCCGGCCAGCGGGCGCTACCTGCGCGCGGTGTTCGACCGCGACGACCGTCTTGCGGGCATCTTCGGCGTCAACGAATTCTTCGACGCCGGCGTCATGGCGCGCCTGATCCTCGATCGGACCGACCTGGCACCGGTCAAGGATCGCCTGTTCGCACAGCCGCTGGCCACCGGCCGCGAGCTGATGTCGCAAATGTGGCGCTGAGGGGGAATCGAGACCATGGGACAAGCCTACTCCACGATCGCGTTCGATCGGTCCAAGTGCGACGGCTGCGGTCAATGCATGCAGGCCTGCGCACGAGTCAAGTTCGACTCCGACGACACCGTACGCGCGCTGCTCCAGATCGTGCGCAGCGGCGGCGACCGGCCCGAACCCGGCCGGGCCGGCGAGTTCGAGCTCGCGCTGTGCCGCCAATGCGGCGATCCGAAGTGCGTGTCGGTCTGTCCGGCCGGGGCGCTCGGCAAGAACGGCGCCACCGGCGTCATCGACTGGGATGCGTCGAAGTGCGTCGATTGCCTGCTGTGCACGATCGGATGCGCCTATGCCGGCATCTCGCTCGACGAAGCCACCGGACGGGTCAGCAAGTGCGACATGTGCGACGGGACGCCGGCCTGTGTGCCCGCCTGTCCGACCGGCGCACTGCGGCATGTGACCACCGCCCGCATCTACAACGAGGTCGGCAGCTGGGAAGACCTGTTCGCGCCCGGCCTGGCCGGCTGCCAGGGCTGCAACACCGAACTGCTGATGCGACACGCGCTGCGCCGGGTCGGACCCGAAACCGTGCTTGCGACGCCGCCCGGCTGCGTGCCGGGCATGGGCTCGGTCGGGTTCAACGGCACCACCGGCACCAAGGTGCCGGTGTTCCACCCGCTGCTGACGAACACCGCCGCGATGCTGGCCGGAATCAAGCGTCAGTACAACCGGCTCGGACGCAAGGTCACCGCGATGGCGATCGCCGGCGACGGCGGCGCATCCGACGTCGGCTTCCAGTCGCTGTCGGGCGCGGCCGAACGCGGTGAGCAGATCCTGTTCATGGTGGTCGACAACGAGGGCTACATGAACACCGGCATGCAGCGCTCCAGCTGCACGCCCTACGGCGCCTGGACCTCGACCACGCCGGTGGGCGAGCATGGTCACGGCAAGACCCAGGACGCCAAGAATCTCGCGCTGCTGATGGTCAATCACCGCTGCGAATACGTCGCGACCGCCTCGACCGCGTTCATGGAGGACCTGTACGACAAGCTCGACAAGGCACTCGCCGCTTCCGAGCGCGGGTTCGCGTACCTGCATGTGTACTCGCCCTGCACCACCGGCTGGCGTTTCCAGAGCCAGCTCAACATCGAGGTGGCGCGCAAAGCCGTCGAGTGCAACTTCGTGACGCTGTGGGAATACACGCCGGCCGGGGGCCTGCACTTCACCCACCCGGTCGATCGACCGCTGCCGGTCACCGATTACCTCGAGGCGATGGGACGCTTCCGTCACCTCGGCCCCGAGCAGGTGGAACACATCCAGAACAAGGTGGAGGAAAACCTGCGCTTCGTTCGAAAGATTGCGGAGACGAACCATGCCGAATCCTGAAACTCCGGCCGGACTCGACCAGATCGAGCAGGCCAGCCGCGCAGAACTCGCCAGCCTGCAGCTCGAGCGCATGCGCTGGTCGCTGCAGCACGCCTACCACAACGTCGCGCACTACCGGAAGGCCTTCGACGACGCCGGCGTGCATCCGTCCGACCTGAGATCGCTCGCGGATCTCGCGAGGTTCCCGTTCACGACCAAGAACGATCTGCGCGAGCACTATCCGTACGGCCTGTTCGCCACGCCCATGGCCGACGTCGTGCGCATCCACGCGTCGTCCGGCACCACCGGGCGCCCGACCGTGGTCGGTTACACCGCCGCGGACATTCGCAACTGGGCGGCGGTGATGGCCCGCTCGCTGCGCGCCGCCGGGGCCACCCGCAACGACATCGTGCTCAATTCGTATGGCTACGGGCTGTTCACCGGCGGCCTCGGCGCCCATTTCGGTGCCGAGGCGCTCGGTGCGACGGTGATCCCGATGGGCGGCGGCAACACCGAAAAACAGGTGCAGTTGATCCGCGAATTCGCGCCGACCGTGATCATGGCGACGCCGTCGTACATGTTGACGATCGCCGACGAGATGCGCCGCCAGGGAATGGTCCCGGAGGCCTGTTCGCTGCGCATCGGGGTCTTCGGGGCCGAGCCCTGGACCAACGGCATGCGCGCCGAAATCGAGCACACGCTGGGCATGACCGCGATCGACATCTACGGCCTGTCCGAGGTCATCGGACCGGGGGTGGCCTGCGAGTGCATCGAAACCAAGGACGGACCACACATCTGGGAGGACCATTTCTATCCCGAGATCATCGACCCGGATAGCGGTGAAGTGCTGCCCGATGGCGAACTCGGCGAACTGGTGTTCACGTCGCTGACCAAGGAGGCGATGCCGGTGATCCGCTACCGCACCCGGGACCTGACCCGACTGCTGCCGGGCAGCGCCCGCCCGATGCGGCGCATGGACAAGATCACCGGACGCAGCGACGACATGCTGATCATTCGCGGCGTGAATTTATTTCCGACCCAGGTCGAGGAGATCGTGCTCGCCGACGACCGCCTGTGCGGTCACTATCAACTGGTGCTGACCCGCGACAGTCATCTGGACAACCTCACCGTGCGCACCGAACTGCATCACGAGATCTCCGCGGACACCACTCGGGACGAACGTGCGCGGATCGCCGCCGACGTGCGCCATGCGATCAAGAGCGCGATCGGCATCACCGCGGTCGTCGAGGTCCTCGAAGCCGACAGCATCGAGCGCACGCTGGTCGGCAAGGCCAGGCGCGTCATCGACCGGCGCAAGGAAGCGAATGCCTTCGCCTGAACGGGCGGCAGGCGGACGCGACGGCACGACATGGGGAGACATCACCGGTGAATGCAGGGACACGATCAGAAGAACGCTCGAACGCGGGCACCACGACGACTGCACCACAGCACGCCATCGCTGCGGCAGTCGAGTTGCTGCGAGCGGCGAAGGCGGCGGGTTCCGACGCGCTCGATCCGGCCACCCTCGCACGCGTGCTCGATCTAACCGGTCTGCGCCCTGCCGACGCTCCGACCGTCACGCGCGAGGTGGTCGAGTTTCGCGTCGGCGTGCGCTTCACGCGCGAGTTCGGCCTGGTGCTCGGGGCCGGCCTGGGCGGCATCGATGCGACCCTCGATGCCAGTCTGTTCGGTCGCGGCTGCGATGCGGCGCACGCGGCGCTGGAACTCACCGATGCCGCTGACCTGCTCGCGCACTTGCGCCGCACGCTGCCCTACCGGCGCATGCTCGCACTCGCACGCCTGCACGCCGATACGCTGCCCGACCAAGGCCTGATCACGCTGCTCGACGCGGTGCAGGCGTTCGCGAGCGCATGTCGCTCAGGTTCCGACGCCGACTGCGTGCTCGCCGAACTCACGCTCGACTGCCGCTTTGACGGCGCGACGATAGCCATCGTCGCCGGCCGCTGCAGGCTGCGCGAACCCGTCGCGGCGCCGCATCCGCGCCCGCTCGCCAAGATCGACGCGCTGCTGCACCCGCGTCGCATCGGCATCGTCGGCGTATCGGCGGGCGGGCTGAACTTCGGCCGTATCATCCTGCGCAACCTGCTCGGCGGCGGCTGCCCTCCCGAACGGCTGCGCATCATCCGCCCGGGCGAGTCCGAGATCGACGGCGTACGCTGCCTCGACAGTCTCTCCGCACTGGACGAGAAACTCGACCTGCTGATCGTCGCGGTCGCGGCCAATGCGGTGCCGCCGCTGGTCGAGGAGATCATCTCGACCGGCAACGTGAACGCGGTGATGCTGATTCCGGGCGGCCTCGGCGAGACCGCCGCAAGCCGGGCTGCCGCCGCCGCGCTGGCCGAACGCATCGACGCCGCCCATGCAGACGCAGACGGCGGACCGGTGTTTCTCGGCGCGAACTGCCTCGGCGTGGTGTCCCATCCGGGCGGCTACGACTCGTGGTTCATCCCGCTCGAGCGCCTGCCCAAGCCCCCGAAGCGCGCGCCACGCGACGCGGTGATGCTCAGCCAGAGCGGCGCGTTCATGATCACACGGCTGAGTCACAACCCATGGCTGGACCCGCGCTACATGGTCGCGGTGGGCAACCAGACCGATCTCACCCATGGCGACCTGCTCGCCTGGTTCGCCGAACGTGACGACGTCAATACCATCGGCGTCTACGTCGAGGGCTTCAAGGATCTCGACGGGCTCGCGTTTGCGCGGGCGGTTCGGCGGGCGGTCATGCGGCGCAAGCAGGTGATCGTCTACAAGGCCGGTCGCAGCACGGCCGGCCAGGCCGGCGTGATGGGCCATACCGCATCGATCGCGGGCGATCCGCTGCTGTTCGCATCGGTGTTGCGCCAGGCCGGCGCGATCGTCACCGACGATGTCGAAATCTTCGACGATCTCTTCTACATGGCGGGCTGCTTTCATCACAAGACGGTGCGAGGCGGTCGCCTCGCTGCGGCCAGCGGTGCGGGATTCGAGGCGGTGAGCGCGGCGGACGCGGTCGCTGACGACGCCGGCGCACTCGAGGTCGCGCCGCTCGGCCCCGACACGGTCGAGCGCGTCGAAGCGATTCTCGTCGAGAAGAAGCTCGCTGCGCTGGTCGAGGTACGCAACCCGCTCGACATGAATCCCGGCGCCGACGACGACGCCCATGTGCGTATCACCGAAGCCTTCGCCGCCGACCCGGACATCGATGCGGTCGTGGTCGGCCTGGACCCGACCGCCCCGATGGTGCGGGCGCTAGAACAAAGTCGCCTGCGCCCGGGCCACGACATCTCCGCCCCCGAGAGCACGGTGCATACGCTGCCCCCGCTGGTCGCCCGCCATGACAAGCCCATCGTCGCGGTCGTCGATGCCGGCCAACTCTATGACGCGATGACCGCTGCGCTGAAGGACCAGGGCGTATGCGTGTTCCGCAACGTCGCGCGCGCGACACGCGCGCTGTCGCGCTATGTCGACGCCCGCCTTGCGACCCGACGCATTCGCAAGCATTTCGGCGCACACGACGCCCCGACCACAACCCTCATTGAGGAGCATCTGGAATGAGCGATACCCTGAAACCCGGCCTGAGCCTCACCCGCAGGTACGACATCGACGCTGCGCGCACGATCGCATTCATGGGCGACGAGTGCAGGGTGTATTCGACCCCCGCGTTGCTGTACGACATCGAAGTCTGCTGTCGCGACCTGCTGCTCGCGCATATCGGGCCCGACAAGGACTCGGTCGGCACGCGGGTCGAACTCGACCATGTGGGCGCGACGCTGCTCGGCATGTGGGTGGAGATCACGGTCACGCTGGCCACGGTCGAGGGCCCGGCCGTGGTGTTCGAGTTCAGCGCCCGCGACGCGCTGGAGAAGGTCGCACACGGTCGTCACAGCCGCTTCGTGGTCAGAATCGAGAAGACCCGACAGCGTCTGCTGGCCAAGCTCGCGAAGGCGCAGGAGGGGTGAGGCTGTCTTTGGTGGCGTGGCGAACGGCACCCTCCCTTCGGTCGCCACGCCCCTCTTTTCACCCGATGACGGGCAACTGATACAATCGCGCCTTCCCGGACGACCGATGACCCGATTCGATGACGCGTGCGCGCAACAAGCCGAACGACAAGCCGCAGCCGGGCGCGATCGGCTACGGCATCCTTCCCGAGCTGATCGGCTACCGTGTGCGTCTCGCACAGGTCGCGATCTTCCGGGACTTCTGCACGCGCGTCGGCGATGCCGAGATCACGCCGACACTGTTCGGCGTGCTGGTGCTGGTCGATGCCAACCCCGGCATGATGCAGACCCAGCTCGCGAACGCGATGCACCTCGACCGTTCGAGTGTGGTCTCGATCCTGGACAAGCTCGAGGGCAAGCAGGTGCTGGAGCGGGTCCGTTCGCCGGACAACCGGCGCTCCAACGCGCTGCATCTGACCGACAAAGGCAGGCAGTGGCTCTCGCAGCTGCTGCCCGAAGTACGCGCACACGAGCAGCGTCTCACCAGCCGGCTCGGGCCGGACGAACTCGCCACGCTTCGCGACCTGCTCGACCGACTCGGCAGCGGCCTGCGCGGCTGATCGTCGCACCGCCGCGACACACAGCACGGGTCAACCGAGCGCTTGGCTGGCATACCGTCGGCGTTCCCCGACCTGACCCGAACCGAGGAGCCGATCGCGACCTTTGCGCGCGCAACGGCGGCATTTTCCGCGGTGTTGATCGTAATCAAAGCATTGCCGTCGTTGACGGTCAAAGCTGCACATGCTGGGTCCGGCAGGCAGCCGCGTCATCGAGAGGACCTGCCATCGGAACGGAATGACGGGTTCCGTTTCGAACGCATCACCCGTCGGGTGAGCATCGCTACGGTCCGAGCGCCCGTATCCAGAATCATTCAACTCCACGGAGGAGCCAAACCATGTCCATATCGAATGTCATGACCGACGATCATCGCGCCTGCGATGCCCTGTTCGCCGCGGCCGAGCGTGCCGCGAGCGATGGCGACTGGCCGGTCGCGAAGGCGCGGCTCGCACGCTTCATCGAGGCCCTGCTCGCGCATTTCGATGCCGAGGAAGGCGACGTCTTTCCGCGTTTCGAAGAGGCCACCGGGATGACCCAGGGTCCGACCCGGATGATGATGATGGAACATGCCGACATGCGTCGCATGCTGGACAGCCTCGCCGCGGCGGCAGAGGACGAGGACGAGGATGCATTCTGCGGCGAGGCGGAGACGCTGCTGATCATGATGCAGCAGCACAACATGAAGGAGGAGAACATCCTCTACCCGATGTGCGACGCGCAGCTTCCCGGCGGCGAGGGCAATCTTGCGGCCCGCCTGAAGGGCCACGAGACCCACTGAAGCCGGATGAACATGGGTGCCCACATGCTCGGCTACGATGCCGCGCCGCCCCTGTTCACGCCGGTACGCTTCTTCCTGACCGCGCCACTGTTCGGGCTGGCGGCCGGGCTTTTACTGCTGCTGCAGCCGGACCTGCTCGCGTCGCGCTGGACCCCCGGCGCGCTCGCGATCACGCATCTGATCACGGTCGGCTTCATGCTGATGGTCATGGTCGGCGCGCTGTTCCAGATACTGCCGGTGGTCGCCGGCGCCGCCGTTTTCCACGGGGCGCAGGTCGCGGCAGTGGTGCATGTCGCACTCAGCGGCGGAGCCGTCGCGCTGGCCTGGGGGTTGGCGACGATGTCCCCGGCGTTGCTGACATGGGCGGTGGGGCTGCTGGGCGGGGGCCTCGGCCTGTTCCTGCTGGTCGCCCTCCACGCGCTGTGGCGGGTTCCGACCGCGCAGGCGACGCCGCGCGACCTGCTGCTCGCAGTGGTCGGTCTGGCCATCGCGATCGTGCTCGGCCTGACCCTCGCGATCGTGCTGGCGCGTGGGCTGCCGCTACCGCTGTTAGAACTGCTCAAGCTGCATGTGGGCTGGGCCTGGCTCGGAGGCGCGGGCCTGCTGCTCGCAGCCACGAGCTGGATGGTCGTGCCGATGTTCCAGATCACGCCCAACTATCCGGGCGCGATGACCCGCCACTGGAGCAGGGTGATGATCGCCGCAGTGCTGGCCTGGAGCATTGCCGTGATGACCGCGCCGATGGCGGTCGAGCTCGGCTTGATGGTGGGCATGCTGCTGATCGCCGCGCTGTTCCCGGTCCTGACGCTGAAGATCCAGACGGGCACGCGGCGCTCCAAGCCGGACGGCGTGTTCCGTGCCTTCCAGTTCGGCATGCTCAGCTTCATCGCCGGCCTGATCAGTGCCGTTCCGGCCAGCCTCGGTGACCACGCGTTCTGGCCGGTCGCGTGCGGAATCCTGGTCCTGCATGGCGGTTTCGTCAGCGTGATCTCCGGCATGCTGTACAAGATCGTGCCCTTCCTGGCCTGGCTTAACCTCAACCAGGCACGCATCGGTGCCCCCAACATGAAGAAACTGCTGCCCGAGGCTCGCACCCGAAGGCAACTCCGGGTACATGCGTGCGCCACGGCCGGCCTGCTGCTGGCCGCGCTGGCCGGAACGACCTGGATCACGATGGCTGCCGCGCTGCTGGTCGTCGCCGAGTTCGTACTGCTCGGGCTCAACATCGTGCGCGTCGCGCGCGAATACCACCGGCTGTCGCACGCGCACGCAATTGCCTGAGCCGCCGCGCTCGGGCGCCGCGCACCCGCAGCGCAAACTCCGGGTCCAGCCGCCTTGCCGTGTCGATGGACTCACACCCGTCCGGACTCGCACCCGTCCGGACGTACGCACGAACGAACGAAAGATGTTGACCTTCGTCAACGTTTGTTATCAAACAGTTTGACTACAATCTAATTGCGTTCGATACTTCAAACGTCGGCGCAAGACGCCGTTGCATTCCGGAGATCGATATGAACACCGACATCGGCGCACGCGTGCAGCGATTGATCGCTCGCATGGAAGTCACTGCGCAGTATCCTGGCCAGGGCAAGGTGCTGTTCGTGGACCTCGAGCATCGCAGCGTGCGCAGCGCCTACCTGCCGATGGACATCGTGCGCCACTTCCTGGGCGGGCGCGGCGCCAACATGGTGCTGCTGTACAACCTGCTCGCAGACGGCCTATCGCCGCTCGACCCGGATGTGCCGCTGATCTTCGGCGTGGGCATGCTGACCACGACGCTGCCGTCCGCGACCCGCGGCAACTTCACCAGTTGCTCGCCGGACAGCCATGCGATCCTGGACGCCAGCGGAGGCGACTATTTTCCTGCCTTCCTGAAGCGCAACGGTTACGATCATCTGGTGCTGTACGGGCGCAATGCGCAGTGGACGCTGCTCGAGATCGACGCCGACCAGGTGCGCTTCCGCGATGCGACGCCCTATGTCGGCCTGGACAACATCGCGTTCGGCGCCGCGATCGAGCGCGACTTCGACTGCAAGGAGCGTGAGACCATGGCGATGGCGCGGATCACGTCGGCCGGCGAGAACCAGGTGCTGTGCAGCGGCATCATGGGTGGGCCCAAGGCGATCTGGGCGCGCGGCGGCGGCGGTGCGAAAATGGGATCTCTGCACCTGAAGGCCATCGTCGTGCGCGGCAAGGGCCGGCAGATCCCGGTGTCCAAGGATTACAAGCTGGGCGGCAAGGCGATCGGCCAGAAGATCCTGTCCACCAGCGTGATCCAGAATGCGCTGAAGCAGGTCGGCACCCCCTTCCTGTACAAGCCCAGCCGAACGCTGGGCGCGATCGGCACCCGCAACAACCAGGAAACCACCTGGTACGACACGCTCGACGCCGACAACTTCGATCCGTATCGACCCGGCATGGATGGCTGCTACCTGTGCCCGGTGCAATGCCGCGCGATGAACGATCTCACCCCTGACGGGAAGAGCGGATGGGGCACTGCGGCGCTGAAGGGGTTGGCCGGTAACGCCAGCTACGACAAGGCCCAGACCGAGATCGAACACCATCGGGAAAAGACCTACAAGGGCATCCGCGGCGACGGCCGATTCGACCAGTACGATCACGGCGACGGCCCGGAGTACGTGACCGTCGGCAAGTTCGGGCCGAACCTGGGCATCCGCGAACCCGAGCAGGTGCTGAGGCTCAACAACATCCTGAACGACCTCGGCCTGGACTCCGCCAGCACTGGCGGCGCCATCGGCTGGGCGATGGAGCTGTTCCAGCGCGGCATGCTGACCCGGCACGATACCGGGGGTCTCGACCTGAGATGGGGCAACTACGAGATCGTCGAGAAGCTGTTGTTCATGACCGCGCGGCGCGAGGGTTTCGGCAACGTGATCGCGGACTCCGGCCGCGCGGTCGAGAAAGGCCACTACCCGACCGATGCGCTGGCCTATCGCATGGCGGTCAAGGGCCTGTTCCAGTCGGACCCTCACGACGCGCGCATTCTGAAGGCGTTCGCGCTCGGCCTCGCGGTCGCCACGCGCGGCATGGATCACCTTCGCAATCGGGTCACGCTCGAGATCAATGCGCGCATCAACGACGACCCGGAATTCAAGACTGCCCTCTATGGTGGCTTCGTCGCGGCAGAACCGAACAGCTACATCGGCAAGGAGCATGCGGTTCGTCGTTGCGAGAACACGTTCGCCGTCGGGGATTCGGTGGGCATGTGCCGCTTCAATACCAAGCTGTTCAATTCGCCCAGCCTGCCCGACCTCGAGGACTTCAGCCGACAGTTGCACGAACTCGCAGGGCTGGATTTGCCAGCGGCCACGCTGGAAGCGTGCGGACGCGACATCATCGGGCTCGAGCGTCTGCTGAACTTCCGGCTCGGCCTGCGCGCAGCCGACGACACGCTGCCTGCACGCTGGTTCGAGGAGCCGATCCAGGTCGGGCCGTTCAAGGGCGAGAAGATCGACCGGGAGCAGTTCGAAGCCTTGAAGTCACGCTTCTACGCGGTCACCGGACTGGACCGCGACGGTCTTCCGACCCCGGACTGGCACGCCCGGCTCGCACAGGTGGTCACGGGTTTCGCGGTCAGCGTCAGGCTGCCGGGCAGCCCGGCACGCGTCGTGGTGCTGGATGAACCGGTGCGGAGCGTGGCCGAACTGCGCGATGCGCTCGCACTGCGGCTCGGCGCCGATGCCGACGCCGAAGGCCTGAGCGACCGCTCGGTGAACGTCGCGATCGATGGCTGCATGGTGATGTCGGGCGAAGCGAGCGCCGCAGTTCACAACGGCAGCGAAGTCGTGCTGGTCCCGGCGCTGGCCGGCGGCTGAACGGGAACCCCTGCCGCAGCCATCCACGGGCTTGGCGGCTTTCAGTCCGGAATCACCTGCAGACGGTCATCCACATAGCACTGCAGCACGTTGCTGATCGCGAACAATGTGCCACTCGATGCGGACGGACAGCCGCCACATGCACCTTTGTAGCGCACCGTCAGCGTGAAATCCTGAAGTCGCAGGATGTCCAGCCCGCCGCCGTCCCTGTCGAGGAACGGCCGGATGTGTTCGTCCAGAATCTGGTTCACGCGCATCAGCAGTTCGGCATCGTCGGTCTCGGTCTCGACCGCTGCATCCGGGTCCGACCGCGCCGCGGCGTGCATAGACCCGTCCGATCCCTGGGCCGACACGATATCGATGACCCGCTTCGGCTTCCAGGCTTCGATGCGGTCGATGACTTCGCCTTCGATGTCGTCCCATTCGGTGGTGAGCTTGCGCGTGACCGTGATGAACTCGCCGGTGCAATAGACCTCGGCCACGCCCGGCACCGAGAGAAGGCGCTCCCCGAGTTCGTCCGCAGTGCCGAGCCCGGCACGGAAATGTTTCGGCGCCCCCGAATGGAGCGGCTCATCGAGCATGAACTTCGATGCGAACGGATTCGGTGTGGGATGCACCGCAGTGACCTTTGCCATGACCGGGACTCCCGACTGGTGTTTCGACATACTAATTTGCGTTTACGTTAACGTCAATTATTTGCTTGCCGATGTGGGTATGGTTTCAGGGCGACTCGATGGATGAATCCATCGCCTCGCCCTGATGACACGGTCCGTCGATCGCTCGCGACCCGCGGCACAGGCAGACCGGCGGGATCGTCACCCTCGTCACAGCCTGTCCGGTGCGCGCAGCTCTTGCTCAGTCTCGCTTGCGTCGATCTGCATGCGCTTGCGCCTCGACATCGTGCGCAACGCATCCGTCTGCGCGGCATCGATCTCGCGCAGGATCTCGCGGATGTCCTGCATCTGCCGCTCGAGCAGGCGCCGTCGCTCGTCGAGCAGTTCGACAAAATGTGACAGTTGCGCCCCCTCGTCTGACGCGCTGTCATACAGGTCGAACAGTTCGCGCGTGTCGTTCAGCGAAAAACCGAGCCGCTTGCCTCGCAGAATCAGGCCGAGACGCACACGATCACGCCTGCTGTACACCCGCCGGTTGCCACGGCGTTTGGGCGTGAGCAAGCCTTCCGCTTCGTAGTGACGAATCGCGCGCGTCGTGATCTCAAACTCCTCGGCCAGATCGGAGATCGTAAAGGTCGTCGGGCCGGGCGCCGGCCGCTTCGCTGGCCTGACCTCGATCGAATTGCTTGTCATCATCCACTCCGGATCGGCCCGGTCGGGCCCGCTTTCCATGGGGCCGCAGATCGACTGCAGACAGTCGAGTGCAGAGGCACCCTCTCCTTCTTCGTGACAAGGGGTGCTCAAGCGGAATGATATTGGCGCATACGTGCACGTCAAGACAAATTTTCGACGATGCGGATCTGCCGGTGCCGCGCGGCGACCGACGATGCGGCGATGCGGAGGCGGGCAGCCCTGCGGATCAGACCCGCTCGATGACCATCGCGATGCCTTGTCCGACGCCGATGCACATGGTGGCCAGCCCGTAACGTCCGCCGCCGGCCTCGAGCTGACGCATCGCGGTCAGGACCAGCCGCGCGCCGGACGCACCCAGCGGATGACCGAGCGCGATGGCGCCGCCGTTCGGATTGACCTGGGCCGCGTCGTCGGGCAGGCCGAGCTGGCGCGTGACCGCCAGCGCCTGCGCGGCAAAGGCCTCGTTGAGCTCGATGACGTCCATCTGCGCCAGATCGAACCCCGTCTGCGCGAGCACCTTGCGCGTGGCCGGCGCCGGGCCGATGCCCATGATGCGCGGCTCGACGCCGACGGTGGCCATGCCGACGATGCGCGCGCGCGGCGTGAGCCCGTGACGCGCGGCGGCGGCCTCGTTCGCGAGCAGCAGCGCGACTGCGCCGTCGTTGGTGCCGGAGGCATTGCCGGCGGTGACCGAACCATCCGGCCGGACGACGCCCTTCAGTCTGGCGAGCGCCTCGAGCGAGGTCTCGCGCGGGTGCTCGTCCGCCTCCACCCGAACCGGTTCGCCCTTGCGCTGCGCAATCTCGACGGTCAGCAACTCGCCATCGAAGAATCCGCGCGCCTTCGCGGCCGCATAGCGTTGCTGGCTGCGCAGCGCGAACGCGTCCTGGTCGGCGCGCGCGATGCCGAAATCGGTCGCGACGTTCTCGGCGGTCTCCGGCATCGAGTCGGTACCGTACTTCCCCTTCATCAGCGGATTCACGAAACGCCAGCCTATCGTCGTGTCCTGCACCTGCACGCTGCGCGAAAACGCGGCGTCGGCCTTCAGCATCACGAAAGGCGCACGGCTCATGCTCTCGACCCCGCCGGCGATCATCAGCGAAGTCTCGCCCGCGCGGATCGCGCGTGCGGCCGTGCCGACCGCATCCATGCTGGAGCCGCACAGGCGGTTGATCGTCGAGCCCGGTACGTCGATCGGAAGACCCGCCAGCAGGCCGGCCATGCGCGCGACATCGCGGTTGTCCTCACCCGCCTGATTGGCGCACCCGTAGTAGATGTCCTCGAGCGCGGCCCAATCCACCCCTGGGTTGCGCTCGATCAGGGCTCTGATCGGCAGCGCCGCCAGATCGTCGGTACGCACACCCGACAAGGACCCGCCGTATCGGCCGATCGGGGTTCTGATGCCGTCACAGATGTATGCCTGGATCACGCTTCGTCTCCTGTGTGATATCGCCGCCTGCGGTCACGCGGTCAGCTCAGCGACTGCCGCATCGCGTTTCTTTCCTCGAGCGAGGGAATCGCTCAGTCCGTTCAGCCCGTTGAGCACGATCTGTGTGACCACCGGTGCCATGTCGGCGTAAGACAGCGGTCCGCCCACGCGCAACCACGTAAAGGTCCAGTTGATCATGCCGAACAGAATCATCGCCACGGCCTTGTCCAGGCGCTTCTTCTTCAGACCGGGCTCGACCGCCTCGATCACCTCGGCAAAGACGGCTACCACCCTGCGCTCCTTGGTCAGCACGATGTCGCGCTGTTCATCCTGCAGGAATTTCACATCCTGCACGAGCACCACATGCTGGCTCTGACTGTGCTCGTATTCCTCCATGAAGCCGGCGATCAACGCCTCCAGCTGCGCCCGCGGCGCCAGCCCGCGAACCTCCACCCCGGTTACGATCGCGAGCAGCTGGTCGATGTAGCTGTCCGCGATATCGAACAGGATGTGATCCTTGTCCCGGTAGTAGTGATAGAGCAGGGGCTTGGAAACCCCGCAGGCCTTGGCAAGTTCCGCCATCGACGCGTTGTGGTAACCCTTGTCGGCGAACAGTTGCGCCGCCGCCTGCAGAATTGCGGCCCGCTGCACCTCGAATGTCGCTGCCTTGCCTCTCGCCATGAATCCCTAACGCTCCATCAGGTTGAACGACCCGGTGCCCCGGCCACGCACTCAACGATCGTCGAAGCTGATCACGACCCGCTCGGTCAGCGGATGCGCCTGGCAGGTCAGCACATAGCCTGCATCGATATCCGGCTGTTCTAGCGTGAAGTTCTTGTCCATGCGCACCTGTCCTTCCAGAAGCTTGGCCCGGCAAGTCGAGCACACCCCGCCCTTGCACGAAAACGGCAGATCCATTCCGGCGCGCAGCGCGACGTCCAGAATCGACGGATCCTCAGCCCGGAATTCCATGTCGCGCCTGAGTCCGTCCGCGATGATGGTGATATGCGCCTGCGGGGCATCGCCGGGCTCGACATGGTGGGCCGGGCCGCTGTCCGGCACGCCGAAGCGCTCGAGATGGATATTCTCGGACGGCACGCCCCCGGCGAGCAATCCTGCCTCGACCTCGTCGATCATCTCACCCGGCCCGCACACAAAGGCTGCGTCGATGTCAGCGGCCGGAATCAGGGTCTCCAGAAAGCTCGCGACCCGGTCCCTGTCCAGACGACCGTTGAACAGCGGAACCTCCTGCTCCTCGCGGGAGAACAGGTTGTACATCACGAAGCGGGACAGGTAACGGTTCTTGATGTCCTCGAGCACCTCGCCGAACATCACGCTCGCCTGGCGGCGGTTGCCATACACCAGCGTGAAACGGCTCTTCGGCTCGGCGCGCAGCGTGGTCTTGATCAGGGACAGGATGGGCGTGATACCACTGCCGGCCGCGAAGGCGACATAGTGCTTCTCGTTGGTCGCATCGAGCGGCGTGTGGAATCGACCTTCCGGCGTCATCACTTCGAGCACCTGACCCGCCTCGATTGCGTCGTTGGCCCAGCCGGAAAAGCGACCGCCCGGGATCTTCTTGATCGCCACGCGCAGTTCGCCGTCATCCACACCGGCACAGATCGAATACGACCGGCGCAACTCCTCGCCATCGAGTTCGACCTTCAGGTTGACATGCTGGCCCTGGACGAAGCGGTAGTCCTCGGCCAGTTCGGCCGGCACGTCGAAGCGCAGACTGATCGCGTCGGCGGTTTCGCGCCGGACCTCTGCGACCTTGAGGGAATGGAATCGGGGCGTCATTGAAGGTCTCCACTGCCGCGCCTGGCGGCGGCTCAGATCGGTTTGAAATATTCGAAGGGCTCGAGGCAGTTCTTGCAGCGCCAGGTCGACTTGCACGCGGTCGAGCCGAACTCGGACAGACGCTCGGTATCGGTGGACCCGCAACGCGGGCAAGCCAGCTGCCGATGCATGAAGCGAATCGTCTGGACCGACGTCGCGGTGCTGCGCTCGCCCGGCGGCACGATGCCGTAGACACGCAGCTTCTCACGCGCTTCCGGCGCGATCCAGTCGGTGGTCCAGGCCGGTGCAAGCCGGGTCGAGACCTCGACGCGCCCGGCGCCCGCCGCCACCAGCGCATCGCGTATGCTGTCGGCGATGACCTCGGTGGCCGGACAGCCGGAATAGGTCGGCGTCACGACGACCTGCAGCCCGTCGTCGGTCAGCGCCACGTCACGCACGATGCCGAGCTCGGTGACCGAGATCACCGGGATCTCGGGATCGGGGACCGTCTCGAGCACCTTCCAGGCCTGCTCACGCGTCAACATGCTCGTGCTCCACAGTGTGCGCACGCGTCGCCACGCACTTGCCGCCGTAGGGGCGACGCAACCGAAGCGCCGACACAGGAAGCGGGTCGTGCTTCGAATGGCGTTCGCGCAGTCGGTCGGCCCACGGGTCGCCTCACCACTGCGCGCCGGGATAGGTGCGCTGCATGTACTGCATCGTCGCGAGCAGGTGGCCCATGTGTTCCGAGTGCCGGCCGAACTTGCCGTAGGACCTGAACGGTATGCGCGCCGGCACGATCAGCGTCGCCTCGTTCAGCACCGGCACCACGACCGCTTCCCAGGCCTGCTCGAGCGAACTCCAGGCCGGGCCGACGCCGGCAGCAGCGATCGCGTCGTCGGTCGGGGTCGCGGCGAAGAACTCGGCGGTGTAGGGCCACAGATAGTCCAGCGCCGCCTGGCTGCGCGCATGCGACTCGTCGGTGCCGTCACCGAGGCGGATCACCCAGTCGCCGGAATGCTGCTGATGGTAACGCGCCTCCTTCAGGCTTTTGGCTGCAATGGCCGCCAGCCCGCCGTCGCCCGACCCGGACAGGCGCGTCCACAGCAAGACCTGGAAACTGCTGAACAGGAAGTTGCGCACAGCGGTGCGCGCGAAATCCTCGTTCGGAAGTTCACACAGCGTGAAGTTGCGGTAGTGCTGCTCGGTGCGGAGAAAGGCGAGCTGGTCCTCGTCACGCCCCTCGCCCTCGAGGCTGCCCACATGGGTCAGCAGCATGCGCGCCTGTCCGATCAGGTCCAGCGCCATGTTCGCCAGTGCCATGTCCTCCTCGAGAACCGGCGCATGGCCGCACCATTCGGACAGCCGCTGACCGAGGATCAGCGTGTTGTCGCCGATGCGCAGTACGTATTCGATGTGTTCCTGCTTCGATGCCATTTATCGTCTCCGGGGACAACCTGGCGCGACCGGCGGCCCAGCGCCGCTGATCCGCCCGGGCGTCCGCCTCACATGTGGTTCACTTCATCCGGCAACTGGTAGAAAGTCGGATGGCGGTAAATCTTGTCCTCGGCCGGGTCGAACAGCTCCGGTTTCGCGTCCGGATCGGATGCGACGATGTCGGAGGCTTTCACCACCCAGATGCTCACGCCCTCCATGCGGCGGGTATAGACATCGCGTGCGACCTGCAACGCCATGCGCGAATCGGGTGCATGTACGCTGCCGCAATGCTTGTGGTCCAGCCCGTTACGACTGCGGATGAAGACCTCCCACAGCGGCCATTCCTTGCGTTCCATGTTCCTTGTCTCCTTGCCACCAGCGGTGGCGCTAATCACTCCTCCCCCTTCAAGGGGGAGGTGGGGAGGGGGATGGGTCCAGCTAACGGCTCACGCCGCCTGCTTGTCCCGCGCCGCCTGCTTGGCGGCATAGGCCAGCGCGGCCTCGCGAACCCACGCACCGTTGTCCCAGGCCTTGCCGCGCGCGGTGATGCGATCGACGTTGCACTGTCCATGGCCCTTGACCACGTTCCAGAACTCGTCCCAGTCGATCGCGCCGAAATCGTAATGGCCGCGTTCCGCATTCCACTTCAGATCCGGATCGGGCAAGGTGACGCCCAGAACCTCGGCCTGCTTGACGGTCGCATCGACGAACTTCTGGCGCAGGTCGTCGTTGGAGATGCGCTTGATGCCCCAGCGCGCCGATTCGACATGGATGCTGTCCCGGTCATGCGGCCCGAACATCATGATCGACGGCCACCACCAGCGGTTCACCGCATCCTGCACCATCTCGCGCTGCTCGGGCGTGCCCTTCATCAGCTGCAGCAGCGCGTCGTAGCCCTGGCGCTGGTGGAAAGACTCCTCCTTGCACACCCGGATCATCGCGCGGGCGTAGGGACCGTACGAACACTTGCACAGCGGGATCTGGTTCATGATCGCCGCGCCATCGACCAGCCAGCCGATCACGCCGATGTCGGCCCAGGTCAGGGTCGGATAGTTGAAGATCGAGCTGTACTTTGCCTGACCGGACAGCAGCGCCTCGGTCAGCTCGTCGCGCGACACGCCCAGCGTCTCGGCGGCCGCATACAGGTACAGACCATGGCCGCCCTCGTCTTGCACCTTCGCCAGCAGGATCGCCTTGCGTTTCAGACTGGGCGCGCGGGTGATCCAGTTGCCTTCCGGCAGCATGCCAACGATCTCCGAATGGGCATGCTGGCTGATCTGACGGACCAGCGTCTTGCGGTACTTCTCCGGCATCCAGTCCTTGGGTTCGATGAACTGGCCCGCGTCTATCTTGGCATTGAACTCGGCCTCGTAGGCCGCGTTCTCGACCGCACGCGGCCTGCGGTCGTCACCGTCATTCTGGGGAATGTCGAGCGCTTGGGTATACATGCCTGCCTGCTCCTTTGTCACTTGCTGCGCGAACGGAACACCCGCCGCGAATGAGTCGGAAATCCGACCGGTAAGGTCCGATCAGTCCTTGGGCCTGCGATCCACGACCCGCCTGGCCTTGCCGATCGTGACCCGCTCGATCGAGAACGGTTCGCCGACCAGCACCTTGGCGGATACCCCGATCAGACTCTTGATGTGGTGCGTCAATTCCCTGGCCAGTGCTTCCTTGTGCTCCGGATGACGCCCGACGTTGGCTTCCGGGTTGATCTCGACCCTGACCGTCAGCGTGTCCATGTGCCCCTGCTTGTCCACCTCGAGCAGATAGTGCGGCGCCAGCTTGGGCATCTTGCAGATCAACTCCTCGATCTGGGTCGGGAACACGTTCACGCCGCGAATGATCAGCATGTCGTCTGAACGCCCGGTGATCTTGGCCATGCGGCGCATGCTGCGCGCGGTCGGCGGCAACAGACGGGTCAGATCGCGCGTGCGATAGCGGATCACCGGCATCGCCTCCTTGGTCAGCGACGTGAACACCAGCTCGCCCTCCGAACCGTCGGGCAGCACCTCGCCGGTGGCCGGATCGATGATCTCGGGGTAGAAGTGGTCCTCCCAGACCACCGGGCCGTCCTTGGTCTCGATGCACTCGTTCGCGACGCCTGGCCCCATCACCTCGGACAGGCCGTAGATGTCGACCGCATCCATGCCGGAGCGGGCCTCCATCGCGACCCGCATCGCCGGCGTCCAGGGTTCTGCGCCGAAGATGCCGATCTTCAGCGAGGTTTCGCGCGGATCGATGCCCATGCGCTCCATCTCGTCCAGGATGGTCAGCATGTAGGAAGGTGTCACCATGATGATGTCCGGACGGAAGTCCTGGATGATCTGGATCTGCTTCTCGGTCTGGCCGCCGGACATCGGCACGACCGTGCAGCCCAGCTTCTCGGCACCGTAATGCGCGCCCAGGCCACCGGTGAACAAGCCATAGCCATAGGACACATGCACCATGTCTCCGGCACGTCCGCCCGAGGCCCGGATCGAACGCGCGACCACGGTCGCCCAGGTGTCGATGTCCTTCAGCGTGTAGCCCACCACGGTGGGTTTGCCGGTGGTGCCGGACGATGCATGGACCCGCGCCACTTTTTCGCGCGGCACCGCGAACAGGCCGAACGGGTAGTTGTCGCGCAGCTCGTGCTTGGTCGTGAAGGGAAACTTCGCCAGATCCTCGAGCGACTTCAGGTCGTCCGGATGAACGCCCTTGTCGTCGAAGGCCTTGCGGTAATGCGGCACGTTGTCGTACGCATGGCGCAGGCTCCATTGCATGCGCTGCAGTTGCAGGGCCCGCAGTTCGTCCTGGCTGGCCGTTTCGATCGGTTCGAGTTCGCCGGCAAGCGGCTTCTTCGATGTCATTATGTGGTCTCCTCCACCTTCGAATTCATGGGTTCGAGGTCTTTCGCCCCGGTTTCATCGCCTCCGCATGGCGGAAGCGCAAAGCTGGTCAAACAGGCCATTGTCCTACAACTCCACCACCGCACGCCCCTTCAGGCGATACGACTTGCCGCGCATCACGGCGACCAGTTCAGCTTTCTGGTTGGTCACGACGATGTCGTAGACGCCGGTCCGGCCCGCCACGAACACTTCCCGCGCCTCGGCCGTCAGCACATCGCCGGGGCGACCCGGTGCCATGAAATCCACGCTGATGCCGGACGCGACGGTCTGCTCGTTGTAGCTGTTGCACGACACCGCGAACGCGGTATCCGCGAGCGTGGTGATCAGCCCGCCATGGCAGATCCGGAAGCCATTGAGCATGTCCTCGCGCACCGTCATCGACACCTTCGCATAGCCGGGGCCCACGGCATCGAAACTGAAGCCCAGACCCCGCGAGGCCTGATCCTTCTCGACCATGTCGTCGCGCACCCGCTCCGACAGCGTCTGAGGGTCCAGACCGGACGTCAGATCACGAAAACCCGCTTCACTCATGAAAGGATGCTCCGCTGATGGATAGTCGCTGCAACAGCGGGGAGACGCGATAACGCTCCTCGCCATAGTGGTCGCGCATGTGTGCGAGCACCGTCACGACGAACGCCGCACCGAGTTCGTCCGCCCAGGCCAGCGGGCCCTTGGGATAATTGGTGCCGAAGCGCATCGCGGTATCGATGTCGGCCGCCGAACCGATGCCGGCGAGCACCGCGTCCGCGCCCTCGTTGGCCAGCATCGCGACGGTACGCAGCGCGACCATGCCCGCGACATCATCGATCCGTCCGATCGCCACGCCGGCCTTCTGCAGCGTGCCGACCGCGGACGCCCACGCGCCGGGCCCGCATTGATCGGCGCGCACCAGCGTCAGCCGCGGGGTCGTGGCGAAGTCCAGACACAGGTCGAACAGGATCAGGTCCGGAACGCCCTCGTCGGCAGCCCGGCGAGTGGCACTGCGACCATCGCTGAGCGCAACGCGCGCGTCGCCGATCTCCAGCCAACCATGCACTGCGCCGGCTGCCGGCCGACTCGCGTCGACGCGTCGAACCGTCATGCCGCCGGCCTCGAGACGCCCGATCAACGCTGCGGCCACACCCAGGTCGCCGACCACCGAAACCACGGCCTCGGCAGGTAAGACGGCCTCGACCCGCGCGGCCGGCCTGTCCGCACCCTCGCGATAATCGTAGAAGCCCCGCCCGCTCTTGCGCCCGAGACGTCCGGCCAGAACCAGTTCCTGCTGGATCAGGCTGGGGGTGAAGCGACGATCGCCGAAATACGCATCAAACACCGACTTGGTGACCGCGAAATTCACGTCGTGCCCGATCAGATCCATCAGTTCGAACGGTCCCATCGGAAAACCGCAGCCCTCACGCAGCGCCGCATCCAGCGTGGCCGGGTCGCCCCCCCCTTCGGCCAGCACCCGTTGCGCCTCGGCGTAGAAGGGTCGTGCGACACGATTGACGATGAAGCCAGGCGTGGACCTGGCATGGACCGCCACCTTGCCCCAGGCCGTGGCGGTGGAATGAAGCGTCTCGGCGATCGACGGATCGGTGGCCAGGCCGGACACGATCTCGACCAGCTTCATGCGCGGCGCCGGGTTGAAGAAATGCATGCCGGCCAATCGCTCGGGACGTGCGAGCGCGGCCCCCATCGCGGTGATCGACAATGACGAAGTATTGGTGGCCAGGATCGCATCTTCGCCGAGCAGGACCTCGAGCTCAATGAAGAGGCTTTGCTTGATGTCCAGGTTCTCGACGATGGCCTCGATCGCGAGCGCGGCACCCCGCGCTTCGGTGAGTGACGTGATGCCGGTGACCCGGTCCAGCGCGGCATCTGCATCGCGCTGCGACATCCTGCCCTTGCCCGCCAGGAAGTTCAGATCCTTCGCGATGCCTGCGAGACCGCGCTCGATCGCGTCGGCCTGCATGTCGAACAGATAGACCCGATGCCCGGCGACCGCCGCGACATGGGCGATGCCACTCCCCATCGCGCCTGCGCCGATGACCAGAACCTCATTGTCGCAAGACAGCGCCGGCATGCGTCAATCTCCCCTGAACTGCGGCGTGCGTTTTGCCATGAAGGCGGCCACGCCTTCGCGATAATCGTTGGAGCGACCGCACACCGTCATCATGTTGCGCTCCAGCTCGAGTTGCTGTTCGAAGTCGTGTGTGGAACTCGCCCAGATGGCTTTCTTGGTCTGCGCGAAGCCGAAGGTCGGACCTTTCGCGAGCTGCGCGGCAAGCTGGGTGACGGTCGGCATCAGCGCGTCGTCGTCCAGGCACTTCCAGATCAGGCCCCATTGCTCGGCCTGCTCGGCCGACAGCTTGTCACCGAGCAGCGCCAGCCCCATCGCACGCGCCGGACCGACCAGACGCGGCAGGATCCAGGATCCGCCCGTGTCGGGAATCAGACCCAGCTTGGAGAAGGACTGGATGAAGCTCGCGGAACGGGCGGCGAACACGAGGTCGCACGCCAGTGCGACATTGGCCCCCGCGCCCGCAGCCACGCCGTTGACCGCCGCGATGACCGGCAACTCCAGCGCACGCAGCGTCATCACCAGCGGCTTGTAGTTCTTCTCGATCGAGGCCCCCAGATCGAGCGGCGCATCGCCCGGTGCGACGGCCCGGTCCGACAGATCCTGTCCCGCACAGAAACCCCGCCCGGCACCGGTCAGGAGCAGCACACGCACCGAACCATCCCGACGACCGGATTTCACCGCGTCCAGGGCCGAACGAACCTCCTCGTGCATGCGGTCGGTAAAACTGTTCAACCTGTCAGGGCGATTCAGCGTCAGCGTCGCGACTGCGTCGACGACCTCGAAGCGGATGGTTTCGAACTCCGTGCTCATGTCTCCTCCGATCAGACCCGGATCCTTGCTCTCGCAGCGAGCGATGGCCGGTAGCACCCTCGGCCGTTGCCACGTTTCCGTGCAAGAATCGCATTCTTTTGTATTTTTTTCCGAGTTCAAGCGCAAGCTTGTCTAGTATGCGCTCACCCGGCAGCCGATTAAACCAGAATTTCCGATGAAAGACATGATGTTTGACCGACCGGTCAATCAATAGTAATCTTGATCCAGATCAAAAAACAAGTGTTTTTTTGTTGACTGCACGCTGCTTGCGACACCCCGGCAGCACTGCGCTGCCGGCGCAAGCGAGACCACCCATGAATTCGGAGGAGACGATGACCCACCCGCTGTTCGAAAAACACCAGACCACCCTGGAATCCGCCATCGATGCGATCCATACGCGCGGCTTCTGGACACGGTTTCCCGAGATGCCCAGCCCCAAGATCTATGGTGAGACGGCCAATGACGATGGCAGGAAGGCGGTCGAAGCCTGCTTCGGTTCGGACTTCACGCTCGACCAACCCGGTCAGACAGGTACCACCGCATCCGAGCGCTCGCCCTACGGCGTCGAACTGGCGGTGCGCTACCCGGTCTGCTCGGTCGACGCGCTGGTCGCCGCCGCGCAGGCGGCCCAACCCGGTTGGCAGCGAATCGGCCCGCAGGGGCGCGTCGGCGTGTGCCTCGAGATCCTCGAGCGCCTCAACAAGCGCAGCTTCGAACTCGCGCATGCGGTGATGCTGACCACGGGTCAGGGCTGGATGATGGCCTTCCAGGCGGGTGGCCCGCATGCTCAGGATCGCGGGCTGGAGGCGGTCGCTTATGCGTGGGACGAGATGAGCCGCGTGCCGGCCGAAGCGATCTGGGAGAAGCCTCAGGGCAAGCTCCCACCGCTGAAGATGAAGAAGCATTTCGAGATCGTCGGGCGCGGCGTCGCGCTGGTCGTCGGCTGCGGCACCTTCCCGACCTGGAACACCTATCCGGGCCTGTTCGCTGCGCTCGCGACCGGCAATCCGGTCATCGTGAAGCCGCACAGCAACGCGGTCCTGCCGGCCGCGATCACCGTCCGGATCATCCGCGAGGTGCTGGCCGAGCAGGGCCTCGACCCGAACCTGGTCAGTCTCGCGGTGCTCGACAAGCGCACCGACACCCAGGCGCTCGCGACGCACCCGGCGGTGAAGTCGATCGACTTCACCGGTGGCAACGTCTTCGGCCAGTGGTTGATCGACAACGCCAGGCAGGCCCAGGTCTATGCCGAACTCGCCGGCGTGAACAACGTCGTCATCGAATCGACCGACAGCTACAAGGCGTTGCTGCGCAACCTCGCGTTCACTCTGTCGCTGTATTCCGGTCAGATGTGCACGACGACGCAGGCGATCATCGTCCCCGCCGACGGCATCGACACCGATCAGGGCCACAAGACCTTCGACGAGGTCGCGTCCGACCTCGCCGCGTCGATCACGAAGTTCCTGTCGGACGAGAACGTCGCCACTGCGGTACTCGGCGCGATCCAGTCGGACGCAACGCTGGATCGGATCGCCGAAGCGGGCGAGTACGGCCGCATCGTGCTGGAATCGAGGAAGATCGCCCACGCCGAGTTCCCGAAGGCCGAAGTCCGCACACCGGTGCTGCTCACCTGCGATGCCGCGGACGAGAAGAGCTACATGGAGGAGCGCTTCGGACCGATCTCCTTCGTCGTCAAGGCAGCGGATGCCAAGGCCGCGATCGCGCTGTCCGAGCGACTGGTCACCGAACACGGCGCCCTGACCGTCGGCATCTACTCGACCAAGGCGGAAGTCATCGACGCAATGACCGAAGCGACCTGGCGTGCAGGCGTGGCGCTGTCGATCAACCTGACCGGCGGCGTGTTCGTCAACCAGTCCACGGCCTTCTCCGACTACCACGGCGTAGGCATGAACCCGGCCGCGAACGCGAGCTACTCGGACGGCGCCTTCGTGGCCAACCGCTTCCGGGTCGTGCAGCGCCGCTATCACGTCGATTGAGCCGGCCATGCCCTGCTACGAAATCGACGGCCGCAAACCCGTCATCGATCCGAGCGCCTTCGTCCACCCGGACGCGGTGCTGATCGGTGACGTCATCATCGGCCCGCGCTGCTATGTCGCACCGCTCGCCAGCCTGCGCGGAGACTTCGGCCGGATCGTGCTCGAGGAGGGCTCGAACGTGCAGGATAGCTGCGTGATGCATGGCTTCCCCGGGACCGACACGGTCGTCGAGGTCGACGGCCATGTCGGACATGGAGCCGTTCTGCATGGCTGCCATGTCGGTCGGAACGCATTGATCGGCATGAACGCGGTCGTCATGGACAACGCGATCGTCGGCGACAGCGCCATGGTCGCCGCCTGCGCCTTCGTCAAGGCCGGCATGGAAGTGCCACCGCGCATGCTCGCTGCCGGCATGCCGGCCAAGATCCTGCGGGAACTGTCGGAGCAGGAACTCACGTGGAAAGTCGACGGCACGCGCTGTTACCACGATCTCACCCTTCGCAACCTGTCGACGCTGAAACCCTGCGAACCATTGACGGAAATCGACGCCGACCGAAAGCGATTCGACTTCCCGGGCGTCATACCGCTGATGGACGTCAAGCGGGCACAGCAGGCCTAGGAGGCTGTCGGACTTGAGCGATCGTCACGAGCCGGGTGGGAAAGCGAGGACAGCTCTGGTCGATTTTGAGGCGCATAGTGGTTCTATGCAACGAAAAATCGGGCAGATATGGACCGCCTGACGCGAACCAAGACCAAGCGGTGCTCGACAGCTCAAGCCATCAATACATCATGGAGCTTCGCGATCTGGTCGCGCGCACCGGTCGGCAGCCTGTCGCGCAGATCGGACAACACCGTTTCGACAAACGGCTTGACCATTGCCGGAGAGATGCCGAGCGACTGAAAATGTCCGCCCAACCGCGCGAATGCATCCAGCTTGCCTCCGGCCACATTCCCGAAAATGCCGTCCAATATGCCCATCGCGCCTTCACTGCGCTCGGGAGACAACTCCATCCACGCCTGGGCATCGGGCAACAGCACGTTGACCGCATCGAACGTCTGGGGCGCGACCTGATCCCGAATGACGAACAGCAACGCTCCCACGCCCCCCTTTGCCTGCCCTTCGTTGACCTTGAGTTCGCTCACAAGCCGTTGAATCAGTTCCATGATCGGTCTCCTCGTCACGTAATTGGTCAGGCATTTACCCGACTCCCTTTTACCATTCTTGCATCTGCTCGACAGTGACGCAACGTCGAGTCTCAGCCGGACCGCCCATTCGCTGAAGAACCGGAAGCGGCCGGGCGGCGCCTCGTCGCGGCTTCCCAGACGACGCGTCAGACGCACACTCGAGTACGTCCAACTGCGGCTTCCCGGTTTATGGCAAAGTAACGCGATCCGACCTACAGGTTTTGCCTCCCATGAGACCCGCCGTCGCCCGCATCGACCTGGCTGCCCTGCGTCACAACTACGCCCTCGCCCGCAAACGCCACGGCGGTCGGGCGCTGGCGGTGATCAAGGCCAATGCGTACGGACATGGCGCCGTACACTGCGCACGCACGCTGATGCCGGACGCCGACGGCTTTGCGGTCGCGATCTTGGAAGAGGCGTTGCAACTGCGGGAAGCCGGAATCGACAAGCCGATTCTGGTGCTCGAGGGCGTGTTCGACGCGGATGAGCTCGCGCTCGCACGGGCGCAGTCGCTGTGGCTGGTGGTGCATCACGAGGCGCAGATCCGCATGATCGAAACCACCGACTTCGGCGGCCAGATCACGGTCTGGCTCAAGCTCAACAGCGGCATGAACCGTGCCGGACTCGAACCGGCCGCAGCGAGTGCCGCCTGGCTACGCCTGAACGCGACCGGCAAGGTGAGCGAGATCGTGCTGATGACCCATCTCGCCCGCGCCGATGAACCCCAGGTCATCATGACGGACGAGCAGCTGGCCACCTTTGATCAGGCCACGCGCGACCTGCCGGGTGCGCGCAGCCTCAGCAACTCGGCCGGCATCCTCGGCTGGCCGGGGGCGCATCGGGATTGGGCGCGCCCGGGCATCCTGCTCTACGGCGCCGACCCGATGCCGGGCGATCCGAACGGTCTGAGGCCGGTGATGACGCTCGAAAGCGCCGTCATGGCGGTGCGCGAGATCCCGACCGGCGCCCCGGTCGGCTATGGGGCCCGCTTCCGCGCAGACCGTCCGACACGGGTCGGACTTGTCGCACTGGGCTATGCGGACGGCTATCCGCGCAGCGCGCCCGACGGCACGCCGGTTGCCGTCGATGGTACCCGCACCCGCCTGATCGGCCGTGTCTCGATGGACATGATGACGATCGACCTGACCGACCTTCCCGACGCGGGCGCCGGCAGCCGCGTCGAACTGTGGGGCAGCAACATCCCGATCAACCGGGTCGCCAGCGGCGCAGGCACGATCGCGTACGAACTGCTGTGCAACGTCAAGCGCGTGCGCTTCGAGTATATGGAATAGGGACGGGTGAGCCGCTTACTCGCGCACCCGATCGATCACGACTTCGACGCCTGCTCCGTCCGTGGCGACCGGCGCGCTTGCGCCCTCGAGGTCTCCTGGGCGCGCGGTCGCGTCGCCCCCGCGTGACAGCCGCGCCGCCACGATCACCTGCTCGGGCAGCGGTGCTTCGCTCATCAGGCGCACGCCGTCGAAATCGAAGCTCAGCGGTAACTCACCCGCGCGAAACCGCAACGCCGCCACCGGAATGCCGCCTCCGACCGGACGCACGAACACGAACACCACCTCATCCGGCTTAACATCGGCTGCGAGTGCAGGCGACAGGCTGACCGTGCCCGTTACGGCAAGACCTGACGACGCCGGCTCAGTGGCGGCAGGCGCAGCAAGTGAGGCTGTGGCGACCGGATCGAGCCGGGGCAAGCCGGCGCGGGAGCGCGCCTCATTCACACTGCTCAGCACGCTCCTGTAGGTGTCGCTCTCCGGGGGTATCTGGTCGAGGATCAAGGTCCATTTGCGCTCGGCTTCGACGTAATCCGCGCGCTGGAAGCTGGCCGTGCCCGACAGGGCGAGCGCCTTGAAATTGTCCGGCTGAAGTTCGAGCGCGCGCGCAATCAACCGGTCGGGTTCACCTGCGAAGTTCCCGTCCTGTGCGCCGACCAGGATATCGGCCCAGTCGGCCAGCACGTCGGCATCGTCCGGCGCCTTGTCGCCGATCCGCCGCCAGGTCGTGGCCGCCCCCTCGAGATCGCCCAGCATCGCGTAGGAGCGGACCAGCATCACCCAGCCCATCGGATCGCTCGGATCGCGTTCCAGCCGGTCGGCAAGCTGGGCAACCAGCCCGACCATCTGATCGGGCGTGATCTGATGCCCCTGGTCCGTGCCTGCCACCTTGTCCGGATCCAGCGCGTCCGGTTCGCCGATGTTGAGATAGGTCAACACCGCCAGCGCGGGAATGACGACCATCAGTCCAACCGCCCACAGCGACGCAGGACGGGCATCCGAACCATCGACGGCCGCACGGCCCTCATTTAGCGCGCGCAGTTCGAGTTCGTCACGCGAGCGCGCATGTTCCGCCTCGGTCAACTTGCCTGCGGCAAGATCCGCCTCGAGTTCGGCGAGCTGCTCGCGCAACACCACCAGCGCGGTGTCGGCCTGACGCTGTCGCGCGGCGTGGGCACGGCGCCGGCGGCCGAAACCCAGCATCGGCGGGATGACAAGCAGCAGCGCACCGGCCACCAGAATGGCGGCCAGAATCGAAAAACCGGTCACGGATGTTGCTCCTCGGAATCAGCAGGTGCGCCCTCGAGCAGGGCGCGGGCGCGCTTGCGCTCGTCATCGGTCAATTGGAGGGGGGCCTCGCGTTCGCGGCTGCGAAGACGCAACACCAACCAGCCCAGCCCACCTACGAGCAAGACGACCGGACCGAGCCACAGCAGCGCGGTGGAGGCCTTGAACGGTGGCTTGTACAGCACGAAATCACCGTAGCGGGACACCATGAAATCGATCACCTGGGATTCGGACTTGCCGGATCCAAGCTGATCGCGCACCTGGGCGCGCAGATCGACCGCCAGTGGCGCACGGGACTCGGCGACCGACTCGTTCTGGCACACGAGACAGCGCAGGTTCCGCGTCAACGCCTGGACCCGTCCCTCGAGTTCGGGATTCTCGGCGACCGGTGTCGCCTCACCCGCTGCGCCGGAAAAGGTCGGCAACAGGAGGGCGAGCACCACCGACAGCACCATCAGCCCGACGTGCAGCGGACCGTAAGCTCGATCAACCCGCACTGGACAGCTCCGAGATCATGGGCATCAACACCTTCTGCAGCGTGTCCCGGTTCATCGGGCCGATGTGCTTGTAGCGGATGATACCGTCCTTGTCGATCAGGAAGGTCTCAGGCGTGCCATAGACACCGTACTCGATGCCGATGCGTCCGTCCGGATCGGTGACGGTGGCGAGATAGGGGTCGCCCTGACCGCGCAGCCAGCCGATCGCGGCGTCGCGCTCATCCTTGTAGTTCAGGCCGATGACCGCCACCCGGCCGGTGCGAGCCAGCTCGACCAGATACGGATGCTCCTGACGGCAGGATACGCACCAGGATGCCCACACGTTCAGCAGCCATACCTGGCCGCGCATGTCGTCCACACCGAACAGCTGATCGGGAGCTTCAAGTCTGGCCAGTTTGAAATCCGGCGCGGGCTTGTCGATCAGTGGCGACGGTACGACCGACGGATTGAGGGTCAGCCCAAACCCCAGGAAACCCGCGAGCGCCAGAAAAATGGCCAGTGGTATCAGAAACTTTGCTTTCATAAGATTTGTTCAACCCACCTGTCGTGCAGCGCCGGCCGGCGCACTGCGCTCGGCCAGCCTGCGATAGCGGCGATCGGACGCGGCGAAGATGCCCCCGAGCCCCATCAGGATGCAGCCCGCCCAGATCCAGCTGATAAACGGCTTGATATAGACATTGACCAGCCAGGTGTCGCTGTCCAGCTGGTCACCGAGCGAAACGTACAGATCACGGAACGGCCCGATGTGCAGGGACACCTGCGTCATCGGCATCGCGCTGGCGACATAGGCACGCTTCTCGGGCGTCATGTGGGTCAGCAGACGATCACCGCGATAAACGTCCATCTGCGCGCGCGCAGCCTCGTAGTTGGAACCCTGCACGGTATCCACGCCGCGGAGGACGAAGGTGTACTTGCCCAGCTGGACTGTCTGCCCGTCGCGCATGCGCACGTCCACATGGGACTCGAGGCTGCCGATCATCGTAACACCGATGATGAAGATGCCGACGCCGAGGTGGGCGAGCCACATGCCCCACCATGCGGTGGTGATGCCGCGCAGGCGCGCAGCGATCGCGGCGCCCGGACGCTCCGCAAGACGCGACCACAGCAACTGCGCGCTGCCGAGCAGCACCCACGCCGCCAGACCCAGGCCCAGCAAGGTGCGCACCGTGACATGGTCGATCGCATAGGCCACCACCACGGCCAGCACCACGCTCGCGATCATCGCCGGGGCAAGCTTGCGCAGCACGCGCGACAGCACGTCGCGCTTCCAGCGGATGAAGGGCGCGATCACCATCAGGATCACCGCCGGCGCCATCAGCGGCACGAAAACAGCCTCGAAATACGGCGGTCCGACCGATATCTTGCCGAGATTCAGCGCGTCCAGGAACAAGGGATAGAGCGTGCCGAGCAGGACCGCAGCGGTGACCACCGCCAGCAGCACATTGTTCGCCAGCAGGCCGGAGTCGCGCGACACCAGATCGAAGCTTCCGCCACCGGCCAGCCGGGGCGCACGCCATGCGAACAGGACCAGCGAAATGCCGATCACGAGCACCAGCAGCGCGAGAATGTAAAGGCCGCGTGCCGGATCGACCGCAAACGCATGGACCGACGTGATCACGCCGGAGCGCACCAGGAAGGTACCGAGCAGCGACAGCGAGAAGGCACCGATCGCTAGCAGGATCGTCCAGCTGCGGAACGCGCCGCGCTTTTCGGTGACTGCCAGCGAATGGATCAGAGCAGTGCCGAGCAGCCAGGGCATGAAGGACGCGTTCTCGACCGGATCCCAGAACCACCAGCCCCCCCAGCCGAGCTCGTAATACGCCCATCCGGAGCCCACTGCGATACCTGCGGTGAGGAACACCCAGGCCACCGTCGTCCACGGGCGCGACCAGCGCGCCCACGCGGCATCGAGTCGACCGGTGAGTAGTGCGGCGATCGCAAACGCGAACGCAACCGAGAATCCGACATAGCCCATGTAGAGCAACGGCGGATGTATGATCATGCCCGGATCCTGCAGCAACGGATTCAGATCACGCCCTTCCGCCACTGCCGGGAGCAGGCGCTCGAACGGGTTGGACGTGAACAGCGTGAACGAGATGAAGCCGGCGCTGATCCAGCCGAGCACGCCGAGCACGCGCGCCAAGAAGGCCTCCGGCAGGTTGCGGCTGAACACGGTCACCGCCACCGTCCACAGGGACAGCGCAGTCGCCCACAGCAGCAGCGAGCCCTCGTGGTTACCCCATACGCCGGTGATCTTGTAGATCAGCGGCGTGGCCGAGTGCGAGTTGGCGGCGGCCAGCCGCACCGAGAAATCGCTGGTGATGAAGGCGTAAGTCAGACATCCGAACGAAATGACCAGGAACACCAGTTGCCCCTGTGCCGCCGGTCGGCCCACCGACATCAGCGCGATCCGGTTGCGATGGGCGCCGATCATCGGCACGATGGCCTGCACCAGCGCCAGCACGAGCGCCAGGATCAGCGCGAAATGACCGAGTTCGGCGACCATCAGTACTGCACCGTCTGGTTGGCCTGGGCAGCCTTGTCGACCGCGTACTGCGCCTCGACCGGCATGTAGTTCTCGTCATGCTTGGCGAGCACTTCGGATGCGACGAAAAGGCCGTTCGCATCGAGCTTGCCCTGTACGACCGCACCCTTGCCTTCCTGGAACATCGCCGGCAGCGTGCCGCGATAGGTGACCGGAATGACCTGCGCCGTATCGGTGATCGCAAAGCGCACCGTGTACCCATCCTCGGCCCGGGCGATCGAACCTTCCTCGACGAGTCCCCCGACACGGAAGGCCCGCTCGACCGGCGCCTTGCCTTCGGCGACCTCGGTGGGCGTGTGAAAGAAGACCAGATTCTGCTGGAAGGCGGACAGTACCAGCGCGACTGCGCCGACCAGCAGGGCAACCGCACTGCCCAACAGGACAAGTCTCTTGCTACGGGGTTTCATCACACCATCTCCTCAGTCATGCGCCTGGCGCCATTCGCCTGCGGAGCCGCACGGCGCAGCTTCAACAGACGGCGCACAGTCTCCTTTCGACGCTGCAACACCAATACAAGTTCCACCGCGATCAGCACTGCAGTCACCAAATAGCTGCCCCAAACGAACGGGGCCGCGCCACCCATATCCCAGAAGGCACTCCAAGACTCCCACTGCATCACGAACGCCCTCCCTGCACCTCGAGTTCGGCGCCCACCCAGTCGGTGTGGCGTTCACGCTCCAGGATCAGGGAACGCACCCGCCAGAAGGCCACCGCAAACGTGTAGGCCCACGCCGCCAGGGCCATGATCAGCATCCCGGCAAGCATCGTCGTTGCCATTGACGGTGCCCGAGTCAGACTGACCGACGCCCCCTGATGCAGCGTGTTCCACCATTGCACCGAGAAATAGATGATCGGGACGTTGATCGCGCCGACCAGCGCGATGATCGCGCCAGCCCGATCGGCGCGGCGCGAATCGTCGATCGCACGGGTCAGCGCGATGAAACCGAGGTACAGGAACAGCAGCAGCAACTGCGAAGTCAGGCGGGCGTCCCATACCCAGTAGGTGCCCCAGGTCGGCTTGCCCCACAGCGCACCGGTCCACAATGCGACGAAACAGAACATCGCGCCGGTCGGCGCCAATGCCTGCGACATCATGAACGACAGTCGCGTATTCATCACCAGACCGACCGCCGACCAGAATGCCATCACCAGATAGATGAACATCGACATCCAGGCGGCCGGCACGTGGATGAAGATCACGCGGTACACCTCGCCCTGCTGGAAATCGGTGGGTGCGACGAAGAAACTTATCCACAGACCGACCGCAGTCAGCGCCGCGGCGACCCATGCGAACCAGGGCGCGAGCCGTCCGGCAAGCGGATAGAAGACCTGCGGCGACGCAAAGCGGAGGAGGCTGCGTCCGCGTTCTGCCTTCTCGATGGTATTGGTCATCATTCAACTGCAATCCTGAGGGCAGCCGCACATGCGAACGGCGCCAGTGCCAATGCTCCGAGCAATCCGCCCGCAAGCAACAACAGATGGGCATCCGCGCCCGTTCCACCCAGATGGGCATCGACCGCGCCGGCACCAAAAATGAGCACCGGAACGAACAAGGGCAGCACCAGCAACGCCAGCAGCACGCCGCCACCCCGCAAACCCAGCGTCAGGGCTGCGCCCACCGCACCGAGCAACGCAAGAATCGGCGTACCCAGAGCCAAGGATAATATAAGGACGCCCAGAGCGCCTTGCTCCACGTCAAACAGCAAGGCAAGGCCGGGCGCCGCGAGTACCAGCGGCAAACCGGTGACGATCCAGTGGGAGAGCACCTTCGCCGTCACCCACAACGACGTCGGCTCAGGAGACAACAACAACTGCTCGATGGTTCCGTCGCTATGGTCCTGGGCGAACAGGCGATGCAGCGACAGCAGCGTGGACAGCAGTGCGGCGACCCACAGCACGCCCGGCGCGATCGTCCGCAATTGATTGGTCTCCGGTCCGACCCCGAACGGGAACAGACAGACCACGACGACAAAGAATGCGAGCGTGACCAGCACGTCCGCACGACCGCGCCACGCGAGCATCAGATCTCGGCGCATCACCGCCAGGAACGGCCCGAGCAGACTGTTCAACAGGCCACCTCGGCAAGATCGAGCACGGCCGGCGGCTTCGCGAACGGCGCGTCCTGGTGCGTGGTCAGGATCACCACGCCGCCTGCGTCGCAATGCGCGGACAGCGTCGCGGCGAGATCCGCGACCGCGGCCACGTCGAGCGCGGTGAACGGTTCGTCCAGCACCCACAGCGGGCGCGCGGCCGACAGGAACAGGCGCGCCAGGCCGACGCGCCTGCGCTGCCCCTGCGACAATACCCTTGCCGGCAGGTCGATCTGCGCGCCCAGGCCGATTCGTTCGAGCGCGGTGACGCAGTCCGCCTCGCGCGCGGCATCACCGCCTGCACTGCACGCGAAACGCAGGTTCTCGAGCGGCGTCAACAAGTCGTTTTGCGCTGCCGAGTGGCCCAGATAAAGCAGTTCCCGATGGAAATGTTCGCGGTCGCGCCGCGTGTCCCGGCCCTTCCACAGCACGCTGCCAAATTCCGGCATCGACAACCCGCACAGGATACGAAGCAGGCTGGTCTTGCCCACGCCGTTCGGCCCGGCGACGCGCAGCATATCCCCGGATGCCATGCGCTGGGACAATCCACGGAACAGCAGGCGGTCACCCTTCAGGCAGGCGAGGTTGTTGGCTTCGAGCATCGGGCGCAATTAAACCACACACGGCCTTTCTTTGGGCGGCACGCCGGTGGGCCGGCCGAAAAAATGTCCCCTCGCGGGGACGGCTGCAGCGCGCCTGCCCGACCGGTCGAACGGGGTTCGCCCCGTCGACCGTTCGAGTTGTCCGCGATCAGTTCGGCAACGGACGGAACATCTCGATCGGGATCGCACCATCGACCCCGATCCCGATGTCCTGCTGGATCGGTGGCAGGGAGTGCGCGATACCCTTGTGGCAGTCGATGCAGGTCAGCCCCTGTTGCAGGCCTGTCTGATGCGCCTGGTTGGAGCGACGGCCCTGCACCGAGTAGTCGAAGTATTCGAAGCCGTGGCAATTGCGACACTCGCGCGAGTCGTTGGCCTTCATGCGGCGCCATTCACGTTCAGCCAGTTCCAGACGCTTGGCCTCGAACTTCTCGGGCGTGTTGATCGTACCCATGACCTTCCCATACAGCTCACGGCTGGCCTGGACCTTGCGCACCATCTTGGGCCCCCACTCCTTGGGCACATGGCAGTCGGAGCAAACCGCCCGAACGCCGGTTCGGTTCTGATAGTGAATCGAGTGCCGATACTCCTGAAAGACGTGATTCTCCATCTCGTGGCAGGACAGGCAGAACTTCTCGGTGTTGGTCGCCTCGACCGCCCAGTTGAAGCCGCCCCAGAAGATCACGCCGGCGGCGAACAGCACGACAATGCCGAGCCATCCCATCGAGCGCATCCGCTGCCACAAACTCTTCTTGTTCACTTCAGTCATGTCGTTCCCCGTTAGTCCATCTCGTCATGGCTTCGGCTCAGCGAACACCGGTGGCGGGCTGGAAGGTGTTTTCGACCAAGGGTCTGGCATCGGTCATCGGCACATGGCACTGCAGGCAGAAGTAGCGGCGCGGCGAGATGTTGGACAGTTCGTTCGCATCGCGGTCCCTGAAGTGCGTCAGACTGACCTTGGTCGCGCCGGCCGCGCGGTAACGCGTCCACGAATGGCAGTCCATGCACTTGTTGAAGTTCATCGACACCTCGTAACCATCGACCTTGTGCGGCACCATCGGCGGCTGCTGCACGTAGTCGCGCGGAATCGGAGGCCCGTCCGGCAGCATCCTATACATGCCCGGCGTGAGTTCCCGGTCGGCGACATCGGCGCCACGCACGCTGGAGACGGTCTGGCCGATCGCCTGCGGCACTGCCATTGCGCCGATGCCCAGCGCCGCGACCAGCGCAAAAACGAGATTACGGGTCTTCCTGTTCATGACTCGCTCCTATCAAATCGGGTCGTAATACGAAATACATCCTTGCCGCATACATCGACGCAGCGGCCGCAGGTCGTGCAATCCTGATCGAGAATGACGGGGTGGTCCTGTCCGGCCGCCTTCAGCGCCGGACGAATCACCTGGGGCTCGGGACAGACCGCGAAGCAGTCCATGCAATCGTTGCATGCGCGGCGCTTGTCCGCGCTCACGCGCAGCAGCGCACTTTTGCCGAGCAGGCCGTAGAAGGCCCCCACCGGACACACATGTCCGCACCAGCCGCGACTCGCGATCAGCAGGTCGTACAGGAACACGCCGCCGACGATGCCCCATGCGAGGCCGAAGCCGAAGATCAGTCCGCGGTGGAACATCGACACCGGATTGACCCACTCCCAGGCCAGCGAACCGGTCCCGAACGCGATCACCAACACGAAGGCCAGCAACCAGTAGCGTGTACGCGCATCGGGCGCCTTGCCACCCTTCAGTCCGAGCCTGCGCCGCAGCCACGCCGCCGCATCGGTGACCATGTTGACCGGGCAGACCCAGGAGCAGAACAGGCGACCTCCGAGGATCAGGTAGAAAGCCAGCACGATGCCGCCGCCGAGCAGGGCCTCCTTGTACGGAACGACGCCAGCGGCGAACGACTGTGCCAGCACGAACGGGTCGGTCAGCGGCAGCACGCCCAGCGTCAGGCTGGACGACAGGTTGCCCTTGACGATCCAGATGCCGAACCATGGTCCGATCAGGAACAACGCGAGGATGCCCAGTTGCGACGCGCGCCTCAGCAGCAGCCATTTGTGCGCACGCAGCCAGCCCTTGGTCTGGCGCGCCTCCAGGCCGGGCCGCGCGATCGTGCCGCGCATCGCGGCCCCGCGCACGCTGCTTTCGGGGACGCCGCCCGGCGTCGTCGCAGGCGTGGGTGAATGCGCACTCATGGCCGCCACCCCGATTCCAGCCCGCCCGGCGCAGCCCCGGGCCCCGTGGGCGGCTCGCCCGGCGCCGTGCCGGGTCGCAGGCGCGTGTCTCCATAGGCCTGCCCCTCCATGCCGCGCACCGGCAGTTCGATCTGGTCACCGATCAGCGAGCCGCCTGCCGCCTCGCGCTCTTCCCAGCCCCGCAGGTAGTGTTCGGCGCGGGAGCCCTGCGCCAGCTGGATCGGCAACACCTTGATCGCGGCCTCGCCCGGCAGCACGCAGGCCTGTTCGCACTTTCCGCAACCGGTGCAGTGATCGGAATGCACGGTGGGCAGAAACAGCGCGTGCCGGTCGGAACGCGGGTTGTGCATGCGCTCCAGCGTGATCGCCTGGTCGATGACCGGGCACACCCGGTAGCAGACGTCGCAGCGCAGGCCGAGGAAGTTCAGGCAGGTCTCCTGGTCGATCAGCACCGCCAGACCCATCCGTGCGTCCTCGATGTCGGTCAGCGCCCGATCGAGCGCACCGGTCGGACATGCGACCACACACGGGATGTCGTCACACATCTCACATGGAACCTTGCGCGCCTCGAAGTAGGGTGTGCCGGTGGCGACGCCGTCGCCGAGTTCGGCGAGCTTCAGCGTGTCGTAGGGGCAGTCACGCACGCACAGACCGCAGCGCACGCAGGCGCCGAGAAACGCCGGCTCCTCGAGGGCGCCTGGCGGGCGCAAGGCGGTAGACGGCAACGCCGAAGCCTGCCGCGTGTACAGTCCGACACCGACCGCCAGCAGACAGGCGCCACCCGCGACCCCGGCCGATTCCTTCAGGAATCGACGACGGGACGGCGTCCCCTGCCTGGTCAGCTGCTTTTTGGTCGTGTCGTTCATTTCCGTTCATCCTGACCCCACCGGCCGGTGGAATCACGGGTTGTCATGCTTGGTCTTCGCACCCCCGACCTGTCCGGCCCCGGCCGCCTGCCCCGTTTCCGGGGGCAGACGCTCCGAACCGGAACCGGGACGGGTCGCGCCGCGCTCAAGCGCGCATGACCTTCACCGGGCACTTCTTGAAGTCGGTTTCCTTCGAAATCGGGCAGGTCGCATCCTCGATGAGCTTGTTCACCAGCCGCCCCTCGTCGAAGAACGGGATGAAGATCAGCCCCTTGGGCGGCTTGTTGCGGCCACGGGTCTCGAGTTGGGCCACCATCTCGCCGCGCTTGGACACGACCTTCACCGCCATGCCGCGCTGCAGTCCGCGTTTCTGCGCATCCTCCGGGTGCATGAAGATCTGGGCTTCCGGCACCGAGCGATGCAATTCGGTAACGCGCCGTGTCATCGATCCGGTATGCCAGTGCTCCAGCACCCGACCGGTGCACAACCACATGTCGTATTCGGCATCCGGCTTGTCATGCGGATCCTGGTAGGGCAGCGCGAAGATGATCGCCTTGCCGTCCGGGTTGCCGTAGAAGTTCCAGTCCTCGCCAGCCTTCACGTACGGGTCGAAGCCTTCCTTGTAGCGCCACAGCGTCTCCTTGCGATCGACGACCGGCCAGCGGAAACCGCGTGCCTTGTGATAATCGTCGAAGTACGCGAGGTCATGGGCCTTGCCGCGGCCAAAGCGCGCATATTCCTCGTACAGGCCCTTCTGCAGGTAGTAGCCGAGTTCCTGGGACTCGTCGTTCATGTAGCCTTCCCAGGCATGCGCATTGACGGTGGCGACCTCGGACAGCGGGTACTTGTCGACCTCGCCGTTCGCGAACAGGATGTCGTACAGCGTCTTGCCGCGGAACTCGGGTTTCTTCGCAAGCAGTTCCTCCGGCCAGACCTCATCGACCTTGAAGCGCTTCGAGAACTCGATGTACTGCCACAGGTCGCTCTTGGCCTGGCCGGGTGCCTTGACCTGCTGGCGCCAGAACTGCCCGCGCCGCTCGGCGTTGCCGAAAGCGCCTTCCTTCTCGGTCCACATCGCACACGGCAGGATCAGGTCGGCCGACAGCGCGGAGACGGTCGGATAGACATCCGATACGACGACGAAAGCTTCAGGGTTGCGCCAGCCGGGATAGACCTCCTCGTTGATGTTTGGACCGGCCTGCATGTTGTTCGTGGTTGACGTCCAGTAACACTTCAGCACGCCGTCCTTCAGCGCGCGGCTCTGAGCGACTGCGTGCAGGCCGACCCAGTCCGGAATCGTGCCTTCCGGCAATTGCCACACGTTCTCCGCATATTCGCGGTGCTTGGGATTGGTCACGACCATGTCCGCCGGCAGGCGATGGGCAAAGGTGCCGACCTCGCGCGCGGTGCCGCAGGCGGAAGGCTGGCCGGTCAGCGAGAACGGGCTGTTGCCCGGTTCGGAGATCTTGCCCACCAGCAGGTGAACGTTGTAGATCATGTTGTTCACCCAGGTACCGCGGGTGTGCTGGTTGAAGCCCATGGTCCAGAAGGACGTGACCTTTCTGTTCGGATCGGCATAGACTTCGGCCATGCGGCGCAGGTTGGATTCCGGCACTCCCGAAAGTTTGGACACCTTCTCGAGCGTGTACTCGGACACGTACTCGGCGAACTCCTCGAAGGTCATGTCCTCGGACTTGCCCGGATTGCCCTTCCGTTGGCCGTCCGCGCCGGGATAGCCGTTGTTCGTCGCGGCCTGCTCGAGCGGATGGTTCGGGCGCAGGCCGAAACCGATGTCGGCCTCGCCGCGCTTGAACCTGACGTGCTTGCTGACGAAATCCTCATTGACCCGACCGGTCGAGATGATGTGATGGCAGATGTAGTTCAGCATCGCCAGGTCGGTATGCGGATGGAAGATCATCGGGTTGTCGGCCAGTTCATAGGACCGGTGCTCGAAGGTCGACAGCACATGGACTTCGCAAGCGGGATGGGTCAGGCGACGGTCGGTGATGCGGCTCCACAGGATCGGATGCATCTCGGCCATGTTGCTGCCCCACAGCACGAACACGTCCGCATTCTCGATGTCGTCGTAGCAGCCCATCGGCTCGTCCATGCCGAAGGTGCGCATGAAGCCCGCCACCGCGGACGCCATACAGTGGCGTGCGTTCGGGTCGATGTTGTTGGTGCGGAAGCCGGCCTTGTGCAGCTTCGCCGCGGCATAGCCCTCCCACACCGTCCACTGGCCGGAGCCGAACATGCCGACCGAACGCGGACCGTGCTCCTTCAGCGCGGCCTTCCATTTCTCGGCCATGATGTCGAAGGCCTGATCCCACGAGATCGGCGTGAATTCGCCGTCCTTCGCGTACTGACCGCCACGCATGCGCAGCATCGGCTGGGTCAGGCGGTCCGCCCCGTACATGATCTTCGACAGGAAATAGCCCTTGATGCAGTTCAGGCCGCGATTGACCGGCGAATCCGGATCACCCTGGGTCGCGACCACACGGTTGTCCTGCACGCCGACCAGCACCGAGCAACCGACGCCGCAGAAGCGACAGGCCGCCTTGTCCCAGCGCACCCGCGTGCCCGTCGCGCCGGCCTGCTGGGCCTGCGCGACCACCGGAATGCCGATTCCCGCCGTCGCAGCGGCCGCCGCCACCGCGTTCGTCTTGATGAAGTCACGTCGATTCATGCTCATTTCATGCCTCCTGTAATTCGAGACCTTCGTCGGTATATTCGTATGCGAGCGTGAGGCTCAGCACATGCCTGTTCAGATTGACCGCGAGGATGGAATCGGTCATGGAATAGCCTTCGCCATCCTCGACCGTCACGATCAGACGCCCGGTTTCGGCCGATTCTCCGTGCAGTTCGACACCGGGAATCGTGCGCAACGCGTCCTTCAATTCGGGAAAGCTTTCAGATTTCGCTCTCAACACCAGACTTGCAATCTTCATTGATGCATCTCCATCGCTATCGCCCCGACCGGGCAGGGTGCAACACAAGCGCCGCATCCGGTGCAACGCGCCACGTCCGGTTCCGGCTCGGACACGCCACCCAGCCTTGGGCGAAACCGGATCACCGAGGCCCCGCAGCATTCCCCGCATACCCGGCATTCGACGCCTTGCCGTGCAAGACAGCTTTCGGCGATCGAGAGCTTCAGTGCCCACGGCCCCTGTCCCTCGACCCGCCGCAGCGCACCGGGCTCGCAGACCGTCACACAATCACCACAAAACGTGCATTCACCGGCGCCGAAATCGACGATCGGGTAAGCGCCCTCGCCCGACTTGATGATCCCCGTCGGACAGGCCTCGGTGCAGTCTCCACAGCGCGTGCAGCACTGTTCGAATTCACCGGCCGCCTTCGCCCAGGGCGGGCGTAGCGCACCCTCCGAGGCCCGGAACCTGCCTCTCAGGAAGCTGCGACGTGAAACCGACATCTGTGGCATCGGATGAAATGAAGACTCTGTGTTTATTGCAGTGCATTAAACACCTTCGACGCCGTGGGTATGTTGACCGGTGTCAAACTGCGAATGAATCGCAATCAAGGCGCTCGCGGCGACACCTGTACGCCTGAAAAGGCGAGCGAGCTGCGCCCAGGACGGGTCCAGCTCAGGATTCGCGTCGGCTGGCGAAGTACGCCGCGATCTGCGCATACCCCATGACGGTCACGATCGGAAACAGGCACGCGAACGCGATCAGGCCGAACCCATCGATCAACGGGTCGCGGCCAGGCACGGCCTCGGCCAGCCCCAGGCCCAGCGCAGCGATGATCGGCACCGTCACCGTGGAGGTGGCGACACCGCCCGAGTCGAACGCCAGCGGCACGATCCAGCGCGGTGCGCGCCAGGTCTGGATCACGACGAGGGCATAGGCGGCGACGATGAACCACTGGATCGGTGCGCCGGTGATGATCCGGAACGCCCCGATCGCGATGCCGGTGGCCACGCCGAGCGCGACCGCGACGCGCAGCGTGGTCGCATCGATCGCACCGACCGAGATGTCGCTCGCCTTCATAGCGACCGCGATCAGCGCCGGTTCGGCCAGCGTCGTCGCGAACCCGATCGCGAAGGCGAAGATCAACACCCAGTGGTAATCGCTCCACACAAGCGACGACGCTTCGACCGCATCTGCGCCCCGCAGGAAATCCGGTGCTGTCAGTTGCCCCGCCATCAGACGGCCGATCGGAAACAGCGCGCGCTCGAGCCCGACCAGAAACAGCGTCAGTCCGAGCACCACGAAAACCGCGCCAACCGCCGCCCGTCGTGCGTTCGAAATGCGACGTCGCAGGATCACGAACTGGAACACGAACAGAACCAGCGCGATCGGTAGCACGTCAGTCAGCGTGGAACCCAGCGTATCGAATAGCGCGTGGATCCAGTTCATGCGGTCAGAATCCCGTAACCCATCACGAAGATCATCGGCGTCAGCGATGCGAAAGCGATGATCCCGAAACCGTCCAGCATCGGATTGCGCCCCCGGATCGACGAGGCCAGCCCCACGCCCAGCGCCGTCACGAGTGGCACCGTGATCGTCGAGGTGGTCACTCCGCCCGAGTCGAACGCGATACCGACGACCTCTGCCGGTGCGAAAGCGGTCATCACGACCACGATCAGGTAACCGCTGATGATCAGGTGATGGATCGGCCAGCCCCGTACGATGCGCATGACGCCGATCACGACCGCGGTCCCGACCGCGAACGCGACGGTCAGACGCAGACCCAGCGCATAGGCGGCAACCGCATCGGCCGTATCGTCCACGACACCGGTCTGCGCCGCCATTCGACCCGCCTCACCCGCGACTGCGATCAACGCCGGTTCGGCGATCGTCGTCGCGAACCCGAGCGCGAACGCGAACGCGATCAGCAACGGCAGGCTGCCCCGGCTCGCAAACGCGTTCGCGATGCTCTCGCCGACCGGAAACAGACTCATCTCCAGCCCATAGACGAAGAGCGTCAGGCCCACCACCACCAGCAGCCCGCCGAGCAGGAAGTCCCCGAAATCCGGCATCGGCTGGCGCAACACGACAAGCTGGAAGAACCCGATCACCGCAACGAGCGGAAGCAGATCCAGCCCGCTGCGCAACAAGGAGCCGAGAAAGGAACGGATCGGTCCAGCCAAGGGCGAAAACCTCCAGGGGCACGCATGCATTCAAGATGCGTTCATTGTCGCACACGGCACTGTCGCACACGGCACGCCCGGAGGCAGTCGCTGGAGCCGGATGGCGCATGCTCGCGCAGCGCCGGCGACGCGGCATTAGAATGTCTCACGCCTGCACGCTTGACCGAAAACGTCGCTTGGACGATAAACCCGGCATGACCGACACCCCCGACACCCCCTCCCCCGCGCCCCGCCGCATCGGCTGCTTCGCGGTCTCGGCCCTGCTACTGTTCGCGGTCGCTGCGAGCGTGCTGGTCACGCTTTTCGTCGCGCGCACCTGGTTGTTTCCGAAGCCTTTCCAGCCGGTGACGTTGAGCACCACCGAACGGCTCACGCTGGAGCACAAGCTGGACGCGTTGGCCCGAACCGACGAACCCGGCATCGCGCCGGCCGACCCGGAGCCGGGTGACGGCCCGCTGCGCCCGGAACGCTACCGCGAACGCCCGGAAGACCGGGTCATCCATTTCAGCCAGCGTGAGCTCAACGCGATGATCGCGCGCAACCCGGATCTGGCCGACCGGCTGGCATTGCACCTGTCGGACGATCTGCTGTCGGCGACGATGCTGATCACGCTGCCGCACGACCTGCCGGTGATGGCAGGGCAGACGGTGCGGGTCGCGACCGGCTTGCGACTGAGGCACGAGCAGGGACGACCGGTCGTCGTCATCGATGGCGTGAGCGTGATGGGCGTGCCCTTGCCGTCGGCGTGGCTGGGTGGCCTCAAGGGCCGGGACCTGGTCGGTCTGCAGAGCGGCGGCGGAGGCTTCTGGAGCTCGTTCGGCGACGGCGTTCGCGACCTCCGCATAGAAGATGGCCAGCTCAGGGTAGAACTGGCCGACTGATCAACGGCCGGCGCCGCGCAGTCTGCGCCGCGTCGCGATGACCGCGAGGCCAAGCAGCCCGGCGCTGGCCAGCATCGCCAGCGGGTGATCCTTTCCATCGAACAGGTGTGCGAGAAGTATCGACAGCCCGCTGGCCGAGTCGTGGCCCGGATGCGCGAATGCCGAGGCGGCGGACAGGGCCAGTGGCAGCGCGACGCACGGTTTGAGCAGTTTCATGATCTTGTCCTTGTGAAGTGCGGGTCAGTGCAGCAGACCCTGGGTCTCGATGAAGGCGATGATGTCGTCCAGGCCCTGCCCGGTTTTCTGGTTGGAGAACACGAAAGGCCGTTCGCTGCGCATCTTGCGCGCGTCGCGATCCATGACCTCGAGCGACGCGCCGACCAGCGGCGCGAGGTCGATCTTGTTGATCACGAGCAGGTCGCTGCGGGTGATGCCCGGCCCGCCCTTGCGCGGGATCTTATCGCCCGCCGACACGTCGATCACGTAGATAGTGAGGTCCGACAGTTCCGGTGAAAAGGTCGCTGCGAGATTGTCGCCGCCGGACTCCACGAAGATGATGTCCAGCCCCGGGAAGCGCCGGTTGAGCCGGTCCACCGCCTCGAGGTTGATCGACGCGTCCTCGCGGATCGCGGTGTGCGGACAGCCGCCGGTCTCGACACCGATGATGCGGTCGGCCGCGAGCGCCTCGTTGCGCACCAGAAACTGGGCATCCTCGGCGGTGTAGATGTCGTTGGTGACCACCGCGATGTCGTACTTGTCGCGCAGCGCGAGGCACAGTGCCAGCGTCAATGCGGTCTTGCCGGAGCCGACCGGGCCGCCTATGCCGACCCGCAGCGGTTGGGAATGTGTCGTCATGATCTGAACAGTCTCGTGTATTGGGTTTCATGCCGGGCGCTCGCGATCGCCAGTCCCAGCGTAAAGTTGTTCCAGTCGGAGCGGGGCAACACCAGTGCCTCTTCCACCAGCGCCGGCACTCGCGCACCCAGTTCGGCCAGCATGCGCTGGCCCGCGCTCTGGCCGAGCGGGACCGCCTTTACCGCCGCCATCACCTGATTTTCGAGCCAGGCCCACAGATAAGCGGCGAGGCCCTGGTCCGCCGGTATGCGCCAGGCCGCGGCGGCGGCCGACCACGCGGTCGGAAACGCGGGCTCGTCCAGTCGCGTCAGCCGCTCGCGCCACCCGGGCAGGCATTCGAACGCATCCAGGTCGCGCAGCAGGCGCACCAGCGAGTGCCCCATCTGTAACGTTTCGGCGCGCAGCTCGCTGGTCTCGCGGCTGGCCACGAAGATGCGGTCGAACTCGACCACAGCGTCGTCGTCACCGTCGCGCCAGGCCCTCATCTGCGCCGCCAGCAAGGGGGCCTCGAAGCGCGCGACGTTCCATTGCAGCGCGTCGCCTATCCAAGCCAAGGTGCCAGCCTCGCCGCGGATCGCGCCCGACTCGACCGCCCACTCCAACCCCTGCGAGTAGGTATAGGCACCGACCGGCAGAGCCGGACTGGCCAGTTGCAGCAGGCGTATCAATGGCAGCATCGGGATCGCACCCTCAGGCTGGACTCATCATATGGATCCGCGCCGCGCTGGATCCCTCACCCGGATGCTGATGGCCCGGCGCATAGGCCCCCGCCTCCGGTTCGAACGGCGCACTGACCGGTCGGACGTCAGCGCCGAGCCCGATCAACATCCCTTCCAGCACGTGATCGGCCTGTATGCGCAGCCAGCCGTCGCCGATCTCGACCGCGACATGGCGGTTACCGAGGTGATAGGCCGCGCGGGCGAGCTCGAGGCTGTCGGAGCAGCGGACCTCGAGCAGGTCCTCCGGCGCGGCCACGATCTCGACGATGCGGCCGTCCTTGGCAAGCAGTTTCTGGCCGCCGCGCAGGATCGAGCCGCGCGGCAGGAACAGCCCTACCTCCCGGCCGGAGGGCATCCGGGCGCGCAAGCGGCTTTTCGTACGGCGATTGAAATCGAGTTCGAGCCACTCGGTGGCGGGTTCGCCACCGTCGTACAGAGATTCGATCAGCAGCATCGCGACCTCGCGAACGGGCGGGCACTCGGCCCGGCTGGGGTGAATGAGTTGCATCGCGTGCTCAGAACAGAAAGTAACGCTGCGCCATCGGCAGCACGTCGGCCGGCTCGCACACCAGCAGTTCGCCATCGGCCCGTACCACGTAGGTCTCGGGATCGACGTCGATCACCGGCGTCGCACCGTTGTGAATCATGTCGGACTTCTTCACGCTGCGGCAGCCCTTGACCGCTTCGAGCGGCTTCATCAGGCTGAGCGCCGCGACCGCAGGATTCGCGAGCGCGGTCTGCGACACGAAGGTGACCGAAGTCTTCAGCGCCTTGCCGAAACTGCCGAACATCGGCCGGTAATGCACCGGCTGCGGCGTCGAGATCGACGCGTTCGGGTCGCCCATCGCCGCCGCCGCGATCGCGCCGCTCTTGATGATCAGGCTGGGTTTCACCCCGAAGAAGGACGGTTTCCACAGCACCAGATCGGCGAGCTTGCCGACCTCGATCGACCCGACCACATGCGAGATGCCGTGGCAGATGGCCGGGTTGATCGTGTATTTGGCGATGTAGCGCTTGACCCGGAAATTGTCATTCCTCTCACTCGCCTGCACCGCAGGCGACACGACGCTCCCCTCTCCCGCCCCGGGAGAGGGGCTGGGGGTGAGGGTGGCCCCGGGGCTGGGGGAGAGGGTGGCCCCGGGGCTGGGGGAGAGGGTGGCCCCGGGGCTGGGGGAGAGGGTGGTCCCGGGGCTGCGGGTGAGGGTGGCCCCGGGGCTGGGGGTGAGGGCAGGCTCCGGAGGCGCCAGCCACCCGCGCTGCACCTTCATCTTGTGCGCGGTCTGCCAGGTACGGGTGATCACCTCGCCGACCCGGCCCATCGCCTGCGAGTCGGACGCCATGATCGAGAACGCACCAGTGTCGTGCAGGATGTCCTCGGCCGCGATCGTCTCGCGGCGGATACGGGATTCGGCGAACGCGACGTCCTCGGCAATCGCCGGATCCAGATGGTGGCACACCATCAACATGTCCAGATGCTCGTCGATGGTGTTGACGGTGTAGGGCCGGGTCGGGTTGGTCGAGGACGGGATCACGTTGGGCCGACCGATCGCCTTGATGATGTCCGGTGCATGGCCGCCGCCCGCGCCCTCAGTATGGAAGGTATGGATGGTGCGATCCTTGAACGCGGCAATCGTCGTCTCGACGAAGCCGGATTCGTTCAGCGTATCGGTATGGATCGCGACCTGCACGTCGTATTCCTCGGCCACGGAGAGGCAGTTGTCGATCGCGGCCGGCGTCGTGCCCCAGTCCTCGTGCAGTTTCAGCCCGATCGCGCCGGCCTCCACCTGTTCGCGCGCCGGATCCGGTAGCGACACGTTGCCCTTGCCGAAGAAACCGAGGTTCATCGGAAACGCATCGGCCGCCTCCAGCATGCGGTGGATATGCCAGGGCCCAGGCGTGCAGGTGGTGGCCAGCGTGCCGGTGGCCGGACCGGTACCACCACCGAGCATGGTGGTGATGCCGCTCATCAGCGCTTCCTCGATCTGCTGCGGGCAGATCCAGTGGATGTGCGCGTCGATGCCGCCCGCGGTCAGGATCATGCCTTCACCTGCGATCGCCTCGGTGCCGGCGCCCACCGGAATCGTCACGCCGGACTGGACGTCGGGGTTGCCCGCCTTGCCGACACCCCATATGCGACCGTCTTTGATGCCGACGTCGGCCTTCACGATGCCCCAGTGGTCGACGATCAGCGCATTGGTGATGACGGTGTCGACGACGTCGGCCGACACGCGCTGGCTCTGGCCCATGCCATCGCGGAGGACCTTGCCGCCACCGAACTTGACCTCGTCGCCATAGACGGTGAAGTCCTTCTCGACCTCTATCCACAGCTCGGTGTCGGCCAGGCGCACCCGGTCGCCGGTGGTGGGGCCGAACATCTCCGCGTAGGCGCGGCGGGAAATCCTGGTACTCATTTCAAAGGGCCCCCATCACGTCGCCATGGAATCCATAGACCTTGCGCTCCCCGGCCAGCGCGACCAGCTGCACGGTGCGACTCTGCCCGGGCTCGAAGCGCACCGCAGTGCCGGCCGCGATGTCGAGCCGGAAGCCCCGCGCCGCGGTGCGATCGAAGTCGAGCGCGGTGTTGGTCTCGGCGAAGTGGTAGTGCGAGCCGACCTGCACCGGACGGTCGCCGGTATTGGTCACTTTCAGCGTGACGGTCTCGCGGCCGGCGTTGAGCTCGATGTCGCCATCGAGCGTGTCGATTTCTCCGGGAATCATGTTCGGCAAGCTCCTCAGATGATCGGGTTGTGCACGGTCACCAGCTTGGTGCCGTCCGGAAAGGTCGCCTCGACCTGGATCTCGGGAATCATCTCGGGCACACCTTCCATGACCTCGTCGCGGGTCAGGATGGTCGTACCCTCGCTCATCAGGTCCGCGACCGAGCGCCCGTCACGCGCGCCTTCCAGGATCGCGCAGCTGATCAGCGCCACCGCTTCCGGGTAGTTCAATTTCACACCGCGGGCACGTCGCCGTTCGGCGACCAGTCCGGCGGTAAATAGCAGCAGCTTGTCTTTCTCGCGAGGTGTCAGTTCCATTCATCGTCTCCCGCCGGCCCAGTCGAACCGGCATGTCGTTGTGCGCATTCAGGTACGCCAGATTCGCGGGGCCATCATGGCCCGCCCGCCGGTCAGCGCGGGTCGAAGGCACGCCCATGCCCGCTCGAACCATTCCCGGCCGGGTTCGCAGGCCGGGCCCAGCCAGCGTGCCACCAGCACTCCGTCCGGCAGCAGGGTCACCGCCCCACTGCCGACCGGGCACGCGACCTCGCGGCATGCGTCGCGCAAGCCCTCGTCCACCTGCGGCCCGATCGCGATCAGCGTGCCGCAGACCGGCTCCCCGGCGAGCCCGACCGCCGAGTCCAGCAACGCACTGCCCCCGACGATCCGACCCTGCTCCAGCCACAGCCGCCGCCGGTCGCGGCGCACATCGGTCGCGATCGACAATTCACCCCGGCTGAACCGCTCGCCCGAGCCGGTCCGGCCCAGGCACAGCATCTCGAGGCCGATGAAGCGCGCATCCGCATCGAGCGCGATCTCGGTACGCATCCGCCCGATCGCGCCATCGAACACGATGCTCTCCTGCGGCAGCCATTCGCACACCGCGTCCTTCTCGACCGCGATGCGCTGCGACCACTGCGCCATCCGGCCATCGCTGCGATACCACTTGCCCGCACCCGGCGTGGTCAGCAGCGCATGCGCGCCCCGGCCCACCGTCACCAACACGTCCAGGCTGTCACCACCGACGATGCCCGCCGGCGGATGCAGCACGATCGCGTGACAGACCGCATCACCCTCGGGGTAAAGCGGTTTCTGCAGCCGCAGCGGACCGAAATGCCGATTGCTGGCCAGCACCGTCCGATCGCCGCGACGCTCGAACGCGAGCGACAAGCCGGCACGCCACCCGGGGGCGGCCACGCCATCGGGCGTGTTCGCTGCGCGCAGATCGACGGGTTCGGTAACGACGGTCATGCCCTTCGTCTAGCGAAAGCCGTGCCAGGCTTACGGCACCCGGATCGATCAGATTGTCAAGTCACCTGAATGGTCTCGGCAGCGGGCCATCAGGGCCACACTTGGCCGACGTCGCGCACCTGCGAAAAGCATTGGCCTGGATCCGGATGCACCGTCCTGGCGCACCACCTCATGGATTTGATGTTGGTTGCACCATCTTGGTGCAATCGGTCAATCCATCAGCGCGACCGACTTGATCAGCGCAAAAACTTGCTGACCCGGCACAAGGCCAAGCTGGGTGACCGACCACGGCGTGACTTCGGCCAGCAGCAGTTGCGCGTCGGCCAGGCGGCAGGCGACCAGTGCCCGGCCCGAAGCGACCGCGTCGATTCGCTCGATGGTGACCCGCAGATGATTCTGGATACTGATGCGCGAAGGGTCGTCGAGCGCCAGGGCGACGTCCCGCGCGACGATGCGCAATCGGCGCACCGCGCCGTCGGGCGTCTGCCCACCCGCCGCAGAGGTTGAAAGCCATAGCCTCGCGGTTTCGTTACCGAATGGCCGCAGCCCGTGTCGATTGGCTTCGCCGATGGTCCCCTCGATCACGGATACCGCACCTTCGTCGTCGAACAACGGCGAGTCCGGGCGGGACAGCGCTTCACGCAGTGTCTCGATCCGGTCGATCCGCCCTTCGCGCATGAACACGACCCGATCGGCCAGACGTTCGACCTCGTCCGGTGCATGGCTGATCATGATCATCGGCACGCCCGACTCGCTGGCCAGGCACGACAGAAAGGGCATGATCTCGCGCTTGGTCTGGGTGTCGAGGGCAGACAGGGGTTCGTCGAGCAGCAGCAGGCGGGGACTGGTGAGCAGGGTACGGCCCAGCGACACGCGCTGGCGCTGGCCACCGGAGAGCCGGTCGATCGAGCGGTCGAGCAAGTCGGCTATGCCCAGCAGCGCGGCGACTTCGGCCAGGTGCAGGCGGCGTTCCGCCTGCGGCGTCCGCCTGTAACCGTAGAGCAGGTTGTCCCGCACCGACAGATGCGGCAACAGGCTGTGCTCCTGGAACACCAGTCCGATGCGGCGCCGATGCAGCGGCACGAAAAGCCGGCCCTGCTGCCACGGTTGCCCGCCGAGCGACACCTCGGCACCGTGCAGGCGTTCCAGACCGGCGATGACGCGCAGCAGGCTGGTCTTGCCGCAGCCGGAGCGGCCGAACAACGCGGTCACGCCTTCGGCCGGAAGTTCGAAATCCACGTCCAGTTCGAACGCGTCGCGACGCCAGTTGGCACGGACCTTGAGCGTCATGGCCTGGCGATCTGAAAACGGCGGTTGATGCCATAGACCACGAACAGGGTCAGGAACGAGAACACCAGCAGCATCAGCGACAGGCGGTGGGCCGCCTCGTAGTTCATCGCCTCGGCATGATCGTAGATCAGCACCGACAACACCTTGGTCTCACCCGGAATGCTGCCGCCCAGCATCAGGATGACGCCGAACTCGCCCAGCGTGTGCGCAAAGGTCAGCGTCGCCGCGACGACGAAGCCACCCCGGGTGAGCGGCAGGATCACGGTGACGAAGCGGTCGAACAGATTGGCCCCGAGCGCGCTGGCGACTTCGACATGGCGACGGCCCAGATTCGAGAACGCCTCGTTCAAGGGCTGCACCGCGAACGGCATCGAGTACAACACCGAGGCGACCAGAATGCCCTCGAACGAAAAGGCGAGGTGGGTCAGACCGATGCTTTCCAGCGTTTGCCCGACGAAACCGCGCGGGCCGAGCGTGATCAGCAGGTAAAAACCCAGCACCGTCGGCGGCAGCACCAGCGGCAACGCGACCACCGCCTGCACCACGACGCGCAAACCGGATCGTCCGCTCGACAACCACCAGGCCAGCGGCGTGGCGATGACGAGCAGGATCACGGTCGTATAGAGGCAGAGCCTGAACGTGACCTCGATGGCCTGCCAGTCCTGAGGGCTGAGTCCGAGCACGATGCGGGTTGTCCGGCTGGAGGATGCGTTTTGACTACGCCGACCCTGATCTCTGCGATCACGGTCGGCGACTGATGGGTCTCAAGACCAGAATTCAGCGTTTGGGCATCACGAATCCATAGCGCTCCATGATCTCGTGTGCCGCGTCGGTTTCCATGAAGGTTGCGAAATCCATCACACCGGGCTTGTCGACACCACGCGAGGTGACGATGTAGCCCTGCGTCAACGGGTTGTGCAGATTCTCGTCGATCAGATGATGCCCGTGTTGGGCCAGGGTCGGAAACTTGGCCAGCGACAACGCGATGATGCCGACTTCGGCCGCCCCCGACTCGACCATCTGTGCGGTGTGGGCAATGTTCTCGCCGAACACCAGCCTGTCTTGCACCGCCTCCCACACACCCGCCGCCTGCATCGCTTCCTGCGCGCGCAGTCCGTAAGGCGCATGCGAGGGTTGCGCGATCGCGATGCGGCGAATGCGCGTGTCGGTCGGCAGGTCGGCAAGTGTGAGGGCCGACGCGTCCAAGGTGTTGCTCCAGATCACGATCCGACCAATCGCGTACACTGCCGGCTCGGTCGCCGCGAAGCCCTCGGCGCGCAGGCGCTCGGGAAAGGAGATATCGGCCGAGAAAAAGATATCGTACGGCGCGCCATTCATGATCTGCGTCGTCATCTTGCCCGACGAACCATAGATCACTTCAATCTCATGATCCGGGTGGGCTTCGCGATAAATGTCGATCACGTCGTCCAGCGCGAAGCGCAAGTCGGACGCGGCAGCAATCGTGAACTTGGCCGCCTGGGCCAAACCAGCCGACGTCATAATGGCCAGCGCCAAAAGGAAGAGGCGAAATCGTGTCATGGCTCTCCAATCCGATGCGATCGCCCCGGATCGACCAGAATCACCCGGGGCAAGTTCAATGGTGCGCTGAAGGCAAGCACCGACTACGGCCTCCAAACTATGTTCCGTACGACGCCATTACAACTTCATGTCGAAGGACGGTGCGACGATGGGCGCTTGTAAAGCAGCACGACGTTGTCTGCCGGAAACACGCAATGCCAGCCATGAATGCTCGCGAGCTGGTGAAAAGTCTCCCGCCGGTAAAAGATCACATGGGTCGGATCGCGCCGGTAATACCAGTTGGCGAAGCGGGCATCGTCGGTCTGGAAATTCGTCATGATCGCGAGGCAGCCGCCCGGACGAAGCAAGCGATCGAGCTTGCGGAATTCTTCGGCGGGTCGGTGGAAGTGTTCGACCACCTCGGTGCAGGTGATGAAATCGTAAGACCGTAACAGAACTTCCGGGTAGTTGAAGAAGGCCGGATCGAACACCGCCATGTCGTGCCCGGCCTCACGCATCATCGACGCGAGCGCCGGGCCCGGACCGCATCCGTAGTCGAGGCCGGATCGTGGGGTGGCCATTGTCGCTAGCAGGGGTTGGGCGAGTCGCCCCAGAAATCGTCGATAATGCGCATCATCGACGTCGTTCTGATGCAGCGCATACTGCGCCCGCTCCGTCTCGCGGTCCGGAAGCTGCGCCGGATCGAGAAAGGTCGCCATGCAGTGCGCGCAACGCCAATAATGGCGCCCTTCGACTTCCATGAAGCGGGTTGGGGCGCTGGCTTCGCACAGGGGACACTCGATGATCATAAGAACAGCGCACATTTGAACAAGGACAATCCGTGCAGATCGAATTCGAAGAACTGGATTATCGCACCACACCGATCGGCGACCTGAGTGTTCGCCGGCGCACCGAGGTCAGGCTGGGGGTGATCGTGTATGAGATCAAGCTCAATGACGAATTCCTGATGTCCAGCCTGTTCACCGCCAGCGAAATCGCGCTGGCGCGCCTGGGTCTGGCCGATCTGGTGGGAGACGATCTCACCGTCGCGGTCGGCGGACTGGGCCTCGGCTACACCGCAGCGACCGTGCTGGAACACGCCAAGGTCGGCAGCCTGGTCGTCATCGACTATCTGTTGCCGGTGATCGAGTGGCACCAGAGCGGTCTGCTACCGCTCGGCAAGACTTTGACCACCGATTCGCGCTGCCGGTTAGTGCATGGCGACTTCTTCAAGCTGGCCTGTTCCACCGACGGACTGGTGCCGGACGCGCCGAATACTAAGTTCGACGCCATCCTGGTAGATATCGACCATTCCCCCCGGCATGTGCTCAGTCCGACGCATGCCGCCTTCTATTCACGCGAGGGGTTGGACGCAATGGCTGCACACCTGATTCCGGGCGGCGTGTTCGGCTTGTGGTCCAACGATCCGCCGGACGAGGCCTTCGTCGCCTCCCTTGGCGAAGTATTCGACACGGTCGAATCCCATGTGGTCAGTTTTCACAATCCGTACCTTGACAGCGACTCGGCCTGCACGGTTTACGTGGCGCACAAGGCGAGCTGAGGCATGAGTACCATCGAACACGAGGAGCGCGAGCGACTCGCGCATTGCATTGGCCGCATTCGCCACGCACTGGACGACATCGACGACCGTGTGGACGACTACGCTCGGGAGATCCAGTCGCGCAAGGAGTATCTGTGGGAGGCGCGCCGCGACATGGACCACATCGAGAAGATCGCGGTGCGCCAGACCATCGAGCAGACGCTGGACTCGGCCGAAGTGCTGAAGGCGCAGCAACACAAGCTGGTCAAGCTGATGCAATCGCCCTACTTCGGCCGCTTCGACTTCGTGCGCGAGGGCGAGACGGGTGGCGCCCCGTTCTACATCGGCGTGCATCACTTTCGCGACGAAGCCGAGCGGCAGACATTGATCTACGACTGGCGTGCGCCGATCGCTTCGATGTTCTACGACTTCGAGACCGGTCCGGCTTCGTATGTCGCGCCCAGCGGCAAGGTCGCAGGCCAGCTCACCCGCAAGCGCCAGTTCCGGATCCGGGACGGGCACCTCGAGTTCGTGCTCGAGTCGGGCGTGAATATCGTCGATGACGTGCTGCAGGAAGAGCTGAGCCGCGCCAGCAGCGACGAAGGGATGAAGAACATCGTCGCCACCATACAGCGCGACCAGAACGCCATCATCCGCAACGACGAGGCACACACGCTGATCATCCAGGGTGTGGCCGGTTCGGGCAAGACCTCGATCGCGCTGCACCGCATCGCTTACCTTCTTTACCATTTCAAGGACACGCTGCGCTCCGAGGACATCCTGATCATCTCGCCCAACCGGGTATTCGCCGACTACATCGGCAACGTACTGCCGGAACTGGGCGAAGAACAGGTCAACGAGATCGGCATGGAAACCCTCGCGGCCGAACTGCTCGATCACCAGTACCGATTCCAGACCTTCTTCGAGCAGACCACCCAGTTGCTGGAACACGACGACCAGGACCTCAAGGCCCGGAACGCAGTCAAGGCGTCGACCGCGTTCCTGCGCGACATCGACCGTTACGCCGAACATCTGGAATCGGAATCCTTCCAGCCAGCGGAATGGCGCGCCGGGCGCAAGATCGTACCGGACTGGTTTTTCGCCGAAACGTGGCAAAAGCACCGTGGCGTGGCGTTGACCGAGCGTATCGCGCGGGTGGTCTCGGCGACCGAACAGCAGATCGGCCACCACTACCACTACGACCTCGAAGTCGAAGAGCGTCGGTCCCTGCGCGAGGCGGTGCGCGACATGGTCCGCAAGGTCACGCTAAGACAGGCCTACCAGGGCCTGTTCGACTGGCTGGGCAAGCCAGAACTGTTCAAACCGGCAGGCGGCAAACTGGAGTATGCCGACGTCTTTCCGCTGATCCACCTGAAGCTGCGCCTGGAGGGCGTCGCCAACCCGCGCAAGGGCGTCAAGCACCTGCTGGTAGACGAGATGCAGGACTACACCCCAGTTCAATATGCGGTACTCGGCCGGCTGTTCTCGTGCCGAAAAACCATCCTCGGCGACGCGTCGCAGTCGGTGAATCCCTACACCAGTTCCACCGCCGAAACGATACGCGACAGCCTGCAGTCGGCCACCAGCGTCAAGCTCACCAAAAGCTACCGCTCAACCTGGGAGATCATGGAATTCGCGCTGTCGATCTCACCCAATCCGGAACTGGAGGCGATGAAGCGGCATGGCCAAGCGCCCGAGGTGGTCGTATGCAGGAAACCCGCGCAGATGATCGTGCGTATCGGACAGGAGATCGAAGCGCTGCTTACATCGACGCATCAGAGTCTTGCCATCATCGCCAAGACCCAGAAGCAGGCGATCAAGCTCCACAAGGCGCTGGTTGCGGCGGGCAACGACGCGCACCTGCTCGACACCGACAGCGTGGGACTCTCGGGCGGGGCCATCGTGTGCACCGCCCATCTGGCCAAGGGCCTGGAGTTCGACCGGGTCATCGTCGCCGATGTCAGCTCCGGGAACTACCGCACCGAGATGGAACGCAACCTGCTCTACGTGGCCTGCACGCGGGCGATGCATCGGCTGACGCTGATCGCGGTGGGCGCGCCATCGGCGCTGCTACCGGCATGATCGATCTCCACGAGACCCGTCTCGAAGTCATCACCGCGCGGCTGCTCGCCTCGGGTGCACGGTCGGTGCTCGATCTCGGCTGCGGCCCGGGCGAATTGCTGCTGCGGCTGGCCGAGCACGACGCATTCGAGCGCATCCTCGGCATCGACGTCTCCGGGCCGGCGGTGGCCGAGGCACGGCAGCGCCTGACGCTGTCGACCGCAGCCGCGGCAGGGCGGGTGGAGGTGTCAGTCGCCTCCTTCACCGAGCCCGAACCGGCACTGGCCGGTTTCGATGCAGCAGTGATGCTCGAAACGATCGAGCACGTCGACCCGAACCGCCTGTCCCGGGTGGAAACGACCGTATTCGGTTGCTTCCGCCCTGGCCTGGTGTTGATCACGACGCCCAATGCCGAATACAACCCGATTCACGGTCTGGGCCCCGACATGTTCCGCCACCCCGATCACCGCTTCGAGTGGGACCGGGCACGATTCAAGCGCTGGAGCCGTGGCGTGGCCCAGCGCCACGCCTATCGCGTGTCGTTCGCCGACATCGGCGAGTTCGACGATGCACTCGGGGCATCGACGCAGATGGCGGTTTTCGAATTGGCATGACGCCGAACCGCCACAACGGGGGTCAGCCCTGACCCTCGCTTGCGGCCTCGCGCTCGGCCATGCAGTCGGCGCAAAACACGGCTGAAGGGTCATGACGCAGACGCTCCGCCTCCAGTTCGGCCCCACACTGACAGCACAGACCGAATTCGCCTGATTGGACCCTGGCCAATGCAGCCTGCAACTTCCTGCGCCGCACATCGAGGCGAGTCATAATACCCTGCGCCATCGCCTGTTGCTGCATCGCATCCATGCGCGACAGTCGTCCGACGCTGGACTGGTCGAGCACCACGGTTCCGGCTGCCTGCTTCGCCTCTATCAGATCGTCGTGCACGCTCGCGAGTTCGTCGGTCAGACGCTGCCGATATTCATCCAGATCGATTTTCACTGATTACTCCTGTCAATATCCCCTGCCAACTCGCCAAATTCCCGCCCTGTCGTCGCAACCACGCCGGCTTTTGCTGCATTGCAGCATTGTAGCGGTTCAAGTATAGTCGGGCACTCATTCGATTCTCCCACGGCATCATTCCCTTGTAAGCGCTCACACCTCCTCTCCGACTTCGCCCGACCCAAATTCGCTCGAAACACCGAACGCGCGCCACCCCTGCAACCCTCCCGTTCGCCGCCGGAACACGCCGACCCCTTATCGCGGCCCCGCCTGAGGCATCGCGTCACCTGCGCCGAGTCTGCCCCACTCGCCCACAAGGCGAAAGAAAACGGATAACACAAAAATGTCCCCCAACCGACTCCGCCAGGACTGGTTCTCCAATGTCCGCGGCGATGCGCTGGCCGGCATCGTCGTCGCGCTGGCGCTGATTCCCGAAGCCATCGCCTTTTCCATCATCGCCGGCGTCGACCCCAAGGTCGGCTTGTACGCGTCATTCTGCATGGCGTTCGTGATCGCGTTCACCGGCGGCCGACCCGGCATGATCTCGGCCGCGACTGCGGCGATGGCATTGCTGATGGTTACGCTGGTCAAGGAGCACGGGCTCGAATACCTGCTCGCCACGACCGTGCTGACCGGCATCCTGCAGATCATCGCCGGCATCGTGCGGCTGGACGTCTTGATGCGTTTCGTGTCGCGCTCGGTCGTGACCGGCTTCGTCAATGCGCTGGCGATCCTGGTCTTTCTGGCGCAACTGCCCGAGCTGACCAACGTCAGCTGGATCGTCTACGCGATGGTAGCAGGCGGGCTGGGCATCATCTACCTGCTGCCCTACCTGACCCGTGCCGTACCGTCGCCCCTGATCTGCATCGTCGGCCTGACGATCCTGTCGATGTGGCTGGGGCTGGATGTACGCACCGTGGGCGACATGGGCGCACTGCCGGACAGCCTGCCGGTGTTCCTGATCCCGAACGTGCCGTTCAACTTCGAGACGCTCGCGATCATCTTCCCTTACGCCATGACGCTGATGGTGGTCGGCCTGCTCGAATCCTTGCTGACCGCCACGATCGTAGACGACCTCACCGATACCAAGAGCGACAAGAGGCGCGAGTGCATCGGCCAGGGTACGGCCAACATCGCCTGCGGCTTCATCGGCGGCATGGCCAGTTGCGCGATGCTGGGTCAATCAGTGATCAACATCAAATCCGGTGGCCGCGGTCGCCTGTCCTCATTGCTGGCAGGCGTCTATCTATTGGTGATGGTCGTGTTCCTCGGCCAATGGGTCGCGCAGATACCGATGGCCGCGCTGGTCGCGGTGATGATCATGGTGTCGATCGGCACCTTCAACTGGGGCTCGATCCGCGACCTGAAAAAGAACCCGCCGCACTCCAGCATCGTGATGGTCGCAACGGTCCTGGTCGTGGTGCTGACCCACGATCTGGCCAAGGGCGTGCTGGTCGGCGTGCTGCTGTCCGGCCTCTTCTTCGCCACCAAGGTGGGGCGCTTCATGCATGTCGGTTCGCGTTCTGTTGACGAAGGACGCATCCGGGAATACCGGGTCGTCGGCCAGGTGTTCTTCGCGTCATGCGACGCCTTCGTCAATGCCTTCGACTTCAGGGAGGTGGTCGACAAGGTCGTCATCGACTTGTCGCGCGCGCATTTCTGGGACATTTCCGCGATCTCGGCGCTGGACAAGGTCGTGGTCAAGTTCCGTCGCGAGGGCACCGAGGTGGAGATCCTGGGCCTGAACGAGGCCAGCAAGACGATGCTCGATCGCTTCGGCATTCACGACAAACCCGACGCCGCCGAGCGGCTGATGAGCCACTGAGGAGGAACGCGACATGAACATGAGCAGCAGAAAGATCGTCGCCTGCGTCGACGGCACAGCGGCCTCGGCTGCGGTGACCGCGTACGCCGCCTGGGCCTCGCGCCAGCTCGGCTGCCGTCTGGAGTGCCTGCACGTGCTGGATCGTCACCCGGAGAAGGCCGAGGGCGGCGACTACTCGGGCAACCTGGTGGCCGATTCGCAGGAAAACCTGTTGCAGCAACTGTCGGACAAGGACGTCGCTCGCAGCAAGCTCGCGAAGGAACGAGGCCGCGCCGTGCTGGAAGCCGCCAAGGCCGAGGCGCGCGCAGCCGGCGCCGATGAACCGGACGGGCGTCTGCGCCACGGCAGCCTGATCGAAGCGCTGACCGACATGGCCGCCGACCTGGAGATGGTCGTGCTCGGCCAGCGCCATCACGCCGATGCGCCCGCCAAGCTGCACCTGGATCGCACGCTGGAGAGCGTGATCCGCGGGCTGAAGTGCCCGGTGCTGGCGACGCTGGAGAAATTCAGCACACCGGGCAGGCTGATGATCGCGTTCGACGGCAGCCCGACCAGCCGCGCCAACGTCGAACGCCTCGCCAAGCACCCGTTGGTGCGGGGCATGCAATGCCATGTCGTGATGGCGAACGACCGCAAGGAACCGTTGATCGACAAGATGCTCGCGTGGGCGCGCGACACGATGGAAGCGCAAGGTCACGAGACCGTCACCGATGTCGTGATCGGCGAGCCGATTCCGGTGCTGCGCGATTACGCCAAGAACAACGCGATCGACCTTATGGTGACCGGCGCGTTCGGCCACTCGACGATCCGGCAACTGATCTTCGGCAGCACCACCGCGACGCTGCTCAGGACCAGTCCGGCGCCGGTGCTGGTGCTACGCTGACGCGGCCTGGAATCGAACGACGCACGGGCCGCTATTCGCTGGCCGCCACCGAGACGATCCACGGCTCGAGCCGCCGGCCGAATGCGACCTCGGCACTGAACGCATGCTCGCTTACCCCTCGCCGCATGCCGACCCTCCGCTCGATCGTGCCTAGGACATCGCGATAGGCGAACGGCACGTTGATCGAGGCGATGTGCAGCCGGCGGATGAAGCCTCTCGGGCCACCCGGGTAAGCATCGTTGAGCCATGGCGTGATCTGGCCGCGCACGATGATGTGACGATTGCGGTCTGGATAGGCGAGGCGCAACGCTGCGTGCCGCATGCCGGCATCGACGACGAACAGGCGGCTGGCGTTCTGCTCCTCCGTCCTGAGGCGCTCGCGCGCGTTCGCGGCGCGCCGCGTGAACTCGTCACTGTCGGGATTCGATTCGAGCAACGCGATCTCGGCCTCGGCGTGGCGCCGGACATGATCGAGGCTGTGGCGATAGGCCGGACCATCGAACTCCAGCACCAGCAGGACCTCCCCGCTCTGCAACCGATGGCGACGCCAGCGATCCGGGTCTTCCGCAGCGGTCGCGGGGAACACGAAGCCGAGCGACTCCATCTTGGCCTGATCCAGCCATTCCGGCGCCACGCCCACGCTGGAACGGAACCAGCCCGGTCCATCAGCGGCGGCGGGCGGCGCGATCCGCCAGTCCAGCGTGAGCGCCATACCGCTGTTTTCGCGGTCGAACCGGACGAACGGTCTGCGCAATTCCCGCTCGCTCAACACCAGCACGCCGTCCGGCTCGCCCGCACGGTTCCATGCGACTCCGGCAAGGGCCACCGCATTGGTGATCGCGATCAGCGCAATGCCAAGGATCGGCGTGAGCCGCCGTGACAGCCTCATGCGTCCGCCTCCGCGTGACCGGCCTGGCGCAGCCGCTTGATGACCAGCAGGATCAACACTGCGACCAGGCCGAGCACCATAAAGAACAGGTACTTGGGCATCGGCTCCCACCACCAGTCGAAGAACTTCGTATACAGAAAGATCACGAAGAAGGTGATCCCGGCATTGACAGTCTCCGGCCACTGCCTGCGCAGGCCTAGCCAGACCGCCGCCGCGCTCAGCGCGAAACCGCACAGCTGGTAGAAGGCCTCGATCACCCCCACCGGCCACGGCAGGTAGCTGATGCCGCCCCAGTTGGCGAGCACCAGCGCGGGCAGCAGCAGCGACACCAGGCCGAAGACGCGATAGACCGGCGGAAAATCCTCGTGACGCGCATGGCGCACGATCTGCGGCAGCAGGAACAGCGCGATCGACAGCGGTATGAAGTTCTCCGGGCGCTCACCGAAGTGGATCCAGTACATGCCGCTCCAGGTCCCGACCCGCGCGGCCACCCAGGCCATCACCGCCAGGATGCCGGCGGCGAGCAACAGCCGCAGGTTGCACGCGTAGGCGAGCAGCAACGCGAACGCCGCCCAGGGCAGCAGCGCATGCTCGGAAGGCGTGATGTTGAAGATCTGCCCCAACATGGCGATATTGAGCACGAAGCATGCGAACGCGACCAGCGCGGCGAGCTTCGTGAAATAGCCGGTGGCGTCGCGCCCGCGCAGCCACACGGTGACACCGAACATGGCGAGCGAGGCAGCGATCAGGATGACTACCTGCGCGTTCTCCGGGAACCGTCCCCAGAACTGGTAGAAGAGGAAGAAGACGCTGGCCGCGAACGCGAGCGCACCGAGAAACGATGCGATGCGCATGCCCAGCGACAGTTGCCGGGCGCGCGTGTCGCGGTCGACGTCGAAGGCGGCCGCAAAACCGGCCAGCAAGGCCTCATGATGTGCCGCAACCGCGCGACGCTGCTCGCCCGACAACTGCAGCACCCCTTCGGCCTCCAGCCGCGCAAGTTCGTCGCCGAACACGCGGATGTCGTCGGTGCGACGCTGGGCGGACAGGCGAGTGGCTTCGGTCATCGAACGATTCGGGGTCAGGCGGTTCGGGAGGATGCGAGCGCGTCACGCCAACGGCATGACGCGCTCGCAGCATCATGACCCGCAGCCGACCGAAGATCAAGCACGCGCCCGACGAGTCGCTCCGACCGGTACCCCACCGGTCACCGGCATCGACCCCGGCTGCGCGTCGATCAGACCGACAGCCGCTCCCGCACGCCGTCGGCATCCATGCCGGCACCGGCCCCGCGCATGATGATCTCGCCGCGCTCCATGACCAGGTACTGGTCCGACAGGTCGCGCGCGAAATCGTAGTACTGCTCGACCAGCAGGATCGCCATCTCGCCGGTGGCGGCGAGACCGCGGATCGCGTTGCCGATGTCCTTGATGATGGACGGCTGGATGCCCTCGGTCGGCTCGTCCAGGATCAGCAGCTTCGGACCGAACGCCAGCGCCCGGCCGATCGCGAGTTGCTGCTGCTGCCCGCCGGACAGGTCGCCGCCACGGCGGTGCATCATCTGCTTCAGCACCGGGAACATGTCGAAGATGCGATCGGGGATACGGGTGCCGCCGGGGCGGGTCGCCAGCCCCATCAGCAGATTCTCCTCGACCGTCAGGCGCGGAAAGATCTCGCGGCCCTGCGGCACGTAACCGATGCCGGCGCGCACCCGGTTGCAGGACGTGGCGCGGGTGAGGTCCTTGCCATCGAAATGGATCGCCCCGCTCGCGACCGGCACCAGGCCCATCAGGGATTTCAGCAGCGTGGTCTTGCCCACACCGTTGCGACCGAGCAGCGTCGTGACCTGGCCCATCGGCACGCCGAAGGACAGCCCACGCAGGATGTGGCTGCCGCCGTAGTACTGGTTGAGGTTTGCTACTTCGAGCATGCCCGCTCCATCCTCGGCGACACGCGACGCCTTGGCCGGGTGCGTAGCCAGGCGCCGCTCGTGCGGCCGATTTTCCAGTTCAACGTCCAAGGTACACCTCGATCACGCGGGGGTCTTCCTGAACCGTCGCCAGATCGCCTTCGGCCAGCACCGAACCTTCGTGCAGAACGGTCACCTTGCCGCCGAGCGCCTCGACGAAGCTCATGTCGTGTTCGACCACGACCAGAGAATGGCTGCCGGCCAGGCTGACGAACAACTCGGCGGTACGCTCGGTCTCCTCGTCGGTCATGCCGGCCACCGGTTCGTCGAGCAGCAGCAGCCGCGGTTCCTGCATCAGCAGCATGCCGATCTCGAGCCACTGCTTCTGCCCGTGCGACAACAGGCCGGCGATGCAGTCGGCCTGGCTCTCGAGGCGGATGCGCTTCAGCACCGCCTGGATGCGGTCGCGGTCCTCGTCGCGCAGCGACGCGAACAAGGTGCGGCGCACCCGCTTGTCGGCCTTCATCGCGAGTTCCAGATTCTCGAACACGGTGTGATCGCCGAAGATCGTCGGCTTCTGGAACTTGCGCCCAATCCCGGCGTGCGCGATCTGCGGCTCGGTGAGCCGGGTCAGATCTATCGTCTGCCCGAAGAAGGCCTTGCCTTCATCCGGACGGGTCTTGCCGGTGATGACATCCATCATCGTGGTCTTGCCGGCGCCGTTCGGCCCGATGATGCAACGCAGCTCGCCAGCGTCGATCGCGAGCGACAGCTTGTTCAAGGCCTTGAAACCGTCGAAGCTGACTGAGATGTCCTCCAGATACAGGATGACGCTGTGCGACAGGTCGAGCGCACCTTCCACCACCATGTGGTGGGACGGCGAACCGCGGTGACCGGGCGCCTGCGCACCATCGTCGGTCGGCCGTTCGATCGTTTTGGTGCTCATGCGCCCGCTCCCTTGGTGACCTTGTTCGAGAAGGCCCGCACGATGCTGCTTTCCTCCGGACTGGACAGGTCATCCGCAACCGGCACCGACCCGTGCGTCTTCGCCGAGACCGCCGCGTCGGCGACGCCGCTGGCCGGAGCCGCAGGTGTCGCGGCCGGTGAGGATTCGATCGCCGGCGCCCCGCGGCGGCCGAACAGCTTGCGCACCACACCGACGATGCCGTTGGGCATGAACAAGGTCACCGCGATGAACAGGAAGCCCAGCACGAACGGCCAGTAATCCGGGAAGGACACCGTGAACCAGCTCTTGGCCAGATTCACGACCCCCGCACCGACAACCGCGCCGACCAGCGTACCGCGCCCGCCGACCGCCACCCACACCGCAATCTCGATCGAGTTGGCGGGGCTCATCTCGGACGGGTTGATGATGCCGACCTGCGGCACGTACAGCGCACCGGCCAGGCCGCACAGCACCGCCGACAATGTCCAGATGAAGAGCTTGTAGTGCAGCGGGTTGTAGCCGATGAACATGACCCGGCTCTCCGCGTCGCGGATCGCCGCCAGCACCCTGCCGAAGCGCGAGGTCACGAGATAGCGGCCCATCAGCAGGCACGCGATCAGCAGCGTCGCCGACAGCGCGAACAGCACCACCCGCATCTCCGGCGCGGTGATCGGATAGCCGAGGATGCGCTTGAAGTCGGTGAAACCGTTGTTGCCGCCGAAGCCGGTCTCGTTGCGGAAGAACAGCAGCATCGCCGCATAGGTCAGCGCCTGCGTGATGATCGAGAAATACACGCCCTTGATGCGCGAGCGGAATGCGAACCAGCCGAACACGAACGCGACGACGCCAGGCACCGCCATCACCAGTAACAGCGAGATCAGAAAGGAGTCCGAACCGGCCCAGTACCAGGGCAGTTCCTTCCAGTCCAGAAACACCATGAAGTCCGGGATGTCGGCCCCGTAACTGCCGTCGCGACCGATCTGGCGCATCAGGTACATGCCGAAGGCGTAGCCGCCCAGTGCGAAAAACATGCCGTGCCCGAGCGACAGGATGCCGGCGTAGCCCCAGATCAGGTCCATCGCGACGGCGACCACCATGTAGCACAGGATCTTGCCGAGCAGACCGACCCAGTAGGCAGAGATGTGCAGCGGGTGATCGGATGGCAGGACCAGATGCGCAACCGGCACATAGACCCAGGCCGCCAGGGCGAACAGGATCAGCGCGGCCCAGCCGGTGCCGGGCATGCTGTTCAGCAATCGAATCGTGAAGGGTGTGCGCATGATGTGGAGTGCCCGCGTCAATCGACCGCGCGACCCTTGAGGGCGAAGATGCCCTGCGGACGCTTCTGGATGAACATGATGATGAAGACCAGCACCAGGATCTTCGCGATGACCGCACCGGTCCAGCCTTCGAGGAACTTCGACACGATGCCCAGCCCGAACGCCGCCCACACCGCACCGGCGAGCTGGCCGACGCCGCCGAGCACGACCACCATGAAGGAATCCACGATGTAGCCCTGGCCCATCGCCGGGCCGACGTTCGCGATCTGCGACAGCGCCAGACCACCCAGCCCGGCCACGCCCGCGCCGATCGCGAAGGCCAGGGTGTCCACCCGTGCGGTCGGCACGCCCACGCAACCGGCCATCGGACGGTTCTGCGTGACCGCACGCACGAACATGCCGAGCCGGGTCTTCTGCATCATCAGCCAGATCAGCACCAGCACGAACACCGAGAAGCCGAGGATGATGATGCGGTTCCACGGCAGCGACAGGCCGGCCACGATCTCGACGCTGCCGGACATCCATGACGGATTGGTCAGTTCGAGGTTCTGCGGGCCGAAGATCACGCGCGCGGCCTGGATCAGCACCAGCGAGATGCCCCAGGTCGCGAGCAGCGACTCGAGGGGGCGGCCATACAGATAGCGCAGCACGCTGCGCTCCATCAGCACGCCGACCGCGGCCGCCACGAAGAACGCGACCGGTATCGCGGCCAGAACGTACCAGTCGAACCAGCCGGGCAGATGGGTGCGGAACAGCCCTTGCACGATGAAGGTCGCATAGGCACCGACCATCAGCAGCTCGCCGTGCGCCATGTTGATCACGCCCATTACGCCAAAGGTGACGGCGAGCCCCAGCGCGGCGAGCAGCAGGATGGAACCGAGCGACAGCCCGGTGAATACGGTGCGGATGTTGTCGGTGAGGGCGATACGACGCTCGATCGCGCGAATCGAATCCTGGGCCGCGGCGCGTACCACCGGGTCCGCCTCGATCCACGCGTCGCCGTCGCGACTGACGAAGGATCGCAACATGGTCAGCACCGCCGCGTCGGTCGATTCGCCGAGCAGGATCACCGCCTGGATGCGGCGCTCGGCGTCGGCCGAGGCCAGATTGACCCGTGCGGCCGCCTGCAGCACCAGTTCGCGGATCTCGTCGTCTTCTTCGGTGTCGGTCACGCGCTCGAACAGCGGCAGCAAGGGCTCGGACGCATCACGCACCAGCGTACGCGCAGCGGCGAGCCGCTCGCTGCGACTGCCGGTCTCGAGCAAGATGCCCGCCTTGGCGGTCGCGAGCGCGCGACGAAGACGGTTGTTCAGGCGCAGCAACGCAACGTCCGCCGGCGCCACGTCGAGCACCTCGCCGGTACCGACGTCGGTGACGATGCCCCCGCGCACGACGACCGCGCGGCCGTCGATCGCCCCGAACTCGCCCGCCTCGATCGCGGCGACGATGTCCGCGCCTGCTTCGCCTGCGCTCGCAAGCGCCTCGATCGCGAACACCCGCGCGGCGAAGTCGGACGAACCCAGCCCCTCGATCACCTCCGGGTCGAGCGTCGCCCGCGCCGAACCGGCGATCAGGATCAGCATCAGCAGCAGGAAATGGAGCAGTGTCCGAAGTGTCATCGCGAACGGTCCGGTCTGGAAATCAGGACCGGCAGCGGGGAGGTCCGGGATACGCGCTTCACTCACCCCGGGCCTCACCGGCAGCCGGCGGGCTCAGAGGCCCTGCTTGCCTTCGTTGCCTTCGATGAACGGGCTCCACGGCTGGGCGCGAATCGGCGCATCCGTCTGCCACACCACGTCGAACTGGCCGTCGTCACGCACCTCCCCGATCAGCACCGGCTTGTGCAGGTGATGGTTGGTCGGATCCATGGTCAGCGTGAAACCGGACGGCGCGTCGAAGGTCTGGCCGCCCATCGCATCGATGACCGCATCCACATCCACCGTGCCGGCCTTCTCGACCGCCTGCTTCCACATGTGGATGCCGACATAGGTCGCCTCCATCGGATCGTTGGTCACGACCGTGTCGGCGTTCGGCACGTTGTTTGCCTTGGCCCAGGCGCGATACTTGGTGACGAATTCGGTGTTCTTGGGGTTGTCGACCGACATGAAGTAGTTCCAGGCGGCCAGGTGACCCATCAGCGGCTTGGTATCGACGCCGCGCAGTTCCTCTTCTCCCACCGAGAACGCGACCACCGGCACATCGGTCGCGCTCAGCCCGGCGTTGCCGAGTTCGCGGTAGAACGGCACATTGGAGTCGCCGTTGATGGTCGAGATCACCGCAGTCTTGCCACCCGCGGAGAAGCGCTTGATGTTGGCGATGATGGTCTGGTAGTCGGAATGGCCAAAGGGTGTGTACTCTTCCATGATGTCGTCGTCCGACACGCCCTTGCTCTTGAGGAAGGCCCGCAGGATGCGGTTGGTGGTGCGCGGATAGACATAGTCGGTGCCGAGCAGCACGAAGCGCTTGGCGCCGCCGCCCTCTTCGCTCATCAGGTACTCGGTGGCCGGAATCGCCTGCTGGTTGGGCGCCGCACCGGTATAGAACACGTTGCGCTCGAGTTCCTCTCCCTCGTACTGCACCGGGTAGAACAGCAGCCCGTTCAGTTCGCTGAACACCGGCAGCACCGACTTGCGGCTCACCGAGGTCCAGCAGCCGAAGACCACCGACACCTTGTCCTGGGCCAGCAGCTGGCGGGCGCGTTCGGCGAACAGCGGCCAGTCGGAGGCCGGATCTACGACCACCGGCTCGAGCTGCTTGCCGAGCACACCGCCCGAGGCATTGATCTCCTCGATCGTCATCAGCGCGACGTTGCGCAGCGCGGTCTCCGAGATCGCCATCGTGCCGGACAGCGAATGCAGGATGCCGACCTTGATGGTTTCGGACGCGTGAGCCGCGAACGGCAGGCCGATCGCGGCGATCGACGCGGATAGGGTCAGGGCCTTGATGAAGTTGCGACGTGTCTGCATGACGGACTCCTCATTATTCGGTGGCGGGATCGCATTGCTGCGGTGCGACACCAATGTAGGCCGGAGGCGGTGACGCGGGAATACGCAAGATGGCGTAGGGCCAGACGAACACCGCCGGCGGCCCCTTCAGCCCGAAGTCGCCGGGGCGCGGACTGCGGTTGCCTCGCCCGATGGCATCGCTCAGAATGGACGGAGATCCCAAGGCCCGGAATCGAGACCGACATGATCGAACATCCCTATCTGCTGTTCCTCGGCGACGCACCCGACCCGCTCGCGGCCAAGGTCGCACAGGGCATCCGCGACTGGCGGCCGGATGCCGCGATCGGCCAGTACCGCATGGCGGGCTGCAATGCCGACATGAGGCTGCCGGACATGAACATCGCCGAAGCGGCCGCGGCCGGGGCGAGGACGCTGGTGGTGGGTGTCGCGAACCGCGGCGGCGTGATCTCGCCGGCCTGGATCGCGGTGCTGTGCGACGCGCTGGCCGCGGGCATGGACCTCGCTTCGGGCCTGCACAACCTGTTGCGCGACGAGCCGGAGCTGGTCGAGACCGCGCGCATGTACGGGCGCACCCTGCACGACGTGCGCATTCCGTCGGTGAAGTATCCGATCGCCAACGGCAAGCCGCGGCGCGGCAGGCGCTGCCTTGCGGTCGGCACCGACTGCTCGGTCGGCAAGATGTATACCGGGATCGCGATGGAGCGCGCGATGCATGCCCGCAGTCTGAAGGCCACCTTTCGCGCCACCGGCCAGACCGGCATCCTGATCACCGGCGACGGCGTGCCGCTGGACGCGGTCATCGCCGACTTCATGGCCGGCTCGATCGAATGGCTGACCCCGGACAACGACCCTGACCACTGGGACCTGATCGAGGGCCAGGGCAGCCTGTTCCACGCGTCCTATTCCGGCGTCACGCTGGCGCTGATCCACGGTGGCCAGCCGGACGCGCTGATCCTGTGCCACGAGCCCACCCGCACCCACATGCGCGGCCTTCCCGACTACGCGCTGCCCAGCCTAGAGGAGCTGGCCGAAGTGTCGCTGCGGCTGGCCCGGGTCGTGAATCCGGACTGCCGCGTAGTCGGCGTGTCGATCAACACGCACGGCATGGCAGAGCAGGCCGCACTCGATTACCTCGCCGAGACCGAGCAGCGGATGAAGCTGCCGACGGTCGACCCGTTCCGCCAGGGCGCGGACCGGCTGGTCGATGCGCTGGAGGCGCTCGCTTGAGCGTGCAGCTCACGGTCAGCCATGACCGCTTTCCGTTCCGCGAGGTGTTCGCGATCTCGCGAGGCGCGCGCACCGACCAGGAGGTCGTGTCGCTGCGACTCGCCGACGGGGCTTTGGCCGGTTGCGGCGAATGCACGCCCTATGCCCGCTATGGCGAAAGCATCGCCGGCGTCATCGCCGACATCGAGGCGATGGCGCCACGGCTCGCCGCCGGGCTCACGCGAGCACGACTCCAGCACGAGATGAAGCCGGGCGCCGCCCGCAATGCGCTCGACTGCGCGTTGTGGGACCTCGACGCGAAGCGCAGCGGCGTTCCGGTGTGGCGGCTGGCCGGCCTCGACGCACCCGGCCCGGTCCTGACCGCATTCACGATCTCGCTCGAGGATCCCGATACGATGCGGGCCAAGGCCGCGCGCAACGCCCATCGACCGCTGCTCAAGATCAAGCTCGGCGGCGAGGGCGACATCGCGCGCCTCGAAGCGGTCCGCGGCGGGGCGCCGCGCTCGCGCATCATCGTCGACGCGAACGAGGGCTGGTCGGCCGACGAGTATGCCGCGCTCGCGCCGGTGCTGCTGCGTCTCGGCGTGGAAATGGTGGAACAACCGCTGCCGGCCGGTGCCGACGACGCGCTGGCCGACATGGCCCGCCCCCTGCCGGTCTGCGCGGACGAATCCTGTCACGACCGTAACTCGCTCGCGGCACTGCGCGGCAAGTACGACATGGTGAACATCAAGCTGGACAAGACCGGCGGCTTGACCGAAGCGCTGGCACTGCGAGACGCGGCGGTCGCCGCCGGCTTCTCGATCATGGTCGGTTGCATGGTCGGTTCGTCGTTGGGCATGGCACCGGCGGTGCTGGTCGCGCAGGGCGCCGCGATCACCGATCTGGACGGGCCCTTGCTGCTCGGCCGCGACCGGGCACACCCGCTGCGCTACGACGACGCGGGGGTGCACCCCGCCGATCCGGCGCTGTGGGGCTGAGCTGCCACAGCCGTATAATCATTGCTTTTCATGCGCCCGATGACCGGGCACGACCGACTTCGACACGAGTACCGCGATGAACACCCCGCTGCGCACCATTTACCTGAACGGCGACTATCTCCCCGAGGACCAGGCCAAGGTCTCGATCTTCGATCGCGGCTTCATGTTCGCCGACGGCGTCTACGAGGTCACATCGGTTCTGGATAGCAAGCTGGTCGATTTCGCCGGCCATTGCGCCCGGCTCGGCCGCAGCCTGACCGAGTTGAATATGACGCGTCCGTGCGACGACGAGACGCTGCTGGCGATGCACCGCGAACTGGTCGCGCGCAACGGCCTCGTCGAAGGCCTGGTCTATATGCAGGTCACCCGCGGCGCGGAGGACCGGGAGTTCAACTGGTCCGAAGGGCTGACCCCCACACTGGTCGCGTTCACGCAGGCGAAGAATCTGGTCGGCAGCCCGCTCGCCGCGCGCGGTTCGAAGGTGATCTCGGTGCCGGACCTGCGCTGGCAGCGCCGCGACATCAAGACGGTGCAACTGCTCTATCCGTCGCTCGCGAAAATGGAGGCGAAGGCGGCCGGCAAGGACGATGCGTGGATGGTCGAGGACGGCTTCGTGACCGAGGGCACGTCGAACAACGCGTTCATCATCACCGTCGACCGCACGCTGATCACCCGCCAGCTGTCCCGCTCATTGCTGCACGGCATCACGCGTGCGGCGGTGCTGCGCCATGCACAGGAGGAAGGTCTGAGGGTCGAGGAGCGCCCCTTCACGATCGCGGAGGCCCAGCAAGCCGCGGAGGCATTCGTCACCGCCGCGACCAGCTTCGTCACGCCGGTGGTCGAGATCGACGGCGTCGCGCTGGGCGATGGCACGCCGGGCCCATTCGCGACGAAACTGCGCGCGATCTACATCGAGGAAGCCCGGCGCAGCGCGATCTGAGCGCCGACGGGTGCACGTGCCGGCGCGACTGCGTTCACGCAGACAGGCTCTCCGGCGCTGACACGACATGCGCGGCATCGTCCTCTCCGAGAAACCCGCCGCTCTGGCGTGCCCACAGCCTCGCATAGAGTCCACCCCGCGCGAGCAGGCTGCGGTGGTCGCCCTCCTCGACGATGCGTCCGCCGTCGAGCACGATCAGCCGGTCCATTGCCGCGATCGTCGACAGTCGGTGCGCGATCGCGACCACGGTCTTGCCTTCCATCAGACGGTAGAGGCTGTCCTGGATCACGGCCTCGACCTCGGAGTCGAGCGCGCTGGTGGCCTCGTCCAGGATCAGGATCGGCGCGTCCTTCAGCATCACCCGCGCGATCGCGATGCGCTGGCGCTGACCGCCGGAGAGCTTCACGCCGCGCTCGCCGACATGTGCGTCATAGCCGCGGCGCCCCTTGGGATCCCCGAGATCAAGGACGAAGTCGTGCGCCTCGGCGCGCATCGCCGCGGCGATCATGTCGTCGTCGGTCGCATGCGGACGACCGTACAGGATGTTTTCGCGCACCGAGCGATGCAGCAGCGACGTGTCCTGCGTGACCATGCCGATATGCTCGCGCAGGCTGTTCTGCGTGACCGCGGCGATGTCCTGGTCGTCGATCAGGATGCGGCCCTGCTCCACGTCATGGAAGCGCAGCAACAGGTTCACGATCGTCGACTTGCCCGCGCCGGAGCGTCCGACCAGGCCGATCTTCTCGCCCGGCCGGATCACCAGGGACAAGTCATCGATGACCGGCCGTGCATCGGGTCCGGTCGCGCCATAGGCGAAGCTCACATGCTCGAAGCAGATCTCGCCGCCGGTCACCTTCAACGGCACCGCATCGGCGCGATCGAGCACCCGGTGCGGGCGCGACAGCGTGTTGATGCCGTCCTGCACGGTGCCGACCTGCTCGAACAGTGACGCCATCTCCCACATGATCCAGTGCGACATGCCGTTCAGCCGCAGGGCCATCGCGGTCGTCGCCGCCAGCGCGCCGACGCCGACCTGGCCGTTCGACCACAGCCACAGCGCGACCCCCCCTATGCCCAGAATCAGCGCCATGCTGAGCGTGTGGATGACGATCTGCATCGCGCTGACCAGGCGCATCTGCGCATGGACCGTACCCATGAACTCCTGCATTGCGCTCTTCGCATAGGCAGCCTCGCGGCCGGCGTGCGAGAAAAGCTTGACCGTCGCGATGTTGGTGTAGGCGTCGGTGATCCGCCCGGTCATCAGCGCGCGCGCATCCGCCTGGCGGCGCGAGACCCTGGACAGGCGCGGCACGAACCACCACAGCGCGCTCACGTACAGCGTCACCCACACGAAGAACGGCACCATCATCCACGAGTCGAAGCCGCCCACGATGATGATCATCGTGACGAAGTAGATCGTCACGAACACCAGGATGTCGGTCATGATCAGACATGTGTCGCGCACCGCCAGCGCGGTCTGCATGACCTTGGCCGACACCCGGCCAGCGAATTCGTCCTGGTAGAAGCTCATGCTCTGGCCGAGCATCAGACGGTGGAAGTTCCAGCGCAGCCGCATCGGGAAGTTTCCGGCCAGCGTCTGGTGCTTGAGCATGGTCTGCAGCGCCACCAGGAAGCTGCTGCCCAGCACCACCGCCGCCAGGATCATCAGCGTGCCGCCGTGATCGCTCCACAGTCGCGCCGGTTCGGCGGCGGCCAGCCAGTCGACGACATGGCCGAGCATCGCGAACAAGACCGCCTCGAACACGCCGATCGACGCGGTCAGCAGCGTCATGCCCAGGATGAACGGCCGCATGCCCTCGGTGCCCGCCCACAGGAAGGCGACGAAACCCTTCGGGGGCGGGGCGGGCACGGCCTCGGGATAGGGGTCGACCTTTCTTTCGAAGAAACTGAACAAACCGGGCTCCTGCTCAAACGGCGATTATGACCGCTCGCGTGGGCGCTTGGTGCCCGGTTCGTCGAGACGACGGGCGAGCCTGCCCGCGACTCGACGACGGGCAAACCTGCCCGCGACTCGACGACGGTGTCAACCCCCTCGGCTCCGACAGCCACTCGCGCTGCCGCTGTAAGGCGCACTTCGCTGCGATCCCTGAACTCGCGCTTCGCGCTCAGACAGCAGGGATCGCGGCCGCTACGCGCGCCAACAGCGGCATGCGCTCGGGCTGAGTCGCCGAGGGGGTTGACACCGTCGACGAATCGCTGCGCCGCACAGTTTCTTGCGACTGCACGAGGACTCAGGACCGCTCGGATACCCCGCTGCCCTGCAGACGGCTCATCGCCATGGATGCGGCCGCGGTACGGGTCTCGACACCGAGTTTCTCGAACACGTGCTCGAGGTGCTTGTGCACGGTGCGCGGGCTGGTGCCCAGGATGTCGCCGATGTCGCGGTTGGTCTTGCCGCGGATCACCCAGTTGAGCACCTCGGCCTCGCGCAGTGTCAGGCGGAAGGCCGCGATCAGCGCATCGATGATGTTGGCGTCGTTCTCCTCGCGCAACACCACCAGCCATTCTCCCTCGGCCGCATCGTCGGCGGTCTGGTCATGGAAGGACGCCAGCAGCCGGCGTGCGCCATCGGCCACCAGCAGCGCGGAAATGTCGGCGCCGGTGCGACGCGCCCGCTCGGCCGCATGCACCCATTCGAGCACGCGCGGCGGCGTCGCGTCTTCGGGCACGTCGAAATAGCCGCGGATCAGCTTGCGCGCAAGCGGGGTCTGCCACACCAGCCGGCCGTCGCTGATCCGGATCGCCACCGTCGCCTGGCCGAACGCATCCAGCGCGGTGCGTGCCTGCTTCATCTGGCGGGCGTTCTGCACATGCGCGGCGATGCGCACCAGCACCTCGGCGGCACGGATCGGCTTGGTGACGTAATCTGCGCCACCCGACGCGAAGCCGGCGACGACATGCTCGGTGTCGGTCAGGCCGGTCATGAAGATGATCGGGATGGTGCGGGTCGCGAAGTCGGCCTTGAGCCGGCGCGCGACCTCGAAACCGTCCATGCCGGGCATCAGCGCGTCGAGCAGGATCACGTCCGGCAGGCTGTTGCGTGCGCGCGCCAGCGCCGCCTCGCCATGGGTCGCGACCAGCACGATGTAGCCGGCTTCGTCCAGCGCATCGTGCAGCAGCGACAGGTTCTCCGGCACGTCATCGACGATCAGCACGATACCGCGCGCCTGGTCGGCATTCATCATCGGGGCTCCCTCTCCGGTTCGGACTGTCCGGCCTTGCGCGACAGCTCCCGCATCGCGTCGAACTGGAACTGGCGGGCGAGCTCGCGCTGCACGCGCACGAACTCGGCACAGGCCGGATGGGCCGACTCGATGTCCGCCAGCGCCTTCAGTACGCCCTTCGGATAGCCGAGCTCGATCAACGCGTCCAGGCCGCGCAGTGCGCTTGCGGGCGGATAGCGCAGGCGCAGGACTGGCTCGCTCGCGTCGGGCTCGGCTCGCGGCACATTCACCCCGGCCTCGCTGACCCACTCGAGCGCCAGTCGCTGGCCGATCCAGTCGAGCAGTTCGTCCACCCGGATCGGCTTCAGCAGGAAATCCTGCTCACCGACGCCGACATCGTTGTCCAGGCCCTTGTCGAACGCGTTGGCCGAGATGATCGCGGCCGGCGTATCGGCGAAACCGGCCTCACGCATGCGCCGCAGCGTCTCCCAGCCGTCGATGCCGGGCATCGCGAGGTCCATGAACACCAGATGCGGCCTGAAGCTCGGCAGCACCGCGAGACACTCGTGGCCCGAACCGGCCTGCTCGACCTGGAAGCCGAGCGGATCGAGCACCGACACCAGCAGTTCGCGATCGACCCGCTCGTTGTCCACCACCAGGATCCGGCGCCGGATTCCCTTGTAGCCGATACGGCGCTCGCGCGGCAACGCCGCCAGCGCCTGTCGGCCGTGCAGGTGGGGCAGGAACAGGCGCACCTTGAAGCTACTGCCGTGTCCGGGGGTGCTGTCGACCGACATCTCACCACCCATCAGGTCGGTCAGCATCTTGCTGATCGTCAGACCCAGTCCGGTCCCGACCGTGGTTTCGGCCCGGGCGGTGCTGCCGCGCTCGAAGGGCTCGAAGATCCGGTCGATCTCGTCGGCGGAGATGCCGGGACCGGTATCCTCGATCTCGAACACCGCCATCTCGCGTCGATAGGTCAGCCTCAGCCGCACCGTGCCGCGCGGCGTGAATTTGACCGCATTGCCGATGATGTTGATCAGGATCTGGCGCAGGCGCTTCTCGTCTGCACGCACGACCTCCGGCAAGGTGCCGACCGGTTCGTAGATGAAGTCCAGGCCCTTGTTGCGTGCCTGCAGCTCGAACATGCCGACCATCTGGCGCATGAAGGCCGGAAACGCGAGCGGCCGCGCCTCCAGCGTGAGCTTGCCGCCCTCGATTCGTGCGATGTCCAGCGTGCCTTCGATCAGCGACAGAAGGTGCTCGCCGCTCTTCTTGATCACGCCGACCGCCTGGCGGCGCGGAGGCGGGATCGCTTCGTCCCCGTCCAGGATCTGCGCATAGCCCAGAATGCTGTTCAGCGGCGTGCGCAACTCGTGGCTGATCGCGGTGATGTAGCGGCTCTTGGCCTGGTTTGCCTGCTCGGCGATCCGGCGCGCGTTCTGCAACTGCTCGTCGGTACGCTTGTGCGACTCGATCTCGTGCATCAGCAGGTGGGTCTGGCGATTCGATTCCTCCTGCGCCACCTGCCGGCTCTTGTGCGTCAGCACCATCCACCATGCGCCGATGCCGCTGACCAGGAACAGCGCCGCGAAGGTCTTCAGGAATACCGCGTCCAGCGAAGCCTGTGCCTGCTCCAGGTCGAGCGCCTGCGCTTCGTGGAAGTAGATCATTCCCAGCAGCAGCGCCAGAAAACCGACGATACCGGTCATCAGCAACAGATACTGGCCCAGACCGCCCTCGACATAGGGCAGCAGCCTGCCCGGCAGCACGCGCTGCAGCAGCGCCGACCATTGCGCAGACAGCCGCGCATGCGGCTTGCACAAGTCCTCGCAGCGCGCATCGAGCGAACAGCACAGCGAGCAGATCGGGCCCTGATAGGCGGGACAGTGGCTGGTGTCCTCGGCCTCGAAATGCTGACCGCAGACGGTGCACTGCTTTGTTTGCGGCGCAGCGGCGAGCGCGCCCGCGGGGGCTTGCATCGGTGCGCACCCGCCCGCGCCACCTCCGCAGACTGCCCCGCAACCGGCCTCGCCGGCGCAGTGCCCGGAAGCTTCGCGGGCGAGGTAGTAGCGGCCCTGCGTCCACCACGCGATCAGCGGCGACACGACGAAAGCCACCACCATCGCGACGAAGGGCGCGAACGGCTGGATGCCGTCACCGAACAGGCCGACGAAGGTGGACACCGACAGCACCGACGCGATCAGCATCGCGCCGACGCCGACCGGATTGATGTCGTACAGATGACTGCGTTTGAACTCGATGCCCTTGGGCGACCAGCCCATGGGTTTGTTGATGACCAGGTCCGCGACCACCGCGACGATCCACGAGATCGCGACGTTGGAATACAGCCCCAGCACCTGGCCGAGCGCCCCGAAAACGTTCATCTCCATCAGCAGCAAGGCGATCAGGATGTTGAACACCACCCACACCACCCGCCCCGGGTGGCTGTGGGTCAGGCGCGAGAAGAAATTGGACCAGGCCAGCGAACCGGCGTACGCATTGGTCACGTTGATCTTCAGTTGCGACACGATCACGAACAGCGCGGTCACCCCGATCGCCCACGAAGCGCTGTCGAACACCATGCCGAAACCAAGCAGATACATCTGGTTCGGATCCACTGCCTTGTCGGCCGACATGCCCTGACCGAGCAGCAACCAGGCCAGCAGCGCGCCGCCGAGCATCTTGACCACGCCGATGATGACCCAGCCGGGTCCGCCCAGCACCACGCCGAACAGCCAGCGCTTGCGGTTCGCGTCGGTGCGCTCCGGCATGAAGCGCAGATAGTCGGCCTGCTCGCCCATCTGCGTGATCAGCGCGATGCCGACCGTCATCGCCGCACCAAAAAGGTGCCAATTGAACTCAGAACCGCTGCCCTGCGCACCGGGATAGTGCCAAAGTTCGTTCAGCGCGGTTGGATTGTCCTTCAGCAGATACACGAAGGGCAGCACCAGCAGGAACAGCCACACCGGCTGCGTGATCGTCTGGATGCGGCTGATCACCGTGATCCCGTGCGTGACCAGCGGCACCACCACCAGCGCGCAGATCAGGTAGCCCCAGGCCGGCGGAATGCCGAACGCGAGTTCCAGCGCGTAGGCCATAATCGCGGCCTCGAGCGCGAACAGGATGAAGGTGAAGCTGGCATAGACCAGCGACGAGATCGTCGAGCCGATATAGCCGAAACCCGAGCCACGGGTCAGCAGATCCATGTCCACGCCGTAACGTGCGGCATAGAGGCTGATCGGCAGGCCGGTGACGAAAATGATCAGCCCGATCGCCAGGATCGCCCAGAAGCTGTTGACGAAGCCATAGGCCACCAGCATCGTCGCGCCGACCGCTTCCAGCACCAGGAAGGACGCCGAACCGAACGCGGTGTTGCCGACCCGGAATTCCGACCATTTGCGGAAGCTGCGCGGCGTGAAGCGCAGTGCGTAGTCTTCCAGCGTCTCGTTGGCGACCCAGGTGTTGTAGTCGCGCCGCACCTTGACCACCCGCTGCACCGCGTCGGCCTCGTGCCGGGCAGGACCCGCCTCGCGCACCGGGTCTGGCGCGCCGGCGGCATCGGCGGGAATCGGGGCGACGGCGGACATTGTGACGGCATCGGTACGCAGGATGGCGATCCGATGACCTAGCAATCACTGTGCCCGATGATTGGCACGCGAAGGGGAGCCCGCCATACGGGCGGCGATCAGGTCTGGCCGAACAATCGGGACAAGGACGCGCGCACGCTTGCCGCGTCGACAGGCGAGAGATTGCCGAGCTTACCGCGTACCAGCCGATGATCGAGCGTGAACAGCTTGAAGCGGAGCTTGGATGCTGCGGGCAGGCCGGCGGCGGCAAGGTCCATGATCGGACAGTCCAGCGGCCAAGGTGGGTTGGACTCGGACGTGATCATCGCCATCACCGAATGGCCCGCAGCGGTATTGAAGGCGTCTGCGTCCGACAGCACGAGCGCGGGACGATTCTTGGTTGCATTGCGGTCGGTGAACGGGAAAGGCACGCGCACGACCGCAAAGCGTTCATAGGTCACGGTAGGCCTCTTCGTCGGCAGCGCCCGCCCACTCACCGAGGGTTGCCTCGACCGCGCGAAGGTAGTCGATGTCCAGAGGCTCGACACGGCGCACGGTGGCCGTTCCCTGCTCATCGACCTCCCAGGCGAGCAGGTCGCCGGGCGCAACCTTGAGTGCGGCGCGGACTTCCTGCGGAATCGTGGTCTGGCCCTTCACGGTGATCTTGGCAATCGCAAACATCGCACACTCCGGTAATGCGGCATTACTTTCTTACTCTACTCGTCACGCTACACCTCTGCAACGGACTCACGCCGTGCGTGATACGCCGTGTGCCCATCGAAGTGCAATGAAGCCGTTGGTCATGAGCGCGCGGGCTCGGCCTGCGCCACGGGCGTGCCTGTCCCCGTGACGGCGGTTTTCGGGTTGCGTTCCGGCGACAGATACAGATACACCGCCGGCACCACGAACAGCGTGAACAGCGTGCCTATGGTCATGCCGGTCGCGATGACCAGACCCATCGCGTAGCGGGAGCCGGCGCCCGGGCCGCTGGCGACCAGCAGCGGGATCATCGCGAGCACGGTCGCGGCGGTGGTCATCAGGATCGGGCGCAGGCGGATACTGGCCGCCTGTTCGATCGCGTCGCGCTTGCTGCTACCTTCGGCCTGCAGCTGGTTGGCGAACTCGACGATCAGGATGCCGTGCTTCGCGATCAGGCCGATCAGCGTGACCAGGCCGACCTGGGTATAGATGTTCAGCGTCGCAAAGCCGAGGCTGACGAAGATCAGCGCGCCGGCGATCGACATCGGCACCGTCATCATGATCACCGCCGAGTCGCGGAAGGACTCGAACTGCGCGGCCAGCACCAGGTAGATCACGATCAGCGCGAAGAAGAAAGTCAGGATCAGCTGCTGGCCCTCGCTCTTGAACTGGCGCGACTGGCCGGAGTAATCGACGCTGTAGCCCGGTGGCAGCACCTCGTCGGCGATGCCTTCGAGTATCGCCAGCGCCTCGCCCAGCGTCACGCCGGGGCGCGGTACGCCGGACAGCGTGACGCTGTTCAGCTGCTGGAAGCGCTTCAACTGCTGCGGCTGCACCCTGTCCTCGAGCGTCACCAGCGTCGCCAGCGGCACCAGCTCGCCGGCGCGGTTGCGGGTATACAAGTCCTCGATCTGCTCCGGCGTCAGCCGTGCGGCGCGCTCCAGCTGCGGGATCACGCGATAGGAGCGGTTCTCCAGCGCGAAACGTCCGGCCTGTGCGCCGGCAAGCAGCGTGGAGATGTCGTTCGACAGCGTCTGCATGTCCACCCCCATCAGCGCGGCCTTTTCGCGATCGATGCGGATCTCGCTCTGCGGCCGGTCGATCTTGAGGTCTCCGTCGACGAAGATGAAGCGCCCGGTCGCCATCGCGCGGCCAAGGATCTCCTGCGCGACCTCCTGCAGGTTCTCGGCCGGCTCGGTGCTGCGGATCACGAACTCCACCGGCGCGCCGCCGCCTCCGCCGGGCAGCGACGGCGGCACCAGCGCGAACACGTTCAGGCCGGGGATCTGCTCCAGACGCGGCTGCAGTTCGGTCTCGAGAATGGTCTGCGTGGTCCGGGTGCGCTCGTCCCACGGCGCGAGCACGAAACCGGAGATCGCCTGGTTGGTCGCACCGACCCCGCCGCCACCCAGGCCGTTGAGCAGGAAGATGTTCGCCAGCTCCGGAATCTCGTCGCGATAGCGGTTGATCACCGCGGTATTGCGTTCGAGCTGGTCCAGCGTCGTCGAGGCGTCGGCCGATGCGATCGCGAGCACGAAACCCTGATCCTCGACCGGTTCGAGTTCGCTCGGGCTGGTCACGAACAGGAAATAGCACGACACCAGCACGATCAGGCCGAAGGTGAGCACCACCGCGCGGCTGTCCAGCGCGCCGTGCAGGCGGCGCTGGTAGCTTTGCTCCAGCGCGGTGAAGCGCCGGTCCAGCCAGCCCTCGAAGCCGCGCTTCGCGTCGCCGGAATGGGCCTTGAGCAGGCGCGACGCGAGCATCGGGCTCAGCGTCAGCGCGACCACGCCCGAGATCACCACCGACGCGGCGAGCGTGAACGCGAACTCCACGAACAGTGTGCCGGTGATGCCCTCGACGAAACCGATGGGCAGGAACACCGCGATCAGCGTCGTGGACATCGCGACGATCGGCCACGCCAGTTCGCGTGCGCCGCGGATTGCCGCGTCGAATGGCTTCATGCCGTCCTCGATATGGCGGTGAATGTTCTCGACGATGATGATCGCGTCGTCGACGACGATGCCGATCGCGAGCACCATCGCGAGCAGCGTCAGCAGGTTGATCGAGAAGCCCATCAGCAGCATCAGGAACAGCGTGCCGACCAGCGACAGCGGCATCGCCAGCGCCGGGATGATCACGCTGCGCACCGAGCCGAGGAACAGGTAGATCACCGCGACCACGATCACCAGCGCAAGCACGATGGTTTCGATCACCTCATTGATCGCGCTCTCGATGTATTCGGTGGAGTCATAGACGATGTCGCCGTCCAGCCCCTGCGGAAACTGCGGCTCGATCTGTTCGCGCCAGACCCGGCGCACGTCGGCGATGACGTCGAGCGCGTTCGCGTCCGGCGACACCTCGATGCCGATGAAGGTCGCCGACAGACCGTTGAAACTGACCGAGTTGTCGTAGTTCTCCGCACCCAGTTCGACCTCGGCGATGTCCATCAGACGCACGATGGCGCCGTTCTCGGCGCGCACCACCAGTTGCTCGAACTCGTCCGGCGTGGACAAATCGGTGGCCGCGGTGAGCTCGATGGTGACGCTCTGGCCCTTGGTGCGCCCGACCGCCGACAGTACGTTGTTGGCCTGCAGCGCCGCGAACACGTCCGATCCGGTCACGCCCATCGCCGCCATGCGCTCCGGATCCAGCCACACCCGCATCGCGAAGGTGCGGTCGCCCAGGATCACCGCGCGCTGCACGCCCGGAATCGTCGACAGCTGCGGTTCGACCACACGCACCAGATAATCGGTGATCTGGCTGTTGGTGAGGATCTCGGAGTAGAAGCTCATGTACATCGCCGCGATCGTCTCGCCGACCGACAGCGTGATGACTGGCTCCTCGGCCTCCTGCGGCAGCACCGAACGCACCTTGTTCACCTGCGCCGCGATCTGCGTCAGCGCCTCGTTCGGATCCGCATCCAGGCGCAGAAAGGCCTGGATGTTGCTGACGCCGGCGACGCTGGTCGACACCACGTAGTCGATGCCCTCAGCCGCGGCGACCTCGCGCTCGATCGGCGTCGTGACGAAACCCTGCATCAGGTCTGCATCGGCGCCGAAGTAGGTCGTCGACACGGTCACGACCGCGTTCTTGATCTCGGGAAACTGGCGCACGTTCAGGTCGACGGCCGCGCGCAGGCCGAGCAGGAAGATGAACAGGCTGACCACGATGGCCAGCACCGGCTTGTTGATGAATGTATCGGTGAATCGGATCTGCATGATGTCCCTTCCCGGCCAGGCGTCGCCGCCCGGCCGCCGAAATCAGGTATTGGCCGGACGCGGGTCCGGATCGGCGGTCGGCTGCACAGCCGGATCGTCGCTCACCGCGACCCGGGCCTGGTTGCGCAGCTTCAGCAGCCCGCTGGTCGCGATCCGCTCGCCGGGCTCCAGCCCCTCGACGATCTCGATCAGGTCACCGCGCCGCGCGCCGGTCTGCACGAAACGCTGGCTCACGCGCAGCGCGCCGTCCGCGTCCTCGCCGAGCACGAACACGATGTTTCCATAGGGATTGAAGCGGATCGCGCTTTGCGGCACGACGCTGACCGTTCGCGGCGCACCGGTCACGACCTGCACCCGGCCGAACATGCCGGGACGCAGACGTCCGTCAGTGTTCGGCAACTCGGCCTGCACCGCGAAACTGCGCGTGCTCTCGCGCACGCCCGGTTCGATCGCGATGATGCGCCCGTCGAAGCTGCCTTGCTCGGCATCCACGTAGGCGGTGACGGGCTGACCCTTTTCGAGCCGGGCGAGGTGGCGCTCGGACAAGGTGAAATCGATATGGATCGGATCGCTGGTTTGCAGCGACACCACCGGGTCGCCCGCGGCGAGATACTGGCCCAGGCTCACCCGGCGAATACCGATTTCGCCCGCGAACGGCGCGGTGATCGTCTTCTGCTGCAAGCGCGCACGCTGCTCGGCCACTGCGGCCACCGCCTGATCGAGCTCGCTCTGGCGCCGCGGCAGTTCCGCCTCCGGCAGGGTCCGCTGCTCGATCAGACGCTTGGCCCGCTCCAGTTCGACCCGCGCCAGCCGTTCGGTCGCCTCAAGGTTGCGCAGGCGCGCCTGATCGGTATCGGAATCCAGCACCAGCAGCGCGGCGCCCGCTTCGACGCTGCTGCCGCTGTCGAAACGGATCTCGCGCACGATGCCGGCGACCTCGGAGGTGAGCAGCGTGCCCTGCACCGCCGCGAAGGTGCCGACCGCTTCGAGGCGGTCGGTCCATTCGGTCTCGAGTACCTCGGTCGCGGTGATGCTTGCCACCGGTTCGGGCATGTTGTCGAAGAACGCGTCGATCTGGCCGCCGACGAAATACTTGAACCCGAAGACGCCGCCAAACAACACGCCGACGCCTATGAGCATGATCACCATGCGTTTCATGCAATGCCTCCGCAGGCCTCGTGAGCCTTGAACATCAGAATACTTCGGCCCGGACACGGGCCACCAGCGCATCGGTGGCCGCCTGGTCCGCCGGGTCGGCGAACGGCTTCCATCCCATGCCATTGAGATAGGTCTGAACCTGCCTGAACAGCAGGCGATCGACATCCTCGATGCCGAGTGCGTCGAACAGACCCTTGACCTGCTTCAGCGCGGTCATGCCCTCGCAGATGCTCCACGGCCCGATCGCGAGTTCCATGTCGGTCAGGCCGTCATGACTCAGGTCGCCGGCGGTGATCGCATCGCGGACGATCGCGGTCACGATCGTACCGACCGGATCGCTGCATGCGAGTGCCTGCTCGCGGCGCGCCTCGGACGTGTTCTCCCACACCGCCTGCGTATGCACATAGTGGACCAGCTTCATGTGCTCCGGATGACGACGCTTGAAGTCGAGGTCGCCGACGACGATCGCGAACATACGCTCGCGCGGTGTCGCGGCACGCCAGCTCGCGATCTGCCGAAACACGTCGATATGCGCTTCGAGTTGCCGGACCACCAACGCCAGCAGCAGATCCTCCTTGGAAGCAAAGTGCTGGTACAGCGTGCCGGTCGCGTAATCGCAGGCCTCGGCCAGCCGTGCCATCTGCAGGTTCAGGAAACCTTCGCCCTCGATGACCCCTTCGGCCGTCCTCAGAAACAGCGCCTCGCGCTCCTGAATCTCACGTTGTCGCCGTTCGCGCGTGCTCAACGAACCCACCTCCTATTAATCTAGGGTCGAATTTTGAACGTGATTCATTTTTTGCGCAAGCATCAAACCTGCATCTGGATTCGCAGGTCGCTCAAGGGCAATTGGACCATCACCGGCCAAGCACGAACCCGTTCGGGATGCAGTTCGCAGTCGCCGCAACGGGGCCCGGAATGCGAGAACCGCGTACCCCGCTCAACGCCGCTCGATGCCGGCGATCCGGTAGGCGAGCGCCGTCAGCGCATCGTAGGCCTTGCCGCTATCGGCGTCCCATGCCGACACGACGCGCGCTTGCGCCTCGACCACCGCATGATCGCCCCGCGCGGCGGGACCGGTCAGCGCGGCCGGGCCGCGCGCGAGAACGTTGTCGACTGCGTTGCGCGCCAGCGGTGCGAGCAGGCGCTCTGCGACCTGCTGGGGTACGCCGGCATCCAGATAGGCGCGCCGCGCCGCATCGACGATGACGACCATGAAGTTGGACGCGAACACCGACCCGGCGTGGTACAGCGGCTTGGACTGCGCGTCGACCGGAAAGCACTCGCCGCCGATCGCCGCGAACAGCGCGTGCAGTTCGGCGCGCAGGCGCGCCTCCCCTTCGACGCCGACCAGCACGCCGGCGAACTGCGCGATCGCGCACGCCGGGTCGGCGAAACTCAGCACCGGGTGGGCGCTCGCGGTGCGCGCACCCGCCCGGATAGCCGCAGCCAGCGCGGTCGACGCGGTGAAGCCACTCAGATGGAACACCGCGTCACCGTCGCGCAGCGCGCCGCTGCCTGAGAGTCGCTCCGCCGCAGCAACGATGGCACTGTCCGGCACGCCGAGCATCCAGAAATCGGCCGGCCGCATGTGCGCGAGCACATCCACCGGCTGGCCCGCACCGATGAAGGCGCAGGCCTCGACGGCACTCGCGGCCGAGCGGGTCAGCACGTCCTGCACCTGTAGCGAACCGCTGTGCGACCACAGTCGCGCAAGCGTTCTGGCCGCGCGGCCGCAACCGATGATGTTCAGCGTCTTCATCGGTCGCCACCTGCATGGCCGAGGCGCCACAGCGACGTGATCTCGGCCGAGCGGGCGGCATGCAGCGGGTCGTCCGGATCGGACGCGCGCGCATGCCTGGGCCGGATATCGACGCGTTCCAGCACCCGCAGGCCGGACGACGCGAACAACTCCAGCAATTCCGCGCGGGTGCGCAGGCCGAGGTGCTCGGCCAGATCGGACAGGATCAGCCAGCCCTCGCCCCCCGGTTCCAGATGTTCGCCGAGCCCGGCCAGGAAGCCGCGAAGCATGCGGCTGTCCGGGTCGTAGATCGCCCCTTCCAGCTTTGAAGTCGGCCGGGCCGGCAGCCACGGCGGATTGCACACCACCAGGTCGGCGCGACCGGGCGGAAACAGGTCCGCCTCGATCACCTCGACGCATGCGTCCAGACCGAGACGCCCGATATTGTCGCGTGCGCAGGCGAGCGCCCGGGCATCCTGATCGGTCGCGACGACCCGCTGCACCCCACGCCGCGCGAGTACCGCGGCAAGCACGCCGGTACCGGTGCCGATGTCGAATGCGAGGCGCACCGTCGGCAGCGGCGCCTGCGCGACCAGATCGACATACTCGCCGCGCACCGGCGAAAACACACCGTAGTGCGGATGGATGTGCGCATCCAGCGCCGGAATCGCCACGCCCTTCTTGCGCCATTCATGGGCGCCGATCAGGCCCTGCAGTTCGCGCAGCGACATCACGCACGGCCCGGTCGACCGACCATAGGCCTCGCTGCAGGCATCGCGCACATCCGGCGCACGACGCAGTGGAATCACGTAGTCGTCGTCGAACGGAATCAGCACGCAGCCAAGGATGCGCGCGCGCTGGGACTGGGCCATGCGATAGCGGTTGAACGCGTCGACCGGGTCGGGCGGCGTCGCGACGTCGTTCGACCCGCGTCGCCCGCGCGATCTGCCAGCACGCGCCCCACCGGAGGCGCTGCGCCCGATGCGTCGTGCGATCGCCTGCAGCAGCAGCCGCGCATTCTGAAAGTCGCCGCGCCACAGCAGCGCCGTGCCTTCGCAGGCGAGACGATAGGCCGTATCGGCCGGCATCGTGTCGTCGGCCGGTACGAGTCGGCGCGGCGCTGGCAGGTCGTTGCCCGAGTGCCAGCGCATCGAATGCGCCGCACCGGCCTCCTCCCAGTTCAGCATCGGCAACCCGCTCATGACCGCCCCCCGCGTGCATGCTCGACCGCCCACACCGCCGCCTCGACCCGGGAGCGCAGGTTGAGCTTGCGCAGGATGTGCTTCACATGAACCTTGACCGTTCCCTCGGCGATATCGAGCTCGCGCGCGATCAGCTTGTTGGACAATCCGCCGGCGATGCGCTCGAGGATGCGCTGCTCCTGTTCGGTCAGACCGGCCTCGGATGGGTTGTCGGGGCGCGTATCCTTGCGCAGCGCGGCCGCCATCAGATGAGTCAGCGCATCCGACACGACGATGCGACCGGCGGCGGCCGATTTCAGCGCGTCGATCATGGCCTCCGGCTCCATGTCCTTGAGCAGGTAACCGTCAGCGCCGGCGCGCAGCGCCGCGACCAGGTCCTCGGCCGCATCCGACACGGTGACCATGACCACGCGGGTATCCAGGTCGGCCTGTCTGATCTGCCTGAGCACGTCCAGGCCGGACATCTCCTTCATGTTCAGGTCGAGCAGCAACAGATCCGGCCTGTAGCGCAGCACGCAGGCCAGACCCTCGCTGCCGCTGGCCGCCTCCGCGACCAGCTCGAACTCGCTCACGTTGCGCAACAACTGGGCCAGGCCCTTGCGGAACAGGGGATGATCGTCGATGACGACGACCGTCTGGGTTGCGTCGTTCATGTCAGGGTGATCACGCTCTGGGCCGGTTGCACGTCCGCCTCGGTGCGCGGCAGGAACACCACCTCGACCCGGGTGCCGCCGCCGGGACGCGTGCCGATCTGCAGGTGGCCGCCCAGACTGCGCGTGCGCTCGCTCATGATGGTCAGTCCGTAATGATGCAGCGCCGACTCCGGCGCACGCCCGATGCCCCTGCCATCGTCGTCGATGAAGACAGACACCTCGCCGCGCTCATCGTGCGACAGGGTAACCGATATCCGGCGGGCGCCGGCATGCCGGGTCGCATTCGACAAGGCCTCGCGAACGATATGCAACACATGGATCTCCTGGTTCGGTCCGAGATTGCAGCCGCCCAGATTGACGTCCAGATCGACCGGAATGCCGCTTCGACCGGCGAACTCGTCGGCGGTCGCCCGCAGCAGCCGATTGAAGTCGCCCTCGATCTGCAGCCGGAAGCTGGACAGCAGCTCGCGCAGCTGGCGATACGCAGAGTTGATGCCCTCGCGCAGGTCCGCCAGAACCGCCGCGGCCTTGTCGTCACGTCCCGGTTCGGCCAGCATCGGCGCCAGCAGGCTGACCTGGATCTTCATGTAGGACAGCGACTGCGCGAGCGAGTCGTGCAGTTCGCGCGCGATCACCGAACGCTCCTCCTGCAGTGCGAGCAGCCGCTCGCGCTCGGTCTGACGCGTGATGCCGAGCGCAACGCCCATGTGCCGGGACAGCGCCTCGATCAGCGTCGTCTGCCACGGTTCCAGCCGCTGCCCCGGCTCCAGCGCGAGCCGAAGCATGCCGTAGACATGCTCCGAATCACGCAGCGGCACCATCAGTTCGTCCTGTTGGCCGACGCTGCGATAACGCCAGGGCTCGCTGCGACCGGGACAATCCAGACACACCGCATCGCGATCGCGGCCGGGTCCGGCGCAGTCGCTCATGCCGGAAAAGAGCACGGTCGCCGAGCCGCCATGTTTGGACTGAACGCACGCGAAGCTGCCCTTCAGGCCGAGTGCACGCTCGATGTCGTTCAGTGTCTCCGCGTAGGACTCGGGGCTGGCCGGCGCATGGTAGAGGCGCGAGATCACGTGATAGAGCAGTTCCAGCGAGCGATTGCTGCGACGCAGGTCGGCGGTCTTGCGCTCGACCCTGCGCTCGAGGTCCTGATACGCGGATGACAGCTCGGAAGCCATCATGTTGAAGGCCTCCCCCAGTTGTCCGAGCTCGTCGCGGCCGGTATAAGCGCTTCGGGTCGAGAAATCACGGCGGGCGATCCTGCCGGCCGCGGCACGCAGGTCCGCAAGCGGCAGCAACACCCATCGCCTGATCAGCAGAAACGATGCCAGCACGACCGCCCCGGTCGCGAACAGTGCAACCGCGAGAATGGTGCTGAGTTGCCGGATGCGCGACTCGGTCTCGTGCTCGAGCACGGCGACCAGGGCATCGAGCTGATCGACGTACGCATCGACCTCGGCCAGCACCGCGTCGTAATCGCGCGCCGCCACGCCCACCTGCTCACGCTGCTCGACCAGCGCCCGCAAGCGTGGCGCGAGGCGCTCGTGCCAGTGGGCGGCCACCCCGCGATAGATCGCTTCGGGCACGCTCCCGCTCTGACGGTTGACCACCTGCGTCAGCGCCGGATGCACCAGCGTGGAGTCGAACTCTTCGATCGCGGCCTCTACGTCAGGCTGCCCGATACTACCCTCCAGCGTTTCGGCGACCACCAGCGCGCTGACCCGATGGGTCAGCCGCCGCAGGCTGCCGGCGACGTTGATCGCGCTGCCACTGCCCTGCACCGACTCGGCCACCACCACCGAGGCGCTCATGCCGACCACGCCGATCAGCGTGACCGCCATGAACATCGCACCCAGCAACAGCAGGATCGCGCGACTCGCCAGAAAATCGCTCAGGCGCCTCAGCCCACCCAGATTCATCGTGAATCTCCGCAACACACCCTGTTCGTGGGGATACCTCTTCATCCCCACATCGTCCACCCGAAATCGGATCGAACGCACGATCTCATGATAATCAACAATTTGACAAATACTACCCGTACCTCGGAAGAGGTATTCGGCTCGCTACTCCCTGCGCTACCCCCTGTTCAAACGCGCCGTGCACCGACCTAGACTCGTTTCCAACAACAAGTCGAAGATGCTGGACCGGAGAAGACACCATGACCGCCGAACCGCTGAGCTTCATCACCGAAACCCTCCTCGCTTTCGAACCCTTCGGCATGGTCGAGCGCCCTGCCCTCGACATTCTCGCCCAGGGCGCGCGCATCCGTCGCCTCGACGGCGGCAGTACGTTGATCAATCGGGGCGACCGTCCGGAAGGCATGTTCATCGTCGCACGCGGGGAGCTCAAGCTGTTCCTGACTTCCAGCACCGGCACGGAGCGCATCGTGCGGATCGCCCGACGCGGCGACACCTTCTGCGAGGAGAGCGTGTTCAGCGACAAGGCGCAGATCCTGTCGGCACAGATGCTTAGAGACGGCATCGTGATCTTCCTGCCGCAGCGCTTGCTGCAGTTGGCGCTGGCCGCCGATGCGGGACTGGCCCGCGCGTTGATGAGACGCATGTCGGAGCGAATATGCGAACTCGTCAGCGACATGGAATTGTGCGAACAGCGCAATGGAGCCCAACGGGTCGCGCACTATCTGGTCAAGCATGCCGACCAAGCCAGCGAGGCGATCGAAGTCCGGCTCTCCACCAGCAAGCAGACCATCGCGTCGCAGCTGAACATGACCCCGGAAAGCTTCTCAAGGGTACTGAACCGCTTCACACGTGAGGGTTTCATCGCGCAGCGCGGCCATCGCGCGATCCGGCTGACCGATTACTCGGGCCTGCAGAGCCTGGCCGCCTGACGGGTGCCGGATCCGGCAACGGGGTACGCCCCGTCAGGGGAAGGTTTCTAAGCAAACCTGCTGAACCCGTCCCCACCCCAACCCTCACCTTAAAGGTGAGGGGGTTGGCAGGTCCCGGCAGTGCGTTGATCACCACCTGAATGGGAACCAGCCCGGCCGGCGATTTCACGAACCTTGTCACGGTGTGCGTCGCTGGTCAGCCAGCGCTGCAGTATCCGGTACGTGTCCAGATCGAAACGTCGCGGCGGTCGGTCTGCGCACAGTTCGGCGAGGGCGGCATCATCGGCCGCGCTGCCCAAATGGCACCACTGGTCGAATAGATGATGTGCGCATAGATCGGCGTGTTCAGAACGTTCGGTCACCACCACCGCGCCCGGCCACGGCCACGGCTTGAGCCCGACCGACGCGAGCGCACCGAGCAGGCGCGCATCATGGGCCTCGATGCTCTCCTTGCCCACGCACACACCGGCACAGCGCTTGTTCTGGTAGGCGACGCATGCGCCCCTGCCGGCAGGTTCGATGCCGAGGCGGCGCGGACACAAGCGATAGAAGTTCACGAGTTCGCGCAACAGGTGCTCGGCTTCCTTGCGGGACCGGAAGGTGCCATGCACGTCCTGCCAGTCGGTCGGATCGGTGCCATCGAGCTTCACCCGCTGCAACACCGACGCGTTGCGCCGGCTCGCCAGCAGCCGCAGGCCGAACACTTCGCCGGGCGGGGACGGAGGACGATTGTGCGGCGGACGCAGCGCGCGGATCAGTTCGGCTTCGCGCAACAGCGCGGTCAGCTCGCCTGCTGTCTCCTCCCATTCCAGCCGGCGCACCCGGGCTGCGAGCTCGGCATCCTTGCCCTTGCGCTTGCTGGTCGAGAAGTGCTCGGTGACGCGCGCGCGCAGGTTCGCGCCCCGCCCCACGAACAGCAGCGTGTCGTTCTCGCCGAAGAAGCTGTACACGCCCGGCCATTCGGGCAGCCCCTCGAGCACGCCATCCGGCAGGGCGGGCGGGCGGGCCGCGAATTTCATCGCGCGCTCGACCGCCCGTGACAGCACGTCGGCCGAAAAACGCTCCCGGATCATGTGCGAGAACTGCCACAGAACCTCGACATCGCCCATCGCCCGATGACGCGCATCGCAGACGAAGCCGTGCCGCTCGATCAGCGCATCGAGACCATGGCGATGATGTTCGGGATGCAGCGCACGCGACAGCTTGACGGTGCATAGCACCGGCGCCTCGAAATCCTGCCCAAGGCGGGCATAGGCATTGCGGATGAAGCCGTAGTCGAAGCGCGCATTGTGGGCGACGAACACCGCGCCGGCGAGCAGTCCGCACACCGTGTCGGCCAGCTCGGCGAACCGGGGTGCGGTCGCGACCATGTCATCGGTGATACCGATGATGCGCTGGATGAAGGGCGGAATGCCGCAGCCGGGATTGACCAGGCTCTGCCAGCGCGCCACCACTTCGCCACCCTCTATGCGCAGCAGCGCGATCTCGGTGATCCGGTCGCTGACCGGGTTCGCCCCGGTGGTCTCCAGGTCGATCAGGACATGCGGATCAGGCAGCGACACCAGAACGGTCCGTCACCCTCAGTGGGTGGGGTCGTAGTAATAGGGCTTGGTCGGCACGCTCGCCTGACGATAGCGCCGCGTCTGCTCGACCTCCTGCGGCTTGTCCCACCACAGCGCGCGTCCCTTCTTCTGCTCTTCGACTTCCTCTGGATGGTTCTCCAGCCATTCGCGCATGAACTTGGTGTGCTCGGATTCGTATATGGCCATGGTTCGCTTTCTCCTTTAGACGCGAATTGTACGGCTCAATCGATGTCACGAACAACGCGACGCTGACCGCCGGCACGGCTGCATCCGGCTCACGCTGGCCGATCGGCGTCGTCAGGCGGCTGCGGCGCCTGCCCGCTCAGGCTGCCGATGATGCTCTCGACTTCCTGGCGGGGGAGATCGCGCACGATGAAGACCAGCCGGCTCCTGCGGTCGTCATACGGCGGCTCGGTCGGCCAGGCGGGCAGGCTGGTCGGCGGATAGGCGACATGTTGCACGCACTGCACCACCCGCGGAAGTGGATCGTTCGCGACATTGAGCAGCCCCTTCACGCGCAGAATGCGCTCGCCGTGGACCTGCAGAAGCAGGCCCAGCCCATCCGCGAACCCCAGCCAGTCGAGCGGCTGATCGAAGGTCAGCACATAGCTGGTGACCGCATCGTCATGACGAGAGGCCACGGCTGCCGGGGCTTGCGATTGCGCCCCGCCCGGCTTGCGCCAGGCAGCGGGCCCCGAAACCGCGGGAGTACGCGCCGCCTGCGCGCGCGCGGCTTCATCGCCCAGCCAGCGCGCGACATCCGGAAGCTTGCCGGCGGTTTCGTACAGCCCGCAGCCGTCGAACACGGCGGGTGGGACTTCGCCGCGGAAGACCTCGATGCGCTCGGCGCCCGGATTCAGCTCCGCCAGGCGATCGGCGAGCGTCACCCGTGTCGAGAAATCCGCGAGGTCGCATTTCGTGATCAGCAGCCGGTCGGCCATCGCGACCTGGCGCAAGGCCTCGGGGTAGGTAACGAGCTGGTCGCCGGCATGGGTCGCATCGACCGCGGTGATCACGCCGTCGATGCGGTAGCGGTCGGCGATGAACGCATCCTGCATCAGGGTGTGGATGACCGGCGCCGGGTCGGCGAGGCCGGTCGTCTCGATCACGACCCGGTCGATCGGACCGATCTCGCGCCTGAGCGCACGCTGGAACAAGCCCTTTAGCGCCTTGACCAGGTCGCCCTGCACGCTGCAGCAGATGCAGCCGGAATCGAGCACCACCAGCGTCTCGTCTACCTTCTCGACCAGATGGTGGTCGACGCCGACCTCGCCGAACTCGTTGATCAGCACCGCGCTGCGCGCCATCTCCGGACACGCGAGCAGATGGTTGAGCAGCGTGGTCTTGCCCGCGCCGAGGAACCCGGTCAGCACGATGACCGGGATACGTCGGTCGCCACCCGGCGCCTGCATGGACCCTGGCCCGCCGCTCAGCCGCGCGACACGCGTTCGATCGCTTCGTGACGTTCCTGCGCTTCCACGCTCAGCGTCGCGGTCGGACGCACGAGCAGACGCGCAATCCCGATCGGCTCACCGGTCTCGTCACACCAGCCATAGTTGCCCTCGGCGATTCGGGCCAGCGCCTGGTCGATTTTCTTCATCATCTTGCGCTCACGGTCGCGCACGCGCAGCTCCAGTGCGTGCTCTTCCTCGATCGTCGCGCGGTCGGTCCAGTCCGGGATCGCCTCGTTGTCCTGCAGATGCGCCGTCGTCTGGCGCGCCGCGTCCAGCAGGGCGTGCTTCTCGGCTAGCAGCAGCGCGCGGAAGAAATCAAGCTGGGCGTCGGACATGTATTCGTCCTCGGGTGCTGCCAGCAGGGCCTCCCGGGTCAGCGTGTGCACCCTCCCGGTCGTGGCGTCGGTCATCATCTTCCTCATCCTTGCTTTTGTCGAACGGGCCGGACGATACACCAATCCGGCCCGGGGGTGGACGCCGATCGGTGCGGCCGGGACATGCCCGATCGGCGGCGTCCCATCGCGGACCGCCTGCGCGGCATGCGCTTCGGCGCATTCGTCGCCCGGCTGCTGGAACACCGCCGACAGCGGCGATGATGAGGTAGCATGTTCACCCATCCATGGCGCCGGGCACGGCCCGACCGGCCGCCACACGCGCCGCCACTTACACACGCAGCCACGAGCTCGATGCCCGACCTGTCCGACGTTTCGTCCGCGGAAGAAAGCCGCTTTCTCGATCATGCAGCCGCGTTGTGCAAGACGCGGGGCAGCAGCCTGACCCCGATCAGACGGCAGGTGCTCGCGCTGCTCAGGCGCGAGCCAGGCGGCCTGAAGGCATACGATCTGCTCGACCAGATCAGACGGGCCCATCCCTCGGCCACACCCCCGACCGTCTATCGCGCGCTGGACTTCCTGATCGATCAGGGGCTGGCGCACAAGATCGGGCGCATCAACCACTTCGTCGCGTGCAACCACGACGGTCACGACCAGGCCGGCCTCTTCCTCGTGTGTCCGGGTTGCGGCCGGGTCACCGAACTGCACGACGACGTCGCGCTGGCGGCGCTGGCGCGCAGCCTCGAAGCTGCCGGCCACACACTGGCCGGCAGCGAGATCGAACTCAGCGCGATCTGCCACGACTGCGACCGCAGGGCCCGCCCGGGCTGAAGCGACACTCACCGCGCCCGCGCAAACGGTGCGGGCCAGGACCCTCGGACGCACACCGGCCGAAAGGAACGCGCGCGCCGGGGACTCACTTGTCCAGCATGCGCCGGACCGCCGCGAGGTGTTCGGGTTCGTTGTGACACATGCCCTGGAAGGCGGCGCACAGGTCCAGGAAGTCCTTGAGCTCCATGCGCTGGGCCATCTTCATCAGACGCTTGGTCAGGCGCAGGGCCTTGGGCGGCTGGGCGGCAAAACGGGCCGCGATGTCGTGTGCCCGGCTCATCAGCTGATCCGGTTCGACCACGTCGAGCACCAGCCCGAGTCGCTTTGCCTCGTCGGCCCCGACGATGCGCCCGGACAGCGTCATCTCGAAGGCCTGCTGGTAGCCGATGAGGCGCTGCATGAACCACGCCCCCCCGTCGCCCGGGATGATGCCCAGGTTCAGGAAGGTTTCGCCGAATTTCGCTTTCGTCGAAGCGATGCGGATGTCGGCCATGTTGGCCAGATCGAACCCGGCCCCGACCGCGGGACCATTGACCGCCGCGATGATCGGCACCTCGACCTGCTGCAAGGCCAGCGGGATGCGCTGGATGCCACGCCGGTAGCGGGTCGCGACCTCGGCCACGTCGCCGGCGAAGTCGCCGCCACGCTCGGCCATGTCCTTCACGTTGCCGCCGGACGAGAACGCCGAGCCGGCGCCGGTCATGACCAGCACCGACACGTCGTCGCAGCGGTTGACCCAGTCGGCCACCGCGATGATGTCCTCGATCAGGCCGGTACCGGTCAGCGCATTGCGCACGTCATCGCGGTTCAGCGTCAGCGTCGCGACCCGCGCGTCGAGCTGCAGCACGGCGTCGGTCAGCACGGGGGGAGGCACGGCAGGTGCATTCATGGCTTTGTTCTCTGCGCTCACAACACGCTGCGGTTGGTGATGATGCGGGCGTCGACCACCGCATAGCCGTCCGGATACGCGATCACCGGATTCAGATCGAGTTCGGACAACTGCGGATACGCGCTGACGATGCTCGACACGGCCAGCAGCAGATCGACCAGGCTGGCCTTGTCAACCGCCGCCTCACCGCGCACGCCGGCGAGTATCTTGCGGCCCTTGAGCTGATCGACCATGGCCTCCGCGTCGTGGCGCGACAGCGGAATCGCGCGAAACGCGACATCCTCGAGAATCTCGACGAAGATACCGCCCAGACCGAACATCAGCACCGGCCCGAAGATCGGATCGCGCACCACACCGACGATGACCTCGGTACCTTTCCTGGCCATCGGCGCGACCAGCACGCCGCGGATGTCGGCATTCGGATCGTAGGCGCGGCAACTCGTCATGATCTGGTCGAAGGCCTCGCGCATCGCGGCCTCGCCGACCAGATTGAGCTTCACGCCGCCGGCGTCCGACTTGTGCAGGATGTCCTTGGACACCACCTTCATCGCGAACGGCTGCTCCCCGAGCCCGGACGCGATCTCGGCGAGTTCGTCCGCACTGTGGGCCACGCGCTCCGGCGCGACCGCCACGCCATGCGCACGCAGCAGCGCCTTGGCTTCGAACTCGAACAGGTCGCGCCCTTCGTGCTGCGCGCGCGCGAACATCGCCAGCATGTCGTCGTTCGGCGTGACCCCTGCCTGCAACGGCTGCCCGTGCTGATGCTGCAGGTAGATCCCGCGTTCACTCAAAGCCTGCAACACCTTGACCGCGTGTTCGATCGATGCGTAAACGGGCAGACCGGCCTCGTGCAGGCGCCGCAGCGGGGGGGGCTTGACCGGCGCATAGAGGCTGTAGACCACCAGCGGCTTGCCCACCCGGCGCGCAAGCTCGATCATCGTCTCGGCTGCGCGCATCTCGCCGCCCAGCAGCGATTCGGCGAAGCGGGTGTGGTAGCCGCCAAACATGCCGACCAGAAAGACCGCATCGACGCCGTCGTCCTCGGCGACGATCTCCATGCACTGCGCCAGCACTTCCGGATTCGTGTCCGAGGTTCCGGCCACATCGACCGGGTTGGCCAGTGAAGCCTGCGCGAACAGGATGGCCGCCAGACGCTTGCGGGTGGCCTCCGACAGCTCGGCCAGCGCCAACCCGGCCTCGGACAGCCGGTCGGACGTGATCGTCGCCTGGCCGCCGCCATCGGCGATGATCGCGATGCGCTTGCCGCGCGCCTTCTGCATCAGCGCGAGGCCTTCGGCCACCGGCAGGATCTGGTCGGAATGGCGCACCACGCTCACCCCCACCTGCTTCAGCAGATCCACCGTCATCTCGTAGCTGCCGGCGAGCGCGCCGGTATGCGAGCTGGCCGCCTTCTTGCCAAGCTCGGTGGCACCGGACTTGTAGACCACCACCGGCTTGATCGGCGTGATCGCGCGCGCGACCTGCAGGAAGCGCTGGCCGTCGCGGAAACCTTCCACGTACAGCGTCGCGACCCGCGTATTCGGATCCTCGCCGAGGTAACAAAGATAGTCATTGAATCCGATGTCGGTCTGGTTCCCTGGACCGACATAGGTCGAGAAGCCGACATGACCGTTGTATTCGGCCTCGAGCACCAGCGCCAGCAGCATGTTGCCCGACTGCGAGATGAAGCCGATGTCACCGGGTTTGACATTGCCCAGATCGAGCAGATTGACCCGCTTGTGCATGTTGAACATGCCCGACGTGTTCGGGCCGATGATCCGGACACCCCCCGCACGCGCGGCCTTGAGCACCTCCTGCTCCAGCTTCGCGCCCTCGGCGCCGGTCTCGCGGAAACCGGCGGCGAGGATCACCGCGCCCTTGACCCCCTTGCGGCCGCACTCGAGCATGATACCGGGTAGCGTCGCCGCCGGCGTGCAGATCAACGCCAGGTCGACCGGACCCGGAATATCGTCGAGTGCGGCGAAGGTGGGCACGCCGAGGATCTCGGGCACCTTGGGGTTGAGCGGGTAGATCTTGCCCGGGTAGTGACCCTTGATCAGCCCGACCATGGCCTTGTAGCCGCGCTTGGTCGGATCGGCCGAAGCGCCGATGATCGCGATCGCGTCCGGCGCGAGAAAGGCGTGCAGCGGGCTCTTGCGCGGCATTTCGGTCACGTGTTGGCTTTGCTGGTCGGTCATCTGTCATTCCCCCCTGAAAACCGGCGAGCGCTTTTCGGCGAAGGCGTCCACCCCTTCCTGCCAGTCGCGCGTGGTACCGACGAAGGTCATGCCTTCGAGCTCGGCGATCAGGCAGGCATCCAATGTGCGCTCGGCCGACATGTTGAGCTGCTCCTTGGCGAGCTGCATGGACAGCGGCGCCTTGCTCGCGACCCTCGCCGCGAACGCGCGCGCCGCGTCGAGGAAGCCCTCATCCGCGAGCACGCGGTTCGCGAGGCCGATGCGCACTGCCTCCTCGCCCTTGATGCGTTCGCCGAGGAACACCAGTTCGCGGGCCTTGGCCAGCCCGACCAGGCGCGGCAGCAGCCAGGTCACGCCGCCACCCAGGAAATTGCCGATGCTGATCTCGGGCAGACCGATCTGCGCGCTCTCGGCCATCAGCAGGAAGTCCGAGGCCAGTGCGACTTCGGCACCGGCGCCCAGCGCGAAGCCGTTGACCGCGGCGACCACCGGCTTCCTCATCTGCAGCAGCCGCTTGCACACGGTCTGTTCGCCCTGCAGGTACTGGCGCCGGTCGTAGGCGGTACGCGTGGCGGCCTTGTGCTCCTTCAGGTCGGCGCCCACGCAGAACGCGCGCCCCTCCCCGGTCAACAGCACGACCCGCAGGTCGCGGTCGGCCTCGGCCGCGCTCAGTGCGGCGTTCAGTTCGTCATAGAGCTGCTGGGTGACCGCATTCAGGCGATGCGGACGATTGAGCCGGATCTCGGCCATGCCATTGCTGGCGTGATAAATGATGGTCTCGTATGGCATGAGGAACGCTCTCCTGTCGGGGTTCTGGGATGGAGCGGCTACGAGTCATTGTGGCCCAGGCGGAAGCGGGTTACCAGTCCGCACGACCCCGCAGTGCACCATAGCAAGGCACCCGAACGGCCCATCTGAGAACGCACGCACGCGCCGAACGGCGCCGGATCGTAGCCTCAGGAGCTGCCGCCACCCAAGCGCGCCGCGGACAGGAAGTCGATCAGCGCGCGCACACGGTGCGGCACATGACGATTGCTCGGCAATACCGCATAGATTCCGAGCTCGGGTGGCGCGAAGTCTTCGAGAATGCACGCCACCCGGCCGGACGCCAGATCGGACTCCGCAATGAAATCCGGTTGGACCGAGATGCCCAGGCCCCGGCCCGTGGCGGACATCAGCGCGTCGCCATTGTTCGCATTGATGCGGCAACGTACGTTGAAGTGCTCCGCGCGGCCATTCACGGTGAAGGTCCAGGTCTGCGACGACGCGCGCGACGAATAGCCGAGGCAGTCGTGCTGCGCGAGTTCGTCCGGATGGCCGGGGCGGCCGCGCCGCGCGAGATACTCGGGCGACGCAAGCACCCGCAGCCGGCAGGTGCCCAGCTTGCGCACCACGTCCCCGGGTTCGAGTCGCGACGTGATCCGGATCGACAGATCGAACCCCTCCTCGATCAGATTCACGACACGGTCGGAGTAATCCATGTCCAGGCCGACCTCCGGGTATTTCTGCGAGAAGTCGAGCAGCAGTGGCGCAAGCCGGCGAAGACCGAAACTGAGCGGAAGACCGACGCGAATTCGCCCGCGCGGCATCGCGCGCTCGTGCGCGACGTCCTCCTCGGCCACGTCCACCAGATTGAGGATGACCCGGCAGCGTTCCAGATAGGCGGTGCCGGCCGAGGTCAGCGTCAGTCGTCGCGTGCTGCGCCCCATCAGCTTGACGCCCAGGTGGGCCTCCAGCGCAGCGATCTTGCGGGTCACGACCGAACGGGCCACGCCGAATTGCTGCGCGACCGCCGAGAAACTGCCCGATTCGGCCACCCGGACGAAGAGCTGCATTGCATCCAATCGATCCATTGTTGCTTTCCTGGCAACTATGAATTGCAGATTGTGCGGTATTTCGACACGAACTTGAAGTCTATAGTCAAGCCATAGCCTGACCAACGAAACCGACCAACGATCATGACGATCCGACTGCCCTCCCTGTTCGTACCGCACGGTGCCCCGACCTTCGCCCTGCAGCCGGGCGTGGCCGGCGAAGCGATCGCGAATGTCGCGCGCACATTGCCGCAAGCGCGGGTCATCGTCGTGGTCAGCGCCCACTGGGAAACCCGTGTGCCGACCGTCGGTTTCGCCGCCCGCCCGCAGACCATCCACGACTTCCACGGTTTTCCGGAAGCTCTGTACCGGCTAAGCTATCCGGCGACCGGATGCCCCGAGGCGGCCGAAGAGGTCGCGACCGCGATCGCGGCGGCCGGTCTGCCGGTCGAGCGCGATGCCGGACGCGGCCTGGATCATGGCGCGTGGGTGCCGCTGCGGATGATGTTTCCGGATGCCGACGTGCCGGTCGTGCCGCTGTCGATCCAGAGCCAGGGCGGTCCGGAGCAGGCCTGGCGGCTCGGCCGCAGCCTCGCGCCGCTGGCCGAACGGGGGTTTCTGGTGCTGGCCTCGGGCAACATCACGCACAACCTGATGGACTATCGTCACGGCGCGTCCGCGACGGCGACCCCGGCCTATGTCCGTCAGTTCGCCGACTGGATCGCGGACAGGCTCGCCGACGGTGACCGGGCCGCACTGCTCGACTATCGGCGCCAGGCCCCGCAGGCGGCCCAGGCGCATCCGACCGAAGAGCATCTGCTGCCGCTGTTCGTCGCGCTGGGCGCGGGCGGCGACAGGCCAAGCGCCCGGCGCGTTCACGCCGGCATCGACAATCATGTACTCGCGATGGACGCCTATGCGCTCGGCGAGCAGACGGAGCTTCGAGCACCATGAGCGCACGCAATGCCGCATCCGCCTACACCGCGACCGCGAAGCTCCTGCACTGGCTGATGGCGGTGCTGATTTTCGGCCTGATCGGGCTGGGCCTGTACATGGAGGGCCTGCCGTTCTCGCCGGACAAGCTCAGGTTCTACTCATGGCACAAATGGGCCGGCGTCACCGCGTTCGCGCTGGTTCTCGCGCGACTCGCGTGGCGCGCCTTCCATCGCCCGCCGCCGTTGCCGGCGACGATGCCGCCCGCGATGCGCTTGGCCGCCCATGCAGGACACGCGACGCTGTACGTGCTGATGGTCGCGATCCCGCTGGCCGGCTGGCTGATGAGCTCCGCCAAGGGCGTGCCGACCGTGTGGTTCGGTGTCGTACCGATCCCGGACCTGCTGGCCAAGGACGAGGCGCTCGGCGATCTGCTGCAGGCGACGCACAAATACCTCAACTGGCTGCTGATCGCGACGCTGGTCGCTCATGTAGGCGCCGCATTGAAGCATCACTTCATCGACCGGGACGACGTTCTGACCAGGATGCTGCCCGCCAACAGGAGAATCACATGATGTTCAGGAAGATCGCCGGATCACTGGCAGTCGCGCTGGCCCTCGGCGCCGGCCTCGCAAGCGGCGCGCACGCGGCGCCTTACGAGCGCATCGTGACCGAGGACAGCGCCATCGGCTTCAGCTACACGCAGATGGGCGTCACGCTCGACGGCAGTTTCCGCTCCTTTTCCGGCGAACTGCGCTTCGACCCGGCGTCACCCGAGAACGCCAGCGCAGTCATCGACGTCGATCTGGGCAGCGTCAGCACCGGCATGAGCGAGGCCGACAGCGAGGTTCAGGACAAGATCTGGTTCAATACCGCCGTGTTCCCGAGCGCCCGCTTCGAGTCGGTCAGCGTCACGCCGCTGGGTGACGACCGCTTCGAGGTCGCCGGCCGGCTCAGCATCAAGGGTACCGTCAAGGACGTCGTCGCACCGGCAAGTTTCCGTACCGAAGGCGGCGCCGCGGTGTTCGAAGGCGAGTTCGCGATCAAGCGCGGCGACTTCTCGGTCGGCGAAGGGGCCTGGTCCAGGTTCGACATCCTCGCCAACGACATCCGCGTGACATTCCGCATCACCGCAACTGCCGGCCAGTGATGGTCGGCGCTCTTTCCACCCTCGACCCCAGGCACCATCCCCAAACCCATAGGAGAATACTCATGACCACGCTTCGCAGACTCACCGCAGCCCTCGCCTTCGCCACCACCGCCGCCGTCGCGCTGCCGGCCTTCGCCGCACCGCAGACCTATGTCATCGACGGCTCGCACACCTTCGCCCGCTTCTCTTACAACCACTTGGGCCTGTCCACGCAGCTGAGCCGCTTCAACACCACCACCGGCACCATCGTGTACGACGCCGAGGCGCGCACCGCCGACGTCGACATCGTCATCGACACCACGTCGGTGGACACCGGCTATGCAACCTTCAACGAGCACATCGTCGGCGAGGACTTCCTCGACACGGCGAACCACCCGACCGCCACCTTCAAGTCCACCCGTGCGGTGTTCGACGGTGACACCCCGGTCGCAGTCGAGGGCGAGCTGACGATCAAGGGCATCACGCACCCGGTGACGCTCGAGCTGACCTCGTTCACCGCGATGCCGCACCCGATGCTGCCCAAGAACGCAATCGGCGCGAACGCGCGGGTCGTGGTCAAGCGCTCCGACTTCAACGCCGGAAAGTACGCACCGAACGTCGGCGACGAAGTCACGATCGACATCTCGGTCGAAGCGATCGCACAGTAAGCGCGCAATCGAGCGCTTCTGCCAGGATGAACGACAGAATTCGCGGCTCGCACCTCTCCCACATGGTCGCGCAAACAACCCGGTGGGAGCGGCGCGAGCCGCGAAAACGGCGTTCAAACGATTCTCCTCGCATGCGCAGATACGGATGTCAAAGTTCTCACGCCGATGATGTATCGTTCCTGCGATCCGGCAGCACCGCCGCGGCCACGCCGACAGGCCATCGACCACTCGAACAGGAAGCCTCGTCATGCCCATGTTCATCGACACCTCGCCGCCGGACCAATGCATCTTCTGCCGCCTGGTCTCCGGCGAGATTCCGGCCGCAACGGTCTTTGAGGACGATCTGACGATCGCTTTCATGGACATCGGCCAGGTCAATCCGGGACACGTGCTTGTCGCGGTGAAGCGCCACGCGGCCACGCTGTTCGATCTCACTGAGGAAGAAGCCGCGGCGGTGATGCAGACCGCCCGGAGAGTCGCAATCGCGGTGCGCGCGGCTTTCGACCCGCCCGGCCTCACGCTGCTGCAGGCCAATGGCAGGGAAGGCGACCAGACCGTGTTCCACTTCCACATGCATGTCGTGCCGCGCCATCGCGACGACGGCATCACGCTGAGTTGGCCGCGCAAGGATCCGCCGGCCGGCAAGCTGCGCGACTACGCGGACAGGATCAAGGCCTGCATCTGAGCGGATTCTTCCGGAACGGTCGCTACGGCACCGACTCGTCGCGGTGTCGCGTCACGCGTGCGGGTGCGACACCGCCTTGCGCGCTTCGACCCGCTCGAGCCAGTACGCCGAGACCTCGGTCATGCGGTTCGCGAAGCCCCATTCGTTGTCGAACCAGACCAGCAGGTTCAGCAGATGCGGGCCGACGACCCGGGTCTGTCCGCCGTCGACGATCGCCGAATGCGGATCGTGGTTGAAATCGATGGACGCGTGCGCCTCGTCCGAATATGCGATCAGACCGGCATACGGGCCTTGCGCCGCATCGCGCAGCAGGCGGTTGATCGTCGTCACGCCGACCGGACGCTCCACGCCGAGCACCATGTCGATCGCCGACACGTTGTGCGTCGGCACGCGAATCGCCTTGGCCTGCACCCGCCCGATCAGATCGGGCAGAAGCCGTTCGACGCCGCGCGCGAGCCCGGTCGACACCGGGATGATGGACTGCATCGCGGAACGGGTACGGCGCAGGTCGGCGTGATGATAGCCGTCGATCAGCGGCTGATCGTTCATCACCGAATGCAGGGTCGTCAGCAGCACCTGCTGCAGCCCCAGTTCGCGCTGCAGCAGGTGCAGCACCGGCACCACCGCGTTGGTGGTGCATGACGCGTTCGACACGATGCGTTCGCCCCCGTGCAGCAACTGCTGGTTGATGCCGTACACGATGGTCGCGTCCACATCCTCGGCGCCATTGCCCGGGTGCGACAGCAGCACCCTGGGACAGCCCGCGTCGACGAAGCGCATCAGTTCCTCCCGGCTGCCGTAACGGCCGGAGCATTCCACCAGCAGGTCGATGTCGAGCGCGGACCAGTCCACGCCCTCCGGCTCGGTCGCATGCGTCACGCGGATCTCGCGCCCTTCCACGACCAGGCAGCCCTCGCCGACCTCGACCCGGCCCCCGAAGCGGCCATGCGTAGAATCGTAGCGGGTCAGATAGGCGATGCTGTCCAGATCGGCCGGCTCGTTGATCGCGCACACCTGCAGGCGTTCCGACAACCCGGACTCATGCAGTGCGCGCAGGAAGCAGCGCCCGATCCGGCCATAGCCGTTTATCGCCAGCCGGCGAGGTCTGGTGCCACGCATGACCATCGGCTCAGCCCACCCGGCCGTCGGTGCCGGTGCGTCCGATGCGCACGACCTCGGGCACCCGGCGCACGCCACGCATCACCGCAGCGAGATGCATGCGGTCGCGTACCTGAAGCGTCAGGTTCAGCGATGTGTAGATGCCCTGCTCGCGGTCCATCGTAACGTTCTGGATGTTGCAGTCCTCGTCGGAAATCGCGCTCGCGACCCGTGCCAGCACGCCGCGGCCTTCCTTGGTCAGCACCTTCATCGTCACGTCGAACATGCGGTCCTGACCCGGCTCCCATTCGACATCGACCCAGCGCCCGCGGTCACCACGCAGTTTGGCCACCGACGTACAGTCGTGTCGATGAACCTCCAGGCCGCGGCCCTTGCGGATCACGCCGATGATCGGGTCGCCGGGAATCGGCTGGCAGCAGCTCGCCAGTTGTACCGCGATGCCTTCGCTGCCGCTGATGTGGATCGCGCCGGCGGGCTTGGGCTTGACCACATCCGGCCGGCCCGACTCCTGATCCTGCGCCTCGGACAGACGCCGCGCGACGATCACCGGCAGACGCTTGCCCAGGCCGATGTCGGCGAAGACCTCCTTCTTGCTGCGCACGCCCCGGTCGCGCAGGAAGCGGTCCCATGCGAAGGTGCTGATCTGGCCCAGCGTCAGCCCATGCGGCCGCAGGGCCTGGTTGAGCAGGCGCTCGCCGAGCGTCACCGCCTCCTCGTGCTGCGCGTTCTTCAGGAAATGACGAATCTGCGCACGGGCCTTGCCGGTCCGAACATACGACAGCCACGCCGGGTTCGGGTTGGCGTGCGCCGCGGTGATGATCTCGACCTGATCGCCGTTGCGCAGTTCGGTGCGCAGCGGCATCAGATCGGCATTGACCCGGCAGGCGACGCAGCGATTGCCGATGTCGGTATGCACCGCATACGCGAAATCCACCGGCGTGGAGCCACGCGGCAGCGACAGGATCCTGCCCTGCGGCGTGAACACGTACACCTCGCCCGGGAACAGGTCGACCTTCACATGCTCGAGAAACTCGGTCGCCTCGCCCGATGTGGACTGCAGCTCCAGCAGCGACTGCAGCCAGGAATGGGTACGCTGCTGCAGCTCGGTCAAGGTCTTCTCGTCGTCCTTGTACAGCCAGTGCGATGCGACCCCGCTTTCGGCGATGTGATGCATCTCCGCGGTGCGCACCTGGATCTCGACCGGCGTGCCGAAGGGTCCGATCAGCGTCGTGTGCAGCGACTGGTAGCCATTCGCCTTCGGGATCGCGATGTAGTCCTTGAACTTGCCCGGCACCGGCTTGTAAATGCCATGCAGCGCGCCGATCGCGATATAGCAGGTCGGGATGTCGCACACGATCACGCGGAAGCCGTAGATGTCGAGCACCTGCGAGAAGGACAGACGTTTTTCCACCATCTTGCGGTAGATCGAGAACAGATGCTTCTCGCGTCCCTGCACCTCGGCCGACACGCCCCACTGAGGCAGGCGCTCCTCGACCGACTTCAGCACCTTGCCGACGACCTCTCGGCGATTGCCGCGCGCCGACTTGATCGCACGCGACAGCGCGCGGAATCGCATCGGAAACTTGTGCTCGAACGACAGCTCCTGCAACTCACGATAAAGCGTGTTCAGCCCCAGCCGGTTCGCGATCGGGGCATAGATGTCCAGCGTTTCGGTCGCGATGCGGCGACGCTTGGACGGGCGCACGCAATCGAGCGTGCGCATGTTGTGCAAGCGGTCGGCGAGCTTGATCAGGATCACGCGCAGGTCGCTCGCCATCGCGAGCAGCATCTTGCGAAAGTTCTCGGCCTGCGCTTCTTCCTGAGAGCGGAACTCGATCTTGTCGAGCTTGGACAGGCCATCGACCAGCTCGGCTGCGACCTTTCCGAAACGCTCGGCGATCTCCTGCTTGGAGATGTGCGTGTCCTCCATCACGTCGTGAAGGAGGGCTGCGATCAGCGCCTGCGGGTCGAGATGCCAGTCCGAAATGATGTCGGCGACTGCGACCGGGTGGCAGATGTAGGGCTCACCGCTGATGCGAAACTGGCCCTCGTGGGCCATCGCCGAAAAATGATAGGCAGCCTCAATGCGACCGACATCCTCCGGACGCATGTAGGTTTCGAGCTTGCTCCTGAGTCGATCGAAATCGAGCGCGACGACGGACGACGGAGGCGGACTGAAAGGTTCCGGGGCCGGTGGGGTCGTGGCAGCGGCTTCCATGAGACGCGCTCCGGCCCTGCGGCTCAGGCCTGTCCGCGGTTGAGGATTTCGAGCCCGACCAAGCCTTCGGCGATCTCACGCAATGCGATGACGGTGGCCTTCTCCTTGCCATGCTTTTCCGTATCGATCAGCGGCGCGGAGCCGATGGTGATCTGGCGTGCGCGATAGGTCGCCGCCAGCGTGAGCTGGAACCGGTTGGGGATGCGTTGCAGACAGTCTTCGATTGTGATTCGGGCCATGATTCAATCCTGTTCAAGAAAATCGAAATAGCGCAGGTGTCGCGCATGCTGGTTGGCATAACGCAGCCGCGAGGCATGCACCACTGCCACGAAGTCATCAATCGCGTTCTGCAACTGGTTGTTAAGTATAACGTAGTCGAACTCTCCCACGTGACGCATCTCGCCCCGTGCGCCAAGCAATCGACGCGCGATCACATCGTCGCTGTCGGTGCCCCGCCCGCGCAGCCGTTCCTCGAGCGCCTCGAGCGACGGCGGCAGCACGAACACGCCGACCGCATCCGGAAAAACCTTGCGCACCTGCTGCGCACCCTGCCAGTCGATTTCGAGCAGAATGTCGCGATCCGCGGCGATCTGCTCCCTTATCCAGACCTTGGAGGTGGCGTAGTAGTTTCCGTGCACCTCGGCCCACTCCAGAAACTCTCCGCGATCTCGCAGGGTCCGGAAGCTCGCCACATCGACGAAGTGGTATTCGCGCCCGTCCTGCTCGCCTGGCCGAGGGTCGCGGGTGGTGAAGGAGATCGACAACTGGACCTGGCCGTCCCGCTCGAGCAGGCCCTTGACCAGCGTCGTCTTGCCCGCCCCCGACGGCGCGGTGATGATGATCAGTGTTCCTGCCATGAGATGCTCCACACTGCGGGCACGGCGCGCCGCCGGCCTGCCGGATTTGTTGATATGCGCCCAGCGACTTATCATCGGCGCTGCGGTCGTCGCGGGCGCCGGACAGACTGAATCCAATGCTGCGCTGTCTGTGGAGGCGCCTGGCGCGTTCAGGCGTTTGCGCGGCCTGAATCAACGCAAGGAAGCACGACTCGATGCCGATTCGACATTACCTCCACATTGCCCTGCTGTTCATGCTCTTCACGGTCTCTACGGTGGCGCCAGCCGAGGAGCAGGTACGCGATCCGAGCAGAATCGAGCTTACCACGGAGTCGTTGCAGGCCGGCAGAGCCGCGGTCGAGTCCGCCGCGAACCTCGATGACGCGACGCAAACGCGGTTGCTCGAACTCTACGATCAGGCGATGACGCGATTGGGCCAGACGCAAAACGTGCGCGACCAGTCGGCGGCACTGGACGAGGCGCTGCGTGGTGCGCCACAACGGATCGAGGAATTGAACAGCCGTCTGTTCACGCTTGGCGCGGACACTTCCGAGACGGTCGGGAGCCTCGCGTCAGCCGAGCTCGACGAGGTCGAGGCCTGGCTGGCGACGCAACAGCAGTCACTCACTCGCGCGCGTGACCGGCTTCGGCACTTCGAGGAAGAACTGTCGCGCTTGCTCGCCGGCGCCGGTGCGCTCAACGAGCAGATTTCGGAGCGCACCGCTGCCATGGAGCAGCTTGAACGTGAAATGGCCACGTCGATTCCGGACGAACCCGAACTCGTCAGGCAGGCGCGCATGCACAGCCTGGAAGCGAGTCACGCCTTGCGGCGCACCGAGCGTGCCTATTTTCGAAAGACCGCCGCCAACCACGGCCTGCTGGCCAATCTGGCCCAGGCCGAACGCGAATACTGGACTGCGTTCATTGCCGCGCTGGGCCCGCGTATCGAGGAGGTCGAAGCCCTGGCGCAGCAGATGCGCGAGGCCGGCGCGCAGCAAGCACTGGCCGAGGCGGAGCAACTTCGGCAACGAGCCGCAGAGCTGCCGCCCGAACTGCGCGCCGTCGCCGAATCCAACAGCAGATTTCGCGAAGAGCTCGAGCGCCTGGTGCGCGACCAGCAGAACGTCGATGCGCAGTTGCAGCGCGCCGCCACTCAGCTCTCGGAAGTAAGCGACGACTTCGAGCGCATCCGCCAGCGCGTCGACATCGTGGGGCGCAGCATGGCGATCGGCGACACGCTGCGCAAGCGTCGCGCCGACCTGCCCTCGCTGCAGAGCCATCGGCGCGACACACTGGCGCGCGGCGAGATCATCAGCGACGCGACCAACCGGCAGCTCGAGATCGACGACATCTTCCGCGGCATCGGCGCGCTGGAGCAGAACATGGGCACCGTCGCGCGGGAATGGGCGGAGGGTCTGCCCGAAGAGCAACGCAGCGACATGATCGACAGGGCGCGCGAACTGATGAGCGCCCATCGCAGTTCCCTGAACTCGCTGCAGCAGTCCTACGGTCGCTTCATCAACAGCCTGACCAGTCTCGATATCGCAGAACGTCAGCTGGTCACCGTCGCCGAGGCCTATGTCGCCTTCATCGACGAGCAACTGCTGTGGATTCCGAGCATCGGCCTGATCTCGTTGTTCTCCGATCGCCCGCTGCCGTGGAACCTATGGCTGGGCGACCCGGACAACTGGGTCGAGGTTGGCCGGAATCTGAACGGCTATGCCAGCCGGAACCCGGCCACGGTGCTGCTCGGACTGTTGGCACTGGTGGGACTGGCGCTGTTCAATCGGCGCACCCGTGATCGTCTGAAGGCGATCGACCAGTCATTGAACCGCATCCGCAGCGATTCGGCGATGCTCACGATGAAGGCGCTGGCATGTCTGACGCTGAAAGTCACCCCGGTGCCGCTGTTCATGCTGGGGCTTGCGCTGATGCTGCGTGACACTGCCGACCCCTTCACGCTGTCGGTCACCGCCGGCCTGATCAAGGCCGCCTTGCTGCTCGCCAGCCTGTCGCTGGTGCGCGAACTGTGCCGAGACGGCAGCGTCGGCGATCGCCATTTCGACTGGCCGGCCGACGTGCGTCATGCGCTCAGGCGGCAGACCGCATGGTTCATCCCGTTCGGCGTGATCACCAGCTTCCTCGTCGGCGCCACCGCAGCGCCCGAGCCGCCGCCAATGGTACAGGCCCTCGGCAGCGGCGCCTTCATCGTGCTGATGAGCGGCGCCGCGATCGTCGTGTGGCGCCTGCTCGATCCGAACGCCGCCCTGTGGCAGGCCTTGAAGAAGCTGCATCCGGGCCAACTGATCACGCAGGTCCATTTTCTATGGTATCCGCTGGTGCTCGGAACACCAGTGGCCCTGGCGCTGATATCGCTGGCCAATTACCACTACACCGCCGTTCATCTGGAGCAGCGCTTCCAGATGACGCTGTGGTTTCTGTTCGGCGTGTTCGTGCTGAAGGAACTGATTCTGCGCTGGCTGTTCGTCACCGAACGGCGCCTCCGCTTCGAGAACGCGATGCGTCGCCGCGACGAATTGCGCGCGCAGCGCGCAGCGCGGGAAGAGGAGGGGCCGGCCGACGGCGAGCCCGAGATCGCGGTCGAGGTGCCGGAGGTCAATTTCGACTCACTCGGGGAGCAGTCGAAGCGGCTGGTCCGCGCCGGGTTCCTGTTTACGATGCTGTTCGGCTCCTGGTCGATCTGGGCCAACCTGATCCCGGCGCTCGGCTTTCTCGATGCCACCGAACTGCCGTTCCAGGCGATGCGCTCGATAGACGGCATCTCGACGCTGGTGCCGGTGACGCTGAGCGACCTGATCGTGGGCCTGTTCGTGATCGTCGTAACCGTGATGGCGGCCAAGAACCTGCCCGGCATCCTGGAGATCTCGCTGCTGCAACGCCTGCCGCTGGACGCCGGCGCGCGTTACGCGATCACTGCGTTGTCGCAATATCTGATCGTCGGTATCGGCATCCTGGCCACGTTCCAGGCCATAGGGCTGCAACTGTCGGGCCTGCAGTGGATCATCGCCGCCCTCGGTGTCGGTCTGGGCTTCGGTCTGCAGGAGATCGTCGCGAACTTCGTCAGCGGCATCATCCTGCTGTTCGAGCGCCCGATCCGGGTCGGCGACGTGGTCACCATCGACAACACCACCGGCGTGGTCACCCGGATCCGCATCCGCGCCACCACGATCACGAACTACGACAAGCAGGAACTGATCGTGCCGAACAAGGAGTTCATCACCGGTCGGTTGATCAACTGGACCCTGACCGACCGGCTCAATCGTCTCCTGATTCCGGTCGGTCTCTCCTATGACGGCGACGTCGACAAGGCGATGGCGCTGATGCACGAGGCCGCCGCCGAAATCCCGGAAGTGCTCGCCGACCCGGCCCCGCTCGTGAGCTTCGAGTCCTTCGACGACAACGCGCTGCTGCTGAACCTGCGCGTGCACCTGCCCAACCTGGACAACCGCCTGTCGGTGATCACGGCGCTGCACAAGGCGATCAACAGCAAGTTCAAGGCCGCAGGCCTCAGCATCGCGTTCCCGCAGCGCGATCTGCACCTCGACACCATGCGCCCGCTCGACATCCGCCTGCACCGGGTGCGTACGAACGAGGAGCCGACGCCCTGAGTCGACGCTGCGGCGGCCACGCCAGACGCCGGTCTGCTTTGATCGCGCTAGAACCACCGCGCCGCCAGGCCCGCCACATCCACCCTCGCCCGCAGCCGCGCCGCGAGCAGGTAGAGGCCGCCAAGTTTGCGGTGCAGGAAGAGGGCGTCGGCGGGCGGGGTGTGCCACATGTCCTTGTCGGCGCTCAGCTGCAGGCTGGCGTCGCGGATGCGGAGGGCGAGGTCCGAGGTGCCGAAGTCGTATGGCCCGGGGTGGCGTAGCGGTTCGCAGGCGGTGTGAAACAGCGCCAGCACGGCGTCGCGCTGCGTGGCGTGGATGTTCGCCTTGAAGTAGCCGATGCTTTGCGCGGCCTCGTCCATCGCGGCGCGATCGTTGCGCTGTGCGCCGGACATCAGCCGGCGATAGGACTCGACCACTTCGGGGCGATAGGCGCGGGTTGCGCCGAAGTCGAGCAGGCCGATGCGGTCAGTGCCCGGGTCGAAGCGGTAGTTGGCGAAGTTGGGGTCGGTCTGGATCAGGCCGAACTCGAACAGCTCGCGAAACAGCAGCCCGATCAGCAGGCTGGCGATACGATCGCGGGTGGCTTGCGGGGCGTCGGCGAGTGACTCGACCGGCACACCCTCGATCCAGCTCATCGCGAGAATGTCGGAGCCGGTCAGCGCCGGGTCGGTGCGCGGCAGCACGAAGTCGGCATTGCCATCGAGCAGCACGGCGAAGCGCTCCAGGCTGTCGGCTTCCAGGCGGTAGTCGGCCTCGCAGTGGAGCTGGCGCTTGGCTTCCTCGAGCAGCGGCGCGATCTCCAGCCCCCTGGGGAGCAGGCCGGACACGCGCAGCAGCGTGGCGACGTTGTCGACGTCGCTGTCGATGCTTCGTCGCACGCCGGGATACTGGATCTTGATCGCGAGTTCGCGGCCGTCGGCGGTTCTCGCGCGGTGCACCTGGCCGATCGACGCCGCGGCCACCGGCGTGAAGGCGAAGCGCGCCAAGCCTTGCTCCCACCCTGTGCCCCAGTGGGTTTCCAGCACCTGCACGACCTGGCTCATCGGCATGGTCCTGGCGTCTTCGCGCAGGCGGGCGAGAATTTCGGAGAGTTCCGGCGGCAGCAGGTTGCCGGCATCCATCGACATCAATTGCCCGACCTTCATCGCCGCACCACGCAGTTGTGCGAGCTGGTCGGCCACACGGCGGGCGTTGGCCGGCGTGAGCAGCAGATCGCCCACCCGCGGACGTTCGCCGGCGGCTACACGCCGCACCCCCTCGGCCAGCATGCCGCCCGCAAGACCCGCAGCCAGGCTTCCGAGCCTGCCGAGACGGGCGAACCGGCCGTCCGGCACAGCGGCTTCGCGCAGACGGGGGAGCGGTGTGCGATCCATTCTTTGTTCTCCCGGTGAGGAAGTGCGTTACTGGCGGCGCATTGCCGGCGTGGGCCATCGTTTGCTGCGGGGCTTGCTGCATGCAGCCGAGTTTGGGAGCGCGGTTCCGGGTCGAAGGTTCAACAGCGCCGCCCCTTATCGGCCGGAAACCGGTGGAAATCGTGCCTCGCCGCGAGTCGACTCGGGTTCAATCGGCGAGGAACGTGCCGACGAGTTCGCGGACGATGTGCAGGCCGGGCACATCGGCGCGATTGTCCAGCGTCACGAGACCGAAGCGGGCCGTCGCGCTCGGTGAGGATGCGGGCGACTTCGTCGCTGAGCGGAGTGGAAGCGATCGGATAGGCAGGCAGATCCTCGAAGGGTACCGGCGCGTCAGTTTCGGTCAGCGGGCGCCCCTTTCGATACACGAAGCTCGCCGACATCTCGACCTGATGGGTGACTCGCAGATCGGCCGCCGGCCGCAGCGCGCGGATATCGACCACGGCCGCATCCAGCCGCTGGGCGCGTAACGCGTGCACGAGCAGGTCGGTGCTGCCCCGTGCCACTTCGAGTTGCAGCCTGGGGTGTTGGCGGGCCATGTAAAGCAGCATGGGGGCGGACAGAATCGCGCCCGGTGCCGACCGTGCCGCGCTCGACTGGGCAATCGCCAACGGGGTACCGCACGGCGGCTGATGTCCGGCGCTGGTCGAACCGCGGAAGATGGCCCGCTGCCATCGAAGTATCAACTGTGCGAGACCAGCTCAGATGGCTATCGGCAACGAACACGTCGCAACGTCGAGGACAGCGACGGCACCCTCATCCTCAACCTCGGATTGCTCGAGGGCGGCTCACTGGCCACGCAGCGCTTCGCCCAGAAGGCGAGCCGGATTTCAGGGCGAAAGGAGTCTTCCAGGCGCTGGCTGCCGCGCACCGCGAGGCGGCACCAACCTTCGAGCCGGCTTTCGACCTCATCATCATCGACGATGGTCAGGACTTCGAGCCCAGCTGGGTCGAATGCCTCCTCGCACAGCTCAAACACCAGGGCCTGTTCTCATTCGCGGTGGCGGTCGCGCCCGGGTCAAATGGCTCGCAGATCAAGGTGCGGCGACGCAGTAAGACTGGACTGCTTTCAAGGCGCCGTGACGCCGAGATGCGGGCCATTTGACCCGGGCCCTTTTGGATGGGCCAGTCTGGCCGCGCCGGCGGCGTTGCGACAGCGTCTGAAGTCGGCTCTTCGTCGGACTGACCCGAGCGCACCTCGCCGTCGCACTGGTGCTGTCGAGCACTGCAGAGCAGGCCCTCGCTGCCAAATTTTCCAACTTGGCGCCAAAATGGCGACAGTGATGAGCTTAACGCTCAAGCAATCGCTGGAGCGTTAAGTCAGCCAACCTTGAACCCCCGACGACGTTCGTCAGAGCACCTTTCTGGTGGCTCCTATATGCCGATCATCGGTGGCTCTATTGTGCCGGTCAGTGACAGTCGTCGTAACGTCCAGAATCAGCCGCGCACTTCAGAGCGTCGATTCTCAGTGCGTCGGTTGCATCTCGTTGTTGGGCTCGTCAAACAGTAACCTCTCGACCCCTTCCAGATTCACGGTCTTCCGCGCACACCACAGGTCGTGCATATCCTGCATTGCGAGCCAGCTTTCGGGCGAGCGGCCCAGCACTCGGGAAAGACGTAGCGCCATCTCGGGGCTGACTGCGCTACGCCCTTGGAGAACGCGCGCTACCGTGGAGGGTGCCACTTGGAGCTTCGTCGCAAGGTGTCGCGAGCTCAAGCCGAACGGCTCGAGGTAGACATCGCGGATGAACTCGCCCGGGTGGGGAGGATTGTGCATGGCCATCAGTGATAGTCCTCGTAATCCAGTACATAAGCGTTACCGTCGCAAAACTCGAAGGTGAGCCGCCAGTTGCCGTTGACCCATACCGACCACCGGGCTTGCTCGCCACCCTTCAGCGGGTGCAGACGAAAGCCGGGAATATCCATGTCGTCGATACTGGCTGCCGTATCTAGGAGGCTGTCGGACTTGAGCGATCGTCACGAGCCGGGTGGGAAAGCGAGGACAGATCTGGTCGATTTTGAGGCGCATAGTGGTTCTATGCAACGAAAAATCGGGCAGATATGGACCGCTTCTCCCACCGGCGCAGTAGATCAGCCTCAAGTCCGACAGCCTCCTAGGGCTGCAAGCTGCATCCTTAACCGCTTTGCATGCTGTGGTTGAATCCCGGCCAGACTCCCTGTCTCATAAAAGCGACGAAGCCCCTTGTGGCGGAAGGAATTGATCATGGATTCACTGTAGCATGTTGCGCATCACGCAACAATGCGGAGCCTCTCTGACGGACGCCACTCGCCGTGGTTCCCCCTGGTCGATTGCCTCGTCCGCCGACGAAGCCACTGGGCCGACGTTCAGCTTGCACGGAGGAACTCGGGCGGCAGGTTTCAGCGACATCACCCAGTGCGTGCGTCCGGCCAGAAGCTGCCTTTTGCCACTTCTGGAAATCATTCATCCGAACGATCGCTTCATCCGTAAACCTGACGGACAGCCTACGCGCGCACGTGGGCCTCTGGACGACAGTCGGATACTGCAGAGCAAGTATCGAACGCCCTCAACGGACAATGCGTCAAACGGTTCCGCACGTCTGAGTCACTTGACCGTATCTCGATAGAGATACAAAACACACAAGAAAGGAGGATTCAGTGATGGCCCATTCCACAATGCTGCACGTCCGGGTGGACAGTGAAATCAAGGAGCAAGCCAGCGAGGCGCTGGAAGGCATGGGGCTGTCCGTGTCGGATGCGGTGCGTATCCTGCTCAAGCGCGTGGTCAACGATCAGGCGTTCCCGCTGGAACTCAAGGTTCCCAATGCACAGACCCGTGCGGCGATGGAAGAAGCCCGCGCGATGATGAAGGTCCGCACTGCGCGCTTTGAGTCTGCTGACGCCCTGATCGATGACCTCGAAAAGACCCGCCAGCAGTAAGCGGGCCTCGCCACCCAAGGCGTGCGACTACACCAAGACCTTCCTCAAGGACTGGGGACGCCATCATCTTTGTGCGCACGGGCACGCACTCTGCACTGTTCGAGGAATGATGCAAACAGCAGAAATACCGGGTTTCTGGTGCAGACCGGTGCCCCATGGCGCATCACTCGATGTTTTGCACCTGCTCGCGCATCTGCTCGATCAGCACCTTCATCTCCATCGCGATGCCGGTCACGTCGGTGGCGGCGGACTTGGAGGCGAGCGTGTTGGCTTCGCGGTTGAGCTCCTGCATCAGGAAGTCGAGCCGCTTGCCGGCCGCGCCACCGCTTTTCAGGATGCGCTCGACCTCTTCGATGTGGGCGGACAGGCGGTTGAGTTCCTCGGCCACGTCGATGCGCTGCGCGAACAGCGCGACCTCCTGGCGGATGCGGTCCTCGTCCAGTGACGCGACTGCGTCGCGCAGGCGGGCGGTGAGCCGCTCCTGATGATCGGCGACGATCTGCGGGATGCGCGGCTGCGCTTCGGCGACCAGTTCGCGCATGCGGGCCAGGCGCTCGCGGATCATGTCGACGAGCTTCTCGCCTTCGCGCGCGCGGGTCGCGACCAGTTCGTCGATCGCCGCACGCGCGAGCTCGAGCAGCACCGGCTGCATCTGCTCGAAGCTCACGCCGTCGTCGGCGAGCATGCCGGGCCAGCGCAGGATCTCGCCGACCGACAGGCCCTGCGCCCCGCCGAAACGCGCCCGCACCGCCGCCTCGGCACCGGCGAGTTGATCGAGCAGCGCCGCGTTGATCGCGAGTTCGCGGGGGGCGGCCTGCTTGCTCTGCAGGTTGAGCCGACATTCGACCTTGCCGCGCTTGAGCCGCGCAGCGAGCTGCTCGCGGATCGCGGGCTCGGCCTGACGCAGTTCGTCGCCGATGCGGAAGAACAGATCGAGGTAGCGTGAGTTGACGCTGCGCAGTTCGATATGCAGGCTCACCGCGCCGAAATCGCGGGTCTGGACGGCGAAGCCGGTCATGCTGTGAATCATGGTGAAGACCTCCGGGAGTCCGCCGTTATCCTTTACACTGCAGCCCCCGCACATTGAAAATGACGGGCCGTCCGTCGCCGGCCGCCTCGTCGTCGCAGGCTGTGCGACGATGCTGGCGTCAAGCTGCACGGACATCGGAAAAGCCGAATAGTAGCCCTCATACAGATGCCGCCTCAAGCGAACAGCCCTCTGCCATCCGGCTTTCAACTCGACCAGTACCGCATCGACCGCCAGCTCTCGCTCGGAGGCTTCTCCATCGTGTATCTGGCCTTCGACGAGGACGGCGTGCCAGTTGCGATCAAGGAGTATCTGCCCAACTCGCTGGCACTGCGCAAGGAAGGCGTCATCACGCCGCAGGTGCCGAGCGAGAACCTGCCTGCGTTTCGCTACGGGCTCAAGTGCTTCTTCGAGGAGGGGCGCTCGCTCGCGCGCCTGATGCACCCCAACGTGGTTCGGGTGCTGAACTTCTTCCGCGCGAACGGTACCGTCTACATGGTGATGCAGTTCGAGCGGGGCCGAACCTTGCATGAATACATCAACAAGCACCGCGGCGAAGTACGCGAGCGCTTCATCCGCGCGATCTTCACCCGCATGCTCAATGGCCTGCGCGAAGTCCACGCGCACAAGCTGCTGCATCTGGACATCAAGCCGTCCAACATCTACCTGCGCAACGACGGCACCCCGGTACTGCTCGACTTCGGCGCGGCGCGACAGACACTGATGACCGAACAGCCCATCCTGAAGCCGATGTACACGCCCGGTTTCGCCTCCCCCGAGCAATACACCGACCGAGACAGCCTCGGTCCGTGGAGCGACATCTACAGCGTCGGCGCGAGCCTGTATGCGTGCGTGGTCGGCGTTGCGCCGCCGCGCTCCGACGAACGCGTCAAGCAGGACACCTTCGTCCCGGTCGCGCGCACCCATGCGTCACGCTATTCTGCGCAGCTGCTGCAGACCATAGACTGGTGCCTGCGCCTGGACCCGCTGGAGCGCCCGCAAAGCGTCTATTCGCTGCAGAAGGCGCTGATGCGCAAGGAAGCGGGCGAGGCCATGCCGGCCACCTGGTTCACCGACGTGGGCACACGGCTCAAATCATTCATCGGACGATCCTGAGGTAGCTCTTGAAATTCACGATATTCCAGGAAAGCCGCATCGGCAGGCGCAAGGCCAATCAGGACCGAAATGCGTACTGCTATTCGCGCGACGCGCTGCTGATGGTGATCGCCGACGGCATGGGTGGTCATCTGCATGGCGAGATCGCCGCCCAGATCGCGGTGCAGTTCATCACGCAGGCCTTCCAGCGCGAGGCCCGGCCGGAACTGCCCGATCCGGTGTTCTTCCTGTCCCGGACCCTGACCAACGCGCACAACGCGATCCTCGACTACGCGTTCGACAAGCAGCTCGCCGAGGCGCCGCGCACCACCGTCGTCGCTTGCATCGTGCAGGACGGATTCGCGCACTGGGCGCATGCCGGCGACTCGCGGCTGTACGTGCTCAGGCGCGGACGGATCGCGACCCGCACGCGCGATCATTCGCGGGTCCAGCTGATGATGGACCAGGGCCTGCTCGACGCGGAAGGCGCGGCCCGTCATCCGGGTCGCAACCGCATCTACAGCTGCCTCGGCGGCAACCACCCGCCGCAGGTGGAGTTCTCCAAGCGTTTCGCATTGCGCGACGGGGACATCGTCGCATTGTGCACCGACGGCCTGTGGGGGCCGCTCGACGACGACAGCATGGTGCAGGGTTTCACCGGCAACAACGTGATGGAGGCCGTGCCGCGACTGCTCGACCACGCCGAGGTGCGCGGCGGCGACACCTGCGACAACCTGTCGATGATCGCGATGCGCTGGGAGGACGCCGGCGCCGCGGCCCACTCCGACACGGTGTCCACGCAGACGATGGCGCTCGATCACTTCACCACCCGCCTCGACACCTTCCAGCGAACCCGCCCGCCGGTCAGCGACCTCGACCTGACCGACGACGAGATCGAACGCGCGATCTCGGAGATCAATTCCGCGATCCAGAAATTCAGCAAATGACCGAAAGGACCCTCATGCGCCCCAGCCAACAACGCCGCCCCGACCAGCTCCGGTCCATCCGGATCACCCGCCACTTCACCCGCCATGCCGAGGGTTCGGTATTGATCGAGTTCGGTGACACGCGCGTGCTGTGCACCGCCAGTGTCGAAGAATCGGTGCCGTCGTTTCTGCGTGGCAAGGGGCAGGGCTGGCTGACCGCCGAGTACGGCATGCTGCCCCGCTCCACCCATACCCGCAGCGCGCGCGAGGCCGCGCGCGGCAAGCAGAGCGGACGCACCCAGGAGATCCAGCGCCTGATCGGGCGCAGCCTGCGCGCGGTGGTCGACCTGGCCGCGCTGGGCGAGCGCCAGATCATCATCGACTGCGACGTGCTACAGGCCGACGGCGGCACGCGCACCGCGTCGATCACCGGCGCCTGCGTCGCGGTGCATGACGCGATCGCCGGGCTGGTCGCGGCCGGCAAGCTCGCGGCCAGCCCGATGCGGGACATGGTCGCGGCGGTGTCGGTCGGCATGCTCGACGGCACGCCGGTGCTCGATCTAGACTATGCGGAGGATTCGGGCTGCGACACCGACATGAACGTGGTCATGACCGGCTCGGGTGGAATCATCGAGGTGCAGGGCACAGCCGAGGGTACACCTTTCTCGCGCGCCGAACTCGACGCGATGCTAACACTGGCCGATCAAGGCATCCGCGAGCTGGTCCAGGCGCAGAAGGTCGCGCTCGGGCTGGATTGAGCGATCCTCGCGACGGCGCACACGCCCCCGCCCTACCCGCACCCCTACCCCCACCCGACACCGTATTGCGAGTCTGTCCGCATGATCGAAAAACTCCTTCTCGCCAGCAACAACACGAAGAAGGCGGCCGAACTGGCCGCGCTGCTGTCCCCGCTCGGCATCGAGGTGCTGCCGCAGTCGGCATTCGACGTGCCGGAGGCGGAGGAGCCGCATCTCACCTTCGTCGAGAACGCGCTCGCCAAGGCGCGCCACGCGGCAGCACACACCGGACTACCGGCGATCGCCGACGACTCGGGCCTGTGCGTGAGCGCACTCGGCGGTGAGCCGGGCGTGCATTCGGCGCGCTTCGCCGGCGAACCGAAGTCCGATGCGCGCAACAACGCGCTGCTGCTCGAGCGCCTGACCGGCTGCGCGGACCGCAGCGCGTATTTCTACACCGTGGTGGTACTGGTGCTGCATGCGGACGACCCACGCCCGCTGATCGCCGACGGCGAATGGCACGGGTTGATTCTGGACGCACCACGCGGCGAGCGCGGGTTCGGTTACGACCCGCTGTTCTACGTGCCCGAACTCGAGCAGACCGCCGCCGAGCTGGACGCGGCGCTGAAGAACACACTGAGCCACCGCGGCGCCGCGATGCGCCATCTGCTCGGCCGACTGCAGCCCGGCCAGGGTCGCGCGCCCGGATGAGCGAACGGCGCGTGATCCGGCTGGCGGTCGAGGCGCCGTCGCGACCGGCTCCCGACCCGGCCACGCTGCAGCCAAAGCTGTCCGCACCGCCGCCGCTGGCGCTGTACGTGCATTACCCGTGGTGCGTGAAAAAGTGCCCGTACTGCGACTTCAATTCTCACCAGCAGCGCAGCCCCGGCGAGCACGAGTCGCTGGAGCGCACCTATGTCGATGCGCTGATCGCCGACATCGAGACGGCGTTGCCGCAGGTCTGGGGGCGACGCATCCAGACCGTGTTCATCGGCGGTGGCACGCCCAGCCTGATGACGGCCGCAGCGCTGGACCGCCTGCTCACCGCGATCCGTACCCTGCTGCCGCTGGACCCGCTGGCCGAGATCACGCTGGAGGCCAATCCCGGCACCTTCGAGAGCGAGCGCTTCCGGGATTTTCGCAGTGCCGGCGTGAATCGCCTGTCGATCGGGGTGCAGAGCTTCGATGACGGCCATCTGGCGCGCCTCGGCCGCATCCACGACAGCCGCGAGGCACGGCGTGCGATCGACATCGCGCAGACGCATTTCGAACGGGTCAACATCGACCTGATGTACGCGCTGCCGGAGCAATCGCTGCAGCAGGCGCTGGCCGACCTCGAGCAGGCGCTGGCGACCGGCGTTGGCCACCTGTCGGCCTATCACCTGACGCTGGAACCCAACACCCCGTTCCATCACGACCCACCGCCGCTGCCCGACGCCGACCACGCCGCCGACATGCAGGACGCGATCGAGGCACGGCTCGCCGAGGCCGGCTTCGAACACTACGAAACCTCGGCCTTCGCCCTCCCGGACCAGCGCTGCCGGCACAATCTGAACTACTGGCTGTTCGGCGACTATCTGGGCATAGGCGCCGGCGCGCACGGAAAACTGTCCAGCCATGCCGGTATCGTGCGCGAGATGCGCCACAAGCATCCGACCCGCTACCTGGAGGCCGCGGCCCGGCGCGACTTCGTGCAGGAACGCCGCGAGGTCGGCGTCGCGGACCTGCCCTTCGAGTTCATGATGAACGCGCTCAGACTGAGCGACGGTGTCCCGCGCGAACTCTTCGCCGCCCGCACCGGGCTACCGCTTGCACTGATCCGGCAACAACTGGACGACGCAATCGCACAAGGGCTGCTCGAGGCCGATCCGCGCGACCTGCGCCCGAGCCCGCGCGGGCGCCGCTATCTGAACGACCTGCTGACGCTGTTCCTGCGCGACGCCTGACCCGGCGCATACCGCCGTCACGGCGCCTCGCACAGGCAGTGGGTGTACAGATGCTGCGGGTCATTCCAGTGGAGCAGGGCCTCGACCTCGCGCTCGAGCGCGCCCAGCAGCAAGCCCAATGCCGACGGCGCGCCGGGGGGCTCGGCAGCCGGCGCAAGCAGGCCCCAGGCTAGCACCAGGTCGCCGAACTGCCGCATCAGCAACTCACGCGGCGACAGGCGCGACTCCGGCCACACCACGTCGTAGTTGCGCAGTCCGGCCCGCGCCGCGGCGGCTGCGATGGCCGCGTCCAGGCCGCCGAGCTGATCGACCAGCCCGAGCTTGCTCGCCGCCTCGCCGGTCCATACCTGGCCGCGCGCGACCAGATCGACATCGCTCACGCTCATGTTGCGGGCACGCGCGACGATGTCGAGAAAACGTCGATAACCGTGTTCGATCGCGATCTGCATCGCCTCGGCGGCCAGCGGCTCCATCGGTCGGCGCGGGTCGAACGCACCGGCGAGCGGCGCGGTGGTCACGCCATCGACGGTGACGCCGATGCGCTCCAGCGGCTCGGAGAACTCCGGGAACATCGCGAAGATGCCGATCGAACCGGTGATGCTCACCGGATGCGCCCAGATCTCGTCGGCCCCGGCGGCGATCCAGTAGCCGCCGGATGCAGCGGTCGAGCTCATCGATGCCACCACCGGCTTGCCTGCCGCGCGCGTGACCTCCAGCTCGCGCCGGATCAGTTCGGATGCCCACGCGCTCCCGCCCGGGCTGTCGATGCGGATCACCACCGCCTTGACCGTGTCGTCCTCGCGCGCCTCGCGAATCAGCCGTGCCAGGCTGTCGCCGCCGACCGAGCCCGGCCTGCTCGAGCCGTCCATGATCGAGCCTTGTGCGACCAGCACGGCGACCTGGTCCTCGTGCTGCGGAGCAGCGGCACGCACATGGGCCAGATAGCGCGACACGCTCACGCGGCGGATCCCGTCGCCACCGTCCTCGCCATCTGAGTCCTCGCCGTACTCTTCCCGCTCGCCCGCGATGCCGAAACGCTGGCGCAGCAGCTCGCGCCACTGGTCACGCGTGCTGAAACGATCGACCAGCCCGGCCTTCAGCGCCGCCTGCGCGGCATCGCCGCCGCTCGCGGTCAGCGCGTCGCCATAGTCCATGATGTAGTGATCGAGCGCGGCCGGCTCCAGGCCGCGACTGGCGGCGATGTCTTCACGAAACACGCTCCACAACCCATCCAGCAGGTCGCGGGTGTTGGCGCGGTCCTCGTCCGACATGTCGCTGCGCGTGAACGGTTCGCTGAAGGACTTGTATTCGCCGACCCGGAACACATGCACCTTCACGCCGAGCGAATCGAGTGCGTTGCGAAAATAGCTCACATAACGCGCGAACCCGCGCAACAGCACGAATCCGTCGGCGGACAGGTGCACTTCGTCGGCCACGCTGGCCAGATAGTACTGCCCCTGGTCGAAGCGCTCGCCCCGGGCCAGCACCGGTTTGCCGCTCTGTTTGAAGGCTTCGATCGCGCCACGCAACTCGGCCAGCTTGGACAGGCTGGCCGCGCTGAGGCCGTCGGTCTCCACGACCAGGCCCCTGATCCGATGGTCGTCGCGCGCCGCATGCACCGCCTCGAGCAGATTGCGCAACGAGGTCTGCGACACCCGGGTGCCGGCCGGGCGTAGCAGCTCGAGCGGGTCCTCGAGCCGCGCCTGCTCGACCAGCGATCCCACCGGTCGCAGCACCAGCACCGAATCGTCCGCAAGCTCGGGCGTCGGGCGCCAGAAGAACGCGATGACGACACCGATCAGCAGCAGGAACAGCAGATTGAACACGGCACGACGTACCGTATCCAGCCAGTAGCCTACGTAGTAGAAAAGGCGCCCGATGAATCGGAAGACACCCTTGATCATGATCCGCTCTCCGGTTTATCGGCCCTTCCGGAAACTGGCCGACGCTGCATTGTCACCGGCCGTGACACGCATGGCCGGATCGTCATTCGATGCGTCGGAACACCAGGTCCCATACGCCATGGCCCAACCTGAGCCCGCGGTTCTCGAACTTGGTCAGGGGCCGGTAATCGGGACGTGGCGCAAACCCGTCGGCGGTGTTGGCGAGCAGGGGTTCGGCCGACAAGACCTCCATAATCCATTCCGCATACTCCTGCCAGTCCGTCGCGCAGTGCAGATACCCCCCCGGTGCGAGGCGCGAGGCCACCAGTGCGACGAAATCCCTCTGGATGATGCGCCGCTTGTGATGGCGCTTCTTGTGCCACGGATCGGGGAAGAAGACATGCACGCCGGCCAGAGAACCCTCGACGAGCATGTCGCGCAGCACCTCGACCGCGTCATGCTGGATGATGCGCAGGTTGCCCAGCCCCCGCTCGGCCACCAGCTTGCACAGGTTTCCGACCCCCGGCCCATGAACCTCGATCGCGATGAAGTCGTCTTCGGGGCGCTCGGCCGCGATCGTCGCCGTAGTCTCGCCCATGCCGAATCCCACCTCGATAATGCGGGGCGCGATGCGTCCGAACACTGCATCCAGGTCGAGCGGCGACGCATGATACGCAATGCCGATGCTCGGCATCATCTGGTCGAGATTGCGCTGCTGCGCCGCGGTCATCCGGCCCTGACGCAGCACGAAGCTGCGGATCGAACGACTCGAGAAGCGGCCCTCTCCCTGCCGCGCGTCGGCGTCGCTGCGGACATCGTCGAGCACGCTCGAAGCGTCACTGCCAGGCTGGGCTTCGGTTGGCGTGCGGCTGTGCGCTTGGGTCATGATCAGGCGGCGGGCGGGCGGCAATTGGGCGGGGATGGGTCCGGCCGATTGCCCGGACCCGGGTTCAGGAACCAATCAGTCCGCCGGTCGGCGAACTGGGATCGGCGGAATAATGCTTGCGCGGCATGCGTCCGGCCAGATAGGCCTCGCGCCCGGCCTCGACCGCCTTCCTCATCGCGCTGGCCATCCGCACTGGATCGTTCGCCTTCGCGATCGCGGTGTTCATCAGCACGCCGTCGCAACCGAGCTCCATCGCGATCGCGGCATCCGACGCGGTGCCGACGCCCGCATCGACCAGCACCGGCACGCGCGCCTGGTCGATGATCAGGCGCAGGTTCCACGGATTGAGGATGCCCATGCCGGAGCCGATCAGCGACGCGAGCGGCATGATCGCGACGCAACCGATGTCTTCGAGCATCTTGGCCTGGATCGGGTCGTCCGAGCAGTAGACCATCACGTCGAAGCCGTCCTTGACCAGGGTCGCGGCCGCCTTCAGCGTCTCCGGCATGTTCGGGAACAGCGTCTGCGGATCGCCGAGCACCTCGAGCTTGACCAGCGCATGGCCGTCGAGCAGTTCCCGCGCCAGGCGCAATGTGCGAACCGCCTCGTCCGCGTCAAAGCAGCCGGCGGTGTTGGGCAGGATCGTGAAGCGCTCGGGCGGCAGCACGTCGAGCAGATTCGGTTCGCCCGCGTTCTGGCCGATGTTAATGCGGCGGATCGCGACCGTCACGATCTGCGCGCCGCTGGTCTCGATCGCGTGACGGGTCTGATCGAAATCCTTGTACTTGCCGGTACCAACCAGCAGCCGCGAGCCATAGTCCTTGCCTGCGATGACCAGGGGATCGTTCATGTTCATGCCTGTCGTGGAGAGTTCGGTTACGGATGTGCGGCGCGTTCGGGACGGTCTCAACCGCCGCCGACCGCAACGACCACCTCCAGCCTGTCGCCGTCGGTCAATACGGTTTCGGCGTGGCGGCCCTTGGGCACGATCTCGCCATTGCGCTCGACTGCGACCCGCTTTCCGACGAGTTGCCTCGCCGCAAGCACGGTGGCGACCGTGGCACCGTCGTCCAGCGTTTCTGATTGACCGTTGATCGTGAGCTGCAGCATCTGGAAGGAAGGAAGTCCTGAAACGGGTGCAAAGTTTAGCACGAGGCCAGAAGGCGGCCATCCATGCGCCGGGCTCGATTGCGCGCCGCCGGCCCAGTCGATAGAATGGCTGCTCTTCGCGCCTGCGCGGGTGTAGTTCAATGGCAGAACGGCAGCTTCCCAAGCTGCATACGAGGGTTCGATTCCCTTCACCCGCTCCACGATGACTTTCCAGGGACTTCCAAGGAAATCCAGAGAGCGTCATAAGTTGTTGTCACGATTAAGAATTTTACAGAATCTCGATCCAGTGACATCCAGCAAAATCCACTGACTGCCGGTACATTTCGGTACATAAAGTGGTACATCCAATGCGGTCAGCCCCCGTGCCGCATTGTTGCTGGAGGAGCCAGGCGACGGTATCGAACATTGGGTCCAACTCATCTCTGAGGAGTTGGACCCATGCTCACCGACATGATGGCTCGGCAGGCCAAGGCCACCGGCAAGCCCTACACCATCGCCGACTTCAACGGCCTCTCACTCTTCGTATCGGCCAACGGTGCCAAACTCTGGCACTTTCGGTACACATGGGTTGGCCAGCGCGCCCGCATCTCCCTGGGTAGCTATCCCGAGCTGTCGCTGCGTGAAGCCCGTAATTTGCGGGACGAAGCGCGTGCCTTGCTTGCCAAGGGCATCAACCATGGCCATCATCTCGAATGAGGTGACGACCTGGATGGAGAACCTCCTTCTGGCCATGGAAATTCGTTCATCCAAAGCTGCGCACGGCTCGCCCTGCCAGCGCAGCAAAGAAACATCCATCAGTTCATCCGGCGCGATGGGCTTATGACTCGCCAGTGGGGATTGAGGAGGCAGTGCCACAGCCAGGTTGCCACGCCACAGCGGCAGTCCGTGTAGCGGTAACGGCACATGGTCCTGCAGGGAGATCCCGAGATCGAAGCGACCATCTTGAAGTCCTGAAAGCGACTCACCCGCCGATACCAAGAGAGGTTCGACAGGCGTTTGAGGCTCCTCTGCACGCTGCCGCCCAGCCAAGAGCGCCTATGGTTGAGTCTCAGCCAGCGCCGCGTCCAACGCATCCGCTTGTGCGGTGAAATCACGTAGTCGTCGCCTCTGAAAGGTCTCCAGGTTGGCGAGCTTCCAGCGCAGTGCCGGAAGTTGCTCTGCATGCGTGCATTGCAGCAGTGACCACTGGGGTTGCGCGCGTGCCAGGCCACTCAGGAATTGACGGTGGGCCGCGCTCAGACGCCGTGGCAGTTCGTGCCTCAGCCGCCTGCGTGTTTTCAGCAAGTGCTCCAGCGGACATTCCAGCTCCGTCATCCCAACGAAGGCTCGCTCGTACTCGGCGGTGATGTCCTTGTCGTTGCCGAACAGCACTTCATGGGTGGGTCGGTTGTGTCCGGCCAGATAGACGACGAAGCACTCGACCATCGCGTCGGTCATCTCGCCGGTCTCAAACAGTCGCCAGACATCGAACAGGTCGCGGGGATGCTGCCGATCCAACGCTGCAACGAGCTTGCCAGCATAGAGTTCCGCAGTGTCCAGCGTTGGCACAGCAAACTCCACCCCGAACAGATCGCGGGGTCTGGCACTCAATAGCTGGCGGACGACCGGCAGCACACTGCCGCGGAACACGACATTGACCTCAACCTTCACCTGGCTGATCTCGTTCTCCGCGACCAGTTTGGTGTCCCACAGGTCCTTGCTGCGGATCAGGCGCGTCTGCACCCCCAGCAATGTCACCCGCTCGGCAATCGCAGCCAGTTCCTGGTTGATCGCCTGCAGCGCCTGCTCTCGGGAATCCTGCCAAGGCAGATAGACCACATCGATGTCCACCGACAAACGAGGCATGTCCTGTACGAACAGGTTGATGGCCGTGCCGCCCTTCATGGCAAAAATGTCGTTGGCGAACACCTCGGGAGCGATGTCCAACAACAGACGAACCGTGTCTGCGTAGTGCTTATCCATTGGGTTTCAGACTGAGCAATGTGCCGTCATCGAGGCGGCTCATCCAGCGCTTGTCGCTGCCCGTGCGTACCGGGTACTGTTGCAGCAGGTCATCGACATCCAGAAGGCTGGTCTCACGCGCCCAGGTCAGGAACAGGCGCACGGCCTTCACGCTGGTGCAGCAGGACAGCAACTGTCCCAACAACGCCTTGCGAGGCGAGCGCAGGCCATCAAACAGATGGCGCACTTCCTCCAGGCTTTGCCCGGTGCCAGCCTCGTACAGCAGTTCCAGCGTGGCACGCTCAGGCACGGCCACGCGCAGCCCCTGCGTTTGTCCGGGCGGGGTGTGCAGGGTGGCTTCGGCCACGTCGGGGTCGGACCAATCGAACAGCCGGGCATTCACATAGCGGGCCGGGAAACGCTCCGTGAACCAGGTTGGCAGCGCGAAACGGGCCTCGCCCCAGAGCACCAGCGTGTCGCGCACGCCCAGGTTGTGGCGCACCCCCTGCAAGGCCAGCGCGCTTTTGCCGCCGACATGCAGGCTGGCCACGCGCCGTTGCAGGAAAAGCAGCGCCCCGTTCACGTCAAAGGCATCGTTGGGGAAGGCATAGACCCCGTGTCCCAGGCGCACCAGCCACCCGCTCTCCACGTAGCGGGCTGCCAGTTGGGGGGAGACGCCAAAAGATTGGAGCACAGGCAGGTCGAACGGCGCTCCGCGGGGGAGCGTCGCTTGCAGACTCTTGATTACCTGATACCTTTTAGTTCTACTCATGAGCTAAATATACAACGCCATCTAATCATTGTGTAGTTCGAAGATAAGTTGGCGCTTGAAAAATAGGATCATGGTTTAATATCTTGCATCCTTCTAATCAGGCGTAAGGGGAACGTCCTCGCCAGCGGAGGATGATGACTGGCTGTGGCGAGGCCCCGTGCTGCGGCACGTCTGACTGCGCCAGGTGGATCAGCGGAGCGGTCTATCGACCGGCTTGGCATAGCGTTCCGTGGCAGTCGCTGGCGTTACTCAGACCTTGGTGGACTAGGACTCGTTGCCTGGTGTGCGGCGGTGGTACATAATGCGGTACTATGGCTGTAAGCCATGCGGGAAAAATCTCTGTGAATCAATAGGTTGGTCTCAATCTTCTGATTCCTTCACCCGCTCCATTCTAGCTTTCATGGAATCTCATCATTTTTGATGAGATTCTGCGCGCCAGGCATCTGTTCCTGCGAAACGTTCCAGTCGGAGCCAGCCATTGCTGGACTGAATTCAACGCCCAGTACCTGCAAAAACCAGGTGACTTTCAATGCGCTCCGACATCCATGTTTGCGCGGGGCAGGTCCACACACTGCACCACCTCATCGTATTGACTATCGATCTCGGTCAGGCAGCGTGTCGGCATGAAACTGTCCGGCTTGGCCTCGTCAAGATACAAGCGCCAGGACTCGGGCGCTTCGTCGGACAGCAGACAGCCATCTTTGAGGTAGGGGAAGATCTCATCGTAGCGTCGCACCGCTTCCTGACTGACGCGACGATAGATATGGGTGCGGGTCAGTTCGGCGGTGTGGCACAGACCGGCCGAAGCGATGATCTCGGCAGTGGCATGCACGGTCTTGTGGTGATACTGGGCGACCCGCTGGCGCTTGTCGCTCACCACCAGCCCCCGGAAGAGCCGGGGGTTCTGGGTGGCCACGCCGGAGGGGCAGTGATTGCTGTTGCAGGTCAGCGACTGCACACAGCCCAGTGCCAGCATCATCCCCCGCGCACTGTTGCAGATGTCCGCTCCCAGGGCCAGATTCTTTACCAGGTGAAAGCCGGTGAGCACCTTGCCGGAGGCGATAACGCGAATATCGCGACGCAGGCCGAAACCAGTCAGACAGTCGTCGACGAAGGCAAGTGCCTCGCGCAGCGGCATGCCGACCGAGTTGCTGTACTCCAGTGGTGCGGCGCCAGTGCCCCCCTCACCGCCGTCGACGGTGATGAAGTCGGGCAGCGTACCGCTTTGCACCATCGCCTTGCAGATCGCGACAAACTCACTCTTGCGTCCGACCGAGAGCTTGAAGCCCACCGGTTTGCCACCGGAAAGCTCACGTAAGCGGGCGATGAATGCGAGTAGTCCATGTGGGCTGGAGAAAGCGGTGTGAGTGGGTGGAGAGTCAACCTGGGTGGCGACGGGCACACCGCGAATCGCCGCGATCTCCGGGGTGTTTTTGTCGGCAGGGAGGATCCCGCCATGCCCTGGCTTGGCGCCCTGAGATAGCTTGATTTCGATCATCTTGATATTGGGCAGGATTGCCTTTTCGGCAAACGCGTCCGATGAGAAGTTGCCTGCTTCGTCCCGGCAGCCGAAATAACCGGTGCCGATCTGCCACACCAGATCACCGCCTGGCTCCAGGTGGTAGGGACTGAGTCCACCCTCGCCGGTATTGTGGTAGAAACCGCCGTCCCTGGCGCCACCGTTCAGCGCCAGGATGGCATTAGGGCTGAGCGCGCCGAAACTCATCGCCGAGATATTGAATATGCTTGCAGCGTAGGGCTGCGTACACTGCGATCCGCCCACCACGACGCGTAGATCCATATCGATGGACTTTACATCGATGGCCGACAACGAATGACCAATCCACTCATAGCCGGTGCGATAGGTATCGACCCGCGTACCAAAAGGTACCGTCTCCAGTGCCCCCTTGGCGCGCTGATAGACGATATTGCGGAACATGCGATTGATGGGCGTGCCGTCCGTGTCGGACTCGAGCAGGTACTGGCGAATGAACGGACGCAACCACTCCATGAACCAGCGACCACGCCCGAACAACGGGTAGTTGCGCCGCAGGGAGTGATGTGACTGGAACGTATCGTGCAGACCGATGCCGATGAGCGGCAAAATGAGTGCCAGTAACCAGAGTACCGGCGTCCAGAATACGGCTACCAGTGCGGTCAGCAGCAGCGATCCGACTGAAAAGAGGATGAAGTTGTTGTGCACTCGGCAATGTTCCTTATGGTGCGGCCACTCTGCCGAGACTCTGTCCTGGCGCAATGCCGAAGATGGCGTATGGCATCGGCGTGCCCACCGGCACCATGACGACCCCGCTTGGCATCTGCAGGCCGAACAGTCCGGCGCCCATCATCCGTTTTATCGACATCAGTACCGAAAGCACCCCGGTCGCTGCAAGGCCGGCCATCATTCCCGCGATTATCTTGTTCAATTCAGATTCCAGTTTTTCGATTCATTGATCGGACACAACGCGGATCCTGTACTCATAGTCGTCACAAGCAGACATTGCTTACGCAAAACCGACAAACGCGGGGGTCCATGGTCTCGTGGGGCGGCAGGAGCGACCGGATGCTTGAATCTGTTCCCATCACCCGCTCCATGACTCGTAACGTCGATCGAGATCTGACCGGACGATCCACCGTGTCGAGCCCGGCTCTGATAACCTGCAGGGACGCCTTCATCCGTCGTTGCGAGTCCCAATGAAATCCATGCATGCGTCCCATCCGGTGTCGGTCCTGCTGTTCGCGCTGGCCGCGGGCGCGGCGAACGCGGAACCCCTGACAGGTCTGGGCGCCGACCTGAACGGGCTCTCCGTGTCGGGCGTGTCGGCCGGGGGTTACATGGCGACGCAGTTCCAGGTCGCGCATTCCGCAATGGTCGGTGGGGCAGGCGTCATCGCAGCCGGTCCGTACGACTGCGCCGAGGGCGACGCGCGTCGGGCCCTGAGCAACTGCATGACGCCCGACGACGCCAACCCCGTGCCCGAACTGGCACGCACATTGGAGCGGGTCCGCCAGCAGGTCGCGGCGGGTCGCATCGATCCAATCGAGGGGCTGCGCGACGATCGGGTATGGGTGTTTTCCGGTGACGCCGACCACGTCGTGGAAAGAACGGTCGTCGACTCGCTGGTCACGTTCTACCGGGCGCACGTGGCCGAGGATGCGCTGACGTTCGTGACACTGCCCGATGCCGGGCACGCGATGATCTCGGTCGCGGCGCAGTCGGCGAACGCGTGCCCCAGCACGGATCCACCGTTCATCAACCGCTGCGGCGAGTTCGACGCGGCGGGCGAGATGCTTGCGCATCTGGTCGGGCCGCTGGCGCCGCGGACCCCTGCACGGGAAGCGAGCCTGCGCCGCTTCGACCAGGCGCCGCACACGCAACCTCGCGCACCGGTCGATCTGAGCATGGCGGACACCGCCTTCGTGTACGTGCCCCGCGCGTGCGAAGCCGGCGGTTGCAGGGTCCACGTCGCCTTTCACGGCTGCCTCCAGGGCGCAGACGCGATCGGGCTCGACTTCGTGACCGGTGCCGGATACAACGAGTGGGCAGAGGCGAACGATCTGATCGTGCTCTATCCGCAGGTCCGCGCGCGCGACGGCTTTGCGTGGGGATCGCGGCGCTGGGTGTTCAACCCGGCAGGATGCTGGGACTGGTGGGGCTACACCGACGACGACTATCCGACCCGCGAAGGGAGCCAGATCCGCGCGGTGCACTCGATGCTGCAGAAACTCGCCGAGCCGGTCACCGGCACGCCGGACAACTGACCGTCGTCGGCGTCGGCCGCACCCTCACAGCGGCGCGAGGGTCCGATACGCGCCGCCCTGGAAGACCAGCGGTTCCCGATCTTCGCGATCGAAGCGGACCACCTCGGAGATGAACAACACATGGTCGCCGCCTGGGTGGCGAATGATGTTGCGGCATTCGAAACGGGCGCAGCAATCGCGCAACAGGGGCACGCCGTAGAGCCCTTCGTCCAGATCGAGCCCGGCGAACTTGTCGTCGGAGCGGGACGCGAAGATCTGCGACAGGTGCATCTGGTCGGCCGCCAGCACATTGACCGAATAGTACTCACACTGCTCGAACGCCGGTCGACTGGGCAAGGTGTTGGCCAGGCTCCATACGATCAGCGGCGGATCGAGCGACACCGAGTTGAACGAATTGACCGTGAGACCGATCGGCTCGCCGCTGACCGCGCGGGTGGCGATCACCGTGATGCCGGTGGCAAACATGCCCAGCGAGTTGCGGAACGCGCGGGTGAATTCTTCGTGAGTGATCGGGGCTTGTGACATGATCCGTAGGGGTGATGTGTTGCGCCGCGCGTGAGACATACGACGACGGGCGCTTGTTGGAATGAGTGCGCATTATCGCCGCGATCGTGAGGCGCGTCGACCTGACCAGCCTGGCGCTTGTCCGTGTTGCGCCCCTGTGACACAGTGTGATCCCTCGTCACGCCTGGCCCGATCCCCCGCTTCGATGTCCGAATTCGCCCGCTCGCTGATTCACTGGCACGCCGAACACGGACGGCATGATCTGCCGTGGCAGAACACGTCGGACCCTTACCGGATCTGGCTGTCCGAAATCATGCTGCAGCAGACCCAGGTCGACACGGTGATTCCGTATTACCGGCGCTTCCTCGCGCGCTTTCCGGACCTGGCCGCGCTGGCCGACGCACCGGGCGACGACGTCCTCGCGCTGTGGAGCGGGCTCGGCTACTACGCGCGGGCGCGCAACCTGCACAGGGCCGCGCAGGCCGTGCTGACGGATTACGGCGGTCGGTTTCCGGACGACGTCGAGGCGATCGCGTCACTGCCGGGCATAGGCCGATCGACGGCCGCTGCGATCGCGACATTCGCGTTCGGGCAGCGTCACGCGATCCTGGACGGCAACGTGAAGCGCGTGCTGTGCCGGATCTTCGGTGTGGACGGTTATCCCGGTGAAAAGAAGGTCGAGGACCGCCTGTGGGCGCTGGCCGAATCGCTGCTGCCGGAGCGGGCGGACGCGACCGGCATCTACATCCAGGCGCAGATGGATCTGGGCGCCACCCTGTGCACCCGCGCCCGCCCAGCCTGCATGCGCTGTCCGCTTGCACAAGAGTGCATCGCCGCACGCGACGGCCGGGTCGCGGAGCTACCCACGCCGCGCCCGCGCAAAGCGACACCGCAGCGCGAATCGAGGGTTGCGCTGGTGCTGGCGAACGGGCCCCCGTCCGGTGACGGCGCGGTCCCAGACGTCCTCGTGCTGCTCGAACGCCGCCCGCCCAGTGGCATCTGGGGCGGGTTGTTGAGCCTGCCGGAACTGCCCGACTCGGCAAGCGGACCCGGCCAGGTCGCGCACTGGCTTGCATCGCATCTGGGCGTCGCGGGTGACGACGGCACCGAACTCGCGCCGGTCAGGCATGCGTTCACGCATTTCCAGCTGACGCTCCGGCCGCTGCGCTTCGACATCGACCAAAATCCGCACAAGGCGAACCGCGTCGGCGAAGACAGGCTCGTATGGCTGAGGCTTGACGAACTCGACCGGGCTGGCCTGCCCGCACCGATCCGGCGCATGCTGGAATCGCTGCGCACACCGACGCTGTTCGACGATCGACGCAAGGACCGGTAGCGGGTTTTCGCGGCTTGCGCCGCGCCTGCACGGGGTGGCGAAGATCAACGCGAAGCATGTGTCCTGGTCCGGCACGGCACGCTTCACCCGCCTCGCTCGCTCAGGCCTTCCTGCTCCAGCCACGCGCGGATGATCTCGAGCCGTGCGATCGGGTCGTCCAGTTCGAGAAGGTGCTGCCGCGCGGTCAGCGACATCGGCAACACGCCGGCCAACCGCATGCCGACCCAGCCGGCGTCGTCCAGGTGATGCGGTTCGGGAAAATGCGCGTCCCCGACGTCGTCGATGATCGCGCGCAGCAGCGACACCAGCGCCGAGAAACCTTCGGGCAGCGCCACGACCGGCGGTTCGGCGAGCCACTGGACGTCGGCCATCAACAGCCGGTTCGCGCCGAGCTCGGTACGCAGGATGCGAAAGCGCCGTTCGCCGACCGTCACGACCTGCAGCAGCCCCGGTTGCGCCATGTCCCAGGTGGTGATGCGTGCGCTGACGCCGACAGGGTGGGGTTGCGCGGGCAGGCCGACCTCGGCACCGTCCGCGATCAGGTTCACACCGAATACGGTGTCGTCGCGCAGGCACTGCGTGGTCATGTCCATGTAGCGTGCCTCGAAGATCCGCAACGGCAGCACGCCACCCGGAAACAGCACGGTCTGCAGTGGAAAGATCGCGAGTCGGGACGGCTGCTCCGGCGACGACTCGGAACGCTTCGGGGTGCCCTCATCCATCATCGACCCACCCCGACGTCATGGATATCGTCCGTCAGCGCGTCATCCTCGTCGCTCGGCCCCTGCGGGCCTTGGGCCGGCATCGGGCCCTCGCCGTCACCCCACCGTCGCATCAGCACGTGCGGCACGCGTAACTGGTCCATGACCCGCGCGACGACGAAATCGACCATGTCGTCCACGCTGCGCGGATGCGTGTAGAAACCCGGGCTGGGCGGCAGGATCACCACACCGAGGCGTGCGAGCCTGAGCATGTTCTCCAGATGGATCGCGGAGAACGGCGTCTCGCGCGGCACCAGCACCAGTCGCCTGCCCTCTTTGATCGCGACGTCCGCCGCCCGCTCGATCAGGTTCTGCGACAGCCCGGCCGCAATGGATGCGAGCGTGCCCATCGTGCACGGACACACCACCATCGCATCGGCCGGGTTTGAGCCGGAGGCGAGCGGCGCGAACCATTCCTCGCGCCCGAACACCCGCAACTGGCCGGGTCGCGCCGAGAAGCGGGTGCCCAGCATCTGCTGCACGTCGAGCGGTCGCGAGGGCAGGCTCAGGTCCATCTCCTGACGCGCGACGATCTGCGCCACCTGGGAATACAGCAGCCAGACATTGCAGCCGGCCGCAAGCAGGCATTCGACCAGTCGCAGACCATAGGGCATGCCGGACGCGCCGGTGAAGGCGACCGCAATCGTTTGCGGCCGGGTATCGCCGGGTGATGGGGCATTGGATAGCGGGATGCTCATCGGACTCCAGTAACACAAGGGTTCAGCCGTCGGCGCACGACCTTTGCGCGCCGCCCCGCATGGGCGTCACCGCGGGATTCGACGGCCTCCTAATCGACGTAGCCGGTCAGCACCTCCCAGCGGCCGTCGCGAATCTGCGCGATGCGTCCATGGCGATTGCCGAGATGATCGTCAGGACTGAAACGATACGCCGGCCCGCCGAAAATGTCGCCGCTGGTCTGCAGTGTCGCCATTGCGGAGACAAATGCATCGGTCGTCAGTTCCGGTCCCGCGCGCTCGGTCGCCTGGACGAACAGGTCCGCGATCGTGTAGCCCATCGCGCTCCACACGTTCGGCGCGACGCCGAAGCGCGCCCGATATCGCTCTATCCATCCTGCCAGCGCCGGATCGGCGGTGTCCGCGAAGGGATGCGGCAGCACCGTCACCCCGTAAAGGCCCTCGACCGCGTCGCCGCCCAATTCGTGCGTCTGCGCCGAATAGCCGGACGCGGTGACCAGCATATCGACGTCCCAGCCGAGCTTGCGCGCCTCGGCCATCACCGCGACTGTCTCGCGCACCACGGTCGCGAGCACCACGAAGTCGCAACCGGCGCTGCGCAGCCGCGCGACCTGGCTCGAAAAGTCGGTTGCACCGCGTTTGTAGCTGGTCTTCTCCAGCAGCGCGGTGTCGAGCTTTGCCAGCCCCGCTTCGACGCCCTTCATGACCTCCAGTCCGTAATCGTCGTCCTGGTAGAGCAGGCAGGTCTGCCGGTAGCCCTGCTCCGACACCATGTGGCGCACCGCCGCGTCCATGTAGTCCTGATACGGCGCGAACATCTGGAACTTCAGCGGATGCAGCGGCGCGTAGGTCAGTTCATGCGGCGAGAACGGAAACAGGTGCGGCCGCCCGGCATCGACGATCATCTGCATCGTCGCCATCACCACCGGCGTGCCCATGTTGGCCAGGAACGCGAAAACTTCGTCGCGCCGCACCAGCTTGCGCGCCGCGAGCACCGCGCGCTTGGGGTCGTAGGCCGCATCCTCGACCGCGAGCCGCAGCTTACGACCGTGGACGCCGCCGGCGGCGTTGGCCTCCTCGAAGCGCATGAGCATCGCATCGCGTACCGGCGTGCCGAGCATCGCGATCGGGCCGGACAGATCCTGGATCGTGCCGACCACGATCTCGTCGTCGGTCACGCCCGGCGTCGCCGCCAGAGCCGCGCCCGAGAAAGCGATGGCAGTGGCCATCGCAACGAGTGCGACGGCGGAACGGACTGGGTGCATGGTGAATCCTCGGCGTCGAACACAAAGTCGGGGATTATTCGCCATCCGCGCGGTCCGGGCCATCGGGAGCGCCCTGATATTACGCGTTGCGCCGGCCGGTCGCGAACGCGTCAGGCCTTGCCGCCGGCGATGCCTTGCGGCCGGAACATGATCACCGCGACGATGACCGCACCGAACATGATCGCCTCCAGACCGGCCGAGCGCGCGAGTTCGGCCGGCAGCAGCTCGCGCAGCAGCGAGTTGACCTGCGGAATCGCGACGATGACCAGCGCGCCCCAGAAGGCGCCGGCGAGATGGCGTGCGCCACCGATGAAGGCCAGCATCAGCAGTTCGAAGGACAGGAACAGGCCGAACTGCTCCGGGCTGATGAAACCGATCCAGTGCGCGTACAGGGCTCCGGCCAGTCCCGACAGGCCACCACCGATCACGAAGACCTGCGTCTTGGCTCGGACGGTGTCTATGCCGCTGGCGGCGGCGGCGATCTCGTCCTCCCGCACCGCCCGCCATGCACGGCCATGGCGCGACATCACCCAGCGATGGCAGCACCACAGGGCAATCGCGAAGCCGACCAGACTCACGCCCGCCTGGACCGGCGTCGAATCCAGCGACCATCCGCCCACGGATGCGGCAGGTACCAGCAGGCCGGCCGAGCCGCGCGTGACCGACTCCCAGCGCACCAGCACCTCCTCGACGATCAGCGCGAACGCGAGCGTACTCATCGCGAAGTACAGTCCGCCAAGGCGACGTGCCGGAAGGCTCGCGACCCAGCCGCCGAGCGCGCCGGCCGCCGTCGACAGCGGCAACGCCGCCAGAAAGGGCACGCCGTTCACCACCAGCCAGGCCTGCACATAGGCACCGAGCGCGAGCAGCGCGCCCTGGCCGAGCGAGATCTGGCCGCTCTGGCCCACGATCAGCACGACCCCCAGTCCGGCGATCGCGTACGTAAACACGAACACGAGCTGACCCAGCGCATAGTCCGCGCCGAGCAGCCCCACGGCCGCCAGCGCGAGCAGCGCCAGTCCGAGCGCGCTCCACAGCAGGCGACGCGAGAGCGCTGGCCTCATCCGTGCGATCGCCGCAGCGCCGCGCCCAGGCCGTTCGGAAACAGCAGCAACGCAAGCATCAGCAAGACGTAGGGCACGATGTCCTTGACCCCCTCCGGCAGACCCAGGCCGGCCAGCGCCTCGATGACACCGAGGAAGATGCCAGCGACGAGCGCGCCGGGCAGGCTGGTCATGCCGCCCAGCACCGCAGCCGGAAAGGCCTTCAGCGCGATCAGGCCCATGTTCAGGTGCACGAAGGTCACCGGCGCGAGCAACAAGCCAGCACAGGTGGCCAGCCCGGCCCCCAACGCCCACGCCAGCGTGTGCATACGCGCCGCCGACACACCCATCAGCGACGCGACGCGGGGGTTCTCGGAACACGCGCGCAAGGCCAGACCGGCGCGGGTATGGCGGAAGAACAGCGTCAGCGCCAGGGCCAGCGCCGCGGTGGTTGCGATCACGGCCAAATGCTCGGCGGCAATCACGACCGCACCGAACTGCAGCGTCTCGCCGGCGAACGGCACCGGCAGCCTGTGCATCGAATGACTCGCGGCCGGAACCGTGGTCACCGCACCGCGCAGCATCATGCCCAGGCCGAAGGTCAGCAGCACCGCGGTCAGATGCGGCTGACCGATCGCGCGCCGCAGCACGCCCCGCTCCAGCAGCGCGCCGAGCAGCACCATGCCCGCGATGCCGACCAGCGCCGACCACCACAATGGCCATCCCAGCCCCGCATTGAGGGCCAGCACCGCGAACGCGCCGACCATCAGCAGTTCGCCCTGCATGAAGCTGACGGTCTCCGTCGCCTTGTAGATCAGCACGAACGAAAGCGCGACCAGTCCGTAGATGCAGCCGGTGGCGACGCCGCTGAACAGAACCTGCATGAAGGTGCTCATGGGCGCCAAGCATAGCCGAGTCGAAGCCGGCGACAATCGGGCGTTGCCTGATTCCGGGGTCCCGCTCGTTGCACGATCCGCGCGATCGGTGTCCACAGGCTCATGATCGTCACGACGGTCGCGACCTGAACGGCGACGGCCGCGCCTGACGCGAGGCGGGCGTCAAGCCGCGGTGAGCGTCATCAGGATATCCGCATACCACGCGCAGTTGAGCCCGAGCGCCTCATCCACTTCGACGTCGCGGCCCACGTCCAGACGCGCCGAATGCACGCCCAGCAGCATCCACGGCAAAGCGCCCTGCGCGGGATCGGGGTCGGATATCCGCATCACCACCGGCGCGCCGCTGGTGCCGCGATGGGTGCGGGCATCGGTCAGGAAATAGCCTTCGCCCTTAAAACGGAGGCCGAAGGACGAGGCCAGCGCCGCCTGGCGGACCACCGGCATGTGATGTAGCGTGTCGTGGAAACCGAGCGGAAAACCGACCACCAGCAGCGAAGATCCGATCTCGACATGACCCGAGGCAGGCAGCAGGTGATCCGGCGTGAACGCGTAGACCACCGCGGTGGACGGTAGCGCATCGCGCTCGATCTCGAGCACCGCGACATCGATCTCGCCGGCGGCATCGACACCCTGGCGCCACAGACTCTGTCCATCGCGGTACAGCGGGATCGAGAACCACACCGAACCGGCCATGTTGTCCGGATCGGTGTGCAGCTCGATCTCGATGCGGCTCGGAAAGTGATCGCTGGGTTGGTCGCTGAGCACATGTCGGCTGGTGACCAGAAACAGCCGCCCGTCGCGCTCGAAGAAAAAACCGCTGGCGTTCGTCATCGGGCGCTGAATGTCGAAGGTGCACACGCGCGCGGCGGCCAGAAGCAGGGATTCGATCATTGCAGGGGTACCGGTTCGTTGAAATTCGGCCGGCGACGGCGCCCCCGAAAAGAGCACCAGCGACACCGCGGATCCCCGCATTGTGCACGAGCTTCTTCGAAAACGCCCGCGCAGAAGGCCAATCGCATGAGGCACGACACCGTGGGACGGTGATGGCTGCCACCCCCCGCGGCGACTCGGCCCGAGCGCATGCCGCTGTTGGCGAGCGTAGCGCTCGCGATCCCTGCTGTCTGAGCGCGAAGCGCGAGTTCAGGGATCGCAGCGAAGCGAGCCTTACAGCGGCAGCGCGAGTGGCCGTCGGAGCCGCGGGGGGTGGCAGCCATCACCGTCCCGCGACGCCCGGTCGACGAGAGCTCAGCGCTTGAAGCGCTCCTCCGCGATCGCGTCGGCGACTTCGCCGGTTGGGCGCTCTTCCTTGCCGGCACGCTCGAAGAGCTCCATCAGGTTGTCGTAGATACCCTCGACATGCTTGAGCAGCGCGGCACGCTCGAAACCGATACGCTCGTGATAGACGTCGATGATGCCACCGGCGTTGATGACATAGTCGGGCGCATACAGGATGCCGCGCTTCATCAGCTCGACGCCGTGACGCGTCTCGGCGAGCTGGTTGTTCGACGCGCCGGCGACGACCCTGGCCTTCAGTTGCGGGATGGTATGGTCGTTCAGCACCGCGCCGAGCGCGCATGGCGCAAACACGTCCACGTCCAGGCCGAAGATCTCATCCGGCGCAACCACGACCGCGCCGAGTTCCTGGGCGGCCCGGGTCAGGCTGTCGCGATGGATGTCGGTCACCCACAGTGTCGCACCCGCTTCCTTCAACTGGCGGGCGAGATCGAAACCGACGTTGCCGACGCCCTGCACCGCGACCCGCAGCCCCTCCAGCGAATCACGCCCGAGACCCGCCTTCACCGCAGCCTTGATGCCGATGAAGGTGCCATAGGCGGTGGCGGGCGACGGATCGCCGCTGCGCGTGCCGTCCTCGGTCGGCTTGTCCTTGATGCCGGCCACGTGGGCGGTGAACTGGTTCATGTACTTCATGTCGGCGACGCTGGTGCCCGAGTCCTCGGCCGCGATGTAGCGGCCGCCCAGTTGCTCCAGCGCACGCGCGAACGCAGCCAGCAGCTCGGGCGTCTTCTCGGTACGCGCATTGCCGATGATCACCGACTTGCCACCGCCCAGCCTCAGATTGGCCATCGCGGACTTGTAGGTCATGCCGCGCGACAGGCGCAGCACGTCGCGCACTGCCTCCTCCTCGCTCGCGTACGGCCACATCCGGCAGCCGCCCAGCGCGGGGCCGAGGTTGGAGTTATGGACCGCGATGATCGCCTTCAGTCCGCTCTTGTCGTCGCTGCAGAATACGACCTGTTCGTGATCCGCGAAATCGCTCAGTGAAAATACAGCCATGGTGTGTCTCCTTCCGTTGTGTGGAGGTTGTGCCAGCCGGCACCCGCCGCGCTTCTGGCGCGGCAGGGGAAAGCTGAACGTGGGTGAAACTGCTTACAAGCAACCCTTCAGGACATCAGACCGTTTTCTGGTAAGAGACCGTCCCGGGGCGCCCAAGTGCGAACAAACCGAATCTCCCGCTTCAGAACGCGAGGCGTAGCGAGTCGTCGATGGCGGCCGCCCTCGCGGCGACTCAGCCCGAGCGCATGCCGCTGTTGGCGGGCGTAGCGGCCGCGATCCCTGCTGTCTGAGGCCGCAGGCCGAGTTCAGGGATCGCAGCGAAGCGCGCCTTACAGCGGCAGCGCGAGTGGCTGTCGGAGCCGCGAGGGCGGCCGCCATCGACGACTCGCGGCTCAGCACCCCACTCGACATACGCATTCAACCGGCCAACACCGCGATGATTTTTCTCGGCATGCCCGGCTTGTGCGGCGCGGCCGGCTCCTTGCGACGGAACGCATCGAGCAGCACCGCCTGGCGCTTGCGCGCACCGGCGAGGTAGCGCTCGCGCACATGACCGAAGCCACGGATCTGCTCCGGGATCGCCGCCAGTTCGATCGCGGTCTCGTGGTTGGCACGCTCCAGCCCGCCGATGATCTCCTCGACCACCCGCTCGTAATCGGCGATCAGTTCGCGATCGAGCTTGCGGTCATGGGACCGGGCGAACGGATCCAGCATCGAACCGCGCAGGTGACGGAACTTCGCCAGCATGCGCATCGCCTTCAGCATCCACGGACCGTAGGCCTTCTTCTTCAACTCGCCGGTGAGCGGATCCCTGTCGGCCAGAGCCGGCGGAGCGAGGTGGAAGACCAGCTTGTAGTCGCCCTCGAACTGCTCCCCGACCCGCTTCAGGAAGTCGCTGTCAGCGTACATGCGCGCGACCTCGTACTCGTCCTTGTACGCGAGCAGCTTGTGATAGCCGCGTGCGACCGCCTCGGTCAGCAGCGTGATACCCGGCGCGACCCGATTCTCGGCGGCACGCACCCGCTCGACCAGCTTCAGGTAGCGCCCGGCGTAGGCCGCATCCTGATACTCGGTAAGCTGCGCCTTGCGCCTTGAGATGACCTCGTCGAGGCTGGTCGACAGCTTGTGATGCTCGGGCGTACCGGTCTTCGGCTTGGCCAGTTCGCTGACCGACGCCAGATCCACCGCGGCGCGGCGCCCCCAGGTGAAGGCGGCCTTGTTCGCCTCGACCGCGGCGCCGTTGATCTCGATCGCACGCAGGATCGCGTCGCCGGACAGCGGCACCAGCCCCTTCTGCCACGCGTAGCCGAGCATGAACAGGTTGGTCGCGATCGAGTCGCCCAACAGCGCAGTCGCGATCCGCGTGGCGTCGAGGAAGTCGGCATTGCCCGCCCCGACCGCGTCGATGATCTGCGCTTCCATCGCGCCGGCCGGGAATTGCGGATCGGCGTTCGCGTCGACATCGCCGCTGCGCGCCTGGGCCGCGAAGCCGCGCACGAATTCACTGGTCATGGTCTGATCGCGGTTGATCACGACCCGGGTGTGGTCCAGACGCATCTTCGCGATCGACTCGTCGCTGGCGGCGACCACCAGATCGCAGCCGATGACCGCATTCGCCTCGCCGGCGGCGACCCGCGCCGCGAACAGCTGCTCCGACCGGTCCGCGATACGCACATGCGACCAGACCGAACCGCCCTTCTGCGCGAGGCCGGCCATGTCGAGCACCGAGATGCCCTTGCCTTCCAGATGCGCGGCCATGCCGAGCAGCGCACCGATGGTCACGACGCCGGTGCCGCCCACGCCGGTGATCAGGATACCCCACGGCGCGGCTGTGCTCGGCAACTGCGGTTCGGGCAGATCGGCGACCGGGCTCGACCCCGCACCGACTGCCTTGCCCTTGCGCAGCCTGCCGCCTTCGACCGTCACGAAGCTCGGACAGAAACCCTTGATGCACGAAAAGTCCTTGTTGCAGGAGGACTGGTCGATCGTGCGCTTGCGCCCGAACTCGGTGTCCACGGTACCGACGGACATGCAGTTGGACTTGTCGCTGCAGTCTCCGCAGCCCTCGCACACCAGATCATTGATCACGACGCGGGTGGCCGGATCAGGGAAGGTGCCGCGCTTGCGGCGGCGGCGCTTCTCGGCGGCACAGGTCTGGTCGTAGATGATCGCGGTCACGCCGGGGGCGGTGCGCAGTTCGCGCTGCACCGCATCCATTTCGTCGCGGTGACGGATAGGTACGCCGTGCGGCAGATCGGCCGGACCGTAGGCGCGCGCGGTGCCGTCATTGACCACCACCACGTTGGACACGCCCTCGGCCTGCAGCTGGCGGGCGATGATCGGCACGCTCAGCGCGCCGTCGTGGGGCTGACCTCCGGTCATCGCGACCGCGTCGTTGTACAGGATCTTGTAGGTGATGTTCACCTTCGCTGCCACCGCCGCGCGGATCGCGAGGATGCCGGAGTGCATGTAGGTACCGTCGCCCAGGTTGGCGAACACGTGCGGCGTCTTGGTGAAGGGCGACTGGCCGACCCAGGGCACACCCTCCCCGCCCATCTGGCAGAAGGTCTGGGTGTGCTCGGGCGACAGCCAGGTCGCCATGTAATGGCAGCCGATGCCGGCGATCGCGCGCGAGCCTTCAGGCACCTTGGTCGAGGTGTTGTGCGGACAGCCGGAGCAGTAATGCGGCACACGCTGGATCACCGGGCGCGGCTTGGCGAGCGCAGCCTCCTTGGCCTCGATGAAGGCCATACGTGCCTTGATCCGGTCGGACGTGTAGTGGCGCGCGATGCGGCCGGCGATCGCGCGCGCGATCATGGCCGGCGTCAGTTCGCCTGCCGCCGGCAAGAGCCATTCGCTGTGCGGCAGGGACCACTCGCCCTTCTCGTCGAACTTGCCGATCACGCGCGGGCGCACATCGTCCTTCCAGTTGTAGAGTTCCTCCTTGAGCTGATACTCGAGGAACTGGCGCTTCTCCTCGATCACCAGGATCTCGTCCAGTCCGTCGGCGAAGCTGCGCACCCCTTCGGCTTCCAGCGGCCACACCATGCCCACCTTGTACAGGCGGATGCCGATCTCGGCGGCGGTGGCCTCGTCGATGCCGAGATCCGCCAGCGCCTGGCGCACGTCGAGGTAGCTCTTGCCGCTGGTGATGATGCCGAGCTTGGCCTTGGGGCTGTCGATGACGACCCGGTTCAGCTGGTTGGCGCGGCAATAGGCCAGCGCGGCATACAGCTTGTGATGCAGCAGGCGCTCTTCCTGCACCAGCGGCGGGTCGGGCCAGCGCAGGTTCAGGCCGTCGGCCGGCAGCGGAAACGCGTCCTGGGCCGGGATCACGGTCTTCACCTTGAACGGATCGACATCGACCGAAGCCGACGTCTCGACCGTGTCGGTCAGCGCCTTGAATGCGACCCAGCAGCCCGAATAGCGCGACAGCGCGAAGCCGTGCAGGCCGTACTCCAGGTATTCCTGAATGCCGGCCGGTGCGAGCACCGGCATCATCAAGGCCTTGAACACGTGCTCGGTCTGGTGCGGCAGCGTGGACGACTTGGCCGCATGGTCGTCACCGGCGATCACCAGCACTCCACCATGCTTCGATGTCCCGGCCGCGTTGGCATGCCGGAACACGTCGCCGGTACGGTCGACGCCGGGACCCTTGCCGTACCAGATCGAGAACACGCCCTCGACCGTCGCGTTCGGGTCCAGCGTGACCTGCTGCGTACCCCATACCGCGGTGGCGGCGAGATCCTCGTTCAGGCCTGGCTGGAAGCGGATCTGCTTCGGTTCCAGAAACTTCTTCGCCTTCCAGAATTCCTGGTCGACATTGCCGAGTGGTGAGCCCCGATAACCGGTCACGAAACCGGCGGTGTTCAGGCCGGCGGCTTCGTCGCGCATCTTCTGCATCATCGGCAGGCGCACCAGCGCCTGTATGCCGGTCATCCAGGCGCGGCCGGTGGTGAGGGTGTACTTGTCGTCAAGGGCAACGGGGGGCAGCGTGTTTTGCATGGCGTCCGACACTTCGCTCGGCCGGACGACGCTTGTGACGCCGGCGGCAGACGGAAGGGCCTTGTCTCCTCTGTATGGGTTGTTTTCGGGGCGATCCGGGGTTTCCTCCGCGGACCCGCCGTCAGCGAATCCGGTACCGATATGCTATGGATAAGCAACAACGAAAATTTGTCTCGATGCGGAGCCGAAGCGGCTCTCCGAGAAATATTTTTTCGACTTTTCGGGATTTCGCGGCAAGAACTGGGATCGGCGATTTTCCTTCAGCCCGAATCGCAGAATACCGCAATGGTTGCATTAAAGTACTATCCATCAACGACTTCAGTGCATTCGGCGCAGCGTTACCCGCCCCTGAGCGCAACAAGATGCTGCGCCGCAGCATGCCGTGTCGCAAAATTTTTTCGCCCTCTCGAGAATTACCGGAATGATCCTCCTCATAAATCCCATATATGTCCGCATTACGAAGAGTTATTCCCGCACCTGATCCTTAACATTTACCGTTGCCATCGACCCGATGCGCGCCGACGAACAATTCCCACAAGGAGGAGACATTCCATGCACGCCACGACACGCGCAAACCTGAGACGCCGGCCAGCCGACTTCCGTTTCGGAGGACACCACTGACATGAGCGCATCGCATACCCACTCCCACGCGCAATGGTCTTCCCGCCTCGGTTTCGTGCTCGCCGCCACCGGCTCTGCAGTCGGACTGGGCAACATCTGGAAGTTTCCATACATGATCGGGCAAAGCGGCGGCGCAGCCTTCGTGCTGATCTATCTGCTGTGCATCGCGATGATCGGCCTGCCTATCCTGGTCTCCGAGTGGATGCTCGGACGCCGCGGCCAGAAAAATCCGATCAATACGATGAGCGAACTGGCCCGCAAGAACAATCGCAGCCAGGGCTGGATAGTGGTCGGCCTGACCGGCGTGCTCGGCGCGTTCCTGATCCTGTCCTTCTACAGCGTGATCGGTGGCTGGGCGCTCGCCTACGTCGGTGATGCGATCGGCGGCGGGTTCCGCGGGCTCGACGCGGATGGCGCCGGCGCACTGTTTACCGGCATGCTGGCCAAACCCGGCGCCCTGCTGCTGTGGCACACCGCCTTCATGGCACTGACCGTGGGCGTGGTCGCGATGGGCGTCACCGGCGGTCTGGAGCGCGGCGCGAAACTGTTGATGCCGGCCCTGGGCGTGCTCCTGCTGGTGCTGGTGCTGTATGGCATGACCACCGGCGGCTTCGGCGAGGCGGTGGCCTACCTGTTCAATCCCGACTGGAGCAAGGTCACCGGCGAAGTCGTGCTGGCCGCGCTCGGCCACGCCTTCTTCACGCTGTCGCTCGGCATGGGGATCATGATGGCCTACGGTTCCTACCTGGACAAGAAGGTGGATCTGCTGCGCACCGCACGCACCGTGGTCATCATGGACACCGTGATCGCGATCGCCGCCGGTCTCGCGATCTTCCCGATCGTGTTCGCCAACAACCTCGACCCTGCGGCGGGCCCCGGGCTGATCTTCGTCACGCTGCCGCTGGCGTTCGGAAGCATTTCGGGCGGCACGCTGCTCGGGCTGGTGTTCTTCCTGCTGCTGACCTTCGCCGCGCTGACCTCGGCGATCTCCTTGCTCGAACCGATCGTGGAACTGGTCGAGGAACGCACCCCGCTGAACCGGGTGGCTGCCACCGTCGTCGCCGGCCTCGCGACCTGGGGACTCGGCATCGCGGCCTTGCTGTCCTTCAACGCGTGGAGCGACGTGCTGGTGTTCGGCCTGAACGTCTTCGATCTGCTCGACCAACTCACCAGCAAGTTCCTGCTGCCGCTGACCGGCCTGGGCGTGATCGTGTTCGCCGCGTGGTGTCTGGACAAGGAAAGCATGCGCCGCGAACTCGGGCTGGGTGCGACGACGTTCTCGGCGTGGCAGGTGGTGACCCGCTACATCGCACCGGCCGGCGTGCTGGTGGTGTTCTTCAACAGCCTGTAAGCGTCTCCCGGCGCGGCCAGGGAAACCTGGGGCGGCCCGGCGTTTCCGGCCAGGTCTCCCGGAACCGACCCGACCGACGGCGCTGTCGCATCAAAGCGGCAGCGCCGTTTCGTTCTTGATCTCGCGCAAGGCCACGCTCGAATGGGTGACGTCGACCTCGGGGATCTTCAGCAGGAAGTTGTGCATGAACGCCGACAAGGCCTCGAGGCTGGGCAGGTAGAGCTTGAGCAGGCAATCGGTCTCGCCCAGCAGTTCATAGCATTCGACGACTTCGTCGCAGCTCTTGACCACGGTCTCGAAGCGGTCGAGCACATCCGCGCTGTGCTTCTTCAGCTTCACCCGCACCCACACGCAGGTGGTCAGCCCGAGCTTGTGCCGATCGAGTAGCGCGACATAGCCCTTGATCAGCCCCGACTCTTCCAGATCCTTGACTCGCCGCCAGCATGGCGACGGGGACAGGCCGACCTTGTCCGCCAGATGCTGCGTGCTCAGCGTCGAGTCCTTCTGCAGCAGGGTCAGAATCCGCCGCTGCGCGGAATCCAGTTTCATGCCGTCGTCTCCGCCATGTGTCCGCTCGCGACCGACGCGCCCGCCATCGGATCGTGATCGACGAACCGGTTGTGATCGTCCGCTACATGTTAATCGCCCACACGCACGATCGCCCCATCAATTCCATGCCGTCATCCCCGCGAACGACATGAACGGCAGAACCGGCAGCCCGCAGATGCCGGCCGATCGCCGACCGTTATTCGCGCACGCCGGCACTGACCGGCAGCGCGCATGCGGCCTGGTATTCGGCCGCGAGCCGCGCGACCAGTTCGGCGACCGGCAGCACGTCGTGGATCGTCGACACGCCATGCCCGGCGCTCCATACGTCCCGCCAGGCGCGGGCCTCGTCGCCGATGCCGTGGAGCTTGCCCTTGCCCGTCCCCGCCGCGAGGGCCTCGCGCTCGAAGCCGGCTTTTTCGAGGCTGCCCCACATGAAGTTCGCATTGGTGCCCGAGATCGCGTCGGTGTAGACGATGTCGGCAGCGCGACTGTCGACCAGCATGCGCTTGTATGCGTCGTCCGCGCGCGACTCGCGCGTCGCGATGAATCGCGTACCCATGTACGCGAAGTCCGCGCCCATGACCTCGGCCGCACGCACGCTCGCACCATCGGAGATCGCACCGGCCAGAATCAGCGTGCCGTCCCAGAACTCGCGAATCTCCCGGATAAGGCTGAACGGGCTCTGCGTGCCCGCATGGCCGCCCGCGCCGGCGCACACCGCGATCACGCCATCGACGCCGGCTTCGGTCGCCTTCCTGGCATGGTAGGCATGAATGATGTCCGAGAACACCAGCCCGCCGTAATCATGCACGATGCGTGCGACCTCGCCGGGATGACCGAGACTGGTGATCACGAACGGGACCTTGTGCTTGACCACCAGCGCCAGGTCGTCGCGCATCCGTTCGTTGCTCGGATGCAGGATCAGATTCACGCCGAACGGCGCGCACGGCGCAGCCGGGGCGGCTTCGCGGTGCGCGGCCAGCTCGCGACCGATCCGGCCCAGCCATTCGTCGAGCTGCGCAGGCGGCCGTGCATTCAGTGAAGGGAACGTGCCGGCCACACCCGCCTTGCAGGTCTCGATGACGAGTTCCGGTCCGGACACCAGGAACATCGGCGCGGCGATCGCAGGCAGGCTCATCCGGCGCTGGAACATTTCGGGTATCGGCATGCTGTCTCCTGGATGCATTGCTGTCGCGCGGGTCTCCGGCCCCGGCAGGCGGATCAGCCAGAGGTCGGGATCGCGTCGGCGTCATGATACCCCTCGACGCAGCCTCCGCGTTCAGCGTCTGCATCGGCTGCTCGCGGGTCACGTCGAGCCGGATCAAGGCCTTGTCGCGAGCACCGATGGCGAAGCGACGAGCGGATTGCTATGCTCCGTCCCCATGAATCTCGAAACCCTCGTCTACAGCATCGGTATCGCCGCGGTCGCGGTCAATGCGTCTTCCGGCGTGCTCGAGGCCGGGCGACGGCCGTTCGACCTGTTCGGGATGGTGGTGGTCGCGCTCGCGGCCGCGCTCGGCGGCGGATCGCTGCGCGACGTGCTGCTGGATCGGACGGTGTTCTGGATCGCCGACCAGACCTACCTGATCGCGGCGATCATCGCGGGGCTGGTGACCTTTGCGCTGGTGCGCATGGTCAGGCTGCCGACCAAGCTGTTCCTGCTGCCCGACGCGATCGGGCTGGCGCTGTTCACGGTCAGCGGCACGCAGGCGGCGCTGTCGGTCGGGGCGCCATGGCTGGTCGCGAGCCTGATGGGGGTGGTCACCGGCGTTTTCGGCGGCATCCTCCGCGACATGCTGTGCAACGAGGTGCCGCTGGTGTTTACCGGCGAACTGTATGCGACCGCGTCGTGGGCCGGCGCGCTGCTGGTGGTCGGGCTGATGGCCTACGGCCTGTCCGCCGGCTGGGCCGCGATCGCCGGCGGATCGCTGGTGCTGCTGATCCGTCTGTGCGCGATCGTGTTCAAGTGGCGGCTGCCGATCTTCACCGCGCGCGGCTGACGGGCTCGTCGAATACGCGACACAAGCGTGCCAACGGCCCCGGATTCGTGCGCCGTCAACGTCCCAGGCTGAGCGTCGCGTCGCGGCTTTGCAGGCCGCGCACGCGCAAGGTCTGCACCGTGAGCTGCCCGGTCACCGGCCAATCGCGCCAGATCGAAAGATCGAGCGGGCCTGATGCTGCGGCCGGCGGGGGCAGATAGGCGTCCAGGTCGAGTCGATCGAGAACGAGCTGCACCGCCAGCGACGGGGACCGGGTGCTCTCGAACTGCCACTGGCCGTCGAATCGGGTGGCGTCGAAGGTACCACCCACGCGTCCGTGCATCTGCGCCGTGCTCACGATATCCGCCGGATCCAGTGTCACGCCTGCATCACCCTCGAAGGCTATCTCGAACGTCGACGGCCCACCGGCCGGGTGCGGCAGCGCCAGCGTGCCGTCGCGCGCGACCAGGGACGCCGTCACGATGCCGCTGGCCGCGTCGCGTCGAATATCCAGACCACCGGACAGTTCGAGCATGAGCGGCGGGTCCGGGACGTGTGTGATGTCCAGCTCGAAGCCCTGCAGATCGATCCGGTTCAGATCCTCGATGATCAGCCCGGACGCAGCGAGGGTGCCATTCATGCGCCGGTCGTCTAGCCGCAGTTCGGCATCGAAGCGGGGTTCGGCTGCCGTCCACCCGCGCATCCCCGGTCGCAGTCCGGCCGAAGCCAGTCGGCCGTCCAGTCCGACGCCGGCCATCTGCATAGACACGCGGGCCAGAATGCCCACGAGCGCCGGCGGCGCATCATCCGGGATCATCACGCGCCCGATGTCGAGGTCGATACGCACCGCGTCGAAGCCGGCACCCTCACCCTCGACGACCAGCGACAGGTCGTCCAGCCGCCGTTCGACACCGAGCGGCGCGAAGCCGCCGCCGAGCGCGATCCGCATGTTCAGGGCGGTCGCCCCCGACAGCATCGCGTCCGCCGTCAGTTTGAAACGGCCGGGCTCGGCCGGCAGGATCGGTCCCGCGCTCAGATCCAGGGATGACAATACCAGTGCCGGCTCGCCATCGACCCGAAGCATGGCATCGGAAATATGCACCAGGTCGATGCCGGGCACGACCGACGCTCCGGCACCCTGGTCGCCGGTCCGGACCCAGCCGTCGGCGCGCCAATGGTTCGGCTGGTCGCGCGACAGCGTCAGTTCCAGTCCTGCGAGCGTGACCGAGCGGGCATGGAGGCGCCGCTCGAACAATACGTCCCTATCCAGAATCACCCGCAGTTCGCGTACCCGTAGCCGCGCCACGCCATCGTCATCGACTACGCTCACATCGCGCACGGTCAGCGACGCCTCGGGGTAGAGCGACCATTCGAGTGGCGCGTCGATCCGCAGCCCCGGCACCAGCAGCGCCGCAGCCTGCTCGAGCAGCAGTCCGCGCAGCACGCGTTCGCCGAACCGGTGCGTCAGCGCGGCCACGACCAGCAACACGAGCAGGATCAGGACCGCGACGATCCGGGCCTTGCGCCACCGACGCGCGCTCACGCCGGCACTCCGCGACCTGCGTCAGCCGCGATCGGCGACGTAGGGATTACTCGCCCGCTCGCGGCCGAAGGTCGACATCGGACCATGGCCCGGGACGAAACGCACGTCGTCACCGAGCGGAAAGAGCTTGTTCCTGATCGAGCTGATCAGCGTCGCATGGTCGCCGCGGGGAAAGTCGGTGCGGCCGATCGAGCCCGCGAACAGCACGTCGCCGACCAGCGCCAGTCTCGCACCAGGGTGGAAGAACACGACATGGCCCGGGGTGTGGCCCGGCGCGTGGATGACCTGGAACGTCTGCTCCCCCACCGTGACCGTGTCGCCGTCGGCAAGCCAGCGGTCAGGCGTGAAGGCCTCGCCGTTCGGTAAACCGAACATCCGGCTCTGATCGGGCATGCCGTCGATCCAGAAGCGGTCATCGGGGTGCGGTCCCTCGATCGGCACGCCCAGCTCGCGCGCGAGCTTCGCGGTGCCGCCCGCATGGTCGATATGGCCGTGCGTGATCAGGATCTTCTCGATCGTCACGCCGAGCTTCGCCGCGGCGGCAACAATGCGGTCGAGATCCCCACCGGGATCGACGACCGCCGCCTTCTTCGTGGCTTCGCACCACACGATGCTGCAGTTCTGTTCGAACGGGGTGACCGGGACGATGCGGCAATCGATCATGACTCTGGACCAGGGTATCGGACTGAAGGCCGTAGTCTACCCTTTTGCCGAGCCCTCGATCATGCTGCGCGATCGCCTTCCGCTGACCTCACGTCACCCGAGGGCAGCTCACTCGGCCGCGTTCGGGAAGAACAGTTGCTCACCGTCGATCTGATAGGAGGCGATCGCGGTCTGCCCATCGACCGAGACCAGCCAGTCGACGAACGCCTGCGCTTCGGCCTGCTTAACATGCGGGTGCAGCGCCGGATGGACCACCATCACGCCGTACTGGTTGAACAGGCGCGAGTCGCCTTCGACCAGAATCGTCAGATCGCCGCGGTTCTTGAAGCTCAGCCAGGTGCCGCGGTCGGTCAGCACGTAGGCGCCGCTGGAAGCGCCCATGTTCAGTGCCGGCCCCATGCCGCAACCGCACTCCTTGTAGCCGCTGCCCTTGTCCTCACCCATGCCGGCCGTTTTCCAATGGCGCAATTCGGCTGCATGCGTGCCACTGCGGTCGCCTCGCGACACGAACGGCGCGTTCGACGCAGCGATCTTCGTCAGCGCCGCGACGATATCCTGACCCTTCGTTCCGGCCGGATCCGACTTCGGGCCGACCAGCACGAAATCGTTGAACATGACCTTGAAACGCTCCACACCGAACCCGTCGGCGACGAACTTCTCCTCGGCCTCGGTGTTGTGCACGAACACCACGTCGGCATCGCCGCGACGGCCCACGTCCAGCGCCTGCCCGGTGCCGAGCGCGACCACCCTGACCTCGATTCCGCTGGCCCCGGTGAATTTCGGCAGGATATGCCCGAACAGGCCGGACTGCTCGGTCGACGTGGTCGAGGCCACGACGATCGACTGCGCCATCGTGGCCGCCGATGCGAGCGCGAACATGCATGCAAGCGCAACCCTGCCCAGGCCTGCAGCCTTGCGAAGCGAAGTGATCAAGCTCATTGTGAAATCTCCTGTGGATGGGTGAATCCGGATCCCGATGGTGAGGCCGACAGGCTCGTGGAATTGACGTAATCTATGAGCACACAGGACTTCCATCAATATGAACGGTCATGCATAGGGTTCGCCTGAACTACACGCTGGCGCGCGATGCCGGTTCTCCGATGATCCGCAACCCGCTGATCGACCTGTTGCAGGCGGTGAACGAGCGAGGTTCGATCAGCGGCGCGGCGCGCGCACTGGAGCTGTCGTATCGGCATGTGTGGGGCGAACTCAAGCGCTGGGAGGTCGAACTCGGACAGCAACTGGTCACCTGGGAGAAGGGTCAACCCGCCCGTCTGACCGAGTTCGCCGCAAAACTGATGTGGGCCGAACGGCAGGCGCAGGCGCGCCTGCTGCCGCAGATCGAAGCGCTGCGTGCCGACCTCGATCGCGCATTCGCGGTCGCGTTCGACGACGCGGCCCATGTCCTGACCTTCTACGCGAGCCATGACCAGGCCCTGGCTGCGCTGAGCGACCTGGCGCGTCGCCGGCGACTGCATCTCGACATCCGCTTCACCGGCAGCGTGGACGCGATTCGCGCATTGAACGAGGGCCGCTGCACGATGGCCGGATTTCATACGCGGCTTGGCCCGGCCGTCGGTACGTTGGCGCAGCGCACCTACAAGCCGCTGCTGCGGCCCGGTCAGCACAAGCTGATCGGTTTCGCGAGCCGGATGCAGGGTCTGATCCTCGCGCCGGGCAACCCGCTGGGCCTCGCGACGCTCGCGGATCTGCGCACGCACCGTGCTCGCTTCGCCAACCGCGCGCGCGGAACCGGCACCCGGGTGCTGTTCGACGATCTGCTGGCCGAGAACGGTCTGAGACCCAACGACATCCTGGGCTACGATCGCGAGGAGCCATCGCATGCGGCGGTCGCCGAAGCGGTCGCAGCCGGTGCGGTGGACGCCGGACTCGGCATCGAAGCGAGCGCGAGGGCGCGCGGACTCGAGTTCGTGCCGCTCGTCGAGGAGCACTATCACCTCGCCTGCCTGAAGAGCAGTCTCGACCAGCCCGCCACGCTGGCACTGATGGAGATCCTGCGCAGCGCCGAATGGCTGGAGCGGCTGGCCGCGCTGCCGGGCTACGCTCCCGCCGAATGCGGCCGCGTGCTGTCGCTGAGCAAGGTCTTGCCATGGTGGCATTACCGGACTCGTAAACGCTGAAAATCGGCAAAAGGACCGCGCTCAGCGCCCGGCGCGCGACAGCTTCAACCACCGCGATGTGCGGTCGATGATCACCGTCAGCAGGACGATCATGATCAGATAGGTGCCGGCGCGCTCGAAGCGGAACCATTCGAAGTTGAAGCTGAACTGGAAGCCCAGGCCGCCGACACCGATCAGCCCCAGCACCACGGCCGCGCGCACGTTGCTCTCGAACTGGAAGAACGCGTAGGTCATCCAGTCACGCCACGCGAGCGGTACTGCGACCGTGCCGAAGGTCGCCAGGCGGGACGCCCCGCACACCGGTTCGAAGCGCCGATGCGGCTGGTTGTCCACCGTCTCGCCGAACACACGGGTCAGCACGCCCAGCGTGTGCACCGCGATCGCGAGGGTGCCGGCCACCAGGCCGGGTCCGAAGAACGCGATGAACAGGAATGCCCACATCACTTCCGGCACGCCGCGAGACACCACTGCGACCGCCCGCGCGGCGACCAGCCACACCCCACGCCACGCGCGTCGCCACGGCGCAGGTGTTTCGCCGGTGAAGCGCGGCGCATGCAACTGGAAGGTCGCCGAATGCGGATAGGTCAGCACGATCGCCGCTGCGACGCCCGCCACCGTGCCGACGATCCCGATCGCGAGCGGTACCGCCGCCGACGCGATCACGCGCCACACGAACCATTTGTCGAGTTCCGCCTTCCAGGCCATCCATGCCTGCGGCCGCCACACATCCAGCGGACCGAACTCGGCGAACAGCGCCACCGCCTTGCCCTGCTGTGCGCGCTCGGCCGCCCGCGCGGGATCGCCGAGCCCGATCGCGGCCAGGTCGAGTTCCGGCGACAGCAGTCGCTCGAAAAAGCGCAGGTTGTCCCAGGCCTGGCCGGTGAACAGTTCCATCGCCGGGGCCAGATGATTGCGCGGCGCCCCGTCCTGCCCGGCGTGATTGCCCCAGCCCATGAACCACAGCGACCATACGACGACCAGCGCGACGAAACCGGTCGCCCACCACGGGCGGAGCGGCGGGCGCGGCATCGCTGCGGCGGCCTCGACCGGACCGGCCACCGCGCACGACGCGCTCACCGCGCCGCCGGCCGCGGCCCGATTCGGGTCGCCGCGCAGCTGACGGCGGATGTAATTGCTCGCGAGATCGGCGGTGAGCGTCAGCAGCAGCGTGAACAGGATCAGCGTGCTGACCTTGTCCCATGCGCCGAAGCGGATCTGGTACCAGATCTCGGAACCCAGTCCGCCCCCGCCGACCGCGCCGATCACCGCCGCGTTGCGGATCGCGCATTCGGCCCGCATCAACGTGAAGGACAGCACGTTGCGCGACGCGAGCGGCCGGATGCCGTACAGAAAGGTCGCGATCCGCCCGCCGCCCAGGCTGCTGACCTGCGCATAACGCGACTCGTCCACGCTGTCCCACAGCTCGCTATAGACCTTAGCCAGGATGCCGGTGATGTTGAGCGCCAGCGCCAACGCGCCGGTGAGCGGCCCGAGCCCGATCATCGCGACCAGCATGATCGCCCACACGAAGTCCGGCACCGCGCGCAGGATATCCTGGACCAACCGGCAGGCCGCGCACAGCAACGCGGTCGGCGAGCGCAGCGGGAAATGCCGCCATCCACGCACGTTGCCGCGGGCGTGCTCCTCGCCCACGCACACCGCCCGGCTCGCCCCCATCGCCAGCGGCCACGCGAGCATCACCGCCAGCGTCGTGCCAAGCACCGCGGCGGACAGCGTCTGCAGCGTCAGGTCCCACGCATGCATGACGAAGGCCCGCGACAGGTCCGGCGACATGAAGGCGGCGAACCATGCACCGATTCGACTGGCCGCCTGCGCGCGGCGCTCCGCGTCGGTCAATGCCGCGAAATCCCATTCGGCTGCGGCGAAGGCGGCAGCCAGCGCGAGCAGCACCGCTAGGATCGCGACGAAATGCCCGAGCGGACGCCGGTCGTGACGGCCGATCGCGTGCTCCAGCGCGAGCGTGCTCATCCGGGGGCAGACCTCATGCCGGCAGCGCCATCTCGTCCAGATGCAGCGCGCGGTACTCTGCACCGTAGAGTTCGCGCAGCAAGAGCTGGCTCAACTGGTCCGGCCTGCCCTGCCAGAACAACCGGCCGCCGCGCAGCGCCACGACCCGGTCGAAATGGCCCTGCAGCAGGTCGAGCGTGTGCAGGTTCACGACCAGCGTCACGCCGTCGCACGCCGCGAGCCCGCACAGCAGCGCGATGATCTCCCGCCCGAGCCGCAGGTCGAGCGCGCTGACCGGTTCGTCGGCCAGCACCAGGCGCGGCTGCTGCACGATCAGCCGTGCGACCGCCACCCGCTGCTGCTGGCCGCCGGACAATTCGTCCGGCAGCGCCCACAGCCTGTCCTCGAGTTCCACCCGCGCCAGCGCCGCGCGGGCCTGTTCGATCTGCTGCGGCCACAGCAGCGACAGCAGCGCACGCGCGAACCACCAGTGGCCGAGCCGACCCATCAGCACGTTGTGCACGACGCGCAGCTGCGGGATCAGGTTGTCCTGCTGATGCAGGAAACCGACCTCCCGCCGCAGGCGTGCGAGCGGACGGCCCGACACACGACGCGTGTCGCGCCCGAGCGTCACCACCTCACCCTCGGCCGGTTTGACCAGTGCGGCGATCAACCGGAACAGCGTGGTCTTGCCCGCGCCGGACGGTCCGATCACGGCCACCCGCTCGCCGGGCGCGATGTCGAGATCGATGTTTTCGAGCACGCGCTGGCGGCCGTACACGACCGATGCAGCGGCGACATGCACCGCGCGATCCTGATTGCTCACGCGCGTCAGCCGCCGATGTCGATACCCGACTCCAGCAGTTCGACATAGCCCATCCATTCGGACATGTCGGCCTCGACGAAGCTGCCGGCCTTCAGATAGCCGAGGATACGGCGACCTTCGTCAGTGCTGCCGTCGATCGCGAGCAGCGCGGCGCGCAGTCCGGCCAGCAGGTCCTCGCCCAGGTCGGCGCGGGCGGTCAGCGCATAATTGGTGAAGGGTGGCGTCGTGTAGACGATGGGGGCGCGGGCCTGCAGCTCGGCGGGCGCCTTGTCCCAGGAGGCGTAGTTCAGTGCGCCCACCTGATGGGTACCGTCGGCCACCATCTGCATCACCACGTCATGGCTGCCGGAATAGGCCACGGTGCGGAACACCGCTTCGGGCGCGACACCGGTCTGATCCACGAAGAACTTGCGCGGCATCATGTGGCCGGAGGTGCTGCTCTTGCTGCCGAAGGTGAAGCTCCAGCCCTGGCCTTCGGCCGCCTTCGCGAGTTCGCCCAGATCGGATAGCGGCGCCAGTCCGGTCCCCGGATTCGCGATGAAGTAGCTGACGAAGCCTTTGTCGATGTCGCGGCTGCCGAGAATGGTCAGCTGGTCACCCATCATCATGCGGGCCTGCGCGGTCGTCACCGCCCCCAGCCACGCGATGTGCGCGCGGCCGGTCGCGAGTGCGGTCACGCTGGCCGCGTAGTTCTCGACATGCATGTACTCGACCGGAAGGCCGACCGCGTCGCCCAGGTGGCGCGCGAGCGCGCCGAAGTTCTCGCGCATGCGGTCTGCGTCGCCGTCGTCCGGGATCGCGGTGATGATCAACTTGGCGGGGCGCTGTTGCGCGTGCGCGCCCGGTGCGGCGATGCCGAGGGAAAGCGCAGCCGCGAGCGTCGCCGTGGCAAGCACAAAGCCTCTGCGCGAGGCGGATTCGATTTGAAACATGAAACACTCCCGATTGTCGGACAGCGGACATCACCGGACGTCCGGTCTTCAGCCACCCCGGGGCGGGATGCACCGGGGCTTAATTTCCGGCCCAAGGGCCGGTCTCTTCGATGCGGTACTCAGACCGCCCTTCACTGCCACTGCCGCACGCCGCGGGTCCCCCGCGGCGTGCTCACAGGAACAGATAACTGCAGATCGCCACCGCCGCGATCACCGCGACCACGTCGGCGGTCAGCGCAGCGGCCAGCGTGTGGCGGATGCGGCGGATCTGCACCGCGCCGAAATACACCGCCAGCACATAGAACGTGGTTTCGGTCGATCCCTGCAGTGTCGTGACCAGATAACCGACATAGCTGTCCGGACCGATCGCCGGATCGTTGATGATGGATGCCATCACGCCATACGCGCCGGAACCGGACAGGGGCCGCAGCAGCGCCATTGGCAGCGCCTCGGCCGGCAGGCCGACCCGGGACGTAAAGCCACCGAGCACGCTGACCATGACATCCATCGCGCCGCTGGCGCGGAACATGCCGACCGCGACCAGGATCGCGACCAGATACGGAATGATGCGCAGCGCGACCTGGAAGCCGTCCTTCGCGCCCTCGACGAACACCTCGTAGATGCGCACACCGCGTAATGCTCCGAACAGCAGGAAGCCGATCATCAGGCTGGGGATGATCCACGGCGAGATGACCCGTCCCCACAGGATCGTCGCCGGAATCAGCGCGATGATGCTGCCAAGCGCCAGGAATGACACCCACAGCGGATACGCGCCCGGATCCTCGGGCAGCGCTTCGCGCGACGGATCGTCGGTGACCCACGGCCGCTCGATCGCGGCGGCGGCCGGGTCACGCGGTCCGATCGCCGAGAAACGCCTGTACACCGTCGCCGCGGTGATCGCCGCGATCGTCGCGCACACGGTCGCGAACAGGGTAGTCGGCAGGATGCCGGCCGGATCGGCCGAGCCTGCCGCGGCGCGGATCGCGATCACGCCGGTGGGCAGCAGCGTGATGCTGGACGTGTTGATCGCGAGAAACAGCGCCATCGAGTTGGTCGCGGTGCCCGGCCGGGTATTGAGCTTGTCCAGTTCCTGCATGGCGCGAATGCCGAAGGGCGTGGCCGCGTTGCCCAGGCCGAGCGCGTTCGCCGACATGTTCAGGATCATCGCACCCATCGCCGGATGATTGGGCGGAACCTCGGGAAAGAGCCGGGTCATCAGCGGCCGGATCAGCCGCGCGATGATGGTCAGCAATCCGCCCGCTTCGGCGACCTTCATCAGCCCGAGGAACAGTGTCATCACGCCGACCAGCCCGAGCGCGAGTTCCACCGCGCCGCCGGCCGACGAGATCATGCCGGCGGACAGAGCCTCCATCGGGCTCTGCACGCCCTCGACCGGGACATGCGCGATCTCGCGCGACGCAGCGGCGAAGAATGCGATCAGGACGATGCCGAGGAAGATCCGGTTCATTGTGCGGGGACGAGTCTGACGACGGGGGATGCCCGACCGGGAAGCGAGGAACGGCCGCTATTGTGGCACAGTGGCCCGGCCCGGACCTCAGGTTCGGGCAGCGCGACGACGATCGGCGATGAAGGCGAACAGCACGACCAGCCCGGCAGCGATCAGCAGACCGATCGCCGGCAGCGGGTTGCTCAGCCGCTGCGGCGCGCACAGCAGCACGCCGCCCAGGGACGGGGAGCGACCAACCGTTCGAGGAACGGGATCGCATCATCACAGTGAGGACATTGGATGGACCAGAAGAAGTGGAACGTGATCTGCCGGGCCGCCCGGAACTTCCTGCAAGCGGAAACGGGCCTGCGTCACAAAATCGCCACCGCGTGCGCCTCGCCCTGCTCGTAGACCACGTTTGCACGCCCGACCAGCAGCGGATCGATCGGTCCGATGCGCAACTGATCCTTGTTGGTGTAGGGCAGCTTGTGCAGCACGTAGCGCATCGCATTCAGTCGCGCGCGTTTCTTGCAATCGGACTTGACCACGGTCCACGGCGAATCGGCGGTGTCCGTGTGGAAGAACATCGCCTCCTTCGCAGCGGTATAGTCGTCCCACTTGTCCAGCGAGGCCAGATCGATAGGGCTCAACTTCCACTGCTTGAGAGGATGCGCTTCACGCTCCTTGAAACGGCGGCGCTGCTCGTCACGACTGACCGAAAACCAGAACTTGATCAGGATGATGCCGCTTCGCACCAGATTGCGTTCGAACTCGGGAGCCTGACGCATGAATTCGCCATACTCGGCATCCGAGCAGAAACCCATCACCCGCTCGACCCCGGCCCTGTTGTACCAGGAGCGATCGAACAGCACGATCTCGCCGGCCGTCGGCAAGTTCTGGATGTAGCGCTGAAAGTACCACTGACCGCGCTCGGTTTCGGTCGGTTTCTCGAGTGCGATGACGCGCGCGCCCCGCGGATTGAGGTGTTCCATGAATCGCTTGATGGTTCCGCCCTTGCCGGCAGCATCCCGGCCTTCGAACAGGATCACCACCTTCTCACCCGATTCCTTGACCCACTTCTGCAGCTTCAGCAGCTCGACCTGCAAGCCGTACTTCTGCTTCTCGTAGGTCTTGCGACTCATCAGGTTCTTGTACGGATAGCCCCCGCTGCGCCAATCGTCGGCGAGTTCGTCGTCCGCCCGGGTGCCGGTGCGAAAGGTCGCCGCGAGCTCGTCCTGAAACAGGGTGCGGCGCAACATCGCGATGTCGTCAGGGGATGCCCCCTTCAGAATCGCACCGAGATGATCGGCCAGTTGATTGACGTCCGGCCCTGCCCCTGAGCGGATGATGTCTTCCAGCGCGACGAGCTTCGAATCGCTTGCCGCATCGACCGCCTCGGCGATCTCGAAATTCTCCAGGCCGTCCAGCGTCTGATCGGGTGCGACATCCCCCGTTGCGACCGGCCTCCGGACTTTGCTCGCCTTGCGGGATTTGCCGGCCACCGCCTCATTGCCCTGAGCGACTGGGTCGTTCTTCGACTCCTTTGCTGCCATTTGCGCCTCCTTGATCGCAGTTCTCGAATGCTTGAGTCTAAACCTCGTTCGGGCCCCCTGTCTCCGGACCTTTTGACCTGGATCAAATCGATGCGAATTAGATCGACGGACGGATCGGTGGGCAGTTCGCACCATCGACCGACATGAAGCACGCGTCCGGATAAGCATTCGAAAAACACAGCGCGACATCGCAATGTGACCAACGGATGTTTCAGCCCGCCAGATCGAGCATCAGATGCAGCAGCACGTTCGCACCCGCTTCGATCTGCGCCGGCGCCGTATATTCGCGCACGTTGTGACTGATGCCGCCGGCGCCGGGAACGAAGATCATCGCGGTCGGGCAGACCCAGGCCAGCATCTGCGCGGTTGGTGAAGAACGCGACCGCGACCGGATGTTCGGTCTCGATGCCGGCATCGTTGAGCGTCTCGACCCCTTCCAGTCCGGCGATGCGCGCCTGCAGACGCGCGCCATCGATCGAAAGGGCCGGCGCGGTCATGCCGTCACCTCTTCTGCGCTGCGTCCGACGAGTTTCCGATAGAGCACCGGGTCGGTCGCGCCTTCGGTACTGATCACCAGCACGCGGCTGTTTGCGTCCAGTCCGAGCGCCCGCGCGGCATCCGGATGCTGCAGTGCGACCAGTGCTCCGGCGAGCCCGGTCACGCCGGATTCGCCGGACACCAGGCGAGGATCTTCGCCCACGCCCTGCGCCAGCAGCTTCATGCACTCGACCGCAGCCGCGTCCGGGATCGCGAGCGCGTCGTCAGCCGCAGGCTCCAGGATCTCCCAGGCCAGCAGCGACACCTCGCCGCAGGCGAGCCCGGCCATCAACGTGTCCAGATCCCCATGCACCGCGGTCAGCTCCCCCTTCGCGACGCTGTCGAGAATGCAGGCGGCGCGGTCGGGCTCGACAATGACGAAACGTGGCCGTGCAGCACCGAAGCGCTGCCAGAAACGCGCCATCACCGCCGCCGCGAAACCGCCCACGCCGCCCTGCAGGAACACATGGGTCGGCATCGCGTCGGCCGGCAGTTGTTCGATCGCCTCGTCTGCGAGCACGGTGTAGCCCTGCATCACGAGGCGCGGAATGTCCATGTAGCCGGGGCAGGAGGTGTCCGACACCACGATACGGCCGAACTTCGCCGCGTCCTCGGCTGCCTGGCGCACCGAATCGTCGTAGTTACCGGCGGTGCGAACCACGGCCGCACCGTAGCGCTCGATCGCGGCCTTGCGTCCTTCGCTGACGGTCGCATGGATGTAGATCACGCATGGACAACCGAAACGCTGCGCACCCCACGCAACCGAACGCCCGTGATTGCCGTCGGTCGCGCAGGTCACGGTGACGCCGGACACGATGTCACCGTAGCGGGCCGACAACAGGTCGGCGGTGTTGGCGCTCGCACCGGTGCGCTCGCGAATCGCCGCGATCAGGATGCGCGACACCGCGTACGCTCCGCCCAGCGCCTTGAAACTGCCCAGTCCGAAGCGCCCCGCCTCGTCCTTGAACCACACCCGTCCCAACCCGGCGGCTGCGGCCAGACCGCTCAGTTCGTGCAGCGGCGTGACCGCGTAGCCCGGCCAGGTGGCGATCTCCGCGCGCGCCGCGGCGCAGTCGGCTTCGCCCAGCACCGCGTCCTGGCGCGGGCCGAAGGGATTGTCGAAGCGGGCGGCCGCATTGTGACGGTGCTCGAGCGGATGATCGGACAACAGTTTCATGGCGATCCGGGGTCTGATGTGGGGTTCGGTGATGATGGCGTAGTGCTGCGGCTGGCGATGCGGCGCAAAGTTGAACACGTTGTCGCGGATCTCGACACAGCGGTCGAGATCGCAGCTCGCGGTTCGCGAGCATTTCCGGCATACGCTGCGCTGGTGGGGCATCCTGATCTGAAGCCCTCGGCACCGTCGTAGCGCCGGCGCGCGCCCATCCTGGCGCGCTCGATAATGCACCACAGCATCCCATGCTGCATGAATTCGAATCACAGGACTCACTCGAACACAGGGCTGATTCAATCGATAGATTCAAGGATAAAATCATTCCATGGCGATTCTTATTGCAACGCACCACAAGCTCGACTATTCTTGATTCGTCTCCTCCACCCTCCTCCAATGGTGTGGATTGAGCCCGGTCATGCAAATGCCCGGGCTCTTTTTTTGCCAGTACACCTGTGAGCCGTCTGCGCAGACGGCTCGAGCCAACGCTGTGAACAGCTTCGCCATTACTGCAATGCACGAAAAAAAGCCCGGACCGTTTCGGGCCCGGGCTAATCCACACCATTGGAGGAGGGTGGAGGAGACAGGTCCAATACTAGACCGAAAGTTGGTGCAACGCAACAAATCTGACTGACAAGTTTTCTATGCCGGAATCAACCCAGTGAATACCCGGCGGAGCCGCCCTCGAGCCCTGCCGCCGCTGCTTACTCGATTCATTCGTGGCACCCTACGGCTTTCACACGGGAGATTCGAATGATCGGCTACGTCACCATCGGCGTTCGCGACATGAACGACGCGAAGACGTTCTACTCTGCACTGCTCGCACCGCTCGGCGCAAAACCTATCGTCGACATCGGACGCATGATCCTGTTCGGTAGCGGTCGCGACAAACCCATGCTGGGCATCTGCCTGCCGTTCGATGGCCAGCCGATGCATCCGGGCAACGGCAACATGTTCGCGCTGCAGGCACCCAGCCGTGAGGACGTCGATGCGCTCTACGCGAAGGCGATCGAACTGGGCGCGACCAGCGAGGGGGAACCGGGCCCACGCACACCGACCTTCTACGGCTGCTATCTGCGCGACCCGGATGGAAACAAGTTCGCGCTGTACAAGATGGGCTGATCCGCCGGAGCAGACACATGGGCACCGACGCCGGACCGGTTATGGTCGCGCTGGCCATCGACGTGGTGCTGTCCGCCTGCGTCGCATGGATCGTAGCGAGGCTCTACCGTCGTCGCGACCCGCGCCGCGGCGACCGGAGGCCAATGATCCTGGAAACTCCATTGACCACAGCTTGCCGGGTGATTGGCAAAACGGTCCTTACATAGGGTTCCCCCGAAGCGACAGCCTCGCCCGTATCGTATACTCTTCACCGCTAATGTTCGCTGACCCATTCCTTGTACAGGAGTCGCCAACAATGCCGCAATTCATGTTGCCCAGGTTGATCGCCACTTCAATGACCACCAGCCTTTCGGTGCTCGTCGCAACCTTCGAGCTGCAGCACAATCTGTTCACCGGTCGGGGGTGGTCGCACGGGACCACCCCCTCGGTCGAACGACCAGGGTCGAACGACGAACCGCTGCGTCGGGTTCGGGCGGCCGAGTCGGTCTCTCCCCTTCTGTGGACCACGCGACCGGCCAACGACAATCTGGCCTTTCGCGCAGGAAGCGCCCACACATCTTGAGTGACGACAGCCCGGCCGCGCACGGCCTCTGGTTCGTCGCGCGTGCTCAGACGCTGTTGTTGAACTTCGATGACGGTCTGCCCGCTTACGGACCGTGTCCGTTCATCCCGCACGACGCGATCGCCCGGACGCTGCGCATCGGCGAAATCGAAGGCGCGCCCTGTTTCGCCGCCGAAATCCCGGATGACTCAGTCCCCCCTGCCGGCATGGCCTTCGTCGGATATCGCGGACTGTCGGACAAGCTCGATGCGGCCCGGGTGAGCATGGCTGCGCGCGCCATGGAACTGCTCGAATGGGACCGCAGCAACCGGTTCTGCGGCGCCTGCGGGGCACCGACCTGCCGACTTTCCGACTCGATCGTGAGGCAGTGCAGCAACGACGCCTGTGGCCGCGATCACTATCCTCGGGTTTCACCGGTCGTCATCGTCGCGGTCGAGCGCGGACCCGAGATCCTGCTCGGCCGGTCGCCGCACTTTCCGCCCGGTCTCTACAGCGCGCTGGCCGGCTTCATCGATGCGGGCGAAGACGTCGAGCAGGCCATCCATCGCGAGATATTCGAGGAAACCCGGCTGACGGTGCGCAACCTGCGCTACTTCGCCAGCCAGCCCTGGCCATTCCCACATTCGCTGATGCTGGGCTACCACGCCGATTATGCGGGCGGCGACATCGTGTGCGCGCCAGGCGAGATCGAGGACGCGCGCTTCTACCACGTGGATCGACTGCCCGAGCGCATCCCGGGCAGCGGCACGATCGCCCATTGGCTGATCGAGGATTTCAGGCGACGTCACGGTCGGGGGTGACCTAACCCGGCTCTCCAGAAGGCGCGCTCCATTCCCGGCAGATGCGGACGGTCTGCTCTGCCGCCAGTGGCTCGCTGGTCAGGCCGCAGCGGGCACCGTCCTTTTCGGACAGAAAGTGTGCGCACTGACGACAGACGCCAAACGCACGCTGGCCGTTCAGGCGTTGCAGCGCACTGAGCAGCTTGCGCAGTGTCGCGTCGAGTCGGGCCGCCTCTGCCGGTAACGCACTCAGCGCTGTCTCGAGACGCTCTGCCCAACTGTCCTCCACCACTGCCTGGCCGGCGTCGGTCAGCGTCAGATGCACGCGCCTGCCATGCACCGGGTCGGGTTGCTTCAGCAGCAAACCCTTGCGTTCGAGCACCGCGAGGCTCTGCGAGACCGTTCCGCGCGTAATGCCGAAATAATCCGCGATCGCGATCGGCAGGTCGCTGTAGCGATTGGCCAACGCCAGATAGCGCAGCACCTGCACATGAATCGGCAGCAAGCCGTGACGGGCCGCATCCTCGCGAACGGATTGGTGAATCAGCGCCCCGAGGCGCTCGAGCAGCAAAGACGAAGCATTCATTGTATAAATGTATCGCCTCGATACACCTCTTGACAAGCATGATGCATCGACTCTAAGCTTTAAGTGCATCGAGTCGATGCATCATTCAGAACTGAGGAGAGCACCATGAAACGACTGCTGACGCTACTGTTGATCCCCGCATGGAGCGCCGCCCTGGCCGAGGCCGAGGTGGCCTATCCGGACGGCTATCGCGACTGGCATCACGTGAAGAGCATGGTGATCGAGCAGGGACACCCGCTGCACGAAGCCTTCGGGGGCATCCACCACCTGTACGCGAACGCGAAGGCGGTGGAGGGCTACCGCGCCGGTCGCTTTCCGGACGGCGCCGTGATCGTGTTCGACCTGCTGGAGGCGACTCGGGCCGACAATGCGGTCACCGAAGGCGCGCGCAAGGTCGTGGGCGTCATGCATAAGGATCAGGCCCGGTTCGCCGACACCGGTGGCTGGGGCTTCGAGGGCTTCGCCGGCGGCGATCCCACGCAGCGCGTCGTCGGCAAGGATGCGGCAACCGCCTGTTACGGCTGCCACGCGCCGCAGCAGGACCACGACTACGTGTTCAGCCGTCTGCGCGACTGAGGACTCCATCGGCGCCGGCCCTGCCGCAGTTGTCCAGTGCCGGCCGGTCACCGATACCGGCAGCCCTGGCCGCCTCCCAGCCGAGCATCGCATACTTGCGGGTCGCCCCCCAGCGATAATTTCCGACCTCGCCCGATTCGCGGATGACGCGGTGGCACGGAATCAGATATCCGATCGTGTTCGCCGCGACCGCGCCACCCACGGCCCGCGACGCGGTCGGCGCCGAAATCCCGCGCGCGAGCGCCTTGTAAGACAGCAGCGTCCCCGGCTCGGTCCGGATCAACGCCTCCCACACCTTGATCTGGAAGTTGGTGCCGCGCAGCAGCAGATGCAGCCGTCCACGGGTCGGCGTCACCGGAAAGACGGTCGCCATCAGCGCGCCCGCCCCATCGTCGTCGCGCGTGATCGACGCGCCCGGCCACAGTCGCTGCAGCTCCGGGATCATGCCGACCGGCTCCTCGGCGCAGAACGCGAGGTGGCAGATGCCACGCGCGGTCCAGGCGACCAGCGCGTCCCCGAACGGCGACGCAGCGATCCCGCAGCGAATCCGGATGCCAAGCCCGCCCGACCTGATCTCGCCGGGCGTCATCGCCTCGCAACTGATCATCAGATCATGCAGACGGCCGGGCCCGCTCAGACCACTGTCCGCCGCGACCGACAGCAGATCCGACGCGCGGGCCAGTTCCGCCCGGGCATGCTCCTTGGTCAGGTACTGCAGAAAGCGCTTCGGCGAGATGCCGGCCCAGCCGGTGAACAGGCGCTGCAGGTGGAAGGGGCTCATGTGCACGGCGTCGGCCACCGCCTCCAGGCTCGGCTGACTGCCCGCATTCGCACGAATGAACTCGATCGCATGCGCGACCACCGCATAGTGTCGTGCGCTTTCGTCGAGCGCAGCGGTGTGCGCGATTTCCTCACCAGGCGTTTTCATGCACGCAGTGTGCGTCAGCGAAACCGTGCCGACAATCCGATTCTTGCGCTGATCGAGCTGCAGGCAGGGTTCGGGGTTTCAGGTGCCGCCGGAGCCCGATTTCGCTGGCACGATCAGATCGGGGCTCTCGTGGCGCACGTTTCCGACCGCGGTCGATACCGCGTGGTATTGCAGCAGTCGGTCGGCGGCCGGCCTGATCAGCGACGCGACGTCCTGCGCCGGCACGCCGGCGTCCAGCCACGTGCCGTAGGCCTCGGGCGGCAGGATCACCGGCATGCGGTCGTGCAGCGGGCGCAGCGCGTCGTTCGCGTCGGTGGTGATCACGGTGAAGGTGTCGAGCGACTCGCCGTCGCCAGGTCGGGTCCAGCGTTCCCACAGCCCGGCCACACCGAGCAGCGCGTCGTGGGCGGCATGAATGTAATGCGGCTGCTTGCCGCCCGGAACGGCCCGCCATTCGTAGAACCCGTTCATTGGCACGATGCAGCGCCGGCGCCTGAACGCCGAGCGGAAGGACGGCTTGTCGGCCACCGTCTCGCCACGCGCATTGATGAGCCGGGTCGCGATCGCCTCATCCTTCGCCCATGCGGGAATCAGGCCCCAGCGCAGCGCCTGCACCACCCGCTCCCCGCCGGGTCGCTGCCGGATCACCGGCAACCACTGCATCGGAGCGGCGTTGTAGCGCGGCGCGAAGTCGAAACCCTCGACCTCGGCGTCGAAGGTCTCACGCAGGCGCGAGACCGGCCCATAAAGCGCGTAGCGACCACACATCGGCATCTCCTTGACGAGGCTTCCTCACCATCTTCCGACGGCGGCGGACTGGCCCAGCATAGCCGACCTGCTCCACGGTTCGGCCGGATCTTGCCGCAGTCAGCTCTCCAGCCCGAACGACGCGCGCGCCCGTTGTTTTGCGGCGACGAAATCGCCACGCGGGATGTAGAGCAGATCGCCTAGCTTGAGCATCAGGTGGTTCTCGTGATTGCTCAGATGGCCATCCGCATAGGCCACCTCCCACAGATGCTCGACCATGCGCACCTTCTGTTCGAGGCTGAAACCCTTGTTCAGGCGCGACGTGAAGGTGTACAGGTCCGGGGCATCGCGCGACGTCGCCTTGGCCAGTTCGAACAGCCGTTCAACCTCGTCACCGGTCAGCGCGAACTTGGCCTCGAGCGCGTCGATGACCGCGTCACGTTCGGCCTCCTTGATGTCCGAATCGGCCCGCATCACCTCGACCAGCAACACCGCGGTCGCGAGTTGCAGCCTGTGCTCGACCCCCTCCGGCCGTTGATCGGCGGAGGCCTGCGGCAGATCGGTGAGGGTCCGGAAGAGTTCCTTGAGGGTGCGGATCATCGTGGGCTCACGGCTTGACGGGTGTCCTGCTCAGTCGTCGGAGCGGCCAAAGAGTTCCTCGATCGACAGGGTGCGCAACCGTCCTCGGGAAGGCATACACTCGACCGTACAGCAATCCACGAGGAACGCCTCCATGAAACTTCGATTCCCGTTATGCGGCCTGATCCTCGCGGCCGGTCTCTCGCTGGCTATCGCCGCGGCAAATGCTGACGAATCGACACCTTCATCGCCAGCCGCGCTCGCCCCCATCGCGTCGCTGGACGTGCCGCGCTACATGGGCACCTGGCACGAAGTCGCGAAATACCCGAACTGGTTCCAGCGCAAATGTGTCGGCGACACCACCGCACACTATCGGCTTCAGGCCGATGGCCGGGTAGAGGTCACCAACCGCTGCAGGACCGACGACGACCGCTTCATCGAGGTGGTCGGCATCGCCCGTCAGATCGGCGCGGAGGATTCCCCCGTGCTCAAGGTTCGCTTCGCACCCGCGTGGCTGTCTTTCATCCCGTTCGTGTGGGGCGATTACTGGCTCATCGACCTCGACCCGGACTACCAGCTCGCCGCGGTCAGCGAACCCGGCCGGAAGTACCTGTGGATACTGTCCCGCACACCGCAGGTCGCCCCCTCCGCCTACCAGGCCTTGCTCGAAAGACTCGCGCGGATGGGGTTCGACCTCGACCGACTGGAGGCGGCCGTCACCGGCTGACAACAACTGCCGAGTCACTGCTGCGCCGGCGCAAGCGCCACGGCGCCGTCCCCCGGAAACACATGGCGTGGAAAGGGATAGAAGCTCAGGATGCGGCGAACATATTCCCGGGTCTCGTCAAAGGGCGGCACGCCACCATATTGTTCGACTGCCCCTTCGCCCGCGTTATAGGCGGCCGCGGTCAGGATCACGTCGCCGTCGTAGCGCCGCAGCAGCCATTTGAGATAGGCGAGCCCGCCGCGCACGTTCTGTTCCGGATCGAACGAATCCCGCACACCGAAGCGCTCGGCCGTTTCGGGAATCAGCTGCATCAGCCCCTGGGCATTCTTGGCCGAACGCGCAAGCGGGTCGAAGTCCGACTCGGCCCGCGCGATCGCCAGCGCGAGGCGCGGATCCACCCCGAACTTCGGGGCCAGCCGCGCGACAAGTTGCGCGTGCGGCCGGCGCGCACCGGTCACGTTGCCCGGATCACCCGCAAGGATGATCGGCGCAAAATCCGCGGGAATGCCTTCATGCAGCACGGAGCGGCCGCCATTGAGGCAGTCGGGCAGCACGAAGGGGTGGCGGGCCTGGCCGAGCGACTTGCGCGCCTGCACATGGCCGCGCTGGGCGGCCACACGGAACAGCGTCGCGCTGATCGCCGCATCGCGCCGCACGCCGCGCCCGCTCTGGTAGAGCCGACCGAGCCGGAACTGGGCCTCGGCACTGCCGAAGCGCGCGGCCGTGCAATAACGTGCAGCCGCCTTCGCGAACTGGCGGTTGCGTTCGGCGCGATCGCCCTCCTGCAGCAATCGCGCGACCGCAGGCGGCTCCCCGGCCCACGCCTGCCGGTGGCCTTGCGCATGCGCGGCGACGCCGAGCAGGCCCATGACCAGCGCGGCAATCAGCACTCGAAGGACCTTCATGGACAGGCGCATCGCCTCACTTCTTTTCGCATTGCTTCCGATCATTCTAGCCGGAGTTCCCGTCCCGCGACGGAGGCGGTCGGACGGTACCCGAGCCACAACCCACACCGCCACCGCGGCCGACACCACCGCCCACATGCCGACCAGACTCGCCGCCGCCAGCACCACCTGGCCGATGATCACGCTGCGGCGCAAACCGATGACGTCCGCGAGCAGGCCCATCAGCACGCCGACCAGCATGCCCGCCATCTGCACCATGGAAAGCAGGAACCGCGCCTGCGCAGTCGGCCACACGGCGGCGCAAGGGTCGGGAATGCATGCGCTCACGTCATTCGCCCCGGTCCGACTCTCCGTTTCCCGGCGATATCAGCGTGAAGCTGGTGTGCTTGACGACACCATCGACGAAGTGCACGTTGAACAACGTCGCTTGCAGGCCCGCCCCCTCGTTCTCGACGTTCCAGTTCCACACCTCCTCGCCCGACAGCCGGAAACGGTTGACCTCCCGATGCCGACCGAGCAGGCGCTCCACCTCCTCCGTCGTCATGCCGGCCCTGACCCGGCGAAGGTTCTCGCGCGTGAGCGCATCGAACTGCGCGACGACCCCTCCGTTTGCATCGACCGTATACATCCAGTTGCGGATGCCCATCGGCTGCCTCGAATACTCGAGCGTACGCGTACCGTCATTGTTGGCCCACACCCGGTCCGGCGTTCCACGCCGGTCGAGCAGTTCGGCTTCGGTCGAAAACACGCGCGTCTGGCCGAACCCGGCACAGCCCGCCAGCAAGAGCATCAAGACACCGATCGAAAAGTTTCGTAACCACATCTCAAGACCCTCCATGGTCTGTTGTCACACTCATCCGTGCATGAAGCGCTTCAGCGCCGCCGCGGTCGCGTCCGGCAGTTCTTCCGGAATGAAATGCCCCGCAGGCATCGGTTCACCCACGACCCGCCCCGCACACTGCGCCTGCCACAGTACGAGCGGGTCGAACAGACGGTGGACCACGCCGCGCTCGCCCCACAGCACCAGCGTGTCGCAATCGATCCGCCCCCCGTGCGCACGGCTCGCGCGGTCGTGCGTCAGGTCGATGCCGGCGCTGGCGCGATAGTCCTCGCACGCCGCGTGGACCGCTTCGGGGCGGCAAAAGCAGCGCTCGTACTCGGCCCGTGCGTCCGTTTCGATGTGGTTCAGCCCGCCCGCACCCCAGCCACCCAGATTGGCGAGCAGATAGTCGCGCGCGACCGGGCCGATCATCATCTCGGGCAGCGGCGCCGGCTGGATCAGGAAGAACCAGTGGTAGTAGGCCCGCGCGAACGCCATGTCGGTGTGCTCGTACATGTCCAGCGTCGGCGCGATGTCGATCAGGCACAGGCGCGCGACCCGGCCCGGATGATCCAGCACCAGCCGGTGCGCGACGCGCGCGCCGCGGTCGTGGCCGCACAGAAGAAAGCGCTGCACGCCGAGCGCATCCATGACCGCAATCACGTCCGCTGCCATCGCCCGCTTGCTCGCCTGCGCATGATCCGGCTCGTCCGGCGGACAGGTCGAATCGCCGTAGCCCCGCAGGTCCGGCATCACGATAAAGAAGTCCTGCCGCAGCGCCTGCGCCACCCGCCGCCACATCACATGGCATTGCGGGTAGCCGTGCACCAGTACCATCACCGGCCGACCGTCACGGGCATCGGTATCCACCCGGGCCCGGATCCTGACTCCATTCACATCGAAGTGCCGGACCTCGAAACCGGTCCAGTCGAAGGCGGTGGCGTTCATCGTTTCTTCTCCTCGAATCATCGGGTCACGGCGAAATGAAGGGCGAATGGATCGCGCGCCGGGTGCTACCCTATGCTTTCCATTCTGGCAGGCATGGGCTCGATACCGAAGGCAAAAGAACATTAATCGCCATCCGTATGCGGCCTCGATGACGCCTACCCTCCATCCAGGTTCGGCATGAACGCGATCGACATCTTTCCATGCAACGACAGCCTCGATACCGGCATAGGCACGATCGATGAGCAGCATCGTCAGTTGGTCGATCTGCTCAACCAGCTCGCACGTGAAGTCGCGATCGGACACCCGCCGGGGCCGGAGCGTACCCTCCATGAGCTCGCGGACTGCGCGAAACGGATGGCCGATGCACTGCGGGCCAAATCCGACGCGCTGGTCACCGCACACCAGCGTCTGCTCAGCATCCTGGACGGCTGCAGCGCCGCGGTGTACGTGGCCGACATGGACACGCACGAAGTGCTGTTCATCAACGCGCATGCCCGCGCATTGCTGGGCGACGTCGTCGGCAAGACCTGCTGGAAGATCATGCAGGCCGGCATGCCCCAACCGTGCGACTTCTGCACCAACGATCGACTGCTCGACGCGGATGGCAAACCGGCGCCCCCGGTGGTGTGGGAGTACCACAACCCGATGCTGCAGCGCTGGTTTCAGCTCCACGACCAGGCCATCTCGTGGGACGACGGTCAATACGTGCGCTTGGAGATCGCACTCGACATCACCGAGCGCAAGGCGGCCGAGGCGGCCCTGAAGGACAGCGATGAGCGCTACCGCGTGCTGTTCCACCAGTCGCGTGATGCGCTGATGGTAATGTCGCCGCCCGACTGGCGCTTTCTCGCCGGCAATCCGGCGATGGTGGAGCTGTTCGGCGCCGACAACCTGGATCAACTACTGACACTGGGGCCGGCCGACGTATCGCCCCCCTTCCAGCCCGACGGCCGGCCCTCGGCCGAACTGGCGCGCGAGATGCTCGAGACCGCAGTGCGCGACGGTTCGTGCTTCGGCGAGTGGACCCACCGGCGGCTGGACGGTGACGAGATCCCCTGTACCGTGCTGCTCACCCGCACGGAGCTGTCCGGCAGGCTGCTGGTGCAGGGCACGGTGCGTGACATCTCGCTGCAGAAGGCGCAGCAGCGGCAACTCGAGCACATCGCCCATTACGACCCGCTGACCAACCTGCCGAACCGCGCGCTGCTGGCCGACCGCATGCAGCAGGCCATGGTCCAGGCCGTGCGGCGCGGCTCCACGCTGACCATCGCCTATCTCGATCTCGACGGCTTCAAGGCGATCAACGACCGCTACGGGCATGACGCGGGCGACCGCGTGCTGATCGCAGCGGCCGATCGCATGCGGCACGCGCTGCACGAAGGCGACACGCTCGCCCGCCTCGGCGGCGACGAGTTCGTCGCGGTGCTTCTGGACCTGCCTGACATCGACGCCTGCAAACCCACGCTGATGCGCCTGCTCGGCGCTGCCGCCGAAGAGGTGGACGAGGACGGTGTCGTACTGCAGGTCTCCGCGAGCCTGGGCGTGACCTTCTACCCGCAGGACGAGTCGATCGACGCCGACCAGCTGCTGCGCCAGGCCGATCAGGCGATGTACCAGGCCAAGCTGTCGGGCAAGAACCGCTACCACTTCTTCGACATGGTGCACGATCGTGCCGTACGCGGCCATCACGCGAGCCTGGAGCAGATCCGGCAGGCACTGCTCGATCACGGGTTCGTGCTGCACTACCAACCCAAGGTCAACATGCGCAGCGGCGCGGTGGTCGGCATGGAAGCGCTGATCCGCTGGCAGCATCCCGAGCGCGGCCTGCTGCCGCCGGCCGAATTCCTGCCGGTGATCGAGAACCATCCGCTCGGCGACGCGCTCGGCTACTGGGTGCTCGAGTCCGCGCTCGCGCAGATGTCGGCCTGGCGCAGGCGCGGCCTGAACCTGCCGGTCAGCGTCAACGTCAGCGCGCATCAACTGCAGCACACCGACTTCCTGCCGCGTCTGCGCGAGAAGCTCGCCGCCCATCCCGACCTGCCGGCGGATCAGCTCGAACTCGAGGTCCTGGAAACCAGCGCGCTGGCGGATCTCGCGCTGGTGTCACGCATCATCGGCAACTGCGTGGCGCTGGGCGTGGGCTTTGCGCTGGACGACTTCGGCACCGGCTATTCGTCGCTTACCTACCTGAAGCGTCTGCCCGCCCGGACGCTGAAAATCGACCGCAGCTTCTTGCGCGACATGCTCGACGACCCGGAAGATCTCGCCATCCTGGAGGGCATCCTGGGGCTCGCGCGCGCGTTCCAGCGGGTGCCGATCGCCGAGGGCGTCGAGACCGACGCGCATGGCGAACGTCTGCTCGACCTGGGCTGCGAACTCGCCCAGGGCTACCGCATCGCCCGCCCGATGCCGGCCGCGGACATCCCGGCCTGGGTCGCGGCCTGGCAACCTCCGCCCTGCTGGCAGGACAGACCGATTCAGTGCCCGGTGGTCGCGAGCGCCAGCGCGCCGTCGCCCGGAAACACATAGCGCGCGGACGGATAGAAACTCAGGATGCGACGCATATATTCCTGCGTCTCGGCATAGGGCGGCACGCCGCCATGGCGCGCGACCGCGCCTTCGCCGGCATTGTAGGCGGCGGCGGTCAGCACCACGTCGCCATCGAAACGCCGCAGCAGCCATCTGAGGTAGGCCAGGCCGCCGCGCACGTTCTGCTCCGGATCGAACGCGTCGCGAACGCCGAAGCGCTCGACGGTATCCGGAATCAGCTGCATCAGCCCCTGCGCATTCTTCGGTGAGCGCGCGAGCGGATCGAAGGTTGAGACGACGCTATCGGCTGCACGACCGCCTGTCCGTGATGCATGCCACCGTCCATCTGATCGAGATCAAATCCGCTCTTTTACACGCGTGATAGCCTCCTGATCCAAATGACACGATTCCGACCCGGCCTTCGACTGCCTCGTATCGCGCTGTGGCTCGCCTTCCTGGCAACCCTGTCGCATCTGGGGCTCGGCTACGCCAGTGCGCAGCATCATGCGCGCATGCTCGCATCTGGGTCGGGCGCATGGGGTGAAGTGTGCACACCGTTCGGCATCGAACGCATCCTTCTGCCCGAGGCCGAACAGGACGGGCAGGACGATCCTCCGGCGGCGACACAGATGGCCGAGTGCCTGGTCTGTGCCGCGGCATCGTTTGCTGGCCCGCCTCCGTCCGCCGCACCTCAGCCCCTTCCGCCTCTGGCGTACCCGACATCGGGCAGCGCATTCTCGACGGACGAGCCGGGCACGGATTTCCTGACCCTCCACCCGCCTCCGCGCGCCCCGCCCCTGCTTTCCTGAAGTCCCATCGATCAGCCGCAACCACACGGTCTGCCCGCCCCTGTGCGGCAGACGGTGCGTGATTGCGGCACACGACAACGGTCACTCTTCAGGAATCGACATGAACACTCGACATCATTGCGCACCCGTCCGTCCACGCCGCTTATCGCTGGCGCTCGCCCTGCTTCCCTTCGCCCCGCTGGCCACCGCCCAGGACGTCACCCTCACTCCGATCGTGGTCGAAGCCCGTCGCGACGACCCGTCACTCATCGGCTCGTCGGCGGTCGGCACCGGCACCGTCCAGTCCCTTCGATCGGCGACCAGTGACACTGCGACACTGCTTCGCGAGGTACCCGGAATGAGCATTTATGGCGCCGGCGGCGTATCGAGCCTGCCGGTGATCCGTGGCCTGGCCGACAACCGGCTGCGCATCAAGGTCGACGGCATGGACCTGATCGCTTCCTGTCCGAATCACATGAATCCCCCATTGTCATACCTCGATCCGACCAACGTGGGTGCGTTGCAGGTCTATGCCGGCATCACGCCGGTGAGCGTCGGTGGCGACAGCATCGGCGGCACGATCATCGCGAGCACACCCGCGCCGGATTTTGCCGCGCCTGGCGAGGCACCTCTCGCACAAGGCGAAGCAGGGACGTTCTTTCGAAGCAACAACAACGCCCGCGGCGTCAATCTGTCCGCCACCTACGCCACGGAATCGTTCAACCTGAGCTACAGCGGCGCGCTGAGCAAGGCGAACAACTACACGGCCGGCGGCGACTTCAAGACTTTCCGTGAAACCGGTCGGGCCGGACACACCCTGTCACTCGACGAAGTGGGTTCGACCGCCTACGACACCCGCAACCACAACCTCGGCTTGGCTTTCCGCGGGAGCGACCAGCTCTTCGAAGCCCGCGTCGGCTATCAGGACATGCCCTACCAGCTGTGGCCTAACCAGCGCATGGACCTGCTCGACAACGAGCAACTCAGCGTGAACCTGCGCTACCTGGGTCAGTTCGAGTGGGGCACGCTGGAAGCCGGTGCCTATCGGGAAACGGTCGACCACTTCATGGACTTCGGCGACGACAAGCGCTTCTTCTATGGATCCGCCTCGGGCGGCGCAGCCGCCATCAACCCTGTCCCTTGCTCGCCCATCAGTCCCGCATGCGCGCAGGGCATGCCGATGTACACCGAGAGCCGGACCATCGGCGGCACGATCAAGGCCGACATCGATCTCGCGCAGGGCGACGTGCTGCGCGTCGGGACCGAGTTCCAGCGCTACCGGCTGGACGACTGGTGGCCGGCCTCGGGTGGCGGGATGTGGCCCGACACCTTCGTGAACATCAACGACGGCGAACGTAACCGCAACGCAGTCTTCGCCGAGTGGGAATCGCAAGCCCACGCCCGCTGGAACACGCTGGTCGGCGCCCGATTCGAGCGGGTGCGAACCGATGCCGGTCCAGTGTCGCCGTACAGCGCCATGGCGGGCGGCCAGAGCCAGGCCGACGCGTTCAACGCCCGGGATCGCGAGCGCACCGACAACAACTGGGACTTCACCGCACTTGCGCGATACACGCTCGATGCCACCCGCGACATCGAGTTCGGTATCGCCCGCAAAGTGCGCTCACCCAGCCTGTACGAGCGCTACACGTGGCGCACACGCGGCATGGAGATGCTGATGGTCAACTGGTTCGGCGACGGGAACGGTTATGTGGGCGACATCGACCTGGAGCCGGAAAAGGCATACACCGTGAGCGCGACCTTCGATTGGCATGCCCCCGATCGCAGCTGGGAGTTCAAGGCCACGCCCTACTACACGCGTGTCAGCGACTACATCGACGCAGTCCGCTGCCCGACCAGCCTTGGCGGCGCATGCACCGAAGCCAACCTGAGTGCCACCGACAGCTTCGTCTTCCTGCAACTGGCGAACCAGTCGGCGCGGCTCTATGGCGTCGACCTGTCGGGACAGGCGCCGCTGGGCAGGACGGCCTGGGGCGAGTGGGGCGTCAAGGGCCTGCTCAACTACACCAACGGCAAGAACCGCGACACCGGTGATCGCCTCTACAACATCATGCCGCTCAATGCCAAGCTCACCCTCACGCACAGAATCGGTGGGTGGGACAACGGCATCGAAGTGGAAGGCGTGACGGCCAAGACCCGGGTCTCGGAGGTACGCAACGAGGTCGAGACCTCCGGCTTCGGACTGGTCAATGCGCGCGCGAGCTACTCGTGGAAGCAGGCGCGGGTCGACTTCGGGGTCGAGAACCTCTTCGACCGGTTCTATCGCCTGCCGCTGGGTGGCGCCTACCTGGGCCAGGGCACGACGATGACCTCCACACCGGTCGGCATCGTCCCGCGCTGGGGGAACGTCGTGCCCGGCATGGGACGCTCCATTTATGCCGGATTGAACGTCACGTTCTGAGCCAGATTAGATAAATCGGGGACGGGCCACGATTACGTGATTGCGTTAATCGTGGTCTGAAAAT